>NZ_JBHSBH010000001.1:0-74895 GCF_042650565.1 Nocardiopsis sediminis
GCACGGTTCTGAGGGGGCCGGGATGCAGCAATGCATCCCGGCTACCCGACTCCGCAAGCCCCAGCGGGTCGCGCTCCACTCCTGGGCCTTCGCCCAGCTGGGAGACTTCATCGTCTACAAGGCCAGACGGGCGGGTGTCCCGCTCGTGTTCGTCGACCCCGCGTACACGTCGCAGATGTGCGCCGAGTGCGGCCACACGGATGCGCGGAACCGTGTGGACCAGGGCCTGTTCATCTGCCGGGGCTGTGGCGTCGTTGCGCACGCGGACCGGAACGCTTCCCGCAACATCGCCCAACGGGGCGAGAGCGTGTGGAACGCGGGGCGTGAGTCACGCGTCCCTGCCACCCCATAAAGGGGTGACTGGACGGAGGAGTCCACCCGGCAGCCATCCGGGCACTACCTCCAAGCCCGGTCGTCCAAGAGACCGGGTCAAGCTGACGAAATCGCAGGTCATTCGATTCTGTACGGGTTTCCGGCCCGCCGGGGACCGATGCCGGCGGGCCGGGTGCGGCGGCCGGACCCCCGCAGGGGTCCCCACGGCCGCGGGCCCGTTCGGGGCGGGACGGGCCAGCGGCCGTGGCGCCGCGGCGGCGGTCAGTCCAGGAAGGTGACCGTGGAGCCGTCGAGCTCGTAGCGGGCGGCGACGACGCGCAGCTCACCGCTGTCGACGTGGCCGGCCAGCTCAGGGTCGGAGCGCAGCGTGTCGGCGATGTCCAGGGCGTTGGCCGAGATGCAGTCGTCGATGAAGTCGTCCCCGCTGTCGGGGGTGGCCTCCACGACGGGCAGCAGCTGCTGGACGAGGTAGCCGATGTGGCCTGCGGGCACGTCGCCGCTGCGGTGGGCCTCCACCGCGGCGGTGACGGCGCCGCAGGCGGCGTGGCCCAGGACCACGATCAGCGGGATGTGCAGGTGTTCGACGCCGTAGGCGATGCTGCCCAGGACCGATTCGTCGAGGACCTGGCCGGCGGAGCGGGTGTCGAAGAGGTCGCCCACACCGCGGTCGAAGACGAGTTCGGGGGCGACCCGGGAGTCGGCGCAGCCCAGGACGAGCGCGAAGGGGCTCTGGCCGTCGACGGCCTCGGCGCGGCGCTCGGCGTCCTCGTTGGGGTGGACCTGGTGGTAGGTGCGCCAGCGCCGGTTGCCCTCCCTCAGCAGGGTCAGGGCGGTGTCGGGGTCGGTGGCCAGGGCGGGGGCCATGACGGGTGCGGCGGAGGCGGAGGCGGCGGTGATGCCCCCGCCGGCCAGCAGCAGCCCGGTGCTGCTGAGGAGGGAGGTGCGTAAGGCGGAGCGGCGTGAGATCGCCATGGTCATCCCCGATTCAAGACGAAGGGGCGTAATGCCCGAATTCATGAAAAGCGGGGAAATCATAGATCCAAGTGACGCGACGTGCACACGTGAATCCGCGTGCACGTGCGCACGGGCGAACGCGCTCGGTGATCTTGCGCAAGCATGCGGGCAAACCCGCAGGTCACGCGAGTCGTCGGCGATAGGTGCATGGCCGGAATCGGCATTTGGGCCCCACCCGATCAGGGCGAGCGCTATGATCACCACCGTCGTCCCCCTGGGGGGCGCCGGTCCCGGCTCCCCCCAGGAGCCGGGTCAGGCGGCCGGGGCGGCCGGAGCGCAGGCGCCGGCCGGGGTGGTGGCGCGGGCCCGGTTCAGCGCCGCCGACCACGCCACGACGCCGAGCGCGGCCAGGGCCAGCGCGGCGCCCACCCAGGAGACCGACGGGTAGCCCGCACCGGCGTCGATCGCCAGCCCGCCCAGCCACGGCCCGGCGGTGATCCCGACGTTGAAGGCGGAGATGTTGACGGCGGCGGCCAGGGTCGGCGCGCCTTCGGCCAGCGCGAACACCCGGGTGTTGAGCGCCGGGTTGGCGCCGAACCCGAAGGCGCCCAGCAGCGCGGCCAGCACGACGGCCGCCACAGGGACCTGGGCCCACAGCGCCAGCGCGGCCGAGATGAGGACGGCGCCGGCGATGCTCACCGCCAGGGTCGCGAACGGGCGGGCGTCCGCGCTGCGCCCGCCGATGGTGATGCCGATGAGCGCCCCGGCGCCATAGAGGGCCAGGACCGCCGGGACGTAGGCGGGCGCGAGCCCGGAGGTGCCGGTCAGCAGCGGGGCGAGGTAGGCGAAGGTGGCCAGCAGCCCACCGGTGGCCAGGGCGGTGGTGGCGTAGGCCAGCCACAGCCGCGGCCGCGCCATGGTGCGCAGCTCCTGGCTCAGGCGCGGGGCCGGGCCGTCGGCGCCGCCGGCGGGGATGGTGGCGCGGATGCCGGCCATCGCCAGCACGGCCAGCGCCGCCAGGGCCCAGAACACCGTGCGCCATCCGAAGTGCTGGCCGATGACGGTGCCGGCGGGCAGGCCGATGATGGTGGCCACGGTCAGCCCGCCGGTGACGACGGCCATGGCCTTGCCGCGGGCGGTGGGGGCGACCAGCCCGATGGCGGTGACCGCTGCCACCGCCCAGAACCCGGCGTAGGCGAAGGCGCCGACGACCCGGGTGGCCATGAGGAGCCCGTAGCCAGGGGCCAGGGCGCCGATGGCGTGCGTGGCGGCGAAGACGGCCAGCAGGGCGAGCAGGGTGGTGCGGCGGGGCAGGCGCAGGGTGGCCACGGCCAGCACCGGCGCGCCCACGAGCATGCCGACGGCGAAGCCGGAGATCAGCAGCCCCGCGTCGGGGATGGACACCCCCAGGTCGGTGGCGATCTCGGGGAGCAGCCCGGCCAGCATCAGCTCGGACGTGCCCTGGGCGAAGATCGCCAGGCCCAGGATGTAGACGGCACGGGGCACAGTGACTCCAATTTTGGATTGATCGGTTCAAAACGGGGGCAGGCGAAGGCGGGCGGACGCGGGTGCGCCCGCCGGGGAGCCGGGGCTCAGAGGGCGGTCAGCGCGGTCCGGGCGATCGCCTCGAGCGTGGCGCGGTCGGCGCCGCCATAGGCGGCGACCTGCATGCCGCTGATGGCGGCGACGACGAAGTGGGCCAGGGCGGCGGGGTCGCGGCCGCGGTCGACCTCCCCCGAGCGCCGGCCGGCGTCGATGGCGGCGCGCAGCGCCTCCAGCCGCCGGTCCTGGTCGCGGCGCAGGCGCGCGGCGATGCCGGGGTCTTGCGGCGCCAGCTCGACGGTGGAGGTGACCACCAGGCAGCCGACGGGGTCGCCGGGACCGGGGTCGACGACGCGCCACATCATGTCGCGCACCTTGTCGCGCAGCGGCCGGTCCTCCTCCAGCAGGGCGACCAGCCCGGCGGTCTTGTCCGCCATGTAGCGGTCCAGAGCGGCCTCGTAGAGGTCGCGCTTACTGGTGAAGGTGTTGTAGATGCTGCTGCGCCGCAGGCCGGTGGCCGCGCACAGGTCCTGGGTCGAGGTGGCCTCGTAACCGGTCGCCCAGAACGCGCGCATCGCGGCGTCCAGCGCCCGGTCCTCGTCGAAGGCCTTGGGTCGTGCCATGCCGCACACGCTAACACGTTTTGAATCGATCGATCCAATATCGTGCGGTGCCCCGCGCACGGCGCCGCGGCACGCACGCGTAGCATCGGATGCGACCGCCGCACCGCCTGCCATGAGGGGACGCCGATGGCCACCGCCCTGCGCAGGGCCGGCCTGGTGCTCGCGTTACTCGCGGTGACCTTCCTGCCCTGCTGCATCGCGTTCGGGCTGGGCGTCAGCGAAGGCCCGCCCGCCTTCGCGGCCTCGCGCGGCCAGGGGACGGCGGGCACGTTCACCCCCACCGCCCGGGAGTGCACGGGCACCCGCGGGGGGCAGGCCTGCCACTGGCGGGGCACCTTCACCTCCGACGACGGCCGGGTCCGGCTGAGCGGCGTGACCGCCGGCACCGGCGACCCGCCGCCGCAGGACGCCGTGTTCCTCCTCAACCGGGGCCGCGTCCACCCCGAGGGCACCACCGAGTGGCGGCAGTGGGCCTTCTGGGGCGTCCTGGGAGCGGCCGGGCTGGCCGCCCACGCCGCGGCAGCGCTGCGATGGGCCGCGCGGCGCCTCAGCGGTGCCAGTCGTTGCCCTGGGTGAAGCAGCGGACGAGGTAGTCGCGCATCGACACCACGGTGAGGCGGCGCCGGTCGCTCTCGTGGTCCCACACCACGATCCCGGGCCCGTAGTCGGTGTGCACGTAGGCGAACTGCGGCCCCATGTCGCTGTCGCCGAAGAAGATCATCTCGTCGAAGGGGGCGTAGAGCTCCAGGTAGTCGGGTTCGGAGCGCATGGCGAGGTTGTCCTCGACGAGCCGCTCGGCCGGCCACACGACCGCGTCGCCGTACTCGTTGGTGACCCCGTTGGCCTCGCGCAGCAACGACGCCAGCTCGAAGGGCAGCGGCAGCGCCAAGGCCTTTTCGATCCCGGCGATCATCGCCTCGTCGGCCGGGCCGGGCAGCTCCGCTCCGGGGTACAGTTCACCGATCAGTTCACGCCACACATAGGGAATCATCACAGGTGGCGGCGTGGCACGGGAAACCGGTGGGCGCGAGTCCCCCGATTGGGACGCTGTTTTCCGGCCCGGATACCGCGTCGTGCCAGGCGGTATGCCCCATCTCCGTCCGGCCCGGCGGCCGCGCGATCCGTCTGCGCGCCCACACCGGGATGCGGTGGCCACCGGTGGTGACCGCGCCCTGCGCCGCGCCGCCCGCGGGCGGGCTCCCGGCGGCGCCGCGGGGGTGATCCGGTCGATCCGAAACCCCGGCGGCGCTGCGCGCAGGGCGTAGCCCGCTGTGGCGGGCGTGCCCCGAGGGGCGACCCGGCCGGCGCGGGAAAAGGCGGCCCGGCCTGGAATATCGCACCGGGCCCCCCGGTTACACTGTGTGCGGGCCGGTGCGGAACGTGTCCCCGGGCTCCATACAACTGCCTTCGTGGAATACCGCGCCTGCGCCCCGCTGTAGCGGGCGCGCCGGCGGACTTCGGAGCCGCGTTGTGCCACCGCCGTGAGGCGACCGCCGCACCGGTCCGCACACCTACCCATCCTGATGGCCGTGGCGCAGTCGACTGCGCCACGGCCATCAGGCGTTTCCGTACCCCCAGTCACCCCCGCAGGTACCCGCCGCCTGAGACCCCGCCCCGTGTCGCCGCAGGAGGCCGCCGGCGTGCACCATGAGGACGTGGTCCCCCTGTCGCTTCCGCCCTGGCCGCTCACGCCGCCGGCACACGGCGGCGTGCTCCTGCGCCAGGTGCGTGTGGAGGACGCGGATATGGCGCGGGAGCTGTCGACGGACCCGTATGTGCCCGAGACTGGCTCGCTTCCCCTCAACGCCAGTGGCGAGGAGGCCGTGGCGTGGGTGCGTCGGCAGCAGGGGCGTCACGCCGAAGGCGCGGGCTTCTCCCTGACGATCGTGGCGAGGGCGACCGGTGAGGCGGTGGGGCACTGCGGGCTCTGGCTCGGCGGCCTCGGCAACGGCCGTGCCACCGCGGGCTACGCGCTCGTTCCGTCGGCCCGGGGCCGCGGGCTCGCCACCGACGCGCTCACGGCGCTCACCGGTTTCGGGTGGACGCTGCCGGGGCTCTTGCGAATCGAGCTGTACATCGAGCCGTGGAACGCGGGCTCGATCCGGGTCGCACAACGGGCCGGCTACACCTGCGAAGGCCTCCTGCGCGGTCACCGGGTGATCGGCGGCCGACGACGCGACCTGCTGCTCTACGCGGTCGTCCGTCCCGGATAGGGGACCGGAGGGCCCCGACACCTCCGGGGCCGCCGGTGTCTCGTGTCCCCGCGCGGCCCCGGGCGGGGCGCCGTCAGGCGAACTGGCCGGGCTGGTAGTCGCCGGCGGGCTGCTGGACGATGACGCTGACCCGGTTGAACGCGTTGATGATGGCGATGAGCGCCACCAGGCCGGCGAGCTGGTCCTCGTCGTAGTGCTTGGCGGCGTTCGCCCACGCCTCGTCGGTGACGCCGCCGGCCGCATCGGCGATGCGGGTGCCCTGCTCGGTCAGCTCCAGGGCGGCGCGCTCGGCCTCGGTGAACACCTTCGCCTCCCGCCAGGCCGCGACCATGTGCAGGCGCTGCGGGTCCTCCCCGTCGTGCAGGGCGTCCTTGGTGTGCATGTCGGTACAGAAGCCGCAGCCGTTGATCTGGCTGGCGCGCAGCGTCACCAGGTGCCCCGTCGCGGTCGGCAGGCCCGATCCGGCGACCGCCTGGTGCGCCGCGATGAAGTGCTTCATGGCCTTGCCCGCGACGGGGTTGGTGAGGTCGAGTCGAGCGTCCATGGTGGGCTCCTTGCCGTTGTCGATGCTGACACCTCCTTGACGCAACGGCCCCGGCCGATGTGACAGGAGTCGATGTGACGTGCCTCTCCCCGCCCGTTCCGGACGCCGCACCGCGGACGGTGCTCGGGCGGACCTGCCGTGGGAGGGCGGCCGTGCCAACGGTGTTGGGCACGCCGGGGATGGCCGCCGCAGCGGCCGGTGTCCGCCCATCGCGGCGACGGGTGAGGTGGCCGGGCGTTCCGCCGCCGACGTGCCGCCGGGGTTCACGACCTCGCCGCGCCGACGGCGTCGCAGCGGCGACCGGAACCGGACAAGCGCCTCCGCTACGCCGGAGGGCGGATCGGCCTCCGGCGCACCCCGTCCGCCCAGGTCACCGCCCATCCGGCCGGCCGCGCACGCTCACCCGACCACAAGCGGTCACCCCGCCCCTACGCCACCGATTCCCACCCTTCGCCCCCCGGGTTGACCTGCGCCGACGCCCGTCCCGACGGTCGAAGCGGCGGGCGCGCCACCCTTGGGTTGCGCGCCGGTACCGGCCTGAACCCGCCCACCGCCCTGGGCGTCTCACCCGCAGTTGCCAACCCCGCACAGGCGGAGACTGCCATGGACGCCGTCATCGCATCCCTCCTCGTCGGCGGCTGCACCCTGCTCACCATCGGCTTGGCGCTGCTGCCCCGCATCCGCACCCTTGAAGCGCTGCCCCACCTGACGGTGGACGCCGCCCTGGCCGGCGCCGGCCAGGGGACCGCCGTGATCACCGGCCGCGCCGCACCCGACACCGCCGGCCCGCTGCGCTCCCCCCTCACCCGGCGCCCCTGCGTGTGGTGGGCGCTGGAGACCTCCCTGGTACCCGGCCCCCGCGCGGCCACCCTGCTCACCCGTCGCTCCGCCGCCTCGGCCGCCACCTTCCGGCTCACCGGCGCCACCGGCAGCATCCGCGTCCACCCCGCCGGGCTGCGCCCCCACCCCCGCCTCGTCGGCTCGCGCACCGCCGAGTCGCTGGCCGGCGCCGCCGCACCGCACCTGCTGCCCTGGGCCGCCCACCGCGTGGCCGCGCGCTTCCCGTGGATGCTGCCGCTGGCGCATGCGCCCTCGGGCCTGGAGGCCGTGGGCGTCGCCGAATGGCTGGTGGAGCCGGGCCAGCCGGTGACCGTCACCGGCCACCTGCACGCGGCCACCGGCCGCATGGTCGCCGCCCGTCTTCTGGGAGGCCGACGCGGCCCGGTATTCGGCATCTCCCCCGCCGGGCGCTCCGGCGCCGAGAGCCGCTGCCTGCGGGCAGGGCTGGGCACCCTGCTGGGCGCGGCCACCGCTGCCTGGGTCACCGCCGCCCTGCTCTTCGCCGCCGGCGCGACGTGAGAGGTGGTGGGCCCGCGGGTGGGCCGGGGCGGCGCGCCGGATCAGGGCCGAGCGCGCCGCCGGCGCCCACCGGGCCGCCAGGTCGCCAGGTCGCCGGCCCGCCGATCGCCCCGGCTCCCGGTCCCGGGCGCACGATCGCCGGGCATCGGCCCCGCGGAACGCCCGCGCCACGGCCCCATACGCCCGTCACCTGCACATTCGCCCTGGATTGACACAGAATCACCCAACGCTCACGGTGCGTGCTCGAACTACCGCCGATCCGGCTGAATGGGACAACGTCCCCCGTCCGCCGCACACGCCGGAGGCACCCATGAACAGCAGCCACCGCACCGCGACCCACCGCATCACCACCGCCCTGGCCGTCCTCGCCCTGGGCACCACGACCGCCGCCGCACCCGCCGCCGCGGCGTCCTACCCCGAGCACACCGTCAGCCGCTACACCCCGCTCAGCGGCGGCAACGCCGACCGCACCGCCGCCCGCGACGCCGGGTGCGCCGAAGGCCGCACCGGACGCGACGGCGTCCGCGTCCTGTTCTTCGGCACCCAGGAGAAGGGCGACAAACTCCGCCAGCCCGGAACCAACTCCGGCTCCTCCAGCGCCCGCGTCGCCGCCTCCACCGCCTCCGACGCCGCCACCGCCTGGGCCGAGGGCTTCAACGAATGCCGCACCGGCGGCGCCACCGCCGACCTCGCCATGGGCGTCAACAACAAGTCCGACGGCGGCCTCGACGGCGCCGCCGCCGGCCGCGCCTGGGCATCCGTCGTCAACGCCACCGACGACACCGGCGCCGTCACCATCACCGCCGCCATCGACGCCGAACCCGCATGGTCGAACCCCTCCTGGGCGCGCGGCTGGGTCGACGCCTTCACCCAGGCCAGCGACCGCACGCTCTATGCCGCCAACTCCGCCGACGGCTGCCCCACCCACGGCTCCACCTCGACCAGCTGCAACAACGGGTGGAAACTCTCCGACCTGCACTACGTGGCCACCGGCGCCGCCTCCACCATCCAGGCCATCCCGCAGATCTACCGCACCGACGGCATCCAGGCCCGCCAGTGGTCGGCCATCAGCTCCTGGGGCGCCACCAAGGGCTCCGGGCCGGTCCGCTTCGCCGGCGCCATGTCCCAAGAGGCCGCCTGCAAACAGCGCGGCGGCTGCTCCACCACCGACAACTCCCCCAAGGACGCCTGGAACCAGCTCTACACCGAACTCAACAACCACTCCGAGACCAAGGTCAGTTCACTGCCCAACGCCACCGACATGCGCTGGCCCTGACCCCGCCGGCCCACGCCGACGCCCGGCCACCCGTCCGGCCCCCGCCACCACCGGTGGCGGGGGCCGGACCACGCGCCACCACACGCCCCACCCCCAGGCGGTGCGCCGCGGAAGGCCGCCACCGTCAGGCCGCACCGGCCGCCCGGGGCCGGCGACCGGACCCGATCCACGCCAGCCGCAGGACACTCATGGCGAACAACACGACGCCCAACGGGACGTGCAGGGCCATCACGTGCATGATGCCCACCACGACCTGCGCCGACATCAGGACCAGGAACCCGGCCGCATACAGGACCGTCGCGAACGAGCCCCCGCCCGGCCGCCACACCACGACCGCCGCGACCACGTGCAGCATCGCCGCGGCGAAGACCACCCGCGCCCCGATGCTGTGCAGCGGCTCTCCGTAGGGCGTGGCCAGCACCAGCCCGGCGCTGACCGCCTGGACGAAGACCAGGAGCGTTTGCAGGATGATCGCGACACGCAGGAACGTGAGGAGCCCCTGCCGGGTCGTCGTGGAAGCGGCCATGGGAAGGCCCGCCCTTCTCGAGCTCGGCGGTGGCGGCGGCCGGAGGACCCGGCGCCCCATCCCCCCGACGAAACAGCCGCCCCCAATGTGAGGCGGCGCGCCCGCACCCTCCCCGCCGGCCTGCCGGAGCGCCCGCTACGCCACGCCCCGCCGCCGGCCCGACACCCTCCGCGCGCAGGGAGCCGGCCCGGCGACCGCCGCCCACCCCTGCTCATCGGCCCCGGATCCCGCACCACCGGGCCCGCAGCCGGCCACGAAACCGCCACCGGGCCCGCCCGGTAGGATCCAGCCGACCCCGCCCCCGCCCGCCCCGATTGGGGACCTGGCACCCCTGCCACCCGCCCGCCGCCCCACGACAATGAACACCGACACCCACCACCGCACCCCCGCCGGCGCGGCGGCCCCGCCCGGAAGGACCCCGCCCATGGCACCACCCGACGACGCCCCCCGGCCCGGCCTGCTGCACCTGCTCGCCTGGTCGCTCCTGCTCGTCGCCCACGCCGTCGCCGGAACCGTCCTGCTCGCCCTCTTCCTCATCGCCGGCGCCCTCTCCGCCATCTGGGTCGGCCTGCCCCTCCTGGTCACCATCACCCGCCTCATCCGCGCCCACGCCGACACCAACCGCCACCTGCTCGGCCGCTTCCTCGACGACGGCCCCATCCCCACCCCCTACCGGCCCCTGCCCGACACCGGCCTGGCCCCCCAGATCCGCGCCACCATCACCGACTCCGCCACCTGGCGCGACCTCGCCTGGCTCGCCGTCAACACCACCGCCGGCATCACCATCGCCGCCGTCCCCGCCGGCCTGGTCTTCCTCAGCGCCCTCAGCGCCGTCTCCGCCCTGTTCAACTGGACCTGGAGCTTCCACGACAGCTGGTACCCCCTCCTCATCGCCCTCGCCCTCCTGGTCGCCTTCCGCCTGCTGACCCCCCTGGCCGTCACCGCCTACGCCCACCTCAACCGCTGGCTGCTGGCCCCCACCGAAAAGGCCCGCCTCACCGCCCGCGTCGCCCACCTGGCCACCTCCCGCGCCGAGACCATCGACGCCCAGGCCTCCGAGGTCCGCCGCATCGAACGCGACCTCCACGACGGCGCCCAGGCCCGCCTCGTCGCCCTGGGCATGAGCCTGGGCATGGCCGAGGAGATGCTCAACGACGACCCCGCCAACGCCCGCAAACTCCTCGCCGAAGCCCGCGAGACCACCCGCCACGCCCTCACCGAACTGCGCGACCTCGTCCGCGGCATCCACCCGCCCGTCCTCGTGGAACGCGGCCTCGACGGCGCCGTGCGCGCCCTGGCCGTCGCCCAGCACCTGCCCATCACCGTCGACATCGACCTGCCCGGCCGCCCCGCCGACCCCGTGGAATCCGCCGCCTACTTCGCCGTCGTCGAACTCCTCACCAACGCCGCCAAGCACTCCGGCGCCGACCGCGCCTGGGTCCGCATCAACCACGGCCGCGGCCGCATGGTCATCATCGTCGGCGACAACGGAGGCGGCGGCGCCGACCTCCAGGGCGGCACCGGCCTGCAAGGCATCCGGCGCCGCCTGGCCGCATTCGATGGCACGATGAACCTCGTCAGCCCGGCAGGCGGGCCGACCATCGTCACCATGGAGCTACCGTGCGTGTTGTCATCGCCGAAGACCTCGCCCTCCTCCGCGACGGACTGATCCGGCTGCTACAGGCCCACGAATGCGACGTCGTCGCCGCCGTCGAAAGCGGCCCCGACCTCCTCAAGGCCCTCATCGAGCACCGCCCCGACGTCGCCGTCGTCGACGTCCGCCTGCCGCCCACCTTCACCGACGAAGGCCTCCAGGCCGCCATCGAGGCCCGCCGCAAGATCCCCGGCCTGCCCATCCTCGTGCTCTCCCAGCACGTCGAGCAGCTCTACGCCCGCGAACTGCTCTCCGACGACGGCGGCGCCGTGGGCTACCTGCTCAAGGACCGCGTCTTCGACATCGGCCAGTTCATCGACGCCGTGCGCCGCGTGGCCGCCGGGGGCACCGCCATGGACCCCGCCGTGATCTCCCAGCTCCTGGCCAAGCACGACGACGGCCCCCTGGCCGCCCTCACCCCGCGCGAACGCGAAGTCCTGGGCGAAATGGCCGAGGGCCGCTCCAACTACGCCATCGCCGGCCGCCTCTTCATCACCGACAAGGCCGTCAGCAAGCACATCAACAACATCTTCACCAAACTCGACCTGCCGCCCTCCACCGACGACAGCCGCCGCGTCCTGGCCGTCCTGGCCTACCTCAACCGCTGACACACCCGCACCCGGGGCGGACCGGCCCCGGGCGCTTGCGGGCCGCTTCGTGAAAAGGGGGCCTCAGTCCTCGTCACTCCGAGAGTCGGGAGCGGGGGCGGGCAGGGACCCGCTGCGGCGTTCCAGCCGCTCCAGCTCGCCCACGGCGTAGCCGAGCCCCGACTCCAGCCGCGCGCGGCGGTGGTCCTCGGCGGCCTCCACCACACCGCCGGCCTGGGCCTCCATGCGCTCCACCACCGGCGCGATCTCGGATGCGGCCGCGCCCTGGCGCAGGGCGGAGGCGACCTGCCATTCGACGTTGTACATCACCGTCACCTCGTCGGCGCGGTCGCGCAGCACCCGGTCGCCGCCGCGGACCGCGTCGGTGGCCCGCTGGGCGCGGGCCAAAAGGCTCGCGCCGTAGGGGTCCAAGTCATGGGCGCCGACCACGCGGTCCCTGCGGTCCCGGAGCAGCGTGCGGCGTCTGGAGCGCGGGGACGCGCGGTGGTCGCGCCAGGCGAACCCGGCGCCCAGGCCGGTGGAGCCCACGGCGGCGGCCAGGACCGCCGCCGTCGGCCCGGTGTCGGCCCCACTCACCCCCAGGATCACGGCCAGGCACATCATCAACGGACCCAGGACCGCCAGGATCCTCGCCGGCGGCCCCAAGGCCACCGGGGGCAGCGCACCGGAGCCCAGGAGCGTGCGCTCCTGCTCGGGCAGCTCGGGGTCCACGCTCAGGCGGTGCGGATACGCGGGACGGAACCGCTCGTACGCGCTCACAGGGGGCCTTCCATCGGCGAAGGGCGGACATGACGAAGGCCCGGCACTGTGCCGGGCCGTCATACTTCCCCACCGTCCGCGGGGCACGAGAGGCCTCGTGCGAGGGGTCCGACCCCGTGTTCGGGGGGTACCACAGCGTACCCGCGGGAAAGGCCGGCCCTCAACAACGGCGCCGGCCTGCGCCGCGATCCGCACGGCGCCGCCGTCCGCCGGCCACACCCACCACCCGCCCGGGACCGGAGCCCCGCACCCGCCGCTACTCCCGCGGCCCCGGCTCCGGCATGCGGTAGAGGCCGTCGATCTCCTCGGCGAACGCCCGCAGCACCGCATCGCGCCGCAGCCGCCCGTCCTCCAGCACCAGCCCGCTGCGCGGCGCGAACTCCTCGGCCAGCACGTGAAACGCACGCACCGCCCACACCGAGGGCACCGCCCGGTTGGCCGCGCGCACCCCCGCCTGGATCTCCCGCAGCAGCTCCGGGTCTTGCGCCAGGTCCTCACGCGACAACGACAGCGGCCGGTTGTTCACCAGCCGCCAGTACTCCAGCTGGTCGGCGATCAGCGTCACCAGCGCGCTCGCATAGGGCCGCCCCGACCCGATCACCATCGCCTGGCTGATCAGCGGATGCGCCCGCAGCCGCTCCTCCAGCACCGCCACATGATCCACCACCGCCGGCACCGCCACCTCGGCACGCTCCACAGCGGCCGCCGCCGGCGGCGGCGCGGCAAGGGCCCTGCGCCGCGCGGGCTGCTCCGGCGGCGCCGCCAGCGACGCCTGCGCCCGCAGCCGCCGCCGCACCGTCAAATACCCCCCGCTGTCCATCTCCCCGGCGAACCCGGTGGCCAGCCACCCGTCGCGAAACGCCGCCTGCCCTGCCTCGGGCGCCCCCCAGTACCCCGCGAACACCCCCGGGCCGCGCAGATGCACCTCGCCGTCGCGCGCCAGCCGCATCTCCACCCCGGGCAGCGGCCGCCCGGCCGTGCCCGCACGCCGCTCCCCCGGCGCGTTCGCGGTGAACGCCCCGGCGCTCTCCACCGTCCCGAACGCCTGGAACACCGCGATGCCGATCCCCGAGTAGAACCGGTCCAGCCGCTCGCCCAGCCCGCCCCCCACACACACCACCAGCCGGACCCGCCCGCCCAACGCCTCGCGGATCCGCCCGTACATCCACTCGTACATCGCCCGCGACACGCGCTTCCACGCACTCTTGCGCTCGGTCCCGTCGAACTCCACGGCCAGATCCGTCGCCGCCCGAAACGCCGTCAGGTCCTCATCGCCGCTGTCGCCCGTGCCCTCGGTCACCCGCGCATACACCTGGTCCAGCAGCTCGGCGCCGCTCACCAGCACGGTGGGCCGGAACGCGCGCAGATCGGCCTCCCACCCCGCCCCGGGCGCGCCCACCCCCACGCGGATGCCCCCCAGCACGCACGCCACCAGGGCGCCGTGCCCGGCCACGCCCGCCAGCGGCAGCCGCAGCAGCGCGCTCTCCTGCCCCGGGTCGCGCCCGGGCAGGCCCGGCGCCAGCCGCTCCACCAGACCCGCCGCCGCCGACAGGTAGTTGCCGTGCGTCAGCACCGCGCCCCGCGGCCGCACCAGCCCCGTCACCGGGTACACGATCGACGCCGGGTCGTCGCGGCGCGCCTCCTCGCGCCGGAAGCGCACCGCCGAGGAATCCATGTAGGCGCCCGGGCGCGCGATCGCCTCCAGCCCCTCCCGGTCCAGCCGGAAGACGCGCGCCAGATCGGTCAGCTCATAGGCGAGCCCCTCCACCACCGGCGCGTGGCGGCCGTCCTCCAGCACCACCGCAGCCGGGCCGCAGTCGCGCAGGATGTGGCGCAGCCGCTCAGGCGAACACACCGCCGGCACCGGAACCAGCACCGCGCGCACCGCCCACACCGCGAACGCGATCAGCGCCCACTCATAGCGGTTGGCGCACACCAGCACCACACGGTCGCCGGCGCCCACGCCCACGCCGATCAGGCCTTTGGCCACCGCGCCCATCTGGGTGAGGAACTCCCCGGCGGCCACCCGGTGCCAGTCACCCTCCGTGTCCCTGATCGCGAAGACGTGGGCGCGCGCGTCCGCGCCGGCACTACGGTAAGCGAGCTCACCCAACCCCGTGAGTTCCCGGGCCGCTGCCCCCGGGGCCGACCGAGACTGTCCCATCCCAGCGCTCGCCTCCACACCGATATCCCGCACGTCAAAACGGACGTGCCCTACTGTGCACGGTCTCCTCACCCGGCGGCAACCCGCACAACACCGGAAAACGACGCAAAACCGCCCACCTGAACAGGAACCGCCGTTCTGCGCGCCTTCCTCACCCACCGCACACACCCCAAAATCACCCAGCGTGACCGCATGCCCGCGCACCCCACCCACGAAAAAAGGCCCGGGCCCACCGCCCGCCCGGGCCACATCACACGATCATCCGACCTCACACGGCAGGACGCACCGACCTCCGCGCCACCACCACGAACACCGCCGCGGCCACCCCGCCCGTCGCCACCATCACCACCGCCATACTCGCCAGGCTCGCCTCACCCGACGCCGTCATCCCCGCCAGCGACGCCAACCCGCCGCCCAGCGCGAACTGCAACGACCCCATCAGCGCCGACGCCGTCCCCGCCACCGACGCCGGCTGCGAGGAGATCGCCAGCGACGTCGCGTTGGGGAACACGAACCCCACGCTGAACATCATCACGAAGAACACCGCCGCCACCGCCACCAGCGCACCCGGGCCGCCCACACCCGCCAGGGCCAGCACCCCCAGCGTCAGCACCGCCGCCACCATGCCCGCCAGGCCCGCCCCCAGCCGGCGCACCGTCTCCACCCGGCCGATCAGGAACCCGTTGACCTGGTTGCCCGCCATGATCCCCACCGTGGTCACCGCGAACACCATGCTGAACTGCTGCGCGCTGGCCCCGAACTCGTTCTGCGATACGAACGAGAACGCGGAGATGTAGGTGAACATGCAGCCGAAGCTCAGCCCCAGCACCAGCGTCGGGCCCGCGAACCGCACATCGCGCACCAGCCGCCCCACCGTTGCCACCAGCCCCGCCGGGTTCACCGGCCCCCGCTGCTCCCGCGGCAGGCTCTCCGGCAGCCAGAAGAACACCACCACCAGGCTCGCCAGCGACACCAGGCCCAGCGCCGCGAACAGCAGCCGCCACGGCCCCAACAGCAGCAGCTGCCCGCCCAGAACCGGCCCCAGCAACGGCGCCAGCCCCATCACCAGCATCAGCCGCGAGAAGAACCGCGCCGCGTCGTCCCCCTCGAACAGGTCACGCACCACCGCCCGCGAGATCACCGTCCCCGCCGCACCGGCCATCCCCTGCACGAACCGCAGCGCAACGAACGCCCCCGCCGAGGGCACCAGCACACACAGAAACGACGCCACCGTGAACAGCGCCGTCCCCACCAGCAGCGGAACCCGCCGCCCCCACGCATCGCTCATCGGCCCGATCACCAGCTGCCCCAGCGCCATCCCCAGCATGATCGCCGTCAGCGTCAGCTGGATCCGCGCCTGCGAGGACCCCAGGTCCTCCGCGATCGCCGGCAGCGCCGGCAGATACAGATCGGTCGCCAACGGCCCCGTCGCCGTCAGCATCCCCAGCACGAGCACCAACAGCGCCATCGAACGGCGCGACCGCGGCACCGCCGAAGCGGCCGCCGCCCCCACAGAGGAGGACGAAGGGGACAAAGACATGCGAAGACTCCCATCCACTACGGCGTCAGGGGGGACGGCTGCACCCGGCCACCGACCAATGCCAACACCCACCCCCCCACCACTACATCCGCCAACGCCGACCTCCCGAACGTGACCTCCATTACCCAACCCCCCACCAGCGACAAAACCCCGAACCCGTGGCCAACCGCCCCGGATCCACCCCACCCACCCCGCCGCACCCCCGCCGGCGCCCCCGCACCACCCGCACCCCCCGGCCAGGCCCACAACCACAAATGCCGTCGCCACCAGACCCGGCGGCGACGACGGCACCGATCACCGGGAGCCCAGCACGCGGCGAAGTGCTCGTCCCCGGCCCAGCCGCCCCGCTCAGCGACCTCGACCCGGCTCGCCCACCGGCGACCGGGGGTCCCTGACAGTACCTGGCACACGCACGCGAACTGCTGTTTCCTCGATATCGGCGGCACGCGGACGGCCACCCCGGACGGGTCCGGGAACCGTCTGCGGCCGCGCGAAGGGCCTGCCGCACGGGCAGCACGGAACGCATGGAAATCAACGCACAGGGTAATCGCAGGGCGGAGCAGACCGCACCGAAGGAGCACCAGCAAGTGAATCCCACCTACGACTTCTCCGGGCAGGTGGCCCTGGTCACCGGTGCCGCCTCCGGCATGGGCCTGGCCGCCGCCCGCGGCTTCGCCGACTCCGGCGCCGCCGTGGTCCTGGCCGACCTCGACCACGACGCCGTCCACAACGCAGCCGAGGAGATCACCGGCCGCGGCCAGCAGGCGATCGGCGTCGTCTGCAACGTCACCGACGAACAGCAAGTGCAAGCCGCCGTACGGCGCGCCGTGACCGAGTACGGCCGTCTGGACATGGCGTTCAACAACGCCGGCATCCAGGCGCCGCCCACCGGCGCCGCCGACGAGACGGCCGACTCCTTCGACCGGGTCAACGCCGTCAACCTGCGCGGCGTCTGGGCCGCGATGAAGCACGAACTCCGACAGATGCGCGAACAGGGCAGCGGCGCCATCGTCAACTGCTCATCCCTGGGCGGGCTCGTCGGGCTGCCCGAGCGCGCGGCCTACCACGCCTCCAAGCACGGCGTCATCGGCCTGACCCGCAGCGCCGCGGTCGAATACGCACCCCGGGGCGTCCGCATCAACGCCGTGTGCCCCGGCGTCATCGACACCCCGATGGTCGCCGACATGCTCGCCGACCAGGCCGAGGCCATGGCCGAGATCATCAAGGAACAGCCCATCGGCCGGCTCGGGAGAGCCGACGAGGTCGCAGCGGCCGTCCTATGGCTGTGCAGCCCCGGATCCAGCTTCGTCACCGGAACCGCCCTCCCCGTCGACGGCGGCTTCACCGTCCACTGATGCGCGCCTCCCCCGCCGGGACCGCCGACCGCGAGCTCGACGCCGGCGGGGTTTGCACATGACGTAGCGACATGTGGTGCAGTGAGCGGTGAGCACGACGCTGAGAGGCTTCCTTCATGCACCTGCCTGCAATTCCCCGCCGGGTCAAGATCGGCGACGCCGCCGCATTCACCGGGACCACTCCCCGGGCCATCCGCCACTACCACGCCATCGGGCTGCTCGCCGAACCGCAGCGGGGCGCCGACAACCGCCGCCGCTACGGCTACGACGACATGATCCGCCTCCTGTGGATCCGCAAAATGGCCGACGCCGGTATCCCCCTGGACGACATCCGCACCACCTTCGCGGGCGCCACCGACATCGAGCAGTCGCTCGCCCGGCTGGAGGAATCCCTCACCGCCAAGGCAGCCGCCATCGAACGCCAGCGCAGCGCCGTACGCCACCTGCGCGAGTCCGGCAGCCCCCTTGGCCTGCTCTCCCCGTTGGTCACCGGTCGACTGCTGCGCCACGTGCCGCCCGAGGCCCTGCGCCCTGCCGACCTCGATACCCTCCTGGTCACCGAGCGCATCTTCGGCCCGCTCGGCGCCGCCGTCCAAGCCGAGCGGTTCATCGTCCTGGCCATCCGGCCCGACCTACGGGCCGAGGACGACCGCCTGGCGGAGGCCGAGGCGGCCCTGGACGACAGTGTCTCCCCCGACGACCCCCGCGTGGACGCCCTCGCCCGCCGGCGGTGCGCACACGAGACCGCGTTGCTCTCCGCCAGCGAGAACGCCGAACTAGAAGAAGAGCGCGACGACCTCTTCGAGCAGTACGACGAGACCGCGGACGAGGACCAGAGCGAGACGACGATGAGCGCGGCGAAGGCCGTCGGCAAGATGCCGTACGACTTCTCCGCGGCCCGCATCCGCTACGAGGAACGCGCCTTCGAACTGCTACATGCCCAGCAGCACGGCGACACGCCCCACGAACTCAAGGCCTAGTTCTCCCGAAGCCACGGTGAGCCGCAAAGCACCCGGCTCACCCCACCAGCGACGCCGCCAGCCGCTCCAGATCGCCCTCCGGGTCCGCCGTCAGCCCCGTGTGAATGGGGCCCGGCTGCACGATCGTGCTCCGGGGGGCCGTCAGCCAGCGGAACCGCCGCCCCGCATCCTCACCGCCGGCGGCGCCCGCACCCGGCCCCCCGCGGCACACCCGCTCCACCGCCTCCAGCGCCAGCTCCACACCCGCCACGTCCACCGACGCGTCCAGCGCCCGCAGCCGCGCCTCGTCCAGCGCACACCGCGCCGCCAGGAACGACCGCGCCTTGCAGTACACGATCACCCCCGCGTTCACCTGCTCCCCGCGCTCCAGCCGCGGCACCACGCGCACCAGCGCATACTCGAACACATCGCGCTTCACCGCGGCACCTCCGGCAGCCACCCGCGCTCGGCGACCCGCGCCAGCAGATGCCCCACGTAGGCCTCGCGCACCTCACCGGCCGATGCGAACCCCGGCTCATCCAGCAGCCACGCATCCGGCACCAGCCCCACGACCTCCCACAACAGCTCCTCGGTCACCAGCACCGCGAACTCCGAATCCGCCCCCGCCACATCCGGCCGCGCCCCCACGAGCACGTGCTCCGAGGCGTCGTAGCGCCGCACCGCGGCCGACGCCGCGCCGGCCCAGTTGTGGTGGAAGATCAGCGTGGCCCCGTGGTCGATCAGGTACGGCCGCCCGTGCCACACCAGCATGTTCGGGTTGCGCCAGGTCCGGTCCACGTTGCCCACGAACGCGTCGAACCACACGATCCGCCCCGCGAGCTCGGCGTCGACCTCGTAGACGAGCGGGTCGAACGCCAGCGCCCCCGGCAGGTAGTCCATGCCCAGGTTCAGCCCGCCGCTGGCCTTCAGCAGCTCCTGCACCTCCGGGTCCGGCTCGCCCCGGGCGATCGCCGCGTCGAAGCCCACCAGCGCCAGCTCCGGCACCGGCAGCCCGAGCCTGCGCCCCAGCTCCCCCGAGATCACCTCGGCGATCAGGGTCTTGCGCCCCTGCCCCGCACCGATGAACTTCACCACGTACATGCCGAGGTCGTCCGCCTCGACCAGACCCGGAAGCGACCCGCCCTCGCGCAGCGGCAGCACATACCGGGTCGCCGTTATCTCTCGCAGCACGCCGCACAGCATACGGCCGATCCCCTCCGCTACCGTTCCACCATGCGGCTCGACGACCAGGCGTTCACCGCCCACGTGACCGATACCCTCGCCCGCCTCAAAGGGGTTCACGCAGTGGCGCTGGGCGGATCCCGCGCCACCGGCACACACACCGCGGACAGCGACTTCGACTTCGCTGTTTACTACCGGCACCGGTTCGACCCCGGCCAGCTCCGCCACCTGGGCTGGGAAGGGGAGGTCTTCGGGATCGGCGAGTGGGGCGGCGGCGTGTTCAACGGCGGAGCCTGGCTCCAGGTCGACGGCCGCCGGGTCGACGTCCACTACCGCGACCTCGACGACGTCGAGTTCCGCCTCGCCGAGGCACAGCGGGGGCGCTTCGACGTCGAACGCCTCGCCTTCCACCTGGCCGGCGTCCCGACCTACATCGTGGTCGCCGAGCTCGCGGTCAACGAGGTCCTGCACGGCGAGCTGCCGCGGCCCCGCTATCCCGGCGCACTGCGCACCGCCGCCCCGGACCGGTGGTGGGGCGAGGCCCGGCTCACGCTCGACTACGCCCGCACCGCCCACGCCCAGCGCGGGCACCTGGCCGACACCGTCGGCGCGATCGCGGTCGCCGCTGCCCAGGCCGCGCACGCCGTGATGGCCGCGCGCGGCACCTGGGTGACCAACGAGAAGCGGCTGCTGGACTCCGCCGGCGTGCGCGGCGTCGACACCATCCTGTCGGGGCTCGACAGCGAACCCGCGACGCTGATGGCGGCGGCCGATGCCGCCGCGGTGCTGCTCGGCGACGCGGTCGCCGCCGCCACGGAGGGCGGAGTCGCCCCCTGACGGCCCGGGCCCGTCGAGACGGCTCCGCCCTCACCTGCTCCCCCCGGCCTCTGGAGCGCCATGTCCGGGGTGCGGGCGTAGTAGTGAGGGCGGCGTAGCCGCTCCATTTTCTGTTTTTCGTGTGTGTTTGCTGTGTAGAAAAAACACAGCCGACACCTGTACTTTGTAGATTTTTGTAGAGGCTCTACAGGGAGCGTTCAGCGCGGCCGGGTGGCGTGCCGGGCGACCAGGATGAGGCAGCCCACCTCGGGCAACTCGTTGGTGACGGCGACGATGCGGCCGGAAGGCGTGTCCGTATCCGCCCGCAGCCCGCTTCGCCGGAAGCGCTCCGCCATGCGGGGCACGGTCGGCTTGGTGTGCTCCGAGGCGTCCACCAGCTCGACCACGTC
The DNA here is from genome assembly GCF_042650565.1 of Nocardiopsis sediminis. NCBI lineage: Bacteria > Bacillati > Actinomycetota > Actinomycetes > Streptosporangiales > Nocardiopsidaceae > Nocardiopsis > Nocardiopsis sediminis. The sequence goes on from NZ_JBHSBH010000001.1 coordinate 20,818, forward strand.
GAGCCCGGCCGCGCGGGTGAGCCGCCGGTAGTCGGCGAGCGTGGCCCCTCCCCCGTTGAGCACCTCCGCCGACCGGCGCAGCGCCGTGCCCTCCACGTCCTCGGGCACCAGCACATCGGTGAGGACCAGCCGCCCCCCGCGCCGCAGCACGCGTGCCATCTCACGCAAGGCGATGCCCCGGTCCATGTGCAGGATCGACTCGAACGCCAGGACCGCGTCGAAGGAGGCGTCGTCATAGGGCATGCGCATGGCGTCTGCGCACTCGAAGGACACCGCGTGGGCCAGCCCTTCGGCCCGCGCCCGCCGGTTGGCGTCCGCCACCTGCCGTTCGTTGACCGAAATCCCCAGCACGGCGGCGCCGGTCGCCCGGGCCACCCGCAGCGCCGGCTTGCCGATCCCGCACCCGACATCGAGCACACGGTGCCCGGCGGCCACACCGAGCCGCCGGATGAGCACATCGGTGAACCGGTCGGTGGCGCTCTCGACCGTCCGCGGGTCATCGGGGTCGTCCCAGTAACCGAAATGGAAATTGTCGTCCCATGCACGGCTCAACAGCGGTCCGAGCGTGTCGTAGAAGCGGGCGACGCCGCCCGGAATCGACGGCTCATCGTGAAGTTCCACAGGTACCTCGTTATTTCTTGTCGCACGCCGCGTGCGACGCAGAGGGGCGGAAAGAGGCAAGGGAGGAGGCGCCGGCCATGGGGAACACCGACCGTGATGATCTCCGCCCATTCGGACGGATCGGTGAATTCCGACCGCAGGGGAACGTTCGGAATTCAACAGAAATCGCGTCCCAAGAACACTTTATCGAAATCCCTTGGGGCGTAGCCGTTCATCGCGGAAAGCCCGCGCATCCGTCGGCCCGGCGGCCCGGCCGCATGCCGCTGTGCGGCCCCGGGGAAAACCCGTGGCGCACGCCCGCCGCCGTCGGGTACGTTGCCCACCATGTGCGCCATCTGTGCTCTGACCGACCGCCGGGACGCGACCCGGTGGGGGGCGGCGCTCGTCCGCCGTCCGCGCCACCGGGCCGATGCCCTGGACCGGCCGGCCCGAGCCCGCCACTGACCCGCGTCGCGGCCTGATCACCCGATCACCGGCCGCCGCCCGCGGCACCACCGTGCCGCCCGACCGCCTGCGCGCCCACCGCCCGCAGGGGTCCCGACGCGTATCCGGCGCCCTCGCCACCACCGCCCCGTGCGGCGGCCCACCCCGGTCCGGGGTCCAGCCATGTCCACCGAACATCGGACGGGCGGCCCGGACACCTTTCGCATGCCCATGGCCGCAGCGCGGCCACCGCGCCGCCCGTCCCCGTCCGCCGCCCCAAGGCGGCAGGAACGGACAGTGCCATGGGATCCGCCCGACGCGACCGCACCCAGCCCGCCCCGCCCCGCACCGGCGCCCCTGCGCGCCGCACCGCGGACGGCCCCCGCCGCAGCGGCGGCGGCCGGCGCCGCGCCCTTTCGCAGAACTTCCTCACCGACACCGGCCTGGCCCGCGCGCTGGTGCGCACCTCCGGGGTCGGCCCCGGCGACCTGGTGGTCGAGATCGGCGCGGGCGAGGGCATGATCACCCGGTTCCTCGCCCCCGCCTGCCGCAGGGTCATCGCCTACGAGATCGACCCCGTCCTCGCCGCGGGCCTCTCCCGCCGCTTCGGCGCGCACGGGGTCAGCGTCGCCCTCGCCGACATCCGCACCGCGACACCGCCCAACGGGCCCTTCGCCGCCGTCGGCAACATCCCCTACTCCATCACCGCCGACATCGTCGACTGGTGCCTGACCGCCCGCGGCCTGACCTCGGCCACCCTGGTCACCCAGCTCGAATACGCCCGCAAGCGGACCGGCGGCTACGGCCGCTGGAGCCGGCTCACCGTCCGCACCTGGCCCGACTTCTCCTGGGAGATGGGGCGGCGGATCCCACGCGAGCGCTTCCACCCGGTCCCCCGCGTCGACTCCGCCGTCCTGCTGCTGCACCGGCGACGGCGCCCGCTGCTCCCGGCCCACCTGCGCGGCGGCTACCGGCGCCTCGTCGACCTCGGCTTCACCGGCACGGGCGGCTCCCTGCGCGCCTCCCTGCGCACGGCACACGCCACCCACCGGGTCGACGCCGCCCTGGCCGCCGCCGGGGTCGGCCGCACCACGGTGGTCGCCTTCGTCTCCCCCGGCCAGTGGATCACCCTGGCCACCCACCTCCTGGACACAGGCCGCCCCGGCCCCCGCCGCGGCGGATGACCTCGCAGGGCGGGGCGCCGGCCGTCACCGGCGCCCCGCCCTGCCTGGGTCCGGCCCCCGAGCGTGTCGTTACGGAAGCCGCCGACGATGACCTGGAAGATCAGGGTGGACCACATGCACCAGGTGCAGCAGCGGGTCGTCCGGCACAGCGTCCCTCTCCTCCTGCCGGCCCGGGGCACACCGGAGAATCTCGGTGGGGAGAGGGTATGGACGTCAAGATCCTTCCGCTGGCGATCACCATGATGGCGGGGCCGCAGATCATCGCCGCCCTCGTCCTGGTCACGACCAGGCGGGCGGTGCGCGTGTCCCTGGCGTTCCTGGCGGGCGTGGCCGTCGCCACGAGCGCCGGGGTGGCCATCGCCCTGGGCCTCTTCGGGCTCTTCGGCACCGCGGTGCCCTTGGGCAGTCCCGCCAAGGCCGGCTCGGTGGGCAGCCTGATCCAGTTCGCGCTGGTGGCACTGCTCGTCATCGCCGCGATCAGGGCCTTCCTTCACCGCGAGACGGCCAAGCCGCCCGGATGGCTCACGGGGCTCATGGAGGCGGGGCCCGCACATGCGCTCGCGGCCGGGCTGCTGGTGATCCTCGCGATGCCCTCGGACGTCATCGTCATGCTGACGGTGGGAGCGCACCTGGCCCACGGCGCCGAGGAATTCGCGGCCGCGCTCGGGTTCATCGCCGCGACCGTGCTGATAGCGGCCCTGCCCGTGCTCACGTTCCTGGCCGCGGGCCGCCGCGCGAGAGACGCCATGCCCGCCGTCCGGGACTGGCTGACCTCCCACAGCTGGGTGGTCACCATCGCCACGTGCGTCGTCTTCGTGTTCCTCATCCTGTGAGCGCGGCCGGTGCCCGCCCTGGGGAGCGGGTGTTCTCCGGCAGGCGGTGCCGGCCGCTCCCGCCGACCGCATCGCCCCAGGGGCGCTTTGGGGCTCGCCGGAGCGCCGGGAGCACAGTGCCGGCGCGCCCCCACGCGCCCCGGGCGGCGGCACACGCGATCTCGCCTGTGTGAATGGGCTAGCCTCACCTCCGGAGGGGGCCGGAACGCCGGAGGAGCCGCAGGGCCGGCGGGGCGCCGGATCGTGTACCGGCCGAGCCGCCGCGCCCCCGTCCGCCCCCGGGGAGGCCTCCGCCGGGGACGTCCACGACGCCGGAGGGGGCGCGGGTTGCTCGTCGTCCATGGAGCCTGGCGGACCTCGCCCGCGGGCGGGGAGCTGCTGGTGTGGGCGGAGGACTCCACCGCGCCCGCCCGCACCGCCTCGCGGGCGAGGCCCCACCCCCACCCCTATGCCGCACCCGAAGCCCTCCTGCGCGACACCCTGACCGGGCCCATCGGCGGCGCCCACCCCGACCACGGCGCCCCGCTCGCCAAGGCCCGCGCGATCACCTTCGACCTCCTCCTGCCCGGCTCGCCCACCCACCCCCTCCCCTCCCCCGCCCTGGGCCCCGTGCCCGGCGCCCCCGATGTCCGCGCGCCCGCCCTGCACCCCTGGCGCGTGCCCGCGCTCGCGTTCCCCGCCGCACACGCCCCTGCGCTCCTGACCGCCCTGCGCAGCACCCCCGCCGGCGACACCGCCACCGGCCCGGGCCTGCGCCACCTCACCGCCGTGCTCGACTTCGCCGGCCACCTCGCCTCGACCGGCCGGCTGATCCCCCGCCTGGTCGGGCACCCGCCCCGCGCGCTCTGGCGCCCCGTCCTCACCGGCGCCGACGCCGCCCACGCCGCCGAACTCGCCGCCGCCCTGCCCCCTGTCGCGCGCGCCCACACCGACCCCGACCGCGACCCGCCGCAGGCCCTCGCCGCCCACGCCCTCAACGACCTCCTCGACGCCGTCGCCCGCACCCGGCTCGTGGCCCCTTCCCGCGGCCGGTCCCCGCTCGCCGCGGCCCTCACCGCCGCCGGCCCCGCGCTCGCGGCCGACGCCGCCGGCGAGGCCGCCCCCCTGGCCGCCCGGCTGCGCGCCTGGCACCATGACGCCGAACGCCCCCGCACCCGGGCCCGGCTCCTGTTCCGCCTCATCGAGCCCGAGCGCGACACCGCCCCCGGACCCCACGCCGGCGCCGAGACCTGGCGCGTGGAGTTCTGGGTGCAGTCGAGCACCGACCCCAGCCTCCAGCTCCCCCTGGCCGACCTCTGGCTGGGCCACGGCGGCGCCTGGCTGCCCGACGACGTCGAATCCGCCATGCTCGCCGACCTCACCCGCGCCGCCCGCCACTACCCCGCCGTGCGCGGCGCGCTGCGCGAGCTGGCCCCCTCCGGCCTGACCATGGGCACCGGCGGCGCCCACGTCTTCATCCGCGACATCGCACCCCGGCTCGACGCCGCCGGGTTCGCCGTCGTCCTGCCGGAGTGGTCGGGCCGGCCGGCCCTGGGGCTGCGGCTCACCGCCCGCGAACGCCCCGCCGCCACCGGCGGCGGCATCTCCCCCGGCGACCTCGTGGACTTCTCCCTCGACGCCGTCCTCGGCGATACCCCGGTCGACCTCGACGAACTCACCGAGCTCGCCCGCCTCAAACAGCCGCTGGTGCGGCTGCGCGGGCGCTGGGTCGAGGTCGACCCCGCCCACCTGCGGGGCGCCCTGGACTTCCTGCGCCGCCGCGGCCGGGGCGCCATGCGCCGCGAGGAGGCCCTGCGCATGGTCATGGCCCCCGACGCCGGGGCGTTGCCCGTCACCGCCATCGACGCCGACGGCCCGCTGGGCGCCCTGCTCAACGGCGACACCGAGCACCGGGTCGCCCCCATGGCCACCCCGCAGGACTTCAGCGGGGCGCTGCGCCCCTACCAGGAACGGGGGGCGGCCTGGCTGCGCTTCCTCGGCGGACTGGGTCTCGGCGCGATCCTCGCCGACGACATGGGGCTGGGCAAGACCGTGCAGCTGCTCGCCCTGCTCACCGACGAGCGCGGGGCCGGCCCCTCCCCCGGCCCCACCCTGATGGTCTGCCCGGTCTCCCTGGTCGGCAACTGGCAGCGCGAGGCCGCCCGCTTCGCCCCGGACCTGCGCGTGCACGTCCACCACGGCCCCCAGCGCCTGCGCGGCAACGACCTCGCCCGCGCCGCCGGCGGCAGCGACCTGCTCATCACCACCTACGGCGTGGTGCTGCGCGATCGTGCGGAACTGGCGGCGCTGCCCTGGCACCGGGTCGTCTGCGACGAGGCCCAGGCCGTCAAGAACAGCGGAACCCGCCAGGCGCAGGCCGTGCGCGAGCTGCCCGCCGGCTCGCGCATCGCCCTCACCGGCACCCCGGTGGAGAACAACCTCGGCGAACTCTGGTCGATCATGGAGTTCGCCAACCCCGGCCTGCTGGGCTCCCAGGCCGCCTTCCGCGCCGCCGTCGCCGACCGCGTCGAGCGATCGGTCCAGGGGCGCAGCGGGGACGATCAGGGGCCCGCCGGCGGCGACGACGGCACGGCCCTGCTCAAGCGCCTCACAGGCCCCTTCATCCTGCGCCGCCTCAAGACCGACCGCTCGATCATCGGCGACCTGCCCGAAAAGCACGAGATCCGCACCTGGTGCACGCTCACCCCCGAGCAGGCGAGCCTCTACAAGGCCACCGTCGACGACATGACCGAGCGCATCGACGACGCCGACGGCATCCAGCGCAAGGGGCTGGTGCTGGCGACCATGGCCCGGCTCAAGCAGATCTGCAACCACCCCGCCCAGTTCCTCGCCGACGGCTCCCCCCTGGCCGGGCGCTCGGGCAAGCTCGACCGGGTCGAGGTGCTGCTGGAGGAGGCCATGGCAGAAGGCGACAAGGCCCTCTGCTTCACCCAGTACACCGCCCTGGGCGACCGGATCGCCCCCTACCTGGCGGCGCGGCTGGACCGCGAGGTGCTGTGGCTGCACGGCGGCACGCCGCGCGCCCGGCGCGAGGAGATGATGCGCCGCTTCCAGGAGTCCGCCGAACCCGCCGTGTTCCTGCTCTCCCTCAAGGCCGCCGGCACCGGGCTCAACCTCACCGCCGCCAACCACGTCGTCCACTTCGACCGGTGGTGGAACCCGGCCGTGGAGGACCAGGCCACCGACCGCGCCTTCCGCATCGGCCAGCGGCGCGACGTCCAGGTCCGCAAACTCATCTGCGTGGGCACCCTGGAGGAACGGGTGGACGACATGATCCAGCGCAAGAAGGCCCTCGCCGAAAGCGTCGTGGGCACCGGCGAGGACTGGCTGACCGAACTGTCCACCGAGGACCTGCGCGACGTCATCCGCCTGGCCCCCGAGGCGGTCACCCGGTGAGCGCCGCACCGGAGGGCCCCCGCGGGGGCCGCACCTGGTGGTCGCGCCGGTTCATCGAGGCGCTGGAATCCGGCACCGAGGCGGGGCGGCTCCAGCGCGGCCGCGGCTACGCCGGCCAGGGGGCGGTGCAGTCCCTCACCGTCCGCGCCGGCGAGGTCACCGCCCGGGTCCAGGGGTCGCGTGCCCGCCCCTACCGGGTCAGCCTCATCGTGCCCGTCCTCGACGACGACCAGTGGGCCACCGTCACCGCCGCACTCGCCGGCCAGCCGCTGTTCCGCGCCCACCTGCTCGCCGGAGAACTGCCGCCCGAGGTCGAGCGCGTCTTCGAGGTCCTGGGCCTGCGGCTGTTCCCGGCCGGGCTCGGCGACACCGTCCTCACCTGCTCCTGCCCCGACTGGGGGCACCCCTGCAAACACGTGGCCGCGGCCCTCTACGTCCTCGCCGACTCCCTCGACGACGACCCGTTCCTGCTCCTGGCGTGGCTGGGCCGCGAACGGGGCGCGTTCCTGTCGGAGCTGCGCCGCCGCTCCCGCAGCGCACCGGAGGACCCCTCGGACGAGGGCGGCGACGCCTTCGGCGACCTCCCGCCGCCCGCGGGCGCCGCGCCCGCGCCCCTGCCGGTGACCCCCGAGGGGTTCTGGTCGTCCTCCGCGCCGCCCCGGTCCGTTCCGGCGACGCGTCCGGAGCCGGTGGTGTGGGCGGTGGACCCGCCGGAGGGTTCCGCGGGTCTGGTCGGCGACCTCGCGCCGCTGTACGAGCGGCTGAGTGGCGGCGGTCCGGCCGGTGGCCCCATGGGATCGATTCCGGCAGACTTTATTGAGAAATCACCTATCGAACCGGACTCGGCTGGCTAGGATGCGCAGCATCCGCACGATCTTCGATGCCGCGCAAGGTGGGCGTTTCCCATGGCAGACCGCGAGCCCCCCGGCCGCTTTCCCCCCGACATCGACCTGAGCGTCCCCAGTGTCGCCCGGATGTACGACTACATCCTCAAGGGCAAGGACAACTTCGAGGTCGACCGGGCCGCGGTCGACGCGATGCTCGAACGTGTCCCCGAGATGTTCCGGTTCAGCTACGACAGCCGCGCGTTCCTGACCCGCGCCGTCGAGACCGTCGCGGCCCAGGGCCTGGACCAGTTCCTCGACCTCGGCGCGGGGCTGCCGACCAACGAGAACACCCACCAGGTGGCGCGCCGGGTGCGCCCCGGAGCGCGGACCGTCTACGTCGACAACGACCCGATCGTCCTCGCCCACGGCCGGGCGATCCTCGCCGACAACCCCGGAACCGCGTTCGTGCTCGCCGACATCCGCGACACCGACCGCCTCGTGTCACGGGTCGCCGCCACCCAGCTCATCGACCTCGACCGCCCGGTGTGCCTGATGCTGGTGTCGCTGTTGCAGTGCGTCCCCGACGCCCACGACCCCTTCGGCCTGCTGCGGCGGCTCCTCGAGCGGCTGGCGCCCGGGTCGGCGCTCATCTACTCGCACATGGTCTCCGACGACCCCGCCACACGGACGTGGCTGACCGAGAAGGTGCTCTCCCTGGGGACCGCCTGGGGCCGGGTCCGCACCCCCGAGGAGGCCGGGGCGGCCTTCACCGGCCTGGACCTGGTGGATCCGGACCTCGGCGCTGGGGGCGGGCCACCGCGGCCCGTCGACTGCGCCACCTGGCGCACGCCCGGCGAGCCGCCCGCCGACCGACCCCGCGGCCCCGCACAGCGGGTCTGGGAGACCGCGGGCGTGGCCTTCACGTTCTGAGCGCCGCCGCCGGGGGGTCAGGGGGCGGCGCGGCCGAGTTCGGCGGGGCGGATGCGGAAGACCTGGAGCCGGTTGTCGTAGTACTTCTCGGTCTCGCCGACCCACTCCATGCCGATGCGGCGGGCGGTGGCGATGGCGCGGGTGTTCTTCGGCCGCGCCACGGCGAACAGCTCCTCGATGCCCTGGTCGAAGGCCCACGCGCTGATCCGGCGACCCGCCTCGGTGGCGTAGCCGTTGCCCCAGGCATCGGGGCGCAGCTGCCAGCTCAGCTCGAAGTCCTCCTCATAGGGCGGCAGCTGCCGCAGCGACAGGCCGCCCACCAGGAGGCCGTCCTCGCGGCGGACGATGGCCCACCGGCCTGCGGGCGGGACCAGGTTGGGCTGGGCCTCGACCCAGGCGTGCAGGACCGACCGCATCGCCTCGACGTCGTTGACCGTGCGCATCTCGGGGGTCAGCCAGCGGGCGACCTCTTCGGCGCCGTACACCGAGAGGGCCGCAGGGGCGTCGGAGAGGTCCCAGTCGCGGATGATGAGCCGGTCGGTGCGCAACTCCGGGGTCGAGGTCATATCCGGCATGCTAACCAAGATCGCCGGATTGGACCCTCAAGACTCGGCAACGACGCACACGAGCGGGGGCCGCCCGGTCGCCCGGACGGCCCCCGCCGATATGGCTGTGAAGGTCTAAGGCTTAGAGGCCCTGGACGTTCTCGGCCTGCGGGCCCTTGGGGCCCTGCGTGATGTCGAACTCGACGCGCTGGTTCTCTTCCAGGTTACGGAAGCCAGAGCCGGCGATGTTGCTGTAGTGCACGAAAACGTCGGGGCCCCCGGCGTCCTGCTGGATGAAGCCGAAGCCCTTTTCGCCGTTGAACCACTTGACGGTTCCCTGCGCCATGCGCGATCTCCCCATTCCGAAGATCAAGTCCGGACCCGCACCCTGCGGTGTCCGTGGGTGCTGCGAACCTTCTCGGAACAGAAATGCCCGCTGGTCAAAAACTCCGCGGGCGATCACATGGGATCAGGCGAAATCAAGACTATGCAACCCACCTGTGACGTTAGCACAGTCGGCCGGGCTTGATCATGTGCCGCACGTCACACCTTCCGCGGGGGTCCCGCCGCGGTAGGGAAACCTGTCTTGCCGGCGGACCGGGGGCGGCCTACGATCAGGGGCACGAGGCCGCGAGATCGAGAACCCCCATTCTCCCCTGATCTCGACGAGGTGCCGATGTCCTCTGCCCGAAGCCTCCGATCCCCCTTCCGCCGCGTCTCCGTGGTGGCCTCGGCCGTCCTCATCCTGCTGTCGGTGTTCCTCGTGGGCAACGCCGCCGCCCACGGCTCCACCATCGACCCGCCCTCCCGCAACTACGGCTGCTGGCAGCGCTGGGGCGGCGACTTCCAGAACCCCGACATGGCCACCGAGGACCCCATGTGCTGGCAGGCCTTCCAGGCCGACCCCCAGGCCATGTGGAACTGGAACGGCCTCTACCGCGAACAGGTCGGCGGCGACCACGAAGGCGCCCTGCCCGACGGCACACTGTGCAGCGGCGGCCGCACCGCGTCCGGGCGCTACGACGCCATGGACACCCCCGGCGCCTGGCAGACCACCGATGTCGCCAACGACTTCACCGTGACCGTGCACGACCAGGCGCTGCACGGCGCCGACTACTACCGCGTCTACGTCACCCGGCAGGGCTTCGACCCCACCACCGACCGGCTGGGCTGGGGCGACCTGGAACTCGCCGGCGAGACCGGCGTCATCGCCCCCGGCGAGGGCGCGCCCAGCACCGAGCCCGACCTCAACGGCGTCTCGGTGGAGATCGACGTCTCCGCACCGGGCCGCACCGGCCACCACATCGTGTTCATGATCTGGCAGGCCAGCCACTTCGACCAGACCTTCTACGGGTGCAGCGACGTCAACTTCGTCTGACCCCGCCCCGCACCCTTCCGGAGCGCCCCCGAACGGGGGCGCTCCCCCGGCTCCGCACCTCCCGTCAGGCGCGGCGACGGATGGCCAGGGACATCGCCGCGGCAACCGCGCACAGCGCGCCCGCGCCGTACCACGCCGGGTCGTAGGCGCCGAAGTGGTCGCGGACGAGCCCGGCCAGCAGCGCCACGACGCCGGCACCGACCTGGTGCGACGCCAGCACCCACCCGAACACGATCGCGCCGTCCTCGCCGAAGTGCTCGCGACACAGGGCGATCGTCGGCGGCACCGTCGCCACCCAGTCCAGCCCGTAGAACACGATGAAGAACAACATGGGCGGGTGCACGGTGTCGGCGAAGAGCAACGGCAGCAGCAGGAGCGACACGCCGCGCAGCGCGTAGTAGGCGCCCAAGAGCACCCGCGGGTCGAAGCGGTCGGTGAGCCAGCCCGAGGCGACGGTGCCGATGAGGTCGAACACCCCGATCACCGCGAGCAGGCCCGCGGCCATGGTGGTGGGCATGCCGTGGTCGTGGGCCGCGGGGACGAAATGGGTGGCGACCAGCCCGTTGGTGGAGGCGCCGCAGATCGCGAAGGCCCCGGCGAGCAGCCAGAAGGGCCGGGTGCGGGCGGCGGCGAACAGCGAGGTGAGCGCGCGCAGGGCCGCCCCGGACTGCGGGGCGGCGGGGGCGGGGCCCTCCGCCCCGTAGGCGGTGAGGCCGACGTCCTCGGGGCGGTCGCGCAGCAGCCAGACCACCAGGGGCACGACCGCAAGGGCGACGGCGGCGACGGTGAGGGAGGCGGTGCGCCACCCGCGGTCCTCGATCACCACGGCCAGCAGCGGCAGGAACAGCAGCTGGCCGGTGGCGGTCCCGGCGGTGAGGACGCCGGTGACCAGGCCGCGGCGCTTGACGAACCACCGGCCGGTGACGGTCGCGACGAACGCCAGGGCCATCGATCCGGTGCCCAGCCCCACCAGCACCCCCCATAGGAGCACCAGCTGCCAGCTCGCCGTCATGAACACGGTCAGCCCGCTGCCGGCCGAGACCAGCAGCAGCGCGGCGGCGACCACCCGGCGCATGCCGAAGCGCTCCATCAGCGCCGCCGCGAAGGGCGAGGTGAGCCCGTAGAGCACGATGTTGACGGAGATGGCGGCGGAGATCGTCGCGCGCGACCAGCCGAACTCCTCGTGGAGGGGTTCGATCATGACGCCGGGGGTGGCGCGGAAGGCCGCGGCGCCGACCAGGGCCGTGAAGGCGACGGCGGCGACCCACCAGGCGCGGTGGATGCGCGGGGGCCGGGAGCGGGGGGTGTGCGGGCGGACGGGGTCGTCGGAGGAGGTCTGGGTCACCCGATCATCCTGGGCCGGGGCCCGGGGGCGGCGAGTGGCCCGGAGGCCAACATGTGCAAATATCGGGCCATGGTGCATCGTGTGGCGGTCTTCGTGATGAACGGGGTGATCCCGTTCGAGCTCGGCATCCCGGCGCGGATCTTCGGTGTCGCCCGCGGCTCCGACGGACGCCGGCTCTATGAGGTGCGGACCTGCGCCGCCCTGCCGGGCCCGGTGCGGACCGACAGCGACTTCGCGGTGGAGGTCCCCCACGGCCCTGAGGCGCTGGCGGAGGCCGACACCGTGGTCGTGCCCGCCTCCCACGAGCTGGGCACCGCCTACACCGAGGGACGGCTGGCCCCTGAGGCGGCCGCGGCGTTCGCCCGGATCCGGCCGGGCACGCGGACCGTCTCGATCTGCACCGGGTCCTACGTGCTGGCGGCGGCGGGGCTGCTGGACGGCCGCCCGGCGACCACGCACTGGCGCAACGCCGAGCATTTCCAGCGGCTGTTCCCCCGGGTCGCGGTGGACCCCGACGTGCTGTTCATCGACGACGGCGACGTGCTGACCTCGGCCGGTGTGGCGGCCGGGATCGACCTGTGCCTGCACATCGTGCGCCGCGACCACGGCACGGCGGTCGCCAACCGGGTCGCGCGGCGGTGCGTGGTCCCGCCGTGGCGCGACGGCGGCCAGTCGCAGTACATCGACACCCCGGTCCCCGAGCCGGCCGTGACCACGACCGCGGCGGCGCGGGCGTGGGCGCTGTCGCATCTGGACGCGCCGTTGACCCTGCGGGAGATGGCCGGCCGGGAGGCGATGAGCGTGCGCACCTTCACCCGCCGCTTCCGCGCGGAGATGGGGGTGAGCCCCGGGCGCTGGCTGACCCGGCAGCGGATCGACCGGGCCCGGCAGCTGCTGGAGGACACCGACCTGCCCGTCGACGAGATCGCGCGCCGCTGCGGCTTCGGCACCGCCGCCTCGATGCGCCACCACCTGCAATCGGGGCTCGGTGTGTCCCCCAGCGCCTACCGCCGCACCTTCCGCGCCGCCCGCCCGGTGGGGGCCGCTGCGGCCCCCACCGGCTGATCGCGCAGCGGGTCCTCCCCGCCCGTACGGCACCCCGGTCCGCGGGGTGGGCGACGGGGGAGCCGGCCGTGGCGACGGGCCGGGAGGATCATCGCCACGGCCGGGGATCAGGCACCGGTCAGGCCGCGGGGGCCTCGGTGACGTCGACGACGGTGCCGGCGTCGCAGTCGGCGGCGATCGTCGTGAGGGCGTCCTGCTCGGCGGGGTCGGCGGCCAGGCCCCAGCGCAGCTTCACCGCGACCCACTCGCTGATGTAGCGGCAGTGGACCTCGGCCGACGGCGGCAGCCATGTGGCCGGGTCCTGGTCGGCCTTGGACCGGTTGGCGGCGGCGGTGACGGCGACCAGGGAGCGCGGGTCGCCCAGGTCGTTGGCGTAGTCGCGGCGCCGGTCGGCGTCCCAGGCCGATGCGCCGCTGTCCCAGGCCTCGGCGAGGGGGACCATGTGGTCGATGTCGAGCCGGCGCGGGTCCGAGTGGGTGACGCCGTCGTAGTAGGAGGTCCACTCCCCTCCCTGCAACTGGCAGCGCGCGTCGACGACCGGGGCGGTCACGGCCTCCTCGATCAGCACCTCATAGCGGGTGTTGCACCCGTCACTGTCGGTGTCCACCCAGTGCCGGAAGGCGTTGCGCTCGTAGCCGGTGCGGTCCTCCTCCGCGGTCGTCAGCGAGGCGACCGCGTCGGTCAGGGGCAGGGTGAGGGTTTCGGCCTGGGCGGCGGCGGGGGTGAGCACCACAGCGGCGGCGAGGGTACCGGCGGCGACGACGGTCGAGAGACGCTTCACACGTGCTCCATTCGGCTCGACTGATTCGGCGAGCCGAATCGTGTCCGCGCGCCTACTCAGCGAAACCGCTCCCCGTTGTCATCGCCGCCGTGACCGGGCGGGAAGGCGGGGCAGAGGCGCCGATAGCGGGGCATGGCGCCCCCGCTGCCGGCGGCGGACCCCGGGATTCGGCCGCGCATCCACTGCCGTTCCCGCCGGGAAGGAATTCCCGCGGCGGACGCCGCCCGGAGCGACGGCCCGCGATTTGACGTCGGCAGGCCGGAGACCTCGCGTCTCCGTCGGCGGCCCGGTCCGGCCGTCCGGCGTTCCCCCGTGCCGGTGACCGGCGGTGATACCCCCGGGTCCGCGGTCCGCGGCGGGGCCGGGGCGCGGTCGGCCCGGGGTGGTCGGCCCGTCCGGCCCCCGCCGTCCCCAACCGCCCGTTGTCGCGTTCCCGATGCAGGACCGGGGGCGGCGGCTAGCATGGCCTCATGTCGGGCGTCGAGTGGCTCTCGTTCGTGGCCGCCGCTGCCGTGGTGGCCGTCTCCCCCGGTGCCAATCAGCTCCTCGCCCTGCACAACGCCCTGCGGCACGGCGCCGCCCACGCCGTCGTCGCCCTCGCCGGCCGGTTCACGGCGTTCCTGGTGCTGCTCGCCGCCACCGTCGCGGGCCTCGGCGCCCTTCTCCTGGCATCGGAGGCCGCGTTCACCGCGGTGAAGTGGTGCGGGGTCGCCTACCTGCTGTATCTGGGCGCACGGTTGCTCTGGCGCAGCCGGGCCCCCGCCACCGACGGGCCGGGCGGCCCCGATGGCTCGGCGTCGCCGCCCGGCCCCGCCCCGAGCCGGTGGGACCTCACGCGCGGGGAGTTCCTGGTCGCGTTGTCCAACCCCAAGGCGATGCTGCTGTTCGCGGCCTTCCTCCCGCAGTTCACCGACCGTGCGGCGGGCGCGGTCCCCGGCCAGCTCGCGGTCCTGGGCGCCGCCTACATCGGGGTCGAGGCCCTCGCGGCGCTCGGCTACGCGGGGGTCGGCGGGCGCCTGTCGCGGTCCGGCCTCTCCGCCGGCGCCCGGCGGCTCGCCGACCGCGCCGCCGGGACCGCGTTCCTCGCCCTGGCCGCCTCGCTGGCCACCGCGCGCCGATGAGCGCGTCCCCGCCCGCCCCGCCGGGCGACCGGCCGCTCCGGCGGACGGGGACGCGCCAGGGTCAGCGCCGGTACTCCCCCGCCAGGTAGCGCTCCCGGCACAGCGACCGCTGGAGCTTGCCGCTGGAGGTCTTGGGCAGGGTCGCCTTGGGGACCAGGACGAAGTCGTGCACCGTGACACCGTGGTGCTCGGCCACGGCCCGGCGGGCGGCGGCGCGCACGCGTTCGGCGTCGTCGCCCTCCAGTGCGGTGCCCGGAGCGCGCTCGGCGACGACCACGAGCCGCTCCCGGCCCCCGGCGTCCACCGGAACGGCGGCGATGTGCCCGCGCCGCAGCCCCTGTGTGGCGTTCTCCACGCACACCTCGACATCGGCCGGGTGGTGGTTGCGGCCGTCGATGATGATGACGTCCTTGATACGGCCGACCACGAACAGGTCACCGCCGTCGGTGAACCCGAGGTCACCGGTGCGCAGCCAGTCCTGCTCGGGCGCGCCGACGAGGCCGGCCCCGAAGGCGTCGGCCGCGGCGGCGTGCTCCCCGTGGTAGCCGGCCGCGATCACGGGCCCGCGCACCCAGATCTCGCCGACGTGACGGTCGGCCAGCTCGATGCACGTCTCGGGGTCGACGATCGCGATGTCCTCCCCCCAGGCGATACCGCAGGAGACGACCCCCCGGGCCTCGCCGGGCGCGTCGGCCGGCGCCGGAACGGCCTGCCCCTTGGCCAGTTCGCGGCGGTCGCAGGAGAAGACCCGCGGTTCCTGCCCGGGCGGGGTGGCGGTGACCATGATGGTCGCCTCGGCGAGCCCGTAGGAGGGGGCGTGGGCGCCGGGGCGGAACCCCAGGGGCGCGAACGCCTCGGTGAACCGGCGCAGGCTCTGCTCCCGGACGGGTTCACTCCCGTTGACCAGGGCGGTCACCGACCCCAGGTCGAGTCCGGCGCGGTCGCTCTCCGGTGCCCGCTCCAGGGCGTCGGCGCACATGCCCAGCGCGAAGTCGGGACCCGGCACGAAGGTCGCGCGGTGCCGCGAGACCAGCCGCGGCCAGCGCAACGGGTGCTGGACGAAGGCCATGGGGTCGAGGGCGACGACGTGCGCGCCCACGGCCAGCGGGATGGTGACGGCGCTGGCCAGGCCGAAGTCGTGGAAGAACGGCAGCCACGTGGCCGACACCGACGTGTCGTCGACCCGGAAGGCGGCCGAGCACTGGTCGGCGGTGTGGGCGAGGTTGGCGTGGGTGACCCGGACGCCGCGCGGCCGGGCGGTGGAGCCGGAGGTGTACTGGAGGTAGGCCAGGGTGTCGCCGGGCGGGTCCTCGGGCTCCCACGATCCGGCGTCCCCCCGGCCCATCGTGGTCACGTCCAGCACGGGCCGGGCCTCCGCCAGGCCGGCGTCGTGCAGGTAGCCCGCGATCGCCCCGGCCAGCGCCCCGTCGGCGAGCACGGCGGCCGGGCCGGCGTCGGCCAGCAGCGCGTTCAGGCGGTCGTTGGGCCGGAAGGGGTGCGGGGGGTGCAGGGGGACGGCGCACACGCCCGCGAAGAGGCAGCCGAGGAATGCGGCGACGTAGCCGTGGCCCTGGGTGCACATGATGGCGACCACCTCGCCGGGTGCGCAGGCGGCGCGCAGGGCGACGGCGACCTCGCGGGCACGCAGGTCGGTCTCGACGTAGGTCCAGGTGGTCTCGTGTCCGGCGGGGTCCGCTGCGAAGTCCGCGAACGTCATGGCCGGGGCGTCTGGGCGCCTGTTGACGTGCCCGCGGAACCGCGTGATGAGCTGCGGTGGAGTCGGGTGGGCCGGCATGCCGGTGGTCATCCTTTCGTGGCTGTCCGGCGCCGCGGCGTGTGGGCACGCGCGCGGAACCGGGGCGGTCGCTGTCGCTACGGGGGCGGCCGGGCGTGAGAGGGCCCGGAGTCGTCGGCCCGGCGCGGGAGGGGATCCGGCTCGGGCGGTGCAGGCGGGCGGCGCCGGAGAGGGGAGGGGTGCCGGTAGGGGTCCCGGGACGGGGACGGGTCGGCACCGGACGGCGGCGGCACGATGGTGGGACGGCGGCGCCTGAGGGGACGCCGGCGGGTGCGGGGGCGGGGACGTGCCCCGCGGAGGCGGTATCGCTGCATGCGCACACGTGGCCCGGCCCGGATGTCGGCGGTGCGGCGCCGCGCCGGCCTCCGCCGCCGGGCGGCACCGTGGCCTCCGGCGCCGCGGGCCCGCTGTCGCCACAGGAGTCCTGCGGGCTGCGCGGCGGCCCCGCACCACGACCACGACGGAGCGGGGCACGTCATCGCCGGCGCTGCTCCGTCACCGTGGCCGCAACGGTCTCCAGGGTCCCGCCGTCGCCACACTGGCCCGACGGGCCGCGCGGCGGCCCCGCACGGCGGCCGCGATGGGGCGGGGGCGCGGGTCATCGCGGCCCCTGCTCCGTCACGGTGGCCGCGATGTGGGCGGCGAGGCCGCCCAGGGTGCCGTCGGCCCACACGAGTTTGGCGGGGACGCGCACGCCGAGGCGCTGCTCGACGCGGGTGCGCAGCTCCAGGGCGCGCAGCGAGTCGACGCCGAGGTCGGTGAGGCGGGCATCGCCGCCGATGTCGCGCGCACCCGCGCCGAGGATGTCGCGCAGCTCGGCGGCCAGGTGCTCGGTGACCAGCTCGGCGGCGCGGGCGCCCCCGGCGGCGCGCACCCGCCCGAGCAGGCCGGTGTCGCGCGCGTCGTCCACCCGGCCCGTTCCCTCGCCCACCATGTCGGCGAAGTAGGGGGAGGCCGCGGCGTGGGGCATGGTCTTGCTCCACAGGTCGGCATCGGCGGGCAGGTAGCCCGTACACGTGCGGTCGTGGCGCAGCAGCCGGTCGATCGCCGCTATCCCCTCCTCCGGGGTGATCATGGTGTACCCCTGCCGGGCCAGGTGCGCCCCGGCCCCGAGGTCGGCCCAGGCGCCCCAGGCGATGCTGGTGGCGGTCAGCCCTTGGGCGCGCCGCCAGGTGGCCAGGGCGTCGAGCCAGGCGTTGGCCGCGGCGTAGCCGGCCTGCCCGGGCGGGGCGACCAGGGCCGCGGCCGAGGAGAACGCCAGCCACCAGTCCAGGTCGCGGCCGGCGGTGGCCTGGTGCAGCCGCCAGGCGCCTTCGGCCTTGGGCCGCCACGTGCGGTCGAGGGTGGCGTCGTCGAGCAGGGCGACGGTGCCGTCGGCGATGACGGCCGCGGCGTGCGCGGCGCCGCGCAGGGGCACCCCTCCCGCCTCGGCCTCGGCGACCAGCCGTTCGGCGGTGCCGGGCGCGGCGATGTCGCCGGGCACGACGCGGACGTCGGTTCCCCCGGCGCGCAGCCCGGCGACGGCCTCCTCGGCCGCGGGCCCGGGCGCGTTGCGGCCGTTGAGGACCACCCGGGTGGCCCCGTTCGCGGCGAGGTGGGCGGCCAGGCGCAGCCCGATCCCGCCCAGCCCCCCGGTGATGACGTAGGCGCCGTCGCGCACGACGGGCACGTCGGCGGGGTCGGTGACGGCGTCGGCCGTGCCGTCCGGTCCGGGCAGGGTCAGGACCAGCTTGCCGGTGTGGGCGGCGGCCGCCATCGTCCGAAACGCCGGGACCGCCTCGGCCAGCGGCAGGGCGGTGACCGGCAGGACCGGGAGGCGCCCGGCGGCCAGCTCCGCGGCGACCTCGGCGATCAGCTCGGCGAGCAGGTCGGGGCGGTCGGCGGCGATGCGCGCCAGGTCGACGCCGGCGAAGGAGATGCTGTTGCGGAAGGGCGCGGGGTCGATGCCGGCCCCGGAGTGGATGTCGCGCTTGCCGATCTCGATGAAGCGGCCGCCCACCCGTAGGGCCGCCATGCCGGCCCGCTGCGCGGGGCCGGTGAGGCTGTTGAGGACCACGTCCACCCCGGCGCCGCCGGTGGCCTGGCGCGCCTGGTCGGCGAAGTCGAGGGTCCGGGAGTCCATGACGTGCTCGACGCCCATGGCGCGCAGCAGGTGGCGCTTGGCCTCGCTGCCCGCGGTCGCCAGCACCCGGGCGCCCATGGCGCGGGCCACGTGGAGCGCGGCGAGGCCGACCCCGCCGGTCGCGCAGTGGATGAGCACGGTCTCGCCGGGGCGGGGCCGCGCCAGGTGGCGGAGGGCGTACCAGGCGGTGACGTAGGCGCAGGGCAGCGCGGCGGCGTCGGTGAGGTCCAGTCCGGCGGGCAGCGGGAGGACGGTGCCCGCCGGTACGGTGACGTGCCCGCGCAGGGCGCCGTCGGCCATCAGGGCGACCCGGTCGCCCGGGGCGAGCCCCGGCACACCGGGCCCGACGCGCTCGACGGTCCCGGCGGCGTCGGCGCCGAGGGGGCGCACGCCCGGGTACACGCCCATGGCCTGGAGGACGTCGGCGTAGTTGAGGCCCGCGGCGTGCACCCGCACCTCGGCCTCGCCGGGTCCGGGCGCGCGGCGCGCGGCCAGGGCCGGTTCCAGGCTGGCGAGGTCGCCGGGGGTGCGCACGCGCAGGGCGACGGTGGTGCGGCCGGGATCGCAGGGGGTGCGTCGGCGCTCGTCGGGGCTGAGGGGGGCGCGGCGCAGCCGGGCGGTGTGGCGGCGCCCGGCCCGCAGGGCGACGTCGGGGTCGGTGCCGCCGCTGAGGAGCTCTTCGGCGATGCGGGCGGGCGGGGTCGCGGTGTCGGTGTCGATGTGGACGATGTCGAGTTCGGGGTGCTCGTGGCCGGCGGTGCGGGTGAGCGCGCGCAACGGGGCCTGGTCCACGGCGAGCCCCTCCCCCGGCGACACGGGGCAGGCGTCGGTGGTGACAACGGCGAGCCGGGGCAGGCGCCCGGTGTCGTCGGCGACGAGCCGGCGCAGAAGACCCAGCACCGCGCCGACCCGCGCACGGGCACGCCCGGGGTCGGGAACGGGGGTCGGCGGGGCCGTGACGACGACGATGCCCCGCAGGTCGCCGGGGTGGTCGTGCAGGACATCGGGGAGGGTGCCGTCATAGGACAGCTCAACGATGGTGACGGCCCCGCCGCGGTCGATGATGTGATCCCTGATGCCCGCAGCGAGCACCGCCCCGGGCTCGGCGAGCACCGTCCACGCCCCGATGGATACGTCGCCCTCCCCGGGACCGGCGATGTCCACCCGGCACGCACCGCCGTCATCCGTCCCAGTGGCGGTACCCTCGACGCGCCCCCCGGCGGCACCGACAGCGGCGCCCGCGACGCCCCCCGGAAGCACGCTCCCGGCGAGGACGGCACCCGGCTCGGCGAACGCCGCCCCGGCGCCCGAGATGGTCGCCTCCCCAGCGACGACCGCGTCAGCTCGGGAGACACCGCCGTCATCCGCTCCGGCGGGTACAGCGACGACGCGCCCGCCCTTGGCACCCCCCGCAGCGGCCGCCGTGGCGCCGACGGCGGCCCCTGTAACGGTGCCCGCAGCCGTGGCCCCGGCGAGGACGTCATCGGCACCCGCCACGGAGAGCGCCGCTGGGGCGGGGCCGGATTCGGCGCGTGCCGGGACGGCGAGGGTCTCACCGAGGGTGAGGTGCTCGGGGCCTTGCGCGACCTCGACCGTCCCGGTGGCCGTGTCGGCAGGGGGCACAGAGCCGGCACCGCCCGAGAGACATGCGGCCGCGCCGATACCGGTCAGGCCGTCGGCCTCCCCCACGGCCGCGGTGAGGGACGGGGCCGGGCTTTCCGACCAGACGATGCAGTGGAGGCGTTCGGCGAGGTGGGGGTGGTCGTCGGTGTCGACGACGATGCGGACGTCCTCGGCGTCGAGCAGCGGTGTGCCGTCGTCGGACCGTAGGCGGAACCGGCCGGTCACGCTGCCGGAGGCGGTGCGACGGCCGTGGATCTCGCAGTGCGCGCCAGCGCCGACCAGGCCGTGTAGCCGGACCCTGCCGACGGCGTTGGGCAGGCCCACACGGCCGTCGAGCATCCGGTCCAGCAGCGGGGCGGCGAAAAGCTGGAGGCAGGCGTCCAGGAGCAGGGGGTTGAGGGTGCAGGCAGCGGCGGCGGTGCGGGCGGCGGAGGCCACGGCCAGCCGCCCCACGGCCGCGACGGTGTCCGCGGGAGCGTCGGCGGGCATCCGCACGGCGCGGACGCCGCGGAAGAGCGGACCCAGGCCGATGGGGGTGCGGTCCAGCCGGCAGTAGAACTCCTCGGCGGTGATCTCGTGGGAACCGTCGCCGTCGGGAGACGGCGCGTCTGGGGCCCGGTCGCCGCTGGAAGGCGCGGTGGCCGGGACGGTACGCCCCTCAACGTGCGCCGTGTCCGGGGTACCATCCCCCGTCGGGCACGCCGCGTCCAAGGCGTCGCCCCCCTCCCGGTAGGCCGCGTTGACAGGACGGGCATCGGCCTCCCGGCCCCCGGCCGCGGGGGGCCGGCCGGTGTGGTGGAGGCGGGCCGATGCGGTGCGGACCCACTCGGCGCCCTCTTTAGCGAAGACGGAGAAGGCCGCGGTGCCGCCGCCGACGTCCAGGTCGGCGCGGGTCGATACGAGCGTGTGCTCGTCGACGGCGAGGAAGGTCTCGAGCCGCAGGCCGGTGACCTCGATGTCGGTCTGGTCGGCCGTGAAGACGGTGCAGGCGGCGGTGACCGCCATCTCGACGTAGGCGGCCAAGGGCACGAACACCACCCCGTTGAACCGGTGGTCGCCCAGCCACGGGAGTTCGGCGGTGCCGATGTCGGCGTTCCACACATGGCGGCCGTGGTCGTCGGGCAGGACGGTGTGGACGCCCAGGAGCGGGTGGTGCGGCGCGCCCCGGTGCACCGCGCCGTCGGCCGGGGGCAGCAGGAACGTGTGGTGGTCCCAGGCGCTGGGCGGCAGGTCGGCGGCGTGGGCGCGCCCGGGGTGGGCGCGGTCCCAGGCGACGGGGGTTCCGGCGCAGTGGAGGGCCCCGACCCGGGCGCGCAGCGCGGTGGGGCCGTCCTCGTCGCGGCGCAGGGAGGGCAGCGCGGTGACGGTGCGCCCGGCCGCGCGGGCGGTCGCCTCGACGGCGCGGGTCAGCAGCGGGTGGGGGGCGAGTTCGACGAACACGCGGTGGCCGTCGTCGACGAGTGCCCGCACCGCGGAGTCGAAGCGCACGGGGCGGCGCAGGTTGTCGGCCCAGTAGGCGGCGTCGAAGGCGGGCACGGCGCGGGGGTCGGGATCGACCGTGCCGTAGCACCGCACGTCCGGCCTGCCGGGCCGGATCCCGGACAGCGCCGCGGTGATGCCGTCCAAGAGGGGGTCGACCGCGGGCGAGTGGGAGGCGACGTCGACGGCGACCCGGCGGGCGGGGGCGCCGCCGTCCTGCCAGACGCCGATCAGCCGGTCGACCTCGGCGGGTGGACCGGCCACGACCGTGGACTCCGGGGAGTTGCGGACGGCGACCACGACCCCGGCCGCGCCGTGGACGTCGAGCGCGCGCTCGACGTCGTCGCCGGAGAGCTCGACGGCGGCCATGGCGCCATCGCCGCGCAGCCCCGCCAGCAGGGCCGACCGGCGGCAGATGACCGCCACGCCGTCGGCGAGGCCGAGTGCCCCCGACACGACGGCGGCGGCGGCCTCGCCCATGGAGTGGCCGACGACGGCGCCGGGCTCGACCCCGTGGGAACGCCACACGGCGGCGAGCGCGACCTGGAAGGCGAACAGGGTCGGCTGGACGCGATCGATGCCCGCGACGGCCGTCTCGCCCGCCAGCGCATCGCGGACGGAGAACCCGGCCTCGGCGCGCACGAGCGGATCGACGGCGTCGACGGCCGCGGCGAACGCGGGCTCGCCGCGCAGGAGCCCGGCACCCATCCCGGCCCACTGCGAGCCCTGCCCCGAGAACACCCACACGGGCGGTCGCCCCCCTGCGGCGGGGGCGGTACCGTGGGCGATGCCCGCCGCCGGGTCGCCGTCGCCGGTGGCGGCGGCGCGCAGCCGTCGGGCGAGCCCGGCGTGGTCGTCGGCGACGACGGCGATGCGGGCGGGGCGGTGCGTCCTGCGGCGGGCCAGCGCGTGCCCGATGTCGGCGAGGGGCACGTCGGAGCCGTCGGTCTCCACCCACGCGGCCAGCCGCAGCGCGGTGGCGCGGGCGGCGGCGGGGGTGGCGGCCGAGATCGGGAACACGAGGGGCGGGCTCGCGTCAAGGCCGGCCGCGGCGGCGGTGACGTCGGCGGATCGCTCTTCCGGACGGTGCGGACGCCCGCCGCCCGGCTCATCGGCACCTTCCTCGTGAGCGACACCGCCATGACGGCGATCGTGTCCGCGCATGTCAGCGGTGTTCTGGACCGGCCCGCCGCCGCCAGCGGCCAGCGGGGTGCCGCGCCGCTCCGGGGGGCTTTCGACGATGGCGTGGGCGTTGGTGCCGCTGAGGCCGAAGGAGGAGACGGCCGCCAGACGCGCGGCCCCGGGCACCGGCCACGGGACGGTCGCGCCGGGGACGAACAGCCCGGTGCCCTCGGCGGCGATCTCGGGGTTCCAGCTGCGGAAGTGCGGGGTGGCCGGGACGGCGCCGTGGCGCACGGCCAGCACCGCCTTGATGAGCCCGACGATGCCCGCGGCGCATTCGGTGTGGCCGAGGTTGGCCTTGACCGATCCCAGGGCGGTGCGGCGGTCGCCACCCGCGGCCCCGTAGACCGATGCGAGGGCGCCGAACTCGATGGGGTCGCCGAGCGGCGTGCCGGTACCGTGCGCCTCGATCATGCCGATGTCGTCCGGAGCGCTGCCCGCGGCGGCCAGCCCCCGGCGCAGGACGTCGGCCTGGGCCAGGGGCGAGGGGGCGGTGAGCCCGTTGGAGCGCCCGTCCTGGTTGAGCGCCGAGCCGCGCAGCAGCGCGTGGACGGCGTCGCCGTCGCGCAGGGCGTCGCCGAGCCGCTTCAGCACGACCGCCCCGCAGCCCTCGCTGCGCACCAGGCCGTCGGCGTCGGCGTCGAAGGGGCGGCACCGGCCGGTGGGTGAGAGCATGCCCCAGCGGGCGAAAGAGACGCTGACGCCGGGGTCGAGGATCAGGCTGACCGCTCCGGCCACGGCGGTGTCGCATTCGCCCAGGTGCAGGCTCTGCGCGGCAAGGTGCACCGCGGTCAGCCCCGATGAGCAGGCGGTGTCGACGGCGAGGCTGGGGCCGGTCAGGCCCAGCAGGTAGGAGATGCGGCCGGCGGCGACGGCGTGGGAGTTGCCGGTGGGGCCGTAGGTCTGGACGGCGTCGTCGGCGGTGCGCGCGGCGGCGCAGCGCAGGGCGTAGTCGATGTGGGACAGGCCCGCGAAGACGCCGGTGTGCGAGGCCTCCCGCACGCCGGCCGGAAGCCCGGCGTGCTCCAGGGCCTCCCAGGCGACCTCCAGGAGGACGCGCTGCTGGGGGTCCATCGCGGTGGCTTCGGGGGCGGTGATGCCGAAGGAGGCGGCGTCGAACCCGCCCACGTCGTCGAGGTAGCCGCCGGCGCCGTAGGCGGGCCGGCCGGGCGCGCCGGGGTCGGTGTCGGGGTGGCGGGCGGGGTCCCAGCGGTCGCGGGGGGCCGCGCCGATGGTGTCGCGGCCGTCGGTGAGCAGCCGCCACAGCGCCGCGGGCGCGTCGGTTCCGCCGGGCAGGCGGCAGGCCATCCCGATCACGGCTATGGGTTCGCTCCCAGCGGGGGCGAGGCTGGAATTCCCGGTGTGCGCGGCAAGGGGGCCATGACGGGTCGACCCGGCGCGCTCGGGGTCGCCGGCGCGGGTCGGCTGGCTGCCGGTCATGTGGGTGGTGCTCCGTTCGCGGTGGGCAGGGCGACGGCGGGGGCCGCGCGGCGGCCCGGGACCGGCTCAGCGCCGGAAGGGCTCCTCGGCGGGGGCGCCGGCGGCAGGTGCGGGGCCGGCGGCCGCTGCCGGGTGGGCGCCGGTGACCAGGTGCCGGGCCAGGGTGTCGATCGAGGGGTATTGCCACGCCAGCAGGGTGGGGACGGGCCGCCCCATGTGTACCTCCAGTGCCCCGGTCAGTTCGGCCGCTCCGCGGGAGGTGAGCCCGAGCGCGGAGAACGGCAGCGCCGGATCGACCCGGCGGGGATCGGTCGCGGTGCGCCGGGCGACCTCCTCGATCAGCCAGGCGCGCAGCTCGGAAACACCGTCGACCGAGTCGGTCATTTACTTGCCCCAATTTCGAACCGGATTTCAGCGACAGAAATACACGCCACGTCGGACGCCGGATGCGAGTATCCTCCCACATTCACCACGGTGCAACACGCACCGCGCATACCCACGTGCCACGGAAGCGGACATTCCGCCCGTGCGACTCACCGGGTCGGCAAGCATCGCACAACAGAGAAGGAGCACCTCAGAGCGCACGGGAAGAAATATCGAAGGAATCCGTCAAAGGTTTTCAGAATGCCAATGCGAAACGGACACCGACGCCGTTGATCGCATTTCAGGCGACTTGCGTATCCGAGCAACCGATGCCCGCGAGACAACGGATCCGAAATTGCACGAGCGCCCCGCGCGCGGGCCGATGCGCTCCCGCCCGGAGGGGGCGCAGGAATGGCGGTGCGCGGCCCGATGCCCGCGGGCCGCGCACGGCGGGGCGGCGGACGGGGACGCCGCCCCGTCCGCCGCCGGGGTCAGCCGGCCTGGACCGGGACCTGGGGGCCTTCGGACGCCTGCACCAGGACGAACCCCTTGCCCTCGAACGCCAGCTGCATCGCCTCGCCGCTGCCGCGGCCGATGAGCGCCCCGGCTCTGACCGTGCGCCGCACACCGGTGTGCAGCGACGACGACCAGGCGACCGCGGAGTCGGTGTCGACGAAGGTGGGCCGGTCGACGTCGAGCAGCACCGGTGTGCCGTGGCAGGCGATGGCGATGCGCCCATGGCCGGTGAACACCGTGTTGAACAGCCCGCCCGAGGCGATACCCGCGCCCTCGACCCGCTTGATGTCCCAGTTCAGGCCGGATTCGAAGGCGAGCACGTTCTCGCCGCTGACCGTCACGGAGTCGCCGTCGAGGTCGATGACGTGCACGTCCCAGGCGTCGCGCGCCAGGAAGACGTCGCCCTCCCCGGTGACCTTCATCAACGGTAGGCCCTCGCCTGTCACCGCCTTCTTGAACAGCTTGCCGATGCCCCCGGACCCCTGGTAGGCGAAATCGACGTCGCCCTGGTAGGCGACCATCGCACCCTGGCGGGCGAAGAACTCCCCGCTGAAGCTCACCCGGAGCATCTTGGGGTTCTGGAGGCTCATCCCCGGCCGGTCGGATTCCCGTACCTGATCGAACAGTTCGCTACGCATGCGCTTATCCTGCCCGATCGCCGCACAAATGGGGCCGGATTGGGGAGGTCGGCGGTGGCCGGGTCAGGCGGCGGCGGCGCGGATGCGGGCGATGAGGGCGTCGTCGCGCGCCGCGGCGGCCAGGCCGGCGGCGAAGGCCGCGGTGTCCTGGCCGGGCACCAGGGCCCCCAGGCGGGCTTCGGACTCGGGCAGGCCCAGGCGTGCGGCGCCGTCGCGGGCGCGGCGGTCGGTGTAGGGGCGCAGCCATGGCCAGACCTCCTGCGCCTCGCGGCAGAACATCGCCGCCCCGGTGGGGCCGATGCCCGGGAAGCGGCGCAGCGCCTCTTCGAGCCGCCCGCGCGAGCCGCCGGCCGCGGCGCCGAGGCGGCGCAGGTCGCCGCCGTAGTCGTCGAGCACCATGCGGGCGCACTCCCCCAGCCGGGTGGCGGTGCTCTCGTCGTAGCGCACGTAGTGGCCCCGCCCCAGCGCGTCGACCCGTTGCTGCCAGGTCAGCCCGGCCATCCCGCGCGGCGTCGTGCCGCCGGCCGCGTTCAGCTCGCGGGCGGCGGCCACCGCGATGCCGGCCGAGATGCGCGCGGAGAGCAGGTTCACCAGGACGAGCAGCTGCCACAGGGGCGCGGGCCGGTCGGCCAGGCGGATCCCGGCGCGGCGCGACAGCGGCCCGCCGGCCTCGTCGATGACGGCGCGGGCGGTGTTCTTCTGCGACGCCATGGTCTCTCCCCCTTTCCGAGGGGCCGCGGAAAGGCCCTCGGCGGCGCCACTACCCGCACGGGCGCCCTTCCACCGTCCCGGCGGGGTGGCCGCCCCGCGGCGTCCGGCACCGGGGCCGCCGGATCCGCCGGCCCGCGCGGCGGTGCCGGCGGGTCCTCCTGCCCGTCCGCCGCGGGGATCCGGCCGAAACCACCGGCCCCGGCCGGGTGCGCCCAGGTAAGCTGAACCCATGACCAGCAGCCCCGAAGCCGCCCCCGCCGGGAGCGCCGGCCTCTTCGACGACGTCGCGTTCGACGTCTTCGCCCGGCGGTGCGCGTCACGCAGCGCCCTGGAGAACATCACCGGGCGCTGGGGCGTCCTGGTGCTCGCCGCGCTGCACGACGACACCTACCGCTTCAACGCCTTGCGCCGCCGGGTCGACGGCGTCAGCGAGAAGATGCTCGCCCAGACCCTGCACACCCTCGAGCGCGACGGCTTCGTCGTGCGCACCGTCCAGCGGCAGATCCCGCCCCGCGTCGAGTACTCCCTCACCCCGCTGGGCCGCGACACCTCCGCCAAGCTGCTGGAGCTCATCGGCTTCCTCGAACACCGCATGGACGAGGTCGTCGCCGCCCGCGACGGTTACGACTCCGCCCGCGACTGACCCGCGCCGCCGCCCGCCCCCGCGGGTCCGGCCGCCTCAGCGGTCCGGCCCGCGGCCCGACCACGTCCAGGCGTAGCCGGGGTCCTCGGCGGCGGCCCCGCCCTCGCCCAGCTCCAGCGGGCGGAAGGTGTCGACCATGACCGCCAGTTCGTCGAACGCCTGCACGCCGATGCTGCGCTCGTAGGCGCCCGGCTGCGGCCCGTGGGAGTGCCCGCCCGGGTGCAGCGAGACCGACCCCTGGCCGATCCCGGATCCCCGGCGCGCCTCGTAGTCGCCGCCGCAGTAGAACATGACCTCGTCGGAGTCGACGTTGGAGTGGTAGTAGGGCACCGGGATCGACAGCGGGTGGTAGTCCACCTTGCGCGGGACGAAGTTGCAGATGACGAAGTTGGTCCCGGCGAACACCTGGTGCACCGGCGGCGGCTGGTGCACGCGTCCGGTGATCGGCTGGAAGTCGCCGATGTTGAAGGCATACGGGTAGAGGCAGCCGTCCCAGCCCACGACGTCGAACGGGTGGTGGGGGTAGGTGTAGCGGGTCCCGGTGATCCCGCCGGGGCCGTTGCCGCGGTGCTTGATGAGCACGTCGACATCGGTGCCCTCCGCCGGCAGCGGCGCCGAGGGGCCGCGCAGGTCGCGCTCGCAGTAGGGGGCGTGCTCCAGGAGCTGTCCGTAGGCCGACAGGTAGCGGCGCGGGGGCGCGATGTGGCTGTTGGCCTCGATGGCGTAGGCCCGCAGCGGCTCGGCGCCGCGCGGCACCCAGCGGTGGGTGGTGGAGCGCGGGATGATCGCGTAGTCGCCGGTGGCGACCTCCAGGGCGCCGAACACGGTCTCCAGGGTGGCCGATCCCGACTCGATGTAGACGCATTCGTCGCCGATGCCGTTGCGGTACAGCTCTGAGGGGCGCCCGGCGGCCACGTAGGAGATGCGCACGTCGTCGTTGCCCAGGATCAGGCGCCGCCCCGTGACGGCGTCGGCCTGCGCCCAGTCGTCGGCGCCGAAGAGCGTGTGCAGCCGGAGGTGGCGCGGGATGAGCGGCGCGTTGGGCGTGCGGGTCTGGTCGGGGGGCTGCCAGGGGGCGGCGTCGACGATCGCCGAGGGGATGTGCCGGTGGTAGAGCAGGGAGGAGTCGGCCGAGAACCCCTCCTCGCCCATCAGCTCCTCGTAGTAGAGGCCGCCCTCGGGGGTGCGGTGCTGGGTGTGGCGGGTGGGCGGGACCTCACCCAGGAGGCGGTAGTACGCCATCGCCGTGCTCCTTCCGTGGTGTGGGGATGCGTGTGGCCGCAGGGCCGCCCGGCCGGCCGTCCGCGGCGCCGGTGGCGGCGCGCACGGCCGCGGCGATGCCCGCGGGGTCGCCGGCGCCGGGGACGGCGGCGATGTGGGCGTCGGGGCGCAGCAGCCACACGTCGCCGGGGCGGCTGTCCAGGGCGCGTGTGAGGGCGCCGGAGGGGTCGATGCGGGGCAGCGCCCAGGCCGCGACGGGGGCCGGGGTCGCCCGCTCGGCGGCCGTGCGCACCGCCTCCAGCTCGGCGGTGCCGGTGGTGAGCAGGGTCAGCCCCGACCGGGCGAGCGGGCGCAGCCGGGTGGCGCCGGGGACGGCGACGGGCGTGTCGGGCACCAGGACGCCGGGGCAGGGCGCGGGGGCGCGGCCGCGGGGCGGGCGGCCGGGGAAGGGGCGGTCGGCGGCGGGGGTGGTCAGCGGCGAGGCGGTGTACCAGAAGGGCTCGCTGAGCCGGCCGGAGTCGACCAGGGCCTTGGCGGCGTCGTCGGTGAGCGCGCGCCGCAGGACGTCGCGGCGGTGGGCGTGGCCGGCGTCGTCGCGGGGGACGAGGAAGCGCATGGTCGCGCCGGTGACCTCGGCGTTCTCGCGGGCGGCGGCGCGGCGCTCGGTGTCGTAGGTCTCCAGCAGGTCGTGGCCGGCCCACCCGTTGCGGTCGAACGCGATCTTCCAGGCGGCGTTCTCGGCGTCTTGGACGCCGGAGTTGAGTCCGCGGGCGCCGAAGGGGGCGTAGAGGTGGGCGCAGTCGCCGGCCAGGAGCACCCGGCCCGCCCGCATCCGGCCTGCCACGCGGGTGTGGAAGCGGTAGACCGAGCGCCACACCACCTCGTAGGGGGTGTCGCCGATGATCTGGCGGATCCGGCGCTCCAGCCCGCCGGTGGCCTCTTCGCGGCCGAGGTCGAAGCCGGGCGGGACCTGCCAGTCGATGCGGTACACCGACCCGGGGCAGGGGTGGATGAGGACCTGTCTGCCGGGGTTCCAGGCCGGGTCGAAGTAGAAGCGGCGCTCGCGCTCCCATCCGGCGAGGTCGGCGCGGATGTCGCAGATGAGGAAGCGGTCCTCGAAGCTCTCGCCGGGAAAGCCGATGCCCAGGCCCTCGCGGGCCACGCGCCCGTGGGCGCCCAGGCAGGCCAGGGCGTGGGTGCCGCGCAGGCGGACCGTCCCGGTGGGGGTGCGGCAGTGGGCGGTGACCCCGTCGCCGTCCTGCTCGACGGCGACGACCTCGTGGGACCACCGCAGGTCCAGGCCCAGGTCGGCGATGCGCTCGTCGAGGATCTGCTCGGTGCGCGCCTGGGAGATGTTGACGAACGGGGGCAGGGTGGCGGTGCCGGGGGCGGCGGGGGCGAGGCTGAACAGTTCGCGGTCGCGGTAGAAGGTCCGGGCGGTGTCCCAGGTCAGGCCCTCTTCGGCGATGGCGCCGGCCCCGACGGTGTCCCAGATGTCGAGGACGTCGCGCTGCTGCACGATGGCGCGTGACCCGGAGTCCTCGCGCCGGGGCCGCGCGTCGAGCAGGGTAACGGGGACGCCCCAGCGGGCCAGGAGCAGGGCGGCGGTCTGGCCCACGGGCCCGGCCCCCAGCACCAGGACCGGGGGGTCGGTTGCGGTGGTGTCGGCGGGCACGGGGGCCTCCCTAGTCCTGGAGGAGGTCCCAGACCTCGCGGTCGCGTTCGGCGGTCCAGATGACGGGGCGCTCGATGCCGGAGAGCTCGTCCCAGAGGCGGGAGACGTCGAAGGGCAGGCAGTGCTCGAAGATGGGCCAGTGGCCGTAGCGTCCGGCCAGGGCGGCGCGGGTGGCCTCGAAGGCCTCCTTGAGGGTGCCGCCGCGGCCGTGGACGGCGCCGACCTCGCGCAGCATGGTCGCCAGGAAGTGGCGGGTCTGGCCGATGGCGGCGTCGACCGCGGCGCGTCCGCGGGTGACGGGGCCGCGCCCGCCGATGAGGGTGTCGGGGCGCAGGGCGGCGACGGCGTCGAGGGTGGGGCCGGCCCAGTCGCGGTGGTAGGCGTCGCCGGTGTAGAGGGCGGCTTCGGCTTCGACGAGGTCGCCGGCGAAGAGGATGCGCCGCCGGGGCAGCCAGGCGACGATGTCGCCCTCGGTGTGGCCGCGGCCGGGGTGGCGCAGGACGAGGTCGCCGCGGTCGCCGCCCAGGGCGATGGTGAAGGTGTCGGAGAAGGTGGCGGTGGGCCAGGTCAGCCCGGGGACCGACGCGGCGTCCTTGGCCAGGCGGGGCATGCGGCCGAACTCGCTCTTCCAGTCGGCTTCGCCGCGTTCGGCGATGAGGGCGCGGGTGGCGTCGTGGGCGACGATGGTTTCGGCGTCGAAGGCGCTGGCGCCCAGGACGCGGACCGCGTGGTAGTGCGAGAGCACCAGGTAGCGCACGGGTTTGGCGGTGTGCTCGCGCAGCAGGGCGAGCCATTCGCGGGCGGCGGTGGGGGTGGCCAGGGCCTCGAAGCAGACGAGGAAGTCCTCGCCTTCGATGGCCCCGATGTTGGGGTCGCCCTCGGCGGTGAGCGCGTAGACGCCGTCGTCGAGGATCTCCAGTGTCCGGGGTTTGTCCGTGAGGTCCGCCGATGATGCGAAGGGTTTGGCTGCCATGGTCCTGCACCTCCGGGCCGCTTCCGGGTGAACCGGGAACCGGGAAAATATGATCAAATATTTGATTAATAGGACCGTAACGTGACGGCCTGGACTCACCATAGAGAGGGGCATCACTTTCTATGGTGACGTGAATCACATGATCTCCGGAAAGCGCCCTACCTGGAGCGATGTCTGCCCTAGCCTTGGGGAGTGACCCCGGATCCCGTATCCCCCGACCGGTTGGACTTCTGGTCCTTCGTCGACTACGCCGTCGGCGAGGCCCGGCGGGAACTTCCGGGTATCGACACCGACGCCATGCGGCTGGTGCTCACCCTGCACCGGGTCACGGGCATGGTCGTCTACGACCTGGAGTCCACCGTGCACCGGCCCAGCGGCTGGACCTGGCCGGGGTTCCGGGTCCTGTTCGTCCTGTGGCTGGCCGGCGACGTCGAGGCCAAGACCGCCGCGGAGCTGTCGGGCATGAGCCGCGCCTCGGTGTCGGCCCTGCTGAAGACCTTGGAGAAGGACGGCCTCGTCACCCGCCGCCCCGCCGAACACGACCGCCGCGCCGTGCGCCTCAGCCTCACCCCCACGGGCCGCACGGCGATCACCGAGGCGTTCGGCGAGCACAACGCCCGCGAAAGCTCATGGGCCTCGGCCCTCTCCCCCGAGGAGCGCACGACCCTGGTCGCCCTCCTCAACAAACTCATGACCGGCCCCACCTCGACCCGCGCCAAACGCCGCACCTGAGCGCCCTGCCGGGCGGGCGCGGGACGCCCGCCGCACCACGACGAACGCCTCCGGGCGGCGGCCGCAGCGGGGTAGTGCGGGCCGTCGCCCGGAGGCGTGGGCGTGCAGGGGTCAGACGGCGCGGGCCCGGACGGCCAGGTGGGCGGCCGACGTGCCCAGGCCGGTGGGGCGCAGGGGCAGGGTCGGGCGCGGGGCCTCGGCGGCCGTGCGCGCCGCGGTGGCCGGATCCGCCGGGACCGCGGGTCCCGGGGCGGCCACCGCCGCAGGGCGCGCGGGGGTCGCCGCAGGACGGGCGGTGGCCGGCGGGCGCGGGGTGAGGCGGCCCCCCGGCAGGCCCGGGAGACGCGGGGCGTGGGTGGTGCGGAGTTCGGCCTCGGTGTAGCGGACGCACTTACGGTGCCATTCGAGGATCCCGGACATCCAGTCCTTGAGCTCCTCGGCGTGGCGGGTGAGCGCGGCGCGGGCGGTGTCGTCGAGGCCGAGCCGGTCGAACAGGGCGGGCAGCTCTTCGCCGGCCAGGTGCTCGAACTGCTCCATGCGCGCGGTCATGAGGTCGGCGACGATGTCGCGCGCGGTCCAGCGGTCGACGTCCAGGAAGTTCTGCACGACCACGACCATGTTGTGGACCTCGCCCTCGAACTCCACCTCCTTCTGGTAGGAGTGGATGTCGTTGGCGAAGCAGGCGTAGTCCTGGGCCGATGTCTCCAGCTCGCGCAGGACCCGGTGGTCGTGGAGGCCGTCGGGGACCGCCCCCATGTGGGCGATCCGCGCCAGGCTCATGGTCATGTCCGACCCGAACGTCCGGCGGCGCATCTCGATGTAGTCCACGGGGTCGGGCACCCGGTTGGCGGCCTGGTTGTCGAGCTCCCACAGCCAGCTGTCGACCATGACCTCGACCGACTCACGGAACTGCACGCGGGCGGGCATCTCCAGGGGCCCGGCGGTGCGCCGCCACAGGTCGGCGAGGCCGCGCTCGATGGGGTCGGCCGGCTCGGGTGTGGCCCCGGCGTCGAGCGGCATGAACGCCCCCAGCCGCTCGGTGGCGGCCCGGGCGGCGATGAGGTTGCGCGTCGCGCCGTAGACCGCGGGGTAGTAGTCGTCGCCGTAGGTGCCCCAGGCCAGCCAGTGGCTCGACAGGTTGAGCGCCTCGAGGTCGGAGTCGGGGTGGATCATGGCCGCGCAGTGGGGCAGGTCGATCCCGGCGCACCGGCGCTCGTCCCACACCCCGCCGGCCTCGACCCCGGGCAGGGAGTCGAAGAAGCCCATGCGGCGCGACCAGTCGATGCAGTCGCGGCGGGCCTGGTCGAGGTGGGGGCTGGTGCGGACGGGGAAGGGCATGTACAGCTCGGGTACCGGCAGGTGCCCCACGGACTGGAAGGGCCGCCGCGTCAGCTGCCGGGCGCGGTGGCGCAGCCCGGGTGCCAGCGCCAGAGACGGCAGGAGGGAGGCGGTGCCCAGCCCGGTGGGGCCGCCGAGGACGCCGGGGGCGGGGGTGGCGGCGCCCTCGTTCATGTACCGGCTGGAGCGGGCGTGCCATTCGTGCCCGCCGGCCTGCCAGTCCTGGAGGCCCTTGACGTAGGCGGCCACCCCGGCCTGCTGGTCGGGGGTGATGGCGTGCTCGGCGAAGAGCGGGGCGACCTCGCCCAGCGCGGTGTCCTCGAACTGGATGAGGCGGGAGGTCAGCAGGTCGTTGACGAGTTCGGCGGCCTCCTGGGTGGGCCGGTCGAAGAACCGCTCGAAGACCAGGACGGCGTTGGAGTTCTCGCCTTCCTCGCGGACCTCGCGCTGGTAGGAGAACAGGTCGTTGCGCAGGTGCACGGCGTCGGCGAAGGTGTCGCTGAGCACCTGGAGGGGGCGCGAGGCGGCGATGGAGTCGGGCACCTCGGCGCCGACGGCGACCTCGACGAGGTTGGCCGACCATGGGGCGCCGCCGACCCGGCGCCGCATCTGGATGTACTCGATGGGGTTGGCGATGCGGGCGCGGTTGATGTTGTCGAGCTCCCACATGGACTCGACCATGAGGTTGTGGGTGCTGGTGATGAAGCGCCGCCGCCACTCGTGGGACATCATCGGCACGGTGCGCCGCCACAGGTCGTCGAGCCCGGCTTCGGCGGCGTTCTCGGGTTCGGGCGCCTCCTGGCCCTCAAGCGTCATGAACAGTTCGAGGCGGTCGAGGTAGTCCTGCGCGCCGTCGAGGTCGCGGGCGTACTTGAACTGCTCCAGGAAGTGGTCGTCGAAGAAGAACACCCACGTGTACCAGTCGGTGATGAGGTCCAGGGTGGGGGCGTCGCAGTCGGGGTGGGTGTAGGCGCACATCAGCGCGTAGTCCATGGCGGCCAGGGCGGCGTGGTCCCAGACCAGGCCGCCGCCGGGGGTGGGGGTGTCGAGCATCCCCATGCGCCGGGCCCATTCCATTCCGTGCGCGCGGGCCCCTTCCATGTGCGGGTTGATCCTCGCGGGGTGCGGAAGGTAGAAGTCGGGCAGGGTGAATGCTTGCATGAGCGCGCCTACTCTCATCGGCCGCGGACGGTCGTATGTTCCGGACGGTATCGGCCGGGGCGTGCGGGGGCCGGCCGTTTCCCGAAAAAAGTGCGGGATAGGCGGGATACACGTTGATTCGGCGGCGGCGCGGTACGTGTAGGCGTCCCGCCGTATCCCGGCGGGAGGCGCCACGACCCCTGGCCGGCATACCGGACCGGCCTGAATGCGTTCTTCGGATTCCCGATTCGCAGATGGCGTGACGTCCGCGGTTATCGCATTTCGGCGGACATGACCCTGAGTTTCGGATATCGGGCGCTATTCACCGGAACTCGCGGATGCCCGCCCCGCAATGTGTGCGGGTGCGTCCCGTTCCGCCGGACCCCGCACCCGGGCGCCCGCGCCCCGGGCCGCGGCGGACGAACGGCCACGGCCACCCCCGCATCGGATACCCGGCGCCATTTCACCGCAAGGAGGTGCGCTCCGGTCCGGCGCGCGGGTTCCTCGGCTCCGGCGGGCTCGCCGGACCCAGGGCGGGTAAATACCCTCCGTGGTCACATCGGCACTACGGGGAGATCCGACGGCGTGTCGCACCGGAGGGACACATGCTCAGAGTGATAGGAGCGGGATTCCCGCGCACCGGGACGAGCTCGATGAAAGCCGCACTCGACCGGCTGGGGTTCGGCCCCTGCCACCACATGTTCACCGTCATGGGCACCCCCGGCCTTCCCGGCCGGTGGGCCGAGGTCCCCGCCGCCTGCACCGGGCGGGGGCGCACACCGGTCGACTGGAGCCGCGTCTTCGCCGGCTTCGCCTCGGCCGTCGACTGGCCGGCCTCCTTCTTCTGGCGTGAGCTGTCCGCGGCCTACCCCCAAGCCAAGGTCGTGCTCACCGTGCGCGACCCCCGCAGGTGGTACGCCAGCGCCCGCGACACCGTCCTCGGCGAAGCGGCGGAACGGGTCACCGATGGGACCTCTCCGGCTCTCAGGGAGATGACGAGCTTGCGCCCGGTACTTGATCTGATCTGGCGGACCTACTTCGGCACGCGCTCCGGCGTCCTGCCCGACGAGACGACGGCGATCGGCGCCTACGAGCGGCACAACGCCCGGGTGCGCGCCGAGATCCCACAGGAGCGACTGCTGGTCTATGAGCTGGGGCAGGGGTGGGAGCCGCTGTGCCGGTTCCTCGGCGTGGACATCCCCGCCGACGAACCGTTCCCCCACCTCAACGACACCGCGTCCACGCAGCGCCGGCTCGGCGAGGCCCTCAGCGGGGGGGCGGTGAGGTCCCCGTTCACATCGCCCGACTGACCGGGACCGGCGGGCGGCGGCCTCTTGCAGCGCCTGCCGCCCGCTCTAGAGGCCGACCCCCTCGGCCGCCAGCTCGCGCACCGTCTCGGCGAACGCCGGCACCAGCCGGTGCCCGCTGTCCAGCGGCCAGCCCAGCGCCACCCGCAGCGGCTCCACCCCCGTCAGCGGCCGCCACACGATGTCGGGCCGCTGGTAGTAGGCGGAGATGGACCGGGACACGATGCAGATCCCCGCCCCCGATGCGACGTACTCCAGCAGCTCCTCGGCGTTGTCGTTGGCCGGCCCCCACACCGGCTCGGAGCCGTCGGGGCGCGGCACCACCCCCCACCACTCCACCCACTCCCGCGGGGCGTGGCGGGCCCAGGGCATGGGTTCACCGCGCAGGTCGCCGATCGTCAGCGGCCCCCGCCCCGCCAGCCGGTGCCCGGCCGCCATCCCCACCGCCCGCGGCTCCTCGGCGACGATCTCGGTGTGCAGCCCCGTGAGGTCGTTGGGCAGCCAGACGAAGGCGACGTCGACCTCCCCCTCGCGCAGCGCCGGCACCTCGCCGCCCCAGTCGAACCGGTGCGGCACCACCGTCACCCCCGGGTTGCGCTGCTCGAACAGGACCCGGGCGCGCGTGCTGAGACTGCCCGCCCCGGTCGCCTCGAACCCCAGGCGCAGCTCCCCCTCGCCCGCCGCCCGCGCGGCCCGCGCCGCGCGCTTGCCCGCCGACCACGCCTCGGTCGTCTTGCGCGCCGCCTCCAGCAGCGCCTCGCCGGCGGGGGTCAGGCGCACCTCGCGGGCCCGGCGCTCGAACAGCGGCGTGCCCAGGCTGCGCTCCAGCTGGGCGATCTGCCTGCTCAGCGCGGGCTGCGACACATAGAGCCGCTCCGCGGCGCGGGTGAAGTGCAGCTCCTCGGCCACCGCTGTGAAGTACCGCAGCACCCGCGTGTCGACGTCCATCCCGGCCCTTCGCGTCCGATCACGCGCGACTCCGGCGTGTTCCCGGCGCGCGATGCATTCACGTTATGGCAGGAGGTCTTGGACGTTCCACCGGTTTCGGGCTGGACTGGTCGCGAACGCAACGACCACGACGACGGAGAGAACCCCCAATGCGCTACACCCTTTTCGGCCGGACCGGGCTGCGCGTGTCCGAATTCGCCTTCGGCGCCATGACGTTCGGGACCGACTGGAACTGGGGCGCCCCCGAGGACGAGGCGGCCCGGATGTTCGACGCCTACGCCGAGGCGGGCGGCAACTTCATCGACACCGCCGACGTCTACACCGACGGCAGCTCCGAACGCATCCTCGGCCGCCTGCTCAAGGGGCGCCGCGACGACTTCGTGGTCGCCACCAAGTTCACCTGCGCCGCCGCCGGGGGCGGCCCCAACTCCGGCGGCAGCCACCGCACCAGCCTGGCCGCCTCGGTGGAGGGGAGCCTGCGCCGGCTGGAGACCGACCACATCGACGTCCTCTACGTCCACGCCCGCGACCTGTTCACCCCCGTTGAGGAGACCATGCGGGCGCTGGACGACCAGGTGCGCGCGGGCAAGGTCCACTACGTCGCCGTGTCCAACTGGCCGGCGTGGGAGATCGCGCACGCCAACACCCTGGCCGAGCTGCGCGGCTGGTCGCCGTTCGCCGGGATCCAGCTGCGGCTGAACCTGCTGGAGCGCACCCCCGAACGGGAGCTGCTGCCCTTCGCGGAGGCCACCGACCTGGCCGTTGTGGCGTGGGGCCCGCTCGCCGAGGGGCGGCTGACCGGCAAGTACCTGCGGGGCGAGAGCGGGCGCCGCGACACCTTCCGCTTCGGCGCCGACCACGCCCGCGACGAGGAGATCGCCCGCACGGTGGTCGCGCTCGCCCACGAGCGCGGATGGTCACCGGCGCAGGTCGCGATCGCCTGGCTGGCCACCCGCCCGGGCAACGTGATCCCCCTGCTGGGGGCGCGCAACGCCGGCCAGCTGCGCGACAACCTGGCCGCCGGTGACGTCGAGCTCGACGCCGAGGCCCTGCGCCGCCTGGACGCCGTCTCCGCGATCGCGCCCGGCTACCCCTACGACTTCCTCGGCGACCCCACCGTCGCCCGCAGCATCCACGGCGACTACGGCCCCGGCCGGGTCGTGGACCGCCGCCGCTCCGCCGGGCGGCCCTTCGTCTCCTGACCGCCGGTGCGCCCGGGCCGGCGCACCGGCGGCCGGGTCACCCGGCGGCCGCCCCCTCGTCGTCGAGGCTGTCCAGCCAGGCGCGGACCGAGGCGTTGTGCTCGCCCAGGCGGGGCGGCGCGGCGTGGCCGGCGCCGGGGTCGTCATCGCCCTCGCGGGGGTCGAAGCGCACGGCGGGGCCGGGCAGCTCGATGGGGCCCAGGACGGGGTGGTCGACGCCGATCACCAGCCCCTGAGAGCGCACCTGGTCCCACTCATAGACCTGGTCGATGGTACGGATGGCCCCGCAGGGGATGCCGATGCCGCCGATGCGCTTGAGCCATTCGTCGCGGGTGCCGCCGGCCAGCGCCGCCTCGATCTCGGCGTTGAGGTCGGGGCGGTTGGTGACGCGCGAGGCGTTGTCGGCGTAGCGGGGGTCGGCCGGGTCGATGCCGAGCAGCTCGGCGAACTTGGCCCACTGGCCCTCGCTGGCCACCGCGACCTGGAGCATGCCGTCGGCGCAGATGTAGCCGCCGTAGGGGGCGATGGAGGGGTGGTGGTTGCCGATGGCCTTGGGCACCTCGCCCGCCACCGTCCAGCGGGTGCCCTGGAAGGCGTGCACCCCGACGATGGAGGACAGCAGCGAGGTGCGCACGACGCGGCCCCGCCCGGTCTGCTCGCGCTCCAGCAGCGCGCTGAGGACACCGAAGGCGCCGTTCATGCCGGCCAGCAGGTCGCCGATGGGGACGCCGACCTTGGTGGGCTCGTCGGGCGAGGGGCCGGTCAGGCTCATCAGCCCGGCCTCGCCCTGGGCGATCTGGTCGTAGCCGGCCCGGCCGCCTTCGGGGCCGTCGTGGCCGAACCCGCTGATGGAGCAGACGACCAGCCGGGGGTTCAGCTCCTCCAGGCGCTCCATGGAGAACCCGAGGCGGTCGAGCACGCCGGGGCGGAAGTTCTCCACCAGCACGTCGGCGGCGCGCACGAGCCGGGTGAGCAGCGCGCGGCCGTCGTCGGACTTCAGGTCCAGCTCCACCGACTCCTTGTTGCGGTTGCACGACAGGAAGTAGGTGCTGATGCGGTCGTCATCGGGGCCGACGAACGGGGGTCCCCACCCGCGGGTGTCGTCGCCGGTGCCCGGCTGCTCCACCTTGATGACGCGGGCGCCGAGGTCGCCCAGCAGCATCGCGGCGTGCGGGCCCGCGAGCGCCCGCGACAGGTCGACGACGACCTTGCCCGTCAGCGGTCCATTGCGTCCAGTCACGTGTGCCCCATTCTCGTTTCGGCGGTGGTGTCGGGCTCCCCCGGTATTGTCCGGCCGCGGGGGTGCGGCCGCGGCGGGAGGGTGCGCCCTCAGCGGACGGGCCGCCGGGGGCGGGCGCCGCTCACCCCGGCAGCCCGAGCCGGCGGTAGCGGTCGTAGCGGCGCTCGGAGCGCGCCTGCGGGTCCTCGCCCAGCAGCGAGGTGAGCTCGTAGCGCAGGACGGCGCCGACGCGGGCGCAGAACGCCTCGGGCTCGTCGGCGGCGTCGTCGTGCTCGGCGATGATGCGGTCGACGATGCCGTTGTCGCGCAGCTCCACCGAGCGCACCCCCTGGCGCTCGGCCAGCTCCGGCGCGCGGTCCACGGTGCGGTGCACGATGGCGCTGGCTCCTTCGGGCGGCAGCGGCGACAGCCAGGCGTGCTGGGCGCTGAGCACCCGGTCGGCGGGCACCAGCGCCAGGGCGCCGCCGCCGGTGCCCTGGCCCAGCAGCAGAGCCAGGGTGGGCACCTCCAGGGTGACCAGCTCGGTGAGGCAGCGGGCGATCTGGCCGGCCATCCCGCGCTCCTCGGCGTCCTTGGACAGGGCGGCGCCGGGGGTGTCGATGACGGTGACCAGCGGCAGGTCGAGGTCGCGCGCCATGCGC
The DNA here is from genome assembly GCF_042650565.1 of Nocardiopsis sediminis. NCBI lineage: Bacteria > Bacillati > Actinomycetota > Actinomycetes > Streptosporangiales > Nocardiopsidaceae > Nocardiopsis > Nocardiopsis sediminis. Next base: position 60,196 of record NZ_JBHSBH010000001.1, read on the forward strand.
ATGCCGCGGCGAGCCTCGCGCAGGGCGGCGGGGCCCAGTGGGCGCTCGGTGGTCTGGCGGGCGCGGTCCTGGCCCAGCAGCACGCAGGGGGCGCCGCCGAAGCGGGCGAGGGCGATCAGCAGGCCGGGGTCGGAGTCGCCGTCGCCGGTGCCATTGAGCGGGACGACGTCGGTGGCCGCGTGCCACAGCAGCTTGCGCACGCCGGGGCGGTCGCGTCGGCGCGAGCGGGTGATGGACTCCCAGGCGGGGACGTCGCCGATGGCCTCGTCGCCGGGGTCGGGTGCGTCGGGGACGCCCTCGGTGCGGGCGAGCAGGACGTTGAGGGCGCGGTGGGCGATGGCGGGGACGTCCTCGGGGGCGAGGACGGCGTCGACGAGCCCGTTGCGGTAGAGGTTCTCGGCGCGCTGGACGCCCTCGGGGAACTCCTTGCCGTAGAGGGCTTCGTAGACGCGGGGGCCGAGGAAGCCGATAAGGGCGCCGGGCTCGGCGACGGTGACGTGGCCCTGGGAGCCCCAGGAGGCCAGGACCCCGCCGGTGGTGGGGTGGCGCAGGTAGACGAGGTAGGGCAGGCCGGCGGCCTTGTGGCGGGCGATGGCGGCGGAGATCTTGACCATGGCGAGGAAGGCGAGGGTGCCCTCCTGCATCCGGGTGCCGCCGGAGGCGGGGGCGGCCAGCAGCGGGAGGCGCTCGGCGGTTGCGCGCTCGACGGCCTCGACCAGGCGCTCGGCGGCGGCGATGCCGATGGATCCGGCCAGGAAGGAGAACTCGCAGGCGACGATGGCGACGCGGCGCCCGCGCAGGAGGCCCTCGCCGGTGATGACGGCTTCGTCGCTGCCGCTGCGCTCGCGGGCGGCGGCGAGGTCGGCGGCGTAGGCGGGGTCGGGGTGCACGTCGATCGGCGGGGTGTCCCAGGACACGAAGGTGCCGGCGTCCAGTGTGATGTCGAGCAGCTCGCGCGCCGTGTGACGGTCGCCCATCGGCTCCCCCTCGGATGGTGGTTGCTTTAGTGGCTTATTGGCCTAGCCAATTCAGCTTAGACGGGCCCCGGGGGCGCCGCTCGCGGCGCCCCCGTCGTCCGCGGCCCGGAGCTACATCCAGCCGGGCAGCACCATCACGGCCCAGGCCACGAGCGGGCCGATGAGGACCACCAGGCCGCTGTAGATGAGGATGTGGCGGTAGAAGCGGTCGGGGTCGACCCCCTTGGCGTTGGCCAGCACCAGCGCGCCGTTGGTGGAGAACGGGCTGACGTCGACGATGGTGGAGGACACCGACAGCGCCGCGATCAGCCCCACGGCCCCGATCTCGCCCTGGAGCAGGAAGGGGACGGCCAGCGGGATGGTGACCCCCAGGATGGCGGTGGAGGACGCGAACGCCGAGACGATGCCGCCGATGTAGCACAGCAGCAGGCCCACGAGCAGCGGGACGCCGAGGCCGGCCACGCTGTTGCCCACGTACTCGATGGTCCCGGCCTCCTCCATCACCCCGACGAAGGTCAGCACGCCGGTGATGAGCAGGACGGTGCCCCAGCTGATCTTGCTGACGGCGTTCTTCTGCGACTTGGGGAACAGGATGGCGAGGGCGACGGCGACGGTGATCGCGACGAAGCCGACGTCCAGCTTGAAGCCCAGGGCCAGCACGCCCAGCACGAGCAGGCCGATGAGGGTCGCGATCTGCTCCGGCTTGATGCCGCCGGACTCCTCGCCGCCGGTGGAGCCGGTGGAGGCCGTGGAGCCGGAGCCGCCGGCGGTGGCGCCGCCCGCGGGGGCGCCCTCGGCGGTGGCGGCGACCTTCTCGAAGTCGCGGATGTGCACGCCGAAGAGCCGGTGCCCGCCCAGCGCGAAGAACAGCAGCAGCGCGATGCCGAGGTTGAAGAAGAGGCTGGCCAGGAACAGCGCGATCGGGCTCGACGGAAGGTCGGTCCCGGCGACGATGCCGTTGACGGTGCCGCCGTAGACGCTGATCGGCGAGAACCCGCCGGCCTGCGCGCCGTGGACCACCAGCATGCCCATGAGCAGGGCGTTGATCCGGTAGGTGGCGGCGAAGCCGAGGGCGATGGGGGCGATGATCGCCACCGCCGCCGGGCCGAGCGCGCCCATGGCGGTGAGGACGGCGGTGACGCCGAACATCACCCACGGGATCGCGGCGACCCACCCGCCGACGCCCTTGACCGCCCATCTGACCAGGAGGTCCACGGTGCCGTTGGCCTGCGCTATCGCGAACAGGTAGGTGATGCCGACGAGGATCAGGAACAGGTCAGCGGGGAAGCCGCCGAGGATGGTCTCGACGTCCATACCCAGGACGAACGTTCCCACGAGGAACGCCGCAACGAAGGCGATCGCGCCCATGTTCACGGGCAGCAGCGTGGCGATGACGAACATCGCCGCCAGTACGAGGATCGTGATGATTTCTGGAGGCATGGCAGACAGGTCCCAGCCGTTCGAAATGGGGATGCAGTAGGGCAAGCGGGTCAACTGCTGTGAACCAGCTCATAAGGAACAGTGGCCTAGCCAATATGCCAGCCCCCTTGCTTGTCAAGTACTGATCATGCCGTGTACCTGCGACGAGACCAGATCGCGACCCACCGCCACGCCGCTCCTCCCCGACCTGACACCCGAGAACCCCGACACAGCGGGGACCGTGCGATCCGGCCCCTGCCTCTTCCTGCTTCGGGCGGACGGTCAAGATCCCCGTGACAGCACTGGGCCCTCGGACCGGATCCGGTCCGAGGGCCCAGTGACGAGCGCGCGCTACAGCCGCCCGAGGTCGGCGATGAGAGCGACCCACTCCCCCGCGGGAACGGCCAACACGGCCGCCCCCCGATGCTGGGTGTCCCGGATACGGGTGACCGAGCCCTCTGCGACCTCGACACAGTTGGCATACGACTCGCTGTAGCTCGACTTGTGCCACGCCTCATGCTGCGTCATTGATGATCTCCTCGGCTCTACAGGCGACCGAGGTCGGCAACGAGGGCCACCCACTCCCTGGCGGGAACGGCCAGCACGGCCGCTCCCCGATGTTGGGTATCCCGGATACGGGTGACCGGGCCCTCTGCGACCTCGACGCAGTTGGACATCGATTCGCTGTAGCTCGACTTGTGCCACGCGTCATGCTGCGCCATTGATGATCTCCTGGATTCTGCTGCGGGAGTCGGCGGGGTTGAGTGCCCAGTTCGCAATCGTACTGAGCGCCGATGAATAGCGCATCACTTCGGAAGGGTGATCGATGACCGAGACGCCCGAACCGTGCTCGGCCAAGGCAATCGGCAGCCGGTCATGGAACGACAGCACGCGAACCGGCCCGATCGCTGGCATCAGGTACCCGTCCGGGACGATCTGCACGGAGACCCTGTGGCTGACTTCCAACAGGTGCGGAAGCGCGCATGAAGCAGCACTCCCGGCCGTGCGTACGACAAGGTCCGGAATGGCAATCGAGATGATCGGCCCCTCGTCCCGCAGAAGGTATCCGCTCCGCTCGACGCGTTCCTTGACCATTGATGCGATCCGCTCGTCGCTCAAGGCCGGAAAACCCGCCCGGAAAATCGCCTCGCTGTACCCCGGTGACTGAACAACTCCAGGAAGCAGCCCGGGGTGGTTACACCGGATCTCGGCCGCCATCGCGTCGAGGTCGGTGACGCGCCGCAGCCATTCCGGCTGGGCGGCCCGGCGTTTGTCCTCCATCCAGCGACGGGCGAGCATGCCTCCCGCGCCGAGGGCTTCGTCGAGCCTTACCGCCGTTTCTTTGTCCTTCGGTGACCTGCGGCCCGTGCAGAAGGCTGAGATCTGCGCACGGCTCCAGCCAGTCGCCTTGGCCAATTGGCCCTGGTTCATGCTCGCCATTTCCAGCTGATAGCGGAGGGACTCCGCGAAATCGTTCATGGCACCAGGCTGGGGCGAGGTCCACTGCCGTGTCCGGCGAATCGGTGAAAGCAACAAGAACGTGTCCATCGCGCCAGGTCAGAGCGAGTACCACCCACGAGCACGCAATCGCCCCGCTGTGGAGGGAACCGCGAACGCGCAGCTCAGCGCACTACCTCCTGCTGTCACTCACAACGGGTCAGTACCACCGTCGCCAGTGCCGCGTCCCGGGGAAGGGTGAGGTCGAGGGTGGTGACGTCGCGGAAGCGGTGGAGGCGGTTGAGGACCGTGTTGCGGTGGCAGAACAAGGCCTCGGCCGTGGCGCGGACCGAGCCGGTGTGGAGGAAGGCGCGGGCGGTCTCCAGGACCCGGGTGCGCTCGTCGTCGGGGAGGTCGCGCAGCGGGCGCACCAGGTCGGCGGTGAAGTCAGGGGCGATGCTCGTCAGGTGCTCGGCGGCGAGCCGGTCCCATACTTCGGCCATCGTGGCCGGGCCGGTCGCGGCCGGCGGCAGGGCGCGCAGGATGCGCAGGGCCGTCCGGGCGCGGGCGGGGACCGCACCCAGGCCCTCGACCTCGCCGGAGTGGCCGCAGCGCAGCCCGGCGAGGCGCTCACGGGAGCCGAACGCGCGCAGGGCCCCGGTGCCGGCGCCGCCCCAGAAGGCCACCACGGCGTCGTCCAGGTCGGTGCTGAACGCCGGCAGGCCGCCGGAGGCGGCCCGGGCGATCACGGCGTCCAGCCGCTCCCGGTCGGCGTGGCCCACGGCGACCACCTCGAACACCCCCTCCTCGGGCACGCCGAGCGTCCCGGCGATCTGCCGCAGCAGCCCCGGCGACGGGTCGGCGGAGCTGAACAAGGTGGAGACCATGGCCCGCCGGCGGCTGAGGTCCAGCTGGGTGCGCGCCGCACTCTCGCGCACGTAGCCGAGGTGCACCTCGCTCGCGAAGTCGTCGACCGCCCGCCACAGCTCGTCCACGTGCGAGATCAGCACCGGCATGTCGGTGGTGCGCGAGACCCACAGCAGCGTCGACCACAGGATCGTGAAGTCCTCGCGGACGGTGGCGACCAGGCCCTCCAGCGCCACCCCCTGCCCGGCGCGCACCACCCCGATGCGCCGCGGCAGGTCGGCGAGGTCGGCCGGCGGGCGGCCCTCGATCAGCCGGCCCAGCAGGTAGCGGAAGGCGTCGATGGAGGACGACTTGAAGTCCTCCTCCGCGACCAGCCCGCCGTAGTAGCGGGATCCGCCCTCCAGGTGGCGCATCAGGCCGTCGATGAGCAGGTGGTCGCGCTCGGCCAGCTCACCCAGCAGCGCCTTCCAGCGCGGCAGCGTCTCGCGGCGGCGGCGCGCCATGTTCTGCACGGGCTCCCCCTCCCCCGATGGCCGGCGGCGCCGCCGGTGCGTGTCACGTCGGGGTAACCGGCGTGCTTCCCCGCGGGGCGATTCGCGCCGATCGCGGCGCCCTGCCGGAAAAGTCGCACCCCCGGATGTGCGGATGCACAATCATAGCGGGGCAGACCGTGGCATTTTCGCACGTGACGATATGCGGGTGCACTACCTACGATCGCCGCATGAACGATTCCGCCCCACCCGGAACCACCGCCGGCAGGCCGGCCACCGCGCCGCCCGCACTCGACGAGAAGACCGCGTCGAAGGTCGCCATCGGAGCGCTCGTCGGCAACGCGCTCGAGTGGTACGACTTCTTCCTCTTCACCACCGCCGCCGCCCTCGTCTTCAACGTCCAGTACTTCGTCTCCGACGACGCCGTCACCTCCGCACTGGCGTCCTTCGCGACGCTGGCCGTGGGCTTCATCGCGCGCCCGCTGGGCGGCCTGCTGTTCGGCCGGATGGGCGACCGCGTGGGGCGCCGCACCACCCTGCTGGTCACCATCGTCCTCATCGGCGTCACCACCGGGCTCATCGGCCTGCTGCCCAACTTCTTCACCATCGGCCTGGCCGCCCCCGTCCTGCTGACCCTGCTGCGCGTCGTCCAGGGCCTGGCGCTGGGCGGCGAGTGGAGCGGCGCCATCATCATCGCCGTCGAGCACGCTCCCCCCGCCAAGCGCGGGCGCTTCGCCGCCCTCCCCCAGATCGGCTCGCCCATCGGCACCCTCATGTCCTCGGGCGCGTTCGTGCTGGTCTCCCTCCTGTCCCAGGACACCTTCGACTCCTGGGGCTGGCGCCTGCCGTTCCTGGCGGCGATCCCCCTGCTGCTCGTGGGGCTGTTCATCCGCACCCAGCTGGAGGAGTCCCCCGAGTTCACCCGGCTCCTGGAGAACAACGAGGTCGCCCACGCCCCGATCTCCACCGTCCTCCGCGAGTCCTGGCGCCAGGTCCTGGCCGGCGCGGCCGTCGCCTTCCTCGGCATGGGCGGGTTCTACCTGGTCACCACCTTCGTCATCAGCTACGGCACCCGCATCCTGGAGCTGGACTCCACCCTGCTGCTCATCGGCACCCTCTCGGCCGCCACCGTGGAGATCGGCGTCATCGTCGTCGCCGGGCGCCTGACCGAGGCGTTCGGGGCCAGCCGCGTGGTCGTCGTCGGCGGCCTGGCCACCGCACTGGCGGCCTTCCCGGTGTTCTGGCTCATCGAGACCGCCAACCCGCTGCTGGTCGTGCTGGGCATGACCCTGGGCGTGGCCGGCCTGTCCTTCCCCTACGGCGCATGCGGCACCGCGCTGGCCGGACTGTTCCGGCCCCAGCTGCGCTACAGCGGGGTCGCCATCGCCTCCAACGGCGCCGCCATGCTCAGCGGATGCGTCCCGCTGATCGCCACGGCGGTCTTCGCCGCCAGCGGCGACCAGATCTGGACCGCGGCGGCCCTGTTCGTCACCATCGCCCTCATCACCGTCGCCGGGGGCCTGCTCACCCCGCGGCTGAGCATCGCCGAGGCCGGCGTCACCCGCCGCTGACCCCGCCACCCCCCGCACCCCACCGACACCGCGCCGCCGCCCCCCTGCACCGGCGGCGGCGCAGCCTGCGAGGAGCCCACCCCATGACCGAGCCCAGCACCACCCCCGCCCGCCCCGCCGGCGACGACGACCGCGCCGTCCTGGCCGACTTCGCCGAGCTGTCCGCCATCGGTGCCACCGACGCCGGCGGCGTGGAGCGCCAGGCCGCCACCGACGCCGACGCCCGCACCCGCGCCTGGCTGACCCGGTGGTTGCACGACCGCGGCTTCACCACCACCACCGACCGCATCGGCAACCTCTTCGGCCTGCGGGAATGGGTCCCCGGCGCGCCCTATGTACTGGTCGGCTCCCACCTGGACTCCCAGCCGCGCGGCGGGCGCTACGACGGCGCCTACGGCGTGCTGGCCGCCGCCCACGCCGCCCACCGGGCCGACCGCGCCTTCGCCGCATCGGGCACCGCCCCGGCGTTCAACGTCGCCGTGGTCGACTGGTTCAACGAGGAGGGCTCCCGCTTCAAACCGAGCATGATGGGCAGCGCCGTCTACACCGGCAAGATGGACCTGGAGGAGGCCTGGGCGGTCACCGACACCGCCGGGGTGACGGTCAAGGAGGCGCTGGCCGCCATCGGCGCCCTCGGCGAGCAGGACGGCCCCCGCGCCGCCTTCGCCGCCGAGATCCACATCGAACAGGGCCGCATCCTGGACCGCGAAGGGGTGCGCATCGGCCTGGTGGAGTCCAACTGGGCCGCGCACAAGTACCAGATCTCCGTCCTGGGCGACCAGTCCCACACCGGCTCCACCGCCATGGAGGACCGCCGGGACGCGCTGCTGGGGGCGGCGCGCGTGATCGTCGCCCTCCGCGAGCTGGCCGACCGCTACCCCGGGGTGCTGCACACCTCCGCCGGGCAGATCTTCGTCCACCCCAACTCCCCGGTGGTGGTGGCCCGCGAGGCCCAGCTCCACCTCGACCTGCGCTCGGCGGACCCCGATGTGCTCCAGGAGGCCGACGCCCTGCTCGACCGGGAGTTCGCGGCGATCGAGGCCTCGACCGGCGTGCGCATCGTCAAGACCGGCGACCACGTGTGGCCGGTGACCCCCTACCAGCCCGAAGGGGTCGCCCTGGCGCGGGCGGCCGCCGAGGAGCTGGGGCTGTCGCACCGCCCGATGCTGACGCTGGCCGGGCACGACTCCACCCACCTCAAGGACATCGTGCCCACGGTCATGCTGTTCGTCCCCAGCGTCGAGGGGGTCTCCCACAACGAGCGGGAGTTCACCCGCGACGCCGACATCTGCGCCGGCGTCGACCTGCTCACCCGGGTCGTCCAGCGCCTGTGCACGGGCGCCCTGGACGGGGGACGGTCCAGGTGAGGCCGGCAGGGCGATGAGCGGATCCGCTCCCGGAAGCCGGCACCTCTAGGCCCCGTACCTGGCCTCCATGGTGGCCACGGCCTCGGCCACCGCGCGTTCCATCGACGCCCGGGAGGGGGACCAGTCCACGAGCAGCATGCGCGGCCACAGCACATAGTCGGCGATCATCCCGAGAAACTGTGTGGCGGCGGTATCGGCGTCGTCGAACCGGGCGGTCCCGGCGTCGCGCTCGGCCTCGAGGTAGCGGCGCACCGAGGAGAAGTAGGGCATCTTGCCGAGGTCGAACTGGGCGCGGCCGAGTTCGGGGAAGCGCGGTGCCTCGGCGATGACGATGCGGTAGAGGGACACCATGCCGGGCCGGGTGAGCAGGTCCACGTAGCCGTTGCCGATGGCGGTGAGCCCGGCGCGCAGGTCCCCGGGGGCGGGTTCGGGATGGCCGCCCCCCTCCGTCGGTCGCCAGTAGTCGGTGACGATGGCGTCGAACAGGGCGGCCTTGGTGGAGAACTGCTTGAACAGGGTGGCCCTCGATACCCCGGCGGATTCGGCGATCCGGGCGAGCGACGTGCCGTCGTAGCCGGTCTCCAGGAACAACTCGGTGGCGGCCTCCATGATGGCCGCCCGCTTCTGCTCGGCCACCCGCCGGTGGTAACTCGAAGGCTCCGTGGTCATGGGGGAAGTCTAGCGATCAGCGAGGTGAGTCACTTGACTCGTCGGTCAGTCCCCCTCGGTCGCCGCCGGGACGGGTGCGTCGATCACGGGCGGGGTCCCCGGCAGCGGGCTGGGCCGGTCGGTGCGCAGGCCGTCCAGGACGATCTGGAGGTTGCGGTCCCACTGCCCCTTGTCGGAGCGCATGCCCAGGGTGCGCGCGACGGTCGCCACGGCCGCCAGCATGAACGGCAGGTCCTCCCAGGCGACGTCGGTGCGCATCGCACCGGCCTCCTGCGCGCGCTCCACCAGTTTGCGCATCCGCACGCGCAGCTCGGCGAAGGGGCGTTCGAGGATCAGCGCGCAGTCGCCGCCCAGCGCGTCATTGATGCCACAGCTCTCGGTGCGCAGCCGGACATAATCCGTGGCGAACCCGCAGAACGCCTCCCAGGGGTCGGGGTGCTCCAGCGCGCGGTCGGCCTTGCCGACGAGCTCGCCCAGCACCTCGCTGAGCACCGCCTCCAGCAGCGCCTCGCGCGAGGGGACACGGCGGTAGAAGGTCCCCACGCCCACCCCGGCCCGGCGGGCGATCTCGTGGGCGGTGACGTCGACGCCGACCTCGGCGACGGCGACCCGCGCCGCGACCACCAGTCGTTCGACGTTGCGTTGCGCATCCAGCCGCGGCCTGCGTCCCGACTCATCTGCGAGCAGCCGTTGGACGGCGCTCTGCGTGTCGACCATGCGCGGGATTCTACAACCGCAACGGGCTCGATTCCGGTGATGATGCGCACGTTGGGGCGCGCGAGAACAGCGGGCGTGGCGGCAAGGCCCCGTTGTCGACACCTCGGCGCCGCAGCGGGCACCATGATGGCTCCAGGACGGCGACAGAAGCGGAGAGTCGATGATCCACACCGAGACCGAGCGGATGGTGCTGCGTCGCTTCACCCCCGACGACCTCGCACTGCTCGTGGAGCTGGACTCCGACCCGCTCGTCATGCGGCACATCAACGGGGGCCGTCCGACCCCGCCGGCGGTGATGCGCGACGAGATCCTGCCGAAGATCCTCGGCTATTACGACCGCTACGAGCGGCTGGGCATCTGGGCCGCCGTGGAGAAGGACAGCGGGGCCTTCCTGGGCTGGTTCCACTTCCGCCCGCCCAAGGCGGCCCCGCCCCACGACACCGGCACGGCCGAACTCGGCTACCGGCTGCGCCGCGCGGTGTGGGGTCGCGGCTACGCCACCGAAGGGTCACGTGCGCTGGTCCGCACCGGCTTCGCCGACCCGGGCCTGCACCGCGTGGTGGCGCTCGCGCGGGCCGCCAACACCGCCTCGTGCCGGGTCATGGAGAAGGCCGGATTGTCCCTGGTGCGGGAGGTTTCCGAGCCAGAGGGCGATCTCGTGGAGTACGGGCTCGATCGGCCGACATGGGAGAGCCAATGGCAATGAACCAATACTCACCTTTATGACGTAGATTCCTTTTGTCCCATTCGGTCGCCCGCGGAGATCCCGTCCCGGACCGCCTGCCCCTGCGTCCGCGCCTACGCCCGCGGCCGGTGGCCTGTCCAGTGGGAGGGCTAGTCTGTGTAGACGACATCGCGTCTGCGAAGGAGCCCACGCGCGTGCCACCCCGGTCCCGCCCCCGTCCCATCGTCCGGCCCCGCCTGTACGAGCAGTTGGTCGAGCGGCTCTGCGAGTACATGCGCGACGCCGGGCTGCGGCCCGGTGACCGCCTTCCACCCGAACGCGAACTGGCCTCGTCGTTGCAGGTCAGCAGGGTCTCAGTGAGCCAGGCCCTGGTCGCTCTGGAGGTACAGGGCATCATCGAGGTCCGCCACGGTGACGGCGCGATCGTGCGCCGAACCGTCACCGAGGACCGCGTCCTGGCGCTGCTGCGCGACCGCGACAACCGCCGGGCCGAGATCATCGAGGCGCGCCAGGCCCTGGAGGTCAAGCTCGCCGAGCTCGCGGCCGAGCGCCGCACCCCCTCCGACCTCGACGCGATCGACGACGCCCTGGACCTGATGCGCCAGGAGGTCGCCCGCGGCGAACGCGGGGTCACCGGCGATGAGCGCTTCCACGCCGCCATCACCCATGCGGCCCGCTCGCGCCTGCTGGAGCGGATGATGGCCGAGATCTCCTCGATGATCATGGAGACCCGGGTCGAGTCGCTGTCGCAGCCCCAGCGCCCGCAGGCGTCGCTGGCCGGCCACGAGCGCATCGCCGAGGCCATCCGCGCGGGCGACCCCCCGGGCGCGGCCGAGGCCATGCGCGCCCACCTCGCGCTCGTCTCCTCGGTGCCCTCGCTCCCCGGCGCCCCCAAGGCCTGACCCCGCGGCGTCCCGCGCCGTCCGCCCGGCCCTTGGCCGCCGCGCGCGCTCCCAGGCGCGCCGGGCGGCCGCCGGACGCCCCGGTCCTGAACCGGCGCACGGGCCCCTCAGCTCACGAAGCGGTCGGCCGTCACCGGCAGGTCGCGCACGCGCACCCCCGTTGCGTGGTGGACGGCGTTGGCGATGGCCGCCGCCGCGCCCACGATCCCGATCTCGCCGATCCCCTTGGACCCCATCGGGTTGACGTGCGGGTCCTCCTCGTCGACCCACACCGCCTCGATGTCGCCGATGTCGGCGTTGGCGGCGATGTGGTACTCGGCGAAGTCCTGGTTGACGATGTGCCCGAACCGCGGGTCGCGCACCCCCTGCTCGTGCAGCGCCATCGACACCCCCATCGACATGGCCCCGATGAGCTGGGAGCGCGCCGTGCGCGCGTTGATGATCCGCCCCACCGCGAACACCCCCAGCATGCGCGGCACCCGCAGCTCCCCCGTGGTCCCGTTCACCCGGACCTCCGCGAACTGCGCCCCGAAGGCGTGCATCGCGTAGTGCTCCCGGGCGGTGTTCTCCCGCACCTCGCCGCGCGCCTCGTCGCCCTCGGCCGGGTCGGTGCCGTGCTGGTCGCGGAAGCACTTGACCGCCTCAACGATCGCGGTCCCCCAGCAGTTCGTGCCCGAGGACCCGCCGGCCACCGACGCCCACGGCAGCGCCGAGTCGCCGATGTGCAGGTCGACCCGGCCCACCGGCACCCGCAGCGCGTCCGCGGCGATCTGGGTCAGCGCCGTCCACGCCCCCGTGCCCAGGTCGGTCGCGCCGATCAGCACCCGGTAGCGCCCGTCGGCGCCGAACCGCACCACCGCCGCCGACCCGGGGAAGCCGATCACCGGGAAGGTCGAGGCGGCCACCCCGACCCCGACCTGCCAGCCGCCCTCGCGGCGGCTGGCGGGCAGCGGGTCGCGGTCGGCCCAGCCGAACCGGCGCGCACCCTCACGCAGGCAGGCCGCCAGGTTGCGCGAGGAGAACGGCTTGCCGGTATCGGGGTCGATGGCGGTGTCGTTGCGGATCCGGAACTCCACGGGGTCGATCCCGCAGGCCCCGGCCAGTTCGTCGATGGCCGACTCCAGCGCGAACATCCCCGGGCACTCCCCCGGCCCCCGCATCCACGAGGTCACCGGGACGTCGAGCGCGGCCATCCGCTGCGCCAGGCGCCGGTTGGGCGTGGGGTACATGCTGCGCACGGGCGCGGTGCACCCCTCAACGAACTCCTTGACGTGCGCGGACTGCTCCCACGCCTCGTGGTCGATCGCGGTGATGCGCCCGTCGGACCCCGCGGCCAGCCGCAGCCGCTGAAGGGTCGGGGTGCGGTACCCGGCCAGGGCGAACATCTGCCGCCGGGTCAGCGCGAGCTTCACCGGCCGGCCCGGGACCGCCCGGGCCGCCAGCACCGCGAGCACGACGTGGGCGTGCACCGTGCCCTTCGACCCGAACCCGCCGCCCACGTGCGGCGCCATCACCCGCACCCGTTCCAGCGCCAGCCCGAACACCTGCGCCAGCGTCTCGCGCACCGTGTGCACCGACTGCGTGGACTCGTACACCGTGAGCCCGTCGCCCTCCCACACGGCGACGGTGGTCAGCGGCTCCATGGGGCTGTTGTACTCCGGCGGCGTCGTGTAGGTCGCGTCCACGGTGAACGGCGCCGCCGCGAAAGCGCCGTCCACGTCGCCGCGCACCTCGTCGCTGCCCGGGCCGGGGATGCGCAGCCCCGCGCTGCCGCCCCGCAGCTCCACCTCGTGCGGCCACTGCTCATAGGCGACCTCGACCAGCCCGGCCGCCTGGCGCGCCGCCTCCGGGGTCTCGGCGACCACCGCGCCGATCAGCTGGCCGCGAAAGGCGATCTCGTCGTCCTGCAACACGGCCAGCTCGCCATCGCCGACGTCGGCCACGGGCCCGGCGGTGTCCCCCGTGACCACCGCCAGGACGCCCTCGACGGCCTCCGCGGCCCGGGTGTCGATGCCGGTGATGCGCCCGCGGGCGATCTCCGACAGCACCGGGCAGACGTGGGCGGGGTGCTCCACGGGCTGGTCGAAGGCGTAGGTCGCGGCGCCGGTGACCTTCGCCCGCCCGTCCAGCCGCTCGATGCCCGCGCCCACGGCGCGGGTGTGCAAGAGCCCGATCATGTCTCCCCCTCCGCGGCCAGGTCGCTCAGCAGCTCGGTGACCGTGTTGCACAGCATCGCCGGCTTGAACTCGTTGTCGTCCAGCGTGCGCGCCGAGGCCATCTCGATGTCGGCGGCCCGGCGGAACTCCGCCGCCGTCGCCGGCGCCCCCGCCAGCGCCTCCTCCGCGCGAAAGGCGCGCCACGGCTTGTGGGCGACCCCGCCCAGCGCCAGCTTGATCGCGCCCACGCGCCCGTCGTCGACGCGCAGCACCGCCGCCGCCGACACCAGCGCGAACGCGAACGACGCCCGGTCGCGCACCTTGCGGAAGCCCGACCGGGCGCCCGGGATCGGCTCGGGCAGCTCCACCGCTGTGATCAGCTCCCCGTGGCCCAGCACCGTGTCGCGCTCCGGCTCGGCACCGGGCAGCCGGTGCAGCTCCACCAGCGGGATCCACCGCTCACCCTCGGGCCCCAGCACGATCACCATCGCGTCCAGGGCCGCCAGCGCGACCGCCATGTCCGAGGGGTGGGTCGCCACGCACGACTCCGACGCGCCCAGGATCGCGTGGTAGCGGGTGTAGCCGCCGATGGCCGAGCACCCGGAGCCGGGGTCGCGCTTGTTGCAGGGGGTACTGGTGTCCTGGTAGTAGACGCAGCGGGTGCGCTGCATCAGGTTGCCGGCGGTGGTCGCCAGGTTGCGCAGCTGCCCCGAGGCGCCCGCCAGGACCGCCTCGGCCAGCACCGGGTAGTCGGCGCGGATGCCGGGGTCGGCGGCCAGGTCGCTGTTGCGGACGGTCGCGCCGATGCGCACGCCGCCCCGGGGCAGCGGCTGGATGCGGTCCAGCGGCAGCCCGCTGACATCGACCAGCAGCTCGGGGGCTGCCACGCCGAGCTTCATGCGGTCGACGAGGTTGGTCCCGCCGCCCAGGAACTCGGCCCCGGGCTGGGCGGCGACGGCGGCCACGGCGCCGGTCACGTCGGCGGCGCGCCGGTAGTCGAACGGCATCACTTCGCCACCTGCGCGATCGCGTCGACGATGTTGGTGTAGGCGGCGCACCGGCACAGGTTGCCGCTCATGCGCTCGCGGATCTCGGCGCGGCCGGGCTCGACGGGCCCGGTGAGGTCGGCGGTGGCGTGGCTGGGCCAGCCCTGCTCCAGTTCGTCGAGCATGCCCACGGCCGAGCAGATCTGGCCCGGGGTGCAGAACCCGCACTGGAAGCCGTCGTGGTCCAGGAACGCCTGCTGGACGGGGTGCAGGCGGTCGCCGTCGGCCAGCCCGGCGGCGGTGGTGACCTCCGCGCCGTCGTGGGAGACGGCGAAAGTGAGGCAGCTGACGACCCGGCGGCCCTCCAGCAGCACCGTGCACGACCCGCACTGGCCGTGGTCGCAACCCTTCTTGGTACCGGTCAGCGCGAGCTGTTCACGCAGGAGGTCGAGCAGG
>NZ_JBHSBH010000001.1:74957-136486 GCF_042650565.1 Nocardiopsis sediminis
GCGTGGTGCGCGTGTCCACGCGCACCGGGCGGTCCTCGCCGTCCACCCGCAGCGTGATGTCGACCTCCATCGCCTCGCACCCCCCGGCACCCGCAGTCATGGTCGGGGCGGTCCACTGACCCCGCGCCGCGCGGCTAAACCCCGCGGCGCGGGCGCTGCGGCCGCCTGCCGGCGGGCGCGGGCGGCCCGGGCGGCGGTCACCCGGTGGCGACCACCGCGGCTCCGGCGACCTCCCGGATCCGGGAGCGCAGCCAGGCGACCTGCCCGGAGGTCTCGGCGTGGCACCGGGCCACCACCTCGGCCAGTTCGGCGTCGCCCGCCGACTGGGCGGCGCGGTCGGCGATGGTCCAGGAGATCTCGCAGTCGGCGGCGAGCAGGTAGAGGGCGTGCAGGTCGCGCAGCAGCCCGATCCGGCCGCCCTGGGGGCCGGCGAAGGGCGCCACCCCGGCGTGCTCCACGTCCTCGGCGGCGGAGCGCAGGTGCCGGCGGGCGAAGGCGTCGAGGCTGCGGACGTGGTCGTCGCACTCGCGCGCCATGCGCGCGCAGGTGTGGGCGAGCCCGGAATCGTCGACGTGGTGGCGGCCCACCGCCACCAGCGCCTTGCCCAGCCCCGTCTCCGTCCGCGACAGCACCGTCAGATAGTGGTCGAGGTACACCGCTCACCCTCCCCCGGGCACGGCCTGCGCGGCCCCCGGCACGTCCATGCCGCACCTCTGCCCGGTGCGCGGGGGTCCATGCGCGCCCGGCCGCCCCCGCACAGCGGGGGCGGCCGGCGCTCAGGCGGGCGTCGCGGGTGCTAGAGGAAGTTGACGCCCTGGGCCAAGGGCAGCTCGCCGGAGTGGTTGACCGTGTTGGTGGCGCGGCGCATGTAGGCGCGCCAGGCGTCCGAGCCCGACTCCCGGCCGCCCCCGGTCTCCTTCTCCCCGCCGAAGGCGCCGCCGATCTCCGCGCCCGAGGTGCCGATGTTGACGTTGACGATGCCGCAGTCGGCGCCCTCGGCCGCCAGGAACCGCTCGGCCTCGCGCTGGTCCTGGGTGAACACCGAGCCCGACAGCCCCTGCGGCACCGCGTTGTGCAGCGCCACCGCCTCCTCGAAGTCCCGGTAGGTCAGCACGTAGAGGATCGGCGCGAAGGTCTCGGTGCGCACGATCTCGGTCTGGGCGGGCATGCGCACCACCGCCGGCTCGACGTAGTAGGCGTCGGGGGCGTCCTTCTCCAGGCACCGGGCGCCGCCGGTGAGCACGGTGCCGCCGTCGGCGGTCGCCTGATCCAGGGCCGCGCGCATGGCCTCGTGGGCGCCCGCGCCGATCAGCGGGCCCACCAGGGTCGCGTCGTCGAAAGGGTCCCCGATGCGCTCGGCCAGGCGCCCGTAGGCGTCCACGACCCGGCCCAGGAACGCCTCGGCGACGTCCTCGTGGACGATCAGCCGCCGCTGGGTGGTGCACCGCTGCCCGGCCGTGCCCGCCGCCCCGAAGACCACCCCGCGCGTGGCGAGGTCGAGGTCGGCCGAGGGCGCCACAACGGCGGCGTTGTTGCCGCCCAGTTCCAGCAGGCACTTGCCGAACCGGGCCGCCACCCGCGGGGCGACCTCCCGCCCCATGCGCACCGACCCGGTGGCGCTGACCAGCGCCACCCGCGGATCGTCGACCAGCGCCCCGCCGGTCTCGCGCCCGCCCGGCACCAGCCGGTGGACGTCGGCCGGGGCCCCGGTGTCGGCGGCGGCCCGCGCCAGCAGCGCGTGGCAGGCCAGGGCGGTCATCGGGGTCGCCTCCGACGGCTTCCACACCACCGTGTCGCCGCACACCAGCGCGACCGCGGTGTTCCACGCCCACACCGCCACCGGGAAGTTGAACGCGGTGACGACGCCGACCACGCCCAGGGGGTGCCAGGTCTCCATCAGCCGGTGCCCCGGGCGCTCCGAGGGCATGGTCCGCCCGTAGAGCTGGCGCGAGAGCCCCACCGCGAAGTCGCAGACGTCGATCATCTCCTGCACCTCGCCCAGCGCCTCGGAGCGGATCTTGCCCGCCTCGATGGTCACCAGGTCGGCAAGGTCGCTCTTGTGCTCGCGCAGGAGCTCGCCGAGCCGGCGCACCAGCTCCCCCCGCTGCGGCGCGGGCGTGCCCCGCCAGGAGTCGCGGAAGGCGGCGTGAGCCGCGCCGACGGCGGCGCCGACCCCCTCCGGATCGGTCGCGGGGACCCCGAACAGCACCCCGCCGGTCAAGGGGGTGCGGCCCGGCAGCCCGGACGCGTCGTCTACCGGCTCGGCGCCACAACGGGCGAGCGCGGCGCCGGCGCGCTCGCGCAACTGGTCGGTGGTGGGGAGGATTATCATGCGCGGTCTCTCCTCGTCGAGAGGTGCAGGGCGGGCAGGGATCTCGTTCCCAGCGCCACCACCGCCTAACCGCCGCCCCCGGCGGGGCGCGCCGCCCGGGGCCGTCACGCGCGAACGGTAAACTCCGGCTCGGTCCCGACCGGCCGCGCCCGCTCGGACCGCTCTCCCCCGGCCCTGACCGGGTCCCGCTCCCCCGGCCCGCCGCCGGCGCGAGCGGGCACCGCGCCCACGCGGCGCCCCGGTGCCGGCACGCCTCCGGCCCCCGAACGATCACGATGGAAGGACGGTGACGCCGCACCCGCGTTCCCACCCCCGACGCCCCCGCCCCCGCGGCGGCACGGAGCACGGTTCACGACCCCACGTGACCCCGGCACCAGCAGACGCAGAGACTGTCGGCCAAGGATGCGCATCCTCCCCCTCGGCTCGCCCCAGGGGGCCTGCACTCAAGGATCCCAATGAACGCCACCGCCACCACCGCCGAGGAAGACCGAGCCGATCTGGAGGCGCCCCAGGCGATCCTGCGCGGCTCCGGGTTCGCCGCGGCGGCACCCCTGTTCGCCGCCGACCTCGACGCGGCCACCGACCTCCACGACGCCGGCCAGGTCGTCGCCGCCCACGGGCGGCGCCTGTGGACCGAGGCCGTCCGGCACAACGGCGAGATCGCCGACGACCGCCCGCTGTACTGGGCCCGCCTGACCCTGGGCGCGCGGCTGCGCACCTGGGCTCCCCCGTTCACCGTCACCGCCGCCGACCGCGCCGCGCTCTCGAGCCGGCTCGAACTCGCCTCCCGCGGCCACGACGACCTCGTGTTCCCGCCCGACGAGCGCATCCTGCGCGTCGTCGTGACCGGCTTCGACCCCTTCCTGCTGGACGACGACGTGCGCCGCTCCAACCCCTCCGGGGTTGGAGCGCTCACCCTGCACGACGCCACCTTCCAGGTCGGCGACCGCACCGCGGTCGTGCGCACCGCCGTCTTCCCGGTGCGCTGGCGCGACTTCACCGGCGGCATGGTCGAACGCACCCTCCACCCGCACTATGCGCCCGCGGTGGGGGCGATGGCCGCCGACGCGGTCATCACCGTCAGCCAGGGCGGCGAGGGCCGTTTCGACCTGGAGGCCCACAATGGCGCATGGCGCGGCCCGCGCGCCGACAATGAGCGCCTGACCGCCCCGGGCCCCGTGCCCCCCGCGGACGGCTTCCCCGCCCCTGAGCCGCTGCCGCAGTGGACCGCCTCCACCCTCCCCCGCCAGGCGATCATCGAGCGCGCCGCGGGGCGCTTCCCCATCCACGACAACACCGAGGTCACCGAGGTCCCGGCGGGCGCGGAGGAGCCCGTCGTGCGCCCCGATGGCCCCACGCCCGGCTCGCGGGCACGGGCGGGTGGCGGCGGGGACTACCTCTCCAACGAGATCGCCTACCGCAACACCCTGCTGCGCGACGCCACCGAGCGCGCCATCCCCGCGGGCCACGTCCACACCCCCGTGCTGGACCTGGGCGCGGACGACCCCGCCGAGCTCACCGACCCCGCGTTCGAGCGCGACCGCGCCGACATCGTCGCCCAGCTCCGCGAGATCGTCGCGGCGAGCCTCTGCGGCACCGCCGAGGGCACCACCCCCTGATAGCGGCGGGGGCCACCGCCCGCTCCGCGGGCCCCCGCCCTTCTCCCCCAGGTCGCCCCCGGCGAAACACCTGGTCCAAGACGTCTTAACACTGGTGGCCTGGTGGGTTCGCGCCGCCACGGATAGTCTCGGTCCATGCCCGACAACCCTCACCCCGTTGACGCGTCCTCCCTCAGAGACGAGCAGCGCCGTGCCGACGCCGAACACGCCGCTCTGGTCTCGAAGATCATCCGAGCGCTGCGCCGCCGGGAGGCCGTGGAGATCCCCGCCCAGGTCGAGGCCGACAAGATCCGCAGGGCCGCCCGCGCCGCGGGGTCCCAGCTCGGCCGCCGGGTCTCGGCGCGGCGGACCAATGAAGGCGCGATCGTCATCATGAACGCCGACCATTCCGGTCCGGGGCGCTGATCCCCGGGGCGTGCCGCCCCATGCGCAACGCCCCGGCCCGAGGGCCGGGGCGCAGGTGCCGTGCTGCCGCGTGCCGGCCGGGCCGGCGGGGGTCGCGGCGCTAGTAGCTCGTGGCGAGGGAGCCGAAGAGCGCGAACCCGTAGATGGCGATGTAGATGACGCCCGCCACGGCGCCGACACCGAAGAGGATCCACGAGATCAGCGTGCAGGTGCGCGCGGCCGAGGGGTTGCTGCTGGCGATGCTGAGGCCGATGATCGCCAGGATCAGGCCCGGAAGGGTCGCGACCCAGCACAGGCACAGCCCGATGACGTTGGCGATCAGGGCGCCGATGGCGCTGCCCTGGCTGGCGGGCGGCTCCTGGGGCCCGAGCGGGGGCGGTGGGGGTGGTGGCGGCGGCGGTCCGTAGCCGCCACCGGGCGGCGGCGGGGGTGGGGTAGGCCCTCCCCAGCCTCCTGCCCCGTAGGGAGGCTGACCCCCGGTACCGTAGCTCATTCTGCTCCCTCTTTCGGGGTTGCGGTGGTGATGCCAATGATGGTCTCAAATGTGCGAGTCCGCGCGCGGCGGTAAGCCGGTCGAACGGGAGTTCTGTTACCGATTCGAGCGCAAGGGTTCGTTGCCGTCGGGTGACGCTGTGGCGTTTGCGGAGGTCAGGCATGGCCAGATAGGGAGATTCGACGCCAGTGCACGCCTTGATGACGTAGATCCCCTTTGCCCGATTGGCCGCCATCGGCCGTTTCCACCGGCCCCGCTCCGCCGCCATCGGCTACGCTCGGCGCTCACCCGCCCAGCCGGTCGACCGCCTTCAGGGGCGAGCGCGCGTGGCGTGCCAGGTCGCGCCAGGGGTCGGCGGCGGCGCGGTCGCCGATGGTGCGCACCGTCCACGCGCGCGCCGACTCGACGCCGTCCAGCTCGTCCCAGGCCAGCGGGGTCGCCACCGGCGCCCCCGGCAGGGCGCGCACCGAGTACGGGGCCACGGCGAGCTGCGCGTAGCCGTTGCGCAGGTAGTCGATGAACAGCCGCCCCCGGCGCCGCTGCTTGCGCACGTGGGTGGTGAGGTCGCCGGGCCGCCGGGCCGCGGCCGTCTCGGCGACGATGTGGGCGAGGTCGCGGGCGTGCCAGGCGTCGATCTCGGGCCGTATGGGCGCGACCACGTGCAGGCCGCGCGATCCGGTGGTCATGACGTAGGCGGCGAGCCCCAGCTCCTCCAGCACGGCGCGCACGTCGCGGGCGGCCCGGCGGGCCGCGGCGAAGTCGTCGCCCGCGGGGTCCAGGTCGAGGATGATCCGGTCGGGGCGGCGCAGGTCGCCGGCCCGGCTCAGCCAGGGGTGCAGCGTGATGGCGGCCTGGTCGGCGAGCCAGACGAGGGTGGCGGCGTCGTCGCAGACGATCATCTGCGAGGTGCCGCCGTGCTCGTGGGGCACCTCGGCCGACGCCACCCAGGAGGGGGCGAATCCGGGGCGGTTCTTGACGTAGAAGCCCTGCCCCTCGGCCTCGATGCCCTCGGGGAAGCGCTGGAGCGCCAGGGGCCGCCCGCGCAGGTGGCGCAGCATCGCCGGGGCCACCGCGCGGTAGTAGCGGGCGAGTTCGCCCTTGGTGACGCCGCCCGCGCCGAACAGCTCCTTGCCCGGCCGCTGCACGGTGACGGTGCGGCCGCCGGCTTTCAGCGTCTCGGCGGCGGGAGCGGGCACCGGATCCCCTTTCGGTCTTTACCCCTATGTTCGGACGATTTACCCGATATCGGGCATGGGGCACATGAGAGGACGGGAGGTGGGCCATGGCATCGCCGGTGTGGAAGGGGTCGCTGTCGTTCGGCCTGGTGAACGTGCCGGTACGGCTCTACGGGGCGACCGAGCGCCACGGGGTGCGCTTCCACCAGTTCGAGCGGGGCACCTCCGACCGGATCCGCTACCGCCGGGTGAACGAGCGCACCGGCGAGGAGGTGGCGCCGGCCGACATCATCAAGGGCGCCAACGTCGACGACAGCGACGAGTACGTGGTGCTCGAACCCCAGGAGCTGGAGTCCATCGCCCCCGGCCGCTCGCGGACGCTGGAGATCTCGGCGTTCGTCCCCGCCGGCGCGGTGGAACCCCTCTGGTACAACTCCACCTACTACCTGGCCCCCGACGCCAAGACCTCGGCCAAGCCCTACAACCTGCTGTGCGCCGTCCTGGAGCGCGCGGAGCGGGTGGGGGTCGCCCGGCTGGTGATGCGCGAGCGCCAGCACCTGTCCGTCATCGGCCCGCAGAACGGGGTGCTGACGCTGAGCACCCTGTGGTGGGCCGACGAGGTGCGCGACCCCGACGAGGTGCTGCCCGCGATCCCCGAGACCGATCTCGCCGGGCGGGAGATGGAGCTGGCCGGACAGCTCATCGAGTCCATGGCCGAGGAGTGGCGGCCCGAGGCCTACAGCGACGCCTACCAGGAGCGGCTGGGCGAGCTGATCGACGCCAAGCACGAGGGCCGCCGGCTGCGCTACCGCGACGAGGGCCCGCCCAAGCCGCGCACCAACGTCGTGGAGCTGACCGAGGCGCTGCGCGCCAGCCTCGGCAGCGGCACCGGGACCCGCAAGGGCAAGGGGCGCAAGGCGGGCCGCGCCGCGGCGCCGCGCCAGGCCCCGCCGGTGTCGGAGATGTCCAAGACCGACCTGTCCCGGCTGGCCGCCGAGCTGAAGGTGCCCGGACGCTCCAAGATGTCGCGCGCCGACCTGGAGAAGGCCGTCTCCCGCGCGCAGCGGGAGACCGCCGCCTCCTGACCGGCGCCCCGGACGAGCACGGGGCCACTGGGGACGCCGCCTCACGTCTCCAGGTCCAGCCCGGTGGGGACGTCGGCGGGTCCCACATCGGAGCGGGGCCGCAGGTAGGGGACGACGTGGCGCCAGCGCCCGGCCGAGACCGCCGGGTCCGGCTCGACCTCCACCACCACCTCCGGCTCCACCCGCACATAGACCACGGGCTCGCCGGTGCCCCAGGCGGGCGCGAGCCGGCGCGGCCAGGGATGGTCGTCGCCGGCCTCCCGCAGCAGCCCGGACAGCCCGTCCTGCTGGGCCCGGGTGAGTTCGGCGGTGCGCCCGGCGATGCGCAGCTGCCCGCTCGCGGGGTCGGGGCGGCCCAGGATGAGCGCGCTGGGCCGGTCGGTGCGGCCGATGACGCCGCCCACGATGGCCTCGGTGGTGATGCGGCGCTTGAACTTGAGCCAGTCGCGGCGGCCGGGCGCGTAGGCGCGCCGGGCGTCCTTGACCATGAGCCCCTCCAGCCCGACCCCGGACAGCCCGTCGAACCACTGGCGGGCCACGATGGCGCGGGAGGTCTGCCAGCCGAGCATCAGGCGCGGGTCGTGGACGCCGGCGAACAGCTTCTCCAGCCGGTCGCGGCGGTGGGCCAGCGCGCTCTGGGTGAGGTCGGCGCCGGTCAGGCGCAGCAGGTCGAAGGCGATGAAGTGGGCGGGCTCCTCGTCGGCGAGGCGTTCGGCGGTGGACAGGGAGGCACGGTTGCGGCGCTGGAGGGCGTCGAAGTCGAGCCCCTCCCCCGACCAGCGCACGATCTCGCCGTCGAGGGTGGTGGCGTCGGGCAGCGCTGCGAGCAGCGACCCTGCGACCTCGGGGAACCGGGCGTCGAGCCGGCGCCCGGACCGCGATGAGATGCGGATCCGGCCGCCATCGCGCTCGGCGATGGCGCGGAATCCGTCCCATTTGGGTTCATACCGCCAGTGGACACCTTCGGGCAGGGTCTCCACGGTTCGGGCGAGCATCGGTCGCACGGGGGTGGACCTGCCCGGCCGCGCGGGTCTCAGCGGGGCTTTGGGCCGATCCTGGAACGATCATTGCCCGGCGTTGGCCCGGGCCGCGGGCGGGCCGGCCGCGGCCCCCGCAGCAGCGGGTGCGGCGATGCCGTTCTCCAGGGTGCGCACCACCATCTGGGCGACCCCGTGGCGCGGGAGCACGCCCTTGTCGACCAGTTCGCAGCCGGTGTAGACGAGCGCCCACACGGTGTTCTGGATCCAGACGTCGCTGACACCGGGGTCGAAGACGCCGTCGGCCTGGCCGCGCCGGATGAGGTCGAGGAGGTAGTCGTCGTCGCCGGGGCCCTCGCAGGCGGTGTCGGCGGGGCCGTAGGCCTCCAGCAGGGCGGGGTCGGCGAACAGCAGCACGAGGCGGTCGCCCACCTCGACCATGGACGCGACCACCCTGCGCATGGCCTCCAGCGGCGGCCCCTCGTGGGGGCGGGCGTCGGCCGCCGCCCGGTCCAGCCCCCGGAGGGAGTCCTCGACCAGGGCGCGCAGCAGGTCGTCGCGGTCGTGGAAGTAGCGGTGCAGCGTGCTGCGCCCGACCTCGGCGGCCTTGGCGATGTCGGCGAGCGTGGCGGCGCGGTCGCGGGCGAGCACGGCCGCCGCGGCGTCGATGATGGCGCGCCGGGTGCGGCCGCGTGCGCCGGTCCGCTCACTGACTGGGCTCGTCATGCACGGCAAGGTACCACGCGGCTTCCCCGTACTGAACCACCGGGAAATAATAATGGGACATGAATGTCCCATAGTGGTAATCTCCGGTTTTGTTCCTGAACATCGATCCACGATCGGAGTATGCGGTGGAAACCGACACGGGCCCCCGGCCGGACGACCTCCCGGTCCGCTGGCCCAACCTCAGGCTGCTGTGGTCGTTCGTCCGGCCGCACCGGTGGGTGCTCGCAGTGGGCATCGTGCTGGGGCTCGTGGCCACCGGCACCCAGCTGGCGACACCGCTGGTCACCAAGGAGATCCTCGACGGCCTGGCCGGGGCCGCGCCCATCGCCCCCTGGGTCGGCGTGCTGGTGGCGCTGCTGGTCGTCGGCGGCGTCGTGGGCCTGGTGCAGTGGATCATGATGGGCCGCCTGGGCGAGCAGGTCGTCCTGTCCGTGCGCACCTCGATGGTGCGCCGGCTGTTCCGGGTGCGCATCGAGGAGCTGTCCGGCCGCTCCAGCGGGGAGTTCGTCACCCGCGTCACCTCCGACACCGTCCTCATGCGCGAGGCAGTGGCCTCCAGCGTCGTCTCCTTCGTCAACAGCATCGTCGGCCTGGCCGGCGCCCTGGCGCTCATGGCGACGCTCGACCTGGTCCTGCTGGGGGCCATGGTCGCCGTGATCGTCGTGGTCACGGTCCTGATCTCGGTGCTCATGCCGCGGCTGGCCGAGGCGCAGAAGCAGGCGCAGGCCGCGATCGGGCGCATGGGCGCCGCGCTGGAAGGGGCGATGCGCGCCATCCGCACCGTCAAGGCCAGCCGCGCTGAGGAGCGCGAGTCCGACCGGGTGGTCACCGAAGCCGAGGAGTCCGCCCGGCAGGGGATCCGCGCGGTGCGCATCGAGGCGGTGGCCTGGACCATCACCGGCACCGGCATCTCGGTGGCGATCATGCTGGTCCTGGCGATCGGCGCCTATCGGGTGAGCGCCGGCGCGCTCGCGGTCTCGGCGCTGGTCGCGTTCCTGCTCTACGCATTCCAGCTGATGATGCCGGCGATGGAGCTGTCGCAGGTGGTCACCTCGCTGCAATCGGGCGTGGCCGCGGCCGCGCGGATCTCTGAGGTGGACCGGCTCGGCGTCGAGCCGGCGGCGCCGCGTACCGCCGCCGGTCCCGTTGCGGACGGGGGCAGCGGCGGGCCCGGTGGAGGCGCCCGCGGGCCGGGCGCGGGGCGGCGCACGGCGCCGGGGCCGGTGCTGTCGTTCCACGGGGTGACCGCCCGCTACGCCCCCGGCAGCGCGCCCGCGCTCGACGGGGTGACGGTGGACATCGCGCGCACCGGCCACACCGCGATCGTGGGGCCCTCGGGGGCGGGCAAGACCACGATGTTCTCGCTGATGCTGCGGTTCCTCCAGCCCGAGCACGGCCACGTCGCGCTCGACGGCGTGCCGCTGGCGGACTGGCCGCTGGCCGAGCTGCGCCGGCGCATCGCCTATGTGGAGCAGGAGACCCCGCTGGTGCCGGGCACCCTGGCCGACAACCTGCGCTACACCCACCCCGGGGCCGGCGACGACGACCTGTGGGAGGCGCTGCGCGCGGTCCGGCTCGACGAGCGGGCGCGCACCCTGGAGCAGGGGCTGGACACCTCGCTGTCGACGGCGGTCATCTCCGGCGGCGAGCGGCAGCGCATCGCGCTGGCCCGCGCGCTGGTCTCCGACCCCGAGATCCTGCTGCTGGACGAGGCCACCGCGCAGCTGGACGGCCGCACCGAGGCCGCGATCCAGCACTCGATCCGCGGACTGGCGGCCCGCGGGGCGGTGGTGACCATCGCCCACCGGCTGTCGACGGTGATCGACGCCGACCGGATCATCGTCCTGGAGGCGGGCCGCCCCCGCGCGGTGGGCACCCACGCCGAGCTGCTGCGCACCGACGGGCTCTACCGCGAGCTCGTCACCGCCCTGCGCATCGCCACCCCCGCCGCAGAGCCCGACCCGGCGGTCTGACCGGGCCGGGCCGGGCCGGGCCGGGGCGGGCGCCCTGGCCCGGCCCGGTCAGGGAGTCGACCCGCAGCAGCGCAGCACCCCTTCCCCGACGGTCATTCAGCCGGCATCCGGCGCCTCCGGTTCGACCTGCGCCAACCGCACGACCACTTCGTCGCCGTTCACCCCGAGATACCACAAGCCCAATTCATTGATGCCGTGGGTGGGGTCCTGGTCCGGGTCGGAGGGTACGCTCGGGTCGACCTGCACGAAGGCCATGTCGGTGTCGGGCATGTCCGGGTACGACCCCGCCACGGCGATCTCCGTGGGGGTGACCGTGGTGAAGGTGAGACGCGCGACCCTCTGGTCGCCGTCCAGGTGGATGACGTCCCCCTCCGAGACGAAGACCTCGCAGTCGCCGTCGGCACAGGCATCCAGATCACGCCCGTCGGCCGCCTCCGGCGCGGGTGGAGATGCCTCGGGCGAGGACGGCTCCGCTTCGGGGGACGGAGGCGAGGACGACGGTGCGGCGTCCCCGGCCGCATCCGGCGTTTCGGACGACGAGCATCCGGCGGTGGCGACGGCCGCAAGCGCGCCCGCGATCAGACTTCGGGTGATGGTCATGTGGCTCATTGTCATGACACAGCGGGCAACTCGAGGTGGATGGCCGGAAACGGCCATCCGGTACGCACCCGGGGGGCGGGCGCCGCGGCGCCCGCCCCCCGGGTGCCCCCCCGTGGCGGCCGCGGGTCAGGGGCCGGGGATGCGCTCGGTGACCCTGCCCTGGTCGAGGCGGAGTTCGGCGCCGTCCCAGCCGCGGCGCAGCCAGCGGTCGTGGCTGGCGACCACCACCGCGCCGGGCGTGGTGCGCAGCGCCTCCTCCAGCTCCTCGGCCAGGGCCAGGGAGAGGTGGTTGGTGGGTTCGTCCAGCAGCAGCACCTGGGGCGAGGTGGCCACGAGCAGCGCGAGCGCGAGGCGGCGGCGCTGGCCCACGCTCAGCAGCCCCACGGGGCGCTCGATGTCGCGCGGCGCCACCAGGCCCAGCGCACCCAGCTGGGGCGCGTCGCTCCGGTCGCGGGTCATGGCCTCGTAGTAGCGGCGGGCGGTGGTGCCGGGTTCGGCGAAGCGGACGTCCTGTTCGAGCAGGGCGACGGTGGCCCCGCGCTGCCAGTGGACCGTGCCGCCGCCGGGATCGAGGCGGCGGGCCAGCACCTGGAGCAGGGTGGACTTTCCGGCGCCGTTGGGGCCGGTGACCAGGAGCCGTCCGCCCGCGGGCAGGTCGAGGTGGTCCAGGGTGAGCCGGCCGGGGACGTCGACGGCGCGGGCCATGAGCGCCGTGCCGTCGCCCGATCCGCCGGTGAGGGCGGCCCCGAAGGACAGCGGTGCGGGCGGCTTGCGCACCTGGTCGCGGTCCAGTTCGTCCAAGCGCCGCTGGGCGTTGCGCACGCGGCGCGAGACCTGGCTCTGGACGCGTCCGCCCTTGTAGTCGTAGCCCATCTTCTCGTTGTCGCGCGGGGCCCGGCCGTAGGCGACGTTGCGTGCGGTGGTGCGCACGGCCTCACGCAGGCGGCGCAGTTCGGCCTGCTCGTCGGCGTACTGGCGCTCCCAGTTCTCGCGCTCGCGCTTCTTCTCGCGCAGGTAGGCCGAGTAGGCGCCGCCGTAGGAGGTGGGGCCGCCGCGTGCGGGGTCGAGGTCGAGGATGCCGGTGCACACCCGGTCCAGGAAGAGGCGGTCGTGGCTGGCGAGCAGCACCGCACCCGGTAGCTCTTGCAGGTAGTCCTCCAGGAAGGCGACGCCGGCGTCGTCGAGGTGGTTGGTGGGCTCGTCGAGCAGGAGCGCCCGGGGGCGCAGTATGAGCAGTTCGGCCAGGCCCAGCCGGCTGCGCTGGCCGCCCGACATCGCGTCGGTGCGGCGCCCGCGCTCCACGCCGTCCAGGCCGAGGCCGGCCAGCACGATGTCGGCGCGCCGGTCGGCGTCCCAGACCTCGCGCGCCTCGGCGAGTTCGAGGGTGGCGGCGTAGTCGGCGAGCAGTGCGGCGTCCTCGGGGCGGTCGCGCAATTGGGCGGCCTGCCCGGCCAGGCGCGCCTCGATCTCGCGGGCGGGGCGCAGCGCCTGCTCCACGATGTCGTCCAGGGTGGCGTCGCCGGGGTAGGGCGGCTCCTGGTGCAGGAACCCGGTGTCCTCGGGCCGGGAGATCCGGCCGGAGTCGGGGTCTTCGATGCCGGCGACGAGCCTGAGCAGCGTGGACTTGCCGATCCCGTTCTCGCCGACCAGGCCCAGGCGCGCGCCGGGGGCGGCGTCGAGGGCGATGCCGTCCAGGACGGGCCGTCCCTCGTAGGACTTGGCGAGGTCGTGGACGGCGATCAGCGGCGCCGGGCCGGCCGCGGGCCGGGGCGTCGACGGGGTGTTCATGGCGTGGCGCATAGGCCACCTCCTGGTTCATGGGGAGGCGGGCCTCGTGGGGCGCCGTGCGCAGCGGTGGGCCATCGGGGGCCGGGACGTGTGCCGGAGCCGACATCGAGGCCACACCGAATGGGTTCGGGCACCCGCCGGGCCTGGGCCGCGCTCCCCTTGGGGACGGGCCGCCGCGGACGCGGGTGGTGGTCTCGATGTCACTTGCGCACGTCCGAAGGGTACGGGCCGCGCCGGTGTGCGGGCAAGCGGTTTTCGCCGTGTCGCCCAGGGGGCGTACCGGACAGGTCGCACACATGGGGTGAACAGGGCGTTCATCGCAATTGCGGTGTTTACCGGTTAATGACCAAATTAGCGACGAACGACGCTTCCGCCCCCTCTGCCCGGCCTGCATCGCCGACGCGCAGCGGGCTCCCGGGTAATCCGCGGGTAACCGCGGGCACCACACCCCGACCCTTCGGTCCCGAATGCACGATTTTGACCTGATTGCAGCGTGGCCATCTGCGCCGTACTTTCACGATAAGGAGTCGTTCGACCACGTTTTGTGTTGACGTCCTGATCAGACCCAAAGTGTCTGATCGGAACCAACTGTCCGATCTGAGGTATCTCGACCAGATGGGGGCCACCGTGGCAATGCGCATACCGAACCGCACGCGCGCCGTGCTGAGCACCTGCGCCGGACTGGCGCTCCTGGCGACACCCGCCTGCCACTCCGGAGGCTACGGCGCCGCAGGAGACGACCTCGTCACCGTCGCGCCCAAGTGGATCAAAGGCGCCCAGATGCTGGCCGAGCGCGCCGAGCACGGCGGCGTACGCGTCAGCATCGAGTCCCCGTCGGTCCCCGGAGCGCGGACGTTCACCAGCGAGCTGCGCACCATCATGGCCGAGACGCAGACCGAGTTCCTGACCCGCGGCAAGAGCGAGGGCGACGCCGAGCTGGACCAGAAGGCGACCTTCCTGGCGGCCACGCCCGACGTGCTGGGCGCGCGCGTGGTCAGCACCCGCACCACGGCCACCGGGACCGAGGAGTCGGGCACCACCCGCTGGTACGACACCGCCAAGAAGACCGTGCTGCCCTGGACGGCCCTCTTCAGCGACGAGGCCTCGGTCACCGTCGCCGGGGCCGAGACTGCGCGGCGGCTGCGCGAGCAGCACGGGGTGGACGAGGAGGGCCTGCCCGCGGGGCTGCCCACGGTCTCGCCCGAGGAGCCGCAGCTGCCGGCCGCGCCGAAGGCGGTGGCGCCCAAGGACGCCGAGGGCCTGGCCGCGAAACTGGCGGACTCGCCGCTGGACGACATCGGCTTCACCTCCTCGGGCGCCCTGGCGGTGAACTTCAGCCCGGGCGAGATCCCCGGCCGCGACGAGAAGGTCCAGGTCGTGTTCTCCAACGAGGGGACCGATCCCCTGCTCTCGGAGTTCGGGATGATGGTGCGCGACGCGGCCAAGACGACGCCCGAACAGAAGGTGGACCTCGGCGGGTCCGCCGCCGACGCGCACAAGGGGCCGGGGCTGGACTGCTCGCGCGTGCCGTGCGTGGCGCTCACCTTCGACGACGGGCCCGGCGAGTACACCGAGGGGGTGCTCGACGAGCTCTCCAAGTACTCGGCGCGGGCCACGTTCTTCGTGCTGGGGACCATGGTGCGGGAGATGCCCGATGTGGTCGCGCGCACCGCCGAGGCCGGCCACGAGATCGGCAACCACACCTGGGACCACGCCGACCTGTCGGGGGTGTCGGAGTCGGGCGTGCGCAAGGACCTGGCGCGCACCTCCGACGCGATCGAGAAGGCCGCGGGGGTGCGGCCGGCCGTCATGCGGCCCCCCTACGGCTCCTACGACGAGGCCACGCTCAAGGCCATCGGCATGCCGGCGATCCTGTGGGACGTCGACACGATGGACTGGCAGAGCCGCGACACCAAGAAGATCACCGACATCGCGCTCAAACAGGCGGCGGAGGGCAGCATCGTCCTGATGCACGACATCCACGAGCCCAGCGCCAAGGCGCTCCCGGGCATCCTCAGCGCCCTGCACCAGAAGGGCTACCACTTCGTCACGGTCTCCGAGCTCTTCGGCGACGGCGGGATGAAGTCGGCGATGGCCTACCTGCGCCGCGAATGACGCGCAACGGGCGCCTCCGCAGGTGGCCGGGGGCGCCCGTTGCCGTTTCGGAGTTCCGAGCGGCCATCTCCGGGTAGTCGGGCACCTCATGATGCGACAAACGGGGGAAAAAGGGGACAACGTGTTCGTCTTGGGACTGGACGAGCACAACCGCGCCATCCTCGACAGCCTCCCGCGCGCGTCCGACTACCGCTTCCATCCGCTCCTGGACATGGACCGGCTCCAGGGCGACACGATCGACCTGCCGGATCTGCTGGACGCCGCGCGCGCCCGGCTCGACGCCTTCGACGGCACCGTCGACGCCATCATCGGCTTCTGGGACTTCCCCGTCAGCACGCTGGTGCCCATCCTGTGCTCCGAACGGGGCCTGCCGGCGTCGTCGCTGCGGTCCGTGGTCACCTGCGAGCACAAGTACTGGAGCCGGCTGGAGCAGGCCGCGGTCATCGACGAGGTGCCCGCCTTCGCCGCCATCGACTTCTCGGCCCGGCGCCCACCGAACCACCTGAGGTACCCGCTGTGGCTCAAGCCGGTGAAGTCGTTCTCCTCCATCCTGGCCTTCCGCGTCACCGACGACGAGCAGTTCCGCGACGCGCTCGCCCAGATCCGCGAGGGCAGCGGGCGCCTGGGCGAGCCCTTCGAGTTCGTGCTCGACCGGGTGGACCTGCCCGAGGAGGTCGCCGCCGCCGGCGGGTCGGCGTGCCTGGCCGAGGAGGAGGCGTGCGGCCGGCAGCTGACCGTCGAGGGCTACGTGTGGCGGGGCGAGCCCGTGGTCTACGGGATCGTGGACTCGCTGACCTACCCCGGCACCTCGTGCTTCCTGCGCTACCAGTACCCCTCCTGCGTGCCGCAGGACGTGCAGGAGAAGCTGGGCGACCTCAGCCGGCGGGTGATCCGCCGCATCGGGCTGGACTCGGTCACGTTCAACATCGAGTACTTCTGGAACGACGAGACCGGAGACATCCGCCTGCTGGAGGTCAACCCGCGGCACTCGCAGTCCCACGCCCGGATGCTCGCCCACGTCGACGGCGCGCCCAACCACGAGCCGCTGATCCGGCTGGCCCTGGGCCGCGAACCGGAGCTGACGCACGGCGCGGGCGAGTACGCGGTCGCGGCCAAGTGGTTCCTGCGCCGGTTCACCGACGGGATCGTGCGGTCGGTGCCCACCCGGGAGGACATCGCACGCATGGAACGCGAAATACCGGGGACGACCGTGAAGATCGCGGTCAAGGACGGCGACCACCTGTCCGACCTGCATGGACAGGACAGCTACAGCTACGAGCTCGCGCAGGTGTTCGTCGCCGGCGACGACACCGAGGAGCTGCGGCGCACCTACGAGCGGTGCGTGGAGCGGCTCCCGTTCCGGATCGACGACATCCCCGGCGACGGGGAGGCCGAGTGCGCCCAGAGGACGACCCACTGAAAGGGGAGGGACACCCATGCGCATCGTGACGTCCCTGCCGCACAAGGTACGCGAGGACGAAGTCGTCTGGATCCCGATGTCGGACGGCACCCGGCTGGCCGCCCGCATCTGGCGGCCCGAGTCCTCCGACGAGGAGCCGGTCCCCGCCGTGCTGGAGCTCATCCCCTACCGGCGGCGCGACCTCACCGCCCAGCGCGACTCCATCCACCACCCCTACATGGCCGGCCACGGCTACGCCTGCGCGCGGGTCGACCTGCGCGGCAGCGGGGACTCCGAGGGGGTCCTCCAGGACGAGTACCTGGAGCAGGAGCTCATCGACGCCGAGGAGGTGCTGGCCTGGCTGGCCGGCCAGCCCTGGTGCAGCGGGCGGACGGCGATGATGGGGATCTCCTGGGGCGGGTTCAACGCCCTCCAGGTGGCCGCCCGGCGGCCCGAGAGCCTGGGCGCGATCATCACCGTCTGCTCCACCGACGACCGCTACGCCGACGACGTCCACTACATGGGCGGCTGCCTGCTCAGCGACAACCTCTCGTGGGCCTCCACCATGTTCGCCTACACCTCCTGCCCGCCCGACCCCGAGGTGGTGGGCGACAAGTGGCGGCGGATGTGGCACGAGCGCATCGACCACAGCGGGCTGTGGCTCGACACCTGGCTGCGCCACCAGCGGCGCGACGAGTTCTGGCGGCACGGCTCGGTGTGCGAGGACATCTCCGCGATCGAGGTGCCCGTGCTGGCCGTGAGCGGGTGGGCCGACGGCTACTCCAACGCCGTGTTCCGGCTGATGGAGTCGCTGAAGGTGCCCCGGCTCGGGCTCATCGGGCCGTGGTCGCACAAGTACCCGCACCTGGGCGTCCCGGGTCCGGCGATCGGCTTCGTGCAGCAGTGCGTGCGGTGGTGGGACCGCTGGCTCAAAGACATCGAGAACGACGTCATGGACGAGCCGATGCTGCGCAGCTGGATGCAGGAGAGCATGCCGCCCTCCACCGCCTATGAGGAGCGGCCCGGCCGGTGGGTCGGCGAGCCGTCGTGGCCCTCCCCGCACATCGTCGAGGAGCGCCGCCCGCTGATGGCCAACCACCTCGCCCGGCCCGGCGCGGACGTGCCGCCCGCGGAGGCCACGGTCCTGTCCCCGCTGACCGTCGGCCAGTTCGCCGGGAAGTGGTGCTCCTACAACGCCCCGCCCGACCTGCCCTATGACCAGCGGGAGGAGGACGGCGGCTCGCTGGTGTTCGACAGCGAGGTGCTGGCCGAGCGCACCGAGATCCTGGGCGCCCCGCTGCTGAACCTGGAGTTCACCTGCGACCGGCCGGTGGCCATGGTGGCGGTCCGGCTCTCCGACGTCGACCAGCAGGGCAAGGCCACCCGGGTCACCTACGGGCTGCTCAACCTCACCCACGCCAAGTGCCACTCCCTGCCCGAGCGCCTGGTGCCGGGGCGGCGCTACCGCGTGACGGTGGCCATGAACGGCGTGGCGCAGGCGTTCCCGCCGGGGCACAAGCTGCGGGTGTCGATCTCGACGTCGTACTGGCCGCTGGCCTGGCCCCCGCCGGAACCCGCCCAGCTGCGGGTCTTCCTGGAGGGCGCGACCGAGCTGATCCTGCCGATCCGCCCGTGCCAGAAGGGCGACCGCGTCTCAGAGCGCCCCTTCGACCCCCCGGAGGGCACTCAGCCGCTGACCACCACCCAGGTCGCCCCCGGCGAGCACCGCTGGTGGGTGGAGCGCGACCTCGTCGACTACGGCTCCTCCCTCAACGTGGTCAAGGACCTGGGAACGGTCCGCTTCGACGACATCGACCTCACCGTCACCCGCCGCTCCACGGAGACCTACCACGCCCAGGGCGACGACTTCACATCGGCCCGGGGCCGCACCGAATGGCGCATGCGCTTCCAACGCGGCGACTGGGACGCGGAAACGGTCACGACGACGGTCCTGTCGTCGACGACGACCGAGTTCCTCCTCCACGCGACCCTGGACGCCTACGAGAACGGGGTGCGGGTGTCGTCGCGGACGTGGAACAACACCATTCCGCGGGACGGGGTGTGACCCGGGAGGGGGCGGCAGGCCGGTCCCTCACTCGGACCCTCTCGCTTCATCGGTCGCCCGCACCCGGGCCCTCGGCCAGGCGGTTGTTCCGCTCGATTTCCGCGATGTAGGTCTCGGCCCAGTTGCGCAGCGCGGCGAGCGGGCCCTCAAGTGAGCGGCCGAGGTCGGTGAGCCGGTAGTGGACGCCGGGCGGCACGGTCGGTTCCACGCGGCGGGCCACCAGGCCATCGCGCACCAGGCTCTGGAGGGTGACCGACAGCATCTTCTGCGAGATACCGGGCATGCGGCGCCGCAACTCGGCGAACCG
The DNA here is from genome assembly GCF_042650565.1 of Nocardiopsis sediminis. Classification (NCBI taxonomy): domain Bacteria; kingdom Bacillati; phylum Actinomycetota; class Actinomycetes; order Streptosporangiales; family Nocardiopsidaceae; genus Nocardiopsis; species Nocardiopsis sediminis. Next base: position 94,017 of record NZ_JBHSBH010000001.1, read on the forward strand.
GACCTCGTCGGGGGCCGCCCCCGCCAGTACCTTGACCGCCATCGAGGTCCATTTGGTACCGATCCGGTCGAGCAACCGGCGGGTCGGGCACTTCGGGGAGAGCAGGTCTCCGCGCCGGGACGCGTTCCGCTCATCGACTGGTTCCTGCGCAGCGGCACGCTGGGCGAGGGCGTGCGGCCTGCGCTGCGCGACGCCTTCGTAGCGGCCTACACCGGACGCGAGGCGCTGCGGTGCGCGTTCTCCTACTACCGGGCATTGCCGGAGAGCTCAGCGCAGATCGCGACGGCCGTGGCGGCGGCCCGCCTGACCGTGCCGACCCTGGCGATCGGTGCACACCCCGTCGGCGCCGCATTGGAGCGGCAACTCCGGCCGATCTCCGACGATCTCACCGGTCACATCATCCAGGACTGCGGCCACATCATCCCGCTGCACCGGCCGCGCGAGCTGCTCGCGGTACTGACTCCCTTCCTGGCCGCTCCCATCCGGCGGACCGCGTAGCTCCCGTCTCCACCCGGAAGGGGTAGGTCCCGCCTACGGTGAACGCGTCGTGGATCGGCATGATGAGCGAGGTCCCCCCGCACGAGCCCCCGGGATGTCGGACCCTGCTGCGACGATGTCCGCGATCTGTCGACCACTGAAGGAGTCCACCCATGACCCTCGTCCCGCCTTCGACCGTCACGGAGTGGCACGCCTTCCTCAAGCGCTACAGCCTGGAGTTCCTGGGGTCGGAGTTCCTGCATGCGATAGAGGCGGACGGCAGACGCGATCCCTTTGTGAGCGAGGCACAGCGGAGCGCCGAATGGCTCGGCTTCGAACCGGCGGGTGAGGAAGAGATCCTCGCCGCCGAGCAGCGGCTCGGGGTGCGGCTGCCGCCGACCTACCGCAACTTCCTGCTGACCAGCAACGGCTGGAAGATGCTCTCCTATGCGGTCGATGCCTTCCCGGTGACCGACATCGGGTGGTTCCCCGATGTGGATCCGATGCTCTTCGAAGTCTGGTCGGATCCTGATGTGATCGACATCAACGACGAGGAGGACCGGGCGCGGGTGCGGCTGCTGGAGCGGTCCCTGCTGATCGCGAGCGACAACGGCGGAAGCGGACACTACCTGCTGCTCGCCGACAGCGTCGCCGAGAACGGGGAGTGGACCGCGTATCAGTGGTGGACCGGCGATGGTGGCGATATCGAGCCCTGCGGCGACTTCGCCGCTCTGGTGGTCGAGCTGTGGGAGGAGGAGCATGCCCGAAAGGATCGGTGACCTGCCCCCTCAGGGCGAAGACGACTCACCGCTCGGCGGGCATCAGGGCAGTTCGGATTCGAGGCGGCGCTGTAGCTCGCTGAGGGTCTCGCGTGCGAGGTCGAGCCTTTCCGGGTCCAGGCCTTCGGTGGTGCGGAGGGCCAGCCGGGTGTAGGCCGCCTGCATCCTGCGCAAGGCGGCGCGGCCGGTCGCGGTGACTTCGAGCAGTTTGGCCCGCTGGTGCGCGGGGTTGGGCCGATAGCAGGCGAGCTCGTCCTCGACGAGCAAGTCGGCGACGCGCTCGACCTGACGACTCCCCTGCCTGAAGGCGGGGATTCCGCCCGGCCTTGCGGCCGTGCGCCCCTCGCGGAGCTTCTTCGCGGCCTGGTAGCTCTGGGAGCCGGGCCGGCCCTTGGGCGGACGGCGCCGGGGCCCACACCTGGTTGACCTTGACCGTACTTGAGGTTGCATGCTCGCGGTGTCCGCGTCAGCGGATCGGCGATGTGCGAACGGTACGGAAGGGAACACCATGACGACGACCTCAACCGGAGGCCCCAGTGGCGCGGTCGGGCAGGTCTCCGTGCTCGGGCTGGGTGACATGGGGTCGGCGATCGCCAAGGCGTTCGTCGACCGCGGGTATCGCACAACGGTCTGGAACCGGACCGCGAGCAAGAGCGCGCCGTTGGTCGACGCCGGCGCCACTGCGGCCGCGACGGCGGCGGAGGCCGTGGCGGCGAGCCCGCTCGTCGTGGTCTGCCTGCTCGACGGCAAAGCGGTCGACGAGGTACTGGGGTACGTCGATGCCGCGGTCGCAGGCAAGGTGCTGGTCAACCTCACGAGCGGGTCCCCCGGCCAGGCGCGGGCCAACGAGCGCTGGGCGGGTGAACGGGGCGCCGAATACCTCGATGGCAAGATCATGGGCGATCCGCCCTATGTGGGCACGCCCCGCATCATGTTCCCGTTCAGCGGGTCCCGCCGAGCGTTCGACGCCCATGATTCGACGTTGCGGGAGTTGGGCAGCGTCACCTACCACGGCGAGGACGCCGGCTTGGCCGCCGTGGAGTTCATGGCCCAGGTCGCGGTCGGCTACGAGTTGCTCATCGGCTATCTCCACACGCTCAGGCTGGTCCAGGCGGAGGGGGTCGACGTGGTGGAGTTCACCGAGCGTATCGCCGGATCGGTGGCCGCCTACCCGCCGTTGTTGACCCAGATGGGGAAGGCGGTCAAGAACGGCTACTACCCGCCGGATCTGGGCCCGCTCAGCGTCCAGGCTGCGTTGATGGACGACATGATCGGCCACCGCGAGTCCATCGGTGTGGAAGCCGTGCGGATGCGGGAGGTCAAGGAACTGATGGATCGCCGGATCGCCGACGGCCACGGCGGACAGGGATTCTCCAGCCTGTTCGAGTTGCTGGCGAGAGGACGGTGACCCCTGCCGCCCCCGGAGGCGGCTCTCCTACTCCCCCTCGTCCTCCGGGTGGTCGATGCGGTCGTGGTAGGTGCGGCGGGTGCGTTCGGTGTGGTCGCGCATGAGGCGGGCGGCCTCGTCCTCTTTGCGGGCGGCTATCGCGTCGATGATGAGGGCGTGTTCGTGCCAGGACGCCATTCCGCGGGCGCGGGCGATGGGGGCGTAGTACCAGCGGACGCGGCGGTCGACCTGGGCGGCGAGTTCGGCCAGGACGGTGTTGCCCGATGCCCGGATGACGCCGCGGTGGAAGTCGGCGTTGGCGGTCACCACGGCGTCGACGTCGTCGGCGCCGACCGCGTCGGCTCCGGCGCGGCACAGTTCGCGCAGGAGGGCGATTTCGGGGTCGCCGGCGTTGCGGGCGGCCAGCCGGGCCGATTCGGTCTCCAGGAGGGCGCGGACGGCGAGGAGCTGGTCGGCCTCGCTCTCGGTGGGGGTGTGCACGAAGGCGCCGTAGCCGGGCCGCAGGTCGACCCATCCTTCGTTGTTGAGCCGTTGCAGGGCCTCCCGGACGGGCTGGCGGGAGACTCCGAGCCGTTCGGCGAGTTCGCTCTCGACCAGGTGGCGGCCGGGCGGGAGTTCTCGGGTGATGATCAGATCGAGGATCGCCTCGTAGACGGCTTCGCGCAGCGGCACGGGCCGCTGCACCCGCCCGGCCACCGCGGCCTTCAACGGCTGTGAGGTCATGAGCGTCACTCCGGGGTCCGTCCGTCATGGATGGTGTAGACAGTCTACGAAATCCCACGGCTTTCTCAGCCCCGGCACGCCGCGCAGTTCGGGCGCCGCGGCCGCGGGCTCCGCTGGCGGCGGAGTCCCGCGGCCCGCGCGGGCGGTGACCAGCGGCATCCCCGCGGAGCCCCCACCCCCGGCGGCCGGGGGCCGCGGATCCGGTGAGAAGAACCGGAGAACTTCCCGTTCCCACCAGGTCGCACGTTCCTTCTCCGTCGAAAGTGCCACTGACACGACCACTCGTGCTTAGCATACTGTATACAACTTCCGTCCCCCGAGAGAAGGGAGCGCTCATGCGCATAGCCGTTCTGGGCGCCGGCGCTATCGGCGCCTACGCGGGTGCGGCACTGCACCGCGGCGGGGCCGACGTCCACCTCATCGCCCGCGGAGCCCACCTGGAGGCGCTGCGCGCCGACGGTGTCCGGGTGCTCAGCCCGCGCGGCGACTTCACCGCACGTCCGCACGCCACCTCCGACCCGGCCGAGGTCGGGCCGGTCGACTACATCTTCCTCGGCCTCAAGGCCCAGCACTACGCCGACGCCGGCGCGATGCTGCGCCCGCTGATGGGCCCCGCGACCGCCGTCGTGGCCGCCCAGAACGGCATCCCCTGGTGGTACTTCCACGGCGTCGGCGGCCCGCTCGCCGACCGGCGCGTGGAGACGGTCGACCCGGGCGGGTCGGTCAGCCGGGCGATCCCCGTGGAGCGCGCCATCGGCTGTGTCGTCTACGCCGCGACGGAGATCGCCGGCCCCGGCGTGATCCGGCACATGGAGGGGACCCGGTTTTCCATCGGGGAGCCCACCGGGGAGGTCTCCGACCGCTGCCGCGCGTTCAGCGAGGCGATGATCGCGGGCGGCCTCAAGTGCCCCATCGAGCCCGATATCCGCGAGGACGTCTGGGTGAAGCTGATGGGCAACATCACCTTCAACCCGCTCAGCGCCCTGACCCGCTCGACCATGGCCCAGATCTGCGGCGACCGGTCCACCCGCGCGCTCGCGCGGGCCATGATGACGGAGACGCTGGAGGTGGCCGCCCGGCTGGGCATCCGCCCCGGGATCTCCATCGAGCGCCGGCTGGCCGGAGCGGAGCGCGCCGGCGACCACCGCACCTCGACGCTGCACGATGTCGAGCGCGGCCGGCCCATGGAGCTGGACGTGATCCTGACGGCCGTGGTGGAGCTGGCCGACCTGACCGGGGCCGAAGTGCCCACCCTGCGATCGGTGGACGCGGTGGCGCGGCTGCTCAACCAGCGGCTGATCGACGGGACGGCGGCTCCGGCCGCGGCTGCCGCGGCTTCACCGGCGGCCGCGCACGCCGGGGCCGGCACGCCGGCGGCCTGAGCGGCGCCCGGGGGCGGCGGGGGCCGGGACGGCCGGCGGAATCCGGCGCGGCGGCCCCTCTCGGGTACGGCGCCGTGCGACGCTGGAGGCCCCGCCGTCCCCGCCGCCGGGCCGGTCCGCTCCGCCCGCCGGTCCGCACGCCGCGCCGGGCGGCCTTGCCGCGACGTGAAATCGGCGCATACTGTAGACAATCTCTATCATCGATGACCACCGTGGCCACGACGACCCAAGCGAGGCCGAGATGCGATCGGACCGCCAGCCCACCTCCTACGAACGGCTCTCCCACCCCCTCGTCCGCGAGCACGGCGAGCTGCGCCCGGCCTCCTGGGAGGAGGCCCTGGACCGCGCCGCCGCCGCCTTCACCGACAGCGTCGGCAAGCACGGCCCCAACGCCTTCGGCATGCTCTCCTGCGCCCGGGCGACCAACGAGATGAACTTCGTCGCCCAGAAGTTCACCCGCGTCGTCATGGGCACCAACAACGTCGACTCCTGCAACCGCACCTGCCACGCCCCCAGCGTCGCCGGGCTGTCGGCGGCCTTCGGGTCGGGCGGCGGCACGTCCTCCTACGCCGACGTCGAGGACACCGACCTCATCGTCGTGTGGGGCGGCAACCCCCGCTTCGCCCACCCGATCTTCTTCCAGCACGTGCTCAAGGGCGTGCACCGGGGCGCCCGCCTCTACGTGGTGGACCCCCGGCGGACGTCGTCGGCGGAATGGGCCGACCGCTGGCTGGGGCTCAACGTGGGCACCGACATCCCGCTCGCCCACGCGATCGGCCGCGAGATCATCCACGCCGGGCTGGTCAACGAGACCTTCGTCCAGCGCGGCACCAGCGGTTTCGAGGAGTACCGCGAGCTGGTCGAGCCGTGGACCCTGGCCGCGGCCGAGGCCGAGACCGGGGTCCCGGCCGAGGCGATCCGCGAGCTGGCCCACGCCTACGCCCGCGCCGAGCGGGCGCAGCTGAGCTGGACGCTGGGCATCACCGAGCACCACAACGCCACCGACAACGTCCGGGCGCTGATCAACCTCGCGCTGCTCACCGGGCACGTGGGCCGGGCGGGCTCGGGCCTGCAACCCCTGCGCGGCCAGAACAACGTGCAGGGCGGCGGCGACATGGGCGCCATCCCCGACCGGCTGGCCGGGTTCCAGGACATCCTCGACCCCGCGGTGCGCGCCCGGTTCGAGAAGGTGTGGGACACCGACATCCAGCCGCGCAAGGGCAAGACGCTCACCCAGATGTTCGAGGCGATGGACGAGGGCGAGCTGAAGGCGCTCTACGTCATCGGCGAGAACCCGGTGCAGTCGGAGCCCGAGACGCTCAAGACCACGCGCCGCCTCCAGTCGCTCGACCACCTGGTGGTGCAGGACATCTTCCTGACCCGCACCGCCGAGCTGGCCGACGTCGTGCTCCCGGCGAGCGCGTCGTGGTGCGAGTCCGACGGCACCTTCACCAACAGCGAGCGGCGCGTGCAGCTCGTGCGCAAGGCGCTGGACCCGCCACCGGGGGCCCGCGACGACATCCACATCATCTGCGACCTGGCCCAGCGGATGGGCCACCCGTGGCGCTACCCCTCGGCCGAGGAGGTCTGGGACGAGCTGCGCTCGCTGTCGCCCATCCACCGCGGCATGACCTATGCCCGGCTGGAGGAGCACCACGGCATCCAGTGGCCCTGCTACTCCGAGGACACGCTCGAGCCGGGCTACCTGCACGCCCGCCTGTGGTCGGCCGACCCCGAGGAGCGGGGGACCCCCGCTCCGTTCGGCCTGGTGGGGCACTCCCCGCCGGTCGACCTGCTCGACGACGACTTCCCGTTCCGGCTCACCACGGGGCGCCGGCTCGACGACTACAACACCGGGGTGCAGACGAGCGGGTTCTCCTCGCCGCTGCGCCGGGGCGAGCTGCTCGACCTCTCGCCCGAGGACGCCGAGCGGCTGGGGGTGGCCGACGGTGAGACCGTGCGCGTCTCCTCGCGGCGCGGCTCGGTGCTGGTGCCGGTGTCGGTGACCCCGTCGATGCGGGCCGGGCTGGTGTTCATGACGTTCCACTTCCCCGACCAGGTCGACACCCAGCTGCTGACCCTGGACGCCACCGACCCCATCGCGGGGACGGCGGAGTACAAGGCGGCGGCGGTGCGGATCGAGAAGGTCGCCCAGCCCGCCGAGGGCGGTACACCCGTCCCGGCGGCGACCTAGCCGGCCCCCCTGCCTGTGCGGCCCGCCGTGCAACGCCCTCGGCACAGCGGGCCGACGAGCGAGCGGAGGCGGCGCCGCCACTGGCCGAAGGCCCACCCGCGGGGCCGTTGGAGCAGAGCGAGGAGGCGAGCGTGCCCCAGGGGGCGGCACGGCGGGCCGCAGCGGGGGTAGGCCGGTCCGCGGGGGAGCGGGCGCCTCGGCGTCCGCTCCCCCGCGCGGCCGCCGTGACCTGTGCCGACGGAGTCCGGCTCCGGCCGTGGTGCGCGTGACGCGCATCGCGGATGACCCGCCGGGTACAGGGTCTTGCCGAGAGATCGAACGCGGAGCATACTGTAGCCCGTATACAAAGTCCTGTGATCTGGCTTACACGGAATTCGAGGTGACCGGGCACGTGGATCTGCACTTCCTGGACGCTCCGCCGACCGACACCGAGCGGGCCGCCGTGGACGCCGTCCTCGGCGCCCCGGAATCGGGGTGGGACGGCGGCGAGCGCCAGGCATCCGACCTCCGCTTCGCCCAGGGCGGCCACGCCGCACGCGGGCGCCGCGACCTGCTGCTGCCCGCACTGCACGCCGTCAACGACCGCGTCGGCTGGATCAGCCGCGAAGCCCTGGACTACATCTGCCGCCGGCTGACCCTGCCGCCCGCCGAAGCCTACGGGGTCGCCTCCTTCTACGCGATGTTCGCCCTGGAGCGCCGCCCCAAGCGGGTGGTGCACGTGTGCACCGACATCGCCTGCGCCGGCGCCGGATCCGACCGCCTGTGCGCGGCGATGACCGAGCGGGCCGGCGCCCCCGGCTCCGCCGACGGCGATGCCGACCTGGTCTGGCACGAGAGCCCCTGCCTGGGGCTGTGCGAGCGCGCACCCGCCGCCCTGGCCATCGAGGCCGGCGACCCGCCCGCCTACGCCGTCGCGGCCCCCGCCGAGGCGTCCGACCTGGTCGGCGACGCCCCCACCGGCGCCGCGGCCCCCGGTGGCGACGGCGCCGCACCCGTCGCCACCCCTTCCTCCAACGGCCACCGCCGCCCGCGCACCACCACCTTCTCCCCCGCCCCGCTGCCCGGCCCCTCCCCCGAGCCCGAACCCGGCGCGGCCGTCCCCCAGTCGGGCGACCCCGGGCTGCTCCTGCTGCGCCGGGTGGGCGTGGTCGACCCCGAGAGCCTCGACGACTACCGCTCCCACGGCGGCTACGCCGCGCTGCGCGAGGCGCTGCGCCTGGGCCCCTCCGGGGTCATCCGCGAGGTCAGCGACTCCGGCCTGGTCGGGCGCGGCGGCGCCGCCTTCCCCACCGGCCGCAAATGGGACGCCACCGCCCGGCGCCCCGAGACCCCCCGCTACATCGTCTGCAACGCCGACGAGAGCGAGCCCGGAACCTTCAAGGACCGCGTGCTCATGGAGGGCGACCCGTTCTCCGTCATCGAGGCGATGACCATCGCGGGCTACGCCAACGGCGCCGCCACCGGCTACCTCTACATCCGCGGGGAGTACCCGCGGGCGCTGTCGCGCCTGGAGAACGCCATCGCCCGCGCCCGCGACCGCGGTCTGCTCGGCACCGACATCCTCGGCTCGGGGTTCGACTTCGACATCGAGATCCGGCGCGGCGCCGGCGCCTACATCTGCGGCGAGGAGACCGCGATCTTCAACTCGATCGAGGGCCGGCGCGGCGAGCCCCGCAGCAAGCCGCCCTTCCCCGTCGAGCGCGGGCTCTTCAACCGCCCCACCGCGATCAACAACGTGGAGACCCTGGTCAACGTGTTGCCGATCGTGCTCATGGGCGGGCCCGCCTACGCGCGCATCGGCACCGGGCGCTCCACCGGCCCCAAGCTGTTCTGCGTCTCGGGCTCGGTGCGCCGCCCCGGGGTCTATGAGGTGCCGTTCGGGGCCACCCTGCGCGAGCTGCTCACCCTGGCCGGCGGTGCCGGGCCCGCCCCGCTGCGCGCGGTCCTGCTGGGCGGGGCCGCCGGCGGGTTCGTCCGCGCCGACGAGCTCGACATCCCGCTCACCTTCGAGGGGGCCCGCGAGGCGGGGGCCACCCTGGGCTCGGGCGTGGTGCTGGTCCTGGACGACACGGTCGACCTGGCGGCCATCCTGGTGCGCATCGCCGCGTTCTTCCGCGACGAGTCGTGCGGGCAGTGCGTTCCCTGCCGGGTCGGCACGGTCCGCCAGGAGGAGGCGTTGCAGCGCCTGTCCCTGGGCACCGGGCCGCGCCGGACCGACCTCGCGCTGCTGCGCGAGGTGGGGGCGGCGATGCGCGACGCCTCGATCTGCGGCCTGGGCCAGACGGCGTGGAACGCCGTGGAGTCGGCCATCGACCGCCTGGGCGTCTTCGGCGCCGAGGAAACGACGTTGAAGGAGGTCAGGTGAGTACCCCCGTATCCCTGGACGCACCGCGGCGGCTGGTCGACGTCACCGTCGACGGCCGCGAGGTGCGGGTGCCCGAGGGCGCCACCATCCTCGACGCCTGCACCGCGGTGGGCACCGATGTGCCGACCCTGTGCTACGGCGACACCCTGACACCGAAGAACGCCTGCCGGGTGTGCGTGGTGGAGGTCGAGGGCGCCCGCACCCTCGCCCCGGCCTGCTCGCGCGCCGTGGAGCCGGGGATGTCGGTGGCCACCGACTCCGAGCGGGTCCGCCACAGCCGCAAGATGGTGCTCGAGCTCCTGGGCTCGTCGGTCGACCTGTCCACGACCCCCGATGTGCCGGAGTGGATGGAGCGCTACGAGGCCCGCCCCGAGCGCTTCGGCCCCCGGGCCGAGCCGGCCCCGCTGGGCGAGCGCGATGCCCGCCACGCCGGCGAGCACCACGCGGGCGACGGCAGCGTCGCGGCCACGGTGGAGCAGCCGGCGAAGGTCGACAACGACCTCTACGTGCGCGACTACGGCAAGTGCATCATGTGCTACAAGTGCGTGGACGCCTGTGGCGAGCAGTGGCAGAACACGTTCGCGATCGGCATCGCCGGGCGCGGGTTCGACGCCCGGGTCTCCACCGAGCACGACGTCGCCCTGCCCGACTCCGCGTGCGTCTACTGCGGCAACTGCATCGAGGTGTGCCCCACGGGGGCGCTGTCGTTCGCCACCGAGTTCGACATGCGCAACGAAGGCACCTGGGACGAAGGGCGCCAGACGCAGACCACCACCGTGTGCACCTACTGCGGGGTGGGCTGCAACGTCACCCTGCACGTCCAGGACAACGAGATCGTCAAGGTCTCCTCGCCCCACGACAACCCGGTGACCCACGGCAACCTGTGCATCAAGGGGCGCTTCGGCTTCCAGCACGTCCAGCAGCGCCGCCACGACTGATTCCGAGCTGAGTGGGAAATACGGAAAGGCACCGAACCAGAGGGCCGCTGAGGCGCCCGGCCGCACGGCCGGGCCCCTGCGTGGCCGGAAAGGCATAGGGGATCATGGGACGCGTCACGGTCCGCGAGAAGGTCCTCCGCATCCGCGGCGGCACCGTCGGCAGCCGCGTCGACACCCTCGTGGTGGAGGAGCCGCTGGAGATCCGGCTCAACGGCAAGGCGCTCACCGTCACCATGCGCACTCCCGGCCACGACTTCGACCTCGCTGCGGGGTTCCTGGTCAGCGAGGGCGTGATCTCCTCTGCCGCCGACATCGCCGCCATCCGCTACTGCGCCGGCGCCACCGCCGACGGCTCCAACACCTACAACGTGCTGGATGTGAGCCTGGCGCCCGGTGTCGCGGTCCCCGACATGACCCTGGAACGCAACTTCTACACGACCTCCTCCTGCGGGTTGTGCGGCAAGGCCAGCCTGGAGGCGGTCACCACGATCGCCCCCTGGACGGTGGCCGAGGACCCGGTGCGCTTCGACGTCGCGACGCTGGCGGCCATGCCCGACCGCCTGCGCGACGCCCAGCGGGTCTTCGACCGCACCGGCGGCCTGCACGCCGCCGGGCTGTTCACGCCCGAGGGGGAACTGCTCGCGGTGCGCGAGGACGTGGGACGCCACAACGCGGTCGACAAGCTCGTGGGGTGGGCGGTGCGCGAGGACCGGCTGCCGCTGCGCGAGCACGCCCTGATGGTGTCGGGGCGCGCCTCCTTCGAGCTGGCGCAGAAGGCGCTGATGGCGGGCCTGCCCATGCTCGCCGCGGTGTCGGCGCCGTCCTCGCTGGCGGTGGACCTGGCGGCCGATTCCGGCCTGACCCTGGTCGGTTTCCTCCGCGGCACTTCGATGAACGTCTACGCCGGCCGGCACCGGATCACCCTGGAGAAGGCGTCTCCGACGCCGATGGCGGCCCCAGGGTGAATCCGCCGGCCGGGACGGTAGGCGCGAGACCGGCCGGCGTGATCCAGCCCCCTGCGCCGGCCGGTCCCGACACTTCGCCCGCGGTCAGACCTGCTTCTCGCCGCCGTCGACGTACAGGTTGGCGCCGAGGATGAAGCGGCTCTGCCCGGAGGCGAGGAAGGCGACCGCGTCGGCGACCTCTTCGGCACGCCCGGCCCTGCCCAGCGGGACCTGCGCGGCGAAGCGCGCCTTGGCGGCGGGCAGGTCCTCCGCGCTCACCATGCCTTCGAGCGCGGGGGTGTCGATGGTGCCCGGCGAGATCGCGTTGACCCGGACGTTGCGGTCCTTGAGCTCATTGGCCCAGGTGCGGGTGTAGGACCGGATCGCCGCCTTGGAGGCCGCATAGGTGCCGAACGCCTCGGCACCGTCGTCGGCGCGGACCGAGGAGTTCAGGATCACCGATGCGCCGTCGTTGAGCAGGGGCAGCGCCTTCTGCACGGTGAACAGGGTGCCGCGCACGTTGGCGCCGAAGGTCTCGTCGACGTGCTGCTCGGTGGTCTGCTCCAGCGTCGCGAACGAGGCGCTCGCCGCGTTGGCGAAGAGCACGTCCAGCCCGCGGCCGCGGGCGCGGACCGCGTCGTAGAGGCGGTCCAGGTCGGCCAGGTCGGAGATGTCGCCCACCACGGCGGTGGCCGTGGCCGGGCCGATGGTCTCCACGGCCGCGTCCAGTGCGGCCTTGCGCCGGCCGGTGATGAACACGTGGGCCCCTTCGGCCGCCAGCCGGACGGCGGTTGCCAGGCCGATCCCGGAGCTGCCTCCGGTGATGACGGCGGTCTTGCCTTCGAGCTGTCCCATGTGCACGATCCATTTCTGTACTGATCGGTACTTAAATTGACCGTAGCACATCTACACCGATCGGTACGGAAGAGGTAGGATCGGTGGCATGGATACGGGGCAGAAGGCGGCGATCGGCCGGCCGAGGGGTTTCGACACCGACGAGGCCCTCGAACGCGCCATGCGGGTCTTCTGGGAACAGGGCTACGACGGCGCCAGCCTCACCGACCTGACCACGGCCATGGGCATCACCCGGACCAGCATGTACGCGGCCTTCGGCAACAAGGAGGAGCTGTTCCGCAAGGCCCTGGAGCGGTACACCGAAGGCCCCGCCTCGTATGCGTCCCGGGCCCTGAAAGAGCCGACCGCCCGGCAGGTGGCCGCCGCGTTCCTGCGCGGTTCCGTCCGCACCACCACACGCCCGGGCGATCCCGCCGGGTGCCTGGGCGTCCAAGGCTCCCTGGCCGCCGGCGACCCGGGACGCTGTGCCCGCGACGCCCTGATCGCCTGGCGCAACGAGGCCGTTTCGGTCCTCCGCGACCGGTTCCGGCAGGCCGTCGGCGAAGGGGACCTGCCCCCCGGCACCGATCCCGGAGCCCTCGCCCGCTACGTCATGGCCGTGGCGAACGGCATCGCGGTCCAGGCCGCCAGCGGCGCCACGCGTGACGAGCTCCAGCAGGTGGCCGACATGGCCATGCAGGGCTGGCCGCCGTCCTGACGGCCCGGCCCTGCGCACGCCGGCACGCCATGGGCGGGTATCAGCGCTTCTTCGCGGCCTTCATCGCCTTCTTCGTGGCGCGGACTTCGGCGAGGGTCGCGTCGTCGACGACGTCGGCGATGGAGCGCCGGGAGCCCTCCTCGCCGTAGTCGCCCGCAGCCGCGCGCCAGCCCTCGGCCTCCAGGCCGAGCTGCTTGCCGAGCAGGGCGAGGAAGATGCGGGCCTTCTGGTCGCCGTAGCCGGGCAGCGCCTTGAGCCGGCGCAGGATCTCGGGGCCGTCGGGGGCGCCGTCGGTCCACAGCCGCTCGGCGACCCCGTCGTAGTGCTCGTTGATGTAGGCGCACAGTGCCTGGATGCGCTTGGCCATCGACCCCGGGTAGCGGTGCACCGCGGGCGGCTCGGCGCAGATCGCGGCGAACGCGTCGGGGTCGATGGCGGCGATGTGGCGGGGGTCGAGCCCGTCGTCGAGCCGGTCGGCCACCTTCTTGGGCCCGGCGAAGGCGGCCTCCATCGCGATCTGCTGGTCCAGGAGCATCCCGATGAGCAGCGCCAGGGGCTCGGCCGCCAGCAGCTCATCGGCCCCGGCCTCCCCGGCCAGGTGCAGCGTGGTCGTCATCCCCCCATCCTCCCAAGCCCGCGCCCGCCCCGCCGGCGCCGACCCGCCGCCTCAGCCGGCCAAGTGGTCGATCACGGCCGCGGTGACGTCCTTGGTCAGGGCGGTGCCGCCCACGTCGCGGGTGAGGGTGCCCGCGGCGCAGGTGGCGGCGATGGCGGTGCGGACGCGGGTTGCCTCGGCGGACAGGCCGAAGTGGTCGAGCATGAGGGCGGCGCTGCCGATGGCGCCGATCGGGTTGCAGATCCCCTGGCCGGCGATGTCGGGGGCCGAGCCGTGCACGGGTTCGAACATGCTCGGGTAGCGGCGCTCGGGGTTGAGGTTGGCGCTGGCGGCCAGGCCGAGGCTGCCGGCCAGGGCGCTGCCGAGGTCGGAGAGGATGTCGGCGTTGAGGTTGGAGGCGACGACCACCGACAGGTCCTCGGGGCGCAGGACGAACTTGGCCGCCATGGCGTCCACGAGCACGCTCTCGGTCTCCACATCGGGGTAGTCGGCGGCCACCCGCGTGAACACCTCGTCCCACAGCACCATCCCGTACTGCTGGGCGTTGCTCTTGGTGACGCTGGAGACCTTGCGGCGCTCGCGCGTGCGGGCCAGGTCGAAGGCGAAGCGGATGATGCGCTCGCAGCCGACCTCGGTGAACACCGCCGACTGGACGGCGATCTCGCCGCCGGGGCCGCGCCCGGCGAAGTTGCGGCCGCCGAACCCGCCGTACTCGCCCTCGGAGTTCTCACGGACCACCACCCAGTCCAGGGGGGTGGTGTCGGCGGCGCGCAGCGGGCTGGTGATGCCGGGCAGGAACTGGACGGGGCGCACGTTGGCCCACTGGTCGAAGCCCTGGCACAGCCGCAGCCGCAGGCCCCACAGGCTGACGTGATCGGGGACGGTGGGCCAGCCCACGGCGCCGAAGTAGACGGCGTCGAAGCCGCGCAGCAGCTCGGGGCCGTCGTCGGCGATCATCTTGCCGGTGCGGGCGTGGTAGTCGCTGCCCCAGGGGAACTCCTCCCAGGTGAAGCTGAGCGTGCCGGACGAGGCCGAGGCCAGCGCGTCGAGCACGCTGCGGCCCGCGGCGACCACTTCGGCGCCGACGCCGTCACCGGGGATGGAGGCGATGCGGAAGTGCCGGGTCTGGGTCACGGGTTCCTCCGTGGGTCGGGGTCGCCAGTGAGTCAAGCGCGCAGGTGAGCCCCGCGTCCAAGACGCATCCCCGATCCGGCCCATAGGGGGCGCCTATGAGATCGTGCCGTGCTCCTCGGCGTAGCGTTCGGCGGTCTCCAGGAACGCCTGCGCGGCGGGGGTGGGCCGCGAGGCGCGGCTGACCACCACGACGCGCAGGCGCGGGGCCGGGTCCAGGAGCCGGACCTGGGCGCCCATGCGGGTGGCCAGCGGCTTCCACGAGGAGGGGGTGACGGCGTGGCCGAGACCGGCGAGCACCATGGGCAGGATCGAGGTGCGGTGGTCGACTTCGGCGGCCAGGTGCACGTCGGCCCCGCTGGCGAGAATGTCGTCGACGAGCCGGCGCATGAGGCTGCCCGGCTGGGACACGATCAGCCGCAGGCCGCCCAGGTCGGCGCCGCCCACGCGGCCGGGCGCCAGCCCCTCGGTCTCCGGGGGCGAGATCAGGACGAGGGGCTGGTCCTCGATGGGCAGCACCCGCAGGTCGGCGGTGCGCGGATGGCCCTCGGAGCCCATGAGGCCGATCTCGGCCGCGCCCGAGCGCACCCCGTGGACGACGTCCTCAGGCGTGAAGGCGCCGGCGACGTTCACCGTCATCAGCGGGTGGGCCCGGGCGAAGGACGCCATCATCGTGGTGAGCGGCTCGATCCCCGGCGAGGGCATCGAGATCAGGTCGACGCGGCCCCGGCGCAGCCCGCGGGCCGAGTGCGCGGTGTCGCGCACCGCCTCCAGGTCGCGCACCACCCGGCGCGCGGGCTCGATGAGCCGGGTCCCGGTGTCGGTGAGGACGACGCCCCGGCCCACGCGGTGGAACAGGTCGACGCCCAGTTCCCGTTCCAGGCCCGCGATCGCCTGCGACAGCGAGGGCTGGGCGATGTGGAGGTGCTCGGCCGCGCGGCCGAAGCCGCCGTGGTCGACGATCGCCAGAAAATAGGACAACTGCCGCGCGTCCACGTCCACACCCTCGATTCATAGGGGACGTCTATCGGTACCAGAGACAGTACATCTTGGACGTGACGGCGGTCACATGGCGAAAGTGGTCTCGGACCATGACCGAAGGAGTGGCCATGTCATCGGAGACCCCGTCCGCATCCGTCCCCTCCCCCTCCCCGCCCGATGCGGGCGAGCGGGTCGACGTCGAGAAGGCGCTCCTGAGCGGGGGCGCGCACGGCGGCGCCGTCGTGCAGCGCCTCTCCCCTGCCGAGGAGCGCTTCGAGCGCATCCGCACCACCGTGGGGTGGTTCCTGGCGCCCACGATCGCGATCGTCTTCGCGCTGCTGCCGCTGGAGATGGACCGTTCCCAGCAGCTGCTGGCCGCGGTCCTGCTCGGCGTGATCGTCCTGTGGATCTGCGAGCCCGTGCCGATCCCCGTTGGCGGCCTGATCGGGGTCGCGGCGATCGTCCTGGTGGGGGTGGCGCCCTCGGAGGACGTCCTGGCCCCGTTCGGGTCGCCGACGGTCTTCACCTTCATCGGCGCCTTCATCCTCGCCCAGGCGATGCTCCAGCACGGGGTCGCCCGCCGGCTGGCGTTCTTCGTGCTCGCCCTGCCCGGCGTGGGCAGCTCGACGCTGCGCATCATCGTGGCCTTCGGCGCCATCACCTGCGTGGTGTCCAGCTTCATCTCCAACACCGCCACCGTGGCCATGCTGATCCCCACCGCGCTGGGCATCCTCACGGTCATCGCCCGCCTGATGCAGGAGCGGGGCGTGGTGCGCCCCGGCTTCGACCCCACGCGGCTGCGCGTGGGCGCCGCCCTGATGCTGATGCTGGCCTACGGCGCCAGCGTCGGCGGGCTCCTCACCCCGATCGGCTCGCCGCCCAACCTCATCGGCCGCGCCCTGATCGAGGAGGCCACCGGGGAGCGGATCTCCTTCCTCCAGTGGATGGTGACGGCGCTGCCGCTGGTCCTGGCGATGTTCGTCGTGCTGGCCGCGGTGCTGCTGCTGATCAACCGCCCCGAGATCCGCCGCATCGAGGGCGTGGCCGACTACATCCGCGAGCAGCGCGC
This sequence comes from Nocardiopsis sediminis, assembly GCF_042650565.1. NCBI lineage: Bacteria > Bacillati > Actinomycetota > Actinomycetes > Streptosporangiales > Nocardiopsidaceae > Nocardiopsis > Nocardiopsis sediminis. The sequence goes on from NZ_JBHSBH010000001.1 coordinate 110,576, forward strand.
CGCCCAGGGCCCGATGAGCCGCGCCGAGAAGAACACCGTGCTCGCCTTCGCGGTCACCGTCTCGCTGTGGCTGGCCCCGGCCGTGGTCGGCATCGCCACCGGAACCGAGTCCGACCTCTACGCGCTCGTCGACGACCGCCTCAACGAGGGCATCGTCGCGGTGGTGGGCGCCGCGCTGCTGTTCGTCCTGCCCGTGGACTGGAAGCGGCGGAAGATGACGATGGAGTGGCGCGACGCCGCCCGGATCGACTGGGGCACCATCCTGCTGTTCGGGACCGGCATCATCTTCGGCGCCCTGCTGTCCTCCACCGGGCTGGCCGAGACGATCGGCGGAGGGGCCTCGGCGGGCCTGGGGCTCGCCGGCACGGTCGCCATCACCGCGTTCGGTACGATCCTGGCGATCGTCATCTCCGAGACCACGAGCAACACCTCGGCGGCCTCCGTCGTCGTGCCCATCATCATCCCGCTGGCGGTGGGGGCGGGGGTGGACCCCCTGATCCCGGCGCTGGCGGCGACGTTCGGCGCGTCCTTCGGGTTCATGCTGCCGGTCTCCACGCCGCAGAACGCCATCGTCTACGGGTCGGGCTGCGTGCCGATCACCAAGATGATCCGCTCGGGGATCTGGTTCGACGTCATCGGCGCCGTGCTCATCATCGTGCTGCTGCCCCTCACGGCCGCGCTGAGCGGGATCGCGGGCTGAGCCGGCGGTCCAGGGCCCGGCCGCCGGGGAGGGGGCGGCCGGGCCGTCGGCGTGCCCGCTGCCGGGGCGGACGATCACAGCTCGCGGACCACGCGGGCCGGGTTGCCGAGCGCGACCACGTTGGCGGGGACGTCCTTGGCGACGACCGCTCCCGCGCCGATCACGGAGTTCTCGCCGACGGTCACCCCGGGCAGGATGATCGCGCCGCCGCCGATCCAGACGTTGTCGCCGATCGTGATCGGCCGGGCCGCCTCCAGCTTGGCCCGGCGCGGTTCGGGCTCGACCGGGTGCGTGGGTGTCAGCAGCTGCACGTTGGGGCCGATCTGGCAGTCCTCACCGATCGTGATCGGCGCGACGTCGAGCGCCGTCAGGTTGAAGTTGACGAAGGAGCGGGCGCCGAGCCTGATGTGCTCGCCGTAGTCGACGTAGAGCGGCGGGCGGACGACCGCCTCCTCGCCCAGGTGGCCCAGCAGCTCGGCGAGGATCGGCCGGGCGGCGGCCTCGTCGGCGATGGCGGCGCGGTGGTAGGCGTCGGCCAGCCGCGCCGCGCGCCGGGAGCGCCGGAAGATCTCGGGGTCGTCGGCGATGTAGAGGTCGCCGGCGAGCATCCGCTCGCGATTGGTCCGAGTATCACCCGCGAAGTAGTCGGCCATGGCCCCACCCTAGGATGGCCGCGCCGCCGGCGCCCCGGCGTGCCCGCGTGCGCCCGGGGCGGGCGCGGGGGTCAGGAGGCGCGAGTCCCGGGTCCGCCCGTGCGGCGGGTCGATGCCTGCTCGCGCAGCATGCGCAGCCGGATGTCGCGGGCGGCGCTCATGTGCTCGCGGGCGAGGTCGGCCATGCTCCGCGCCTGGGCCGCCTGGCGGTCCCCGGTCCTGTGGCCCGGACCGCGGTAAACCGGACCGGGTCGGCGACCGTCACTTGAGGTGGGGGCCGCTTTCCCGCTTCCGGAACTTCCCGTTCCGGCCGGATCCGGCAACAGCGAGTGAGCATTTTGCTTGTTAAGTCGGTTCACAATCGCTACTGTGGGCGTCCCGACACTCTGCGCCGCTGTTCGCTCGTCACCAGCGCTCCTTTGCCGATAGGGGCCGTGGCTCCTCCCTTCGGCGCGCAGCCACCCCCGTGCGACCAGGAAGTTCGGCGATGACCAGCACAATCGAAGACCTCCCCCTACCCAACGCCCTGGTCGCGGTGCGCGGCCGGAAGTGGGTGGTGAGCAAGGTCGACCCCAGCGGCGGCGCGACGCTGGTAAGCCTTCAGAGCGTTGAGGACGGCCGCTACGGCGAGACCCTAGAGGTGCTGTGGGAGATCGAGCCCGGCCGACGGCTGCTGCCGAGCGGCTCCCTCCCGGAACTCCCGGCGAACGGCTTCGACGCCCCCGCGCAGCTCGCCGCGTTCCTCGACGCGGTCCGCTGGTCCGCGGTCACCTCGGCCGACGTCACCACCCTCCAGGCTCCCTTCCGCTCCGGTGTCGCCATCGAGGACTACCAGCTCGAACCGGTGGCGCGCGCGATCGGCGCACCCCGCGTGAACCTGCTGCTCGCCGATGACGTCGGCCTGGGCAAGACCATCGAGGCCGGGCTCGTCGCCCAGGAGCTGCTGCTGCGCCACCGCACCCAGCGCGTCATGGTCGTCTGCCCTGCCGGGCTCACGGTGAAGTGGAAGGACGAGATGGCCGAGAAGTTCGGCCTGGACTTCACCGTCATCGACTCCCAGCGCTGCGCCCGGGTCCGCCGCGATTACGGCAGCGCCGCGAACCCGTTCAACGTGTACCCGCTGACCATCGTCAGCCTGTCGTGGCTGCGGGGCGCCAAGGCACAACGGCTACTCGACGAGGTACTGCCGACGGACGGCCCCGGCTACCCGCGCGCCTTCGACCTGCTGATTCTGGACGAGGCCCACCACGTGGCCCCCGCCGCGCCCAAGCAGGTGTACGCGGTCGACTCCCAGCAGACCAAGCTGATGCGCCGACTTGCCCCGCACTTCACCCACCGGCTGTTCCTGTCCGCCACCCCGCACAACGGCTACCAGCAGTCCTTCACTGCGCTACTGGAGATCCTCGACGACCACCGCTTCGCCCGCGGAGTTTCGCCGGACGAGGCCGCGATCTCCGACACCGTGGTGCGCCGCCTCAAGCGCGACATCGTGGATGCCGACGGAAGTCCCCGCTTCGCCGAGCGGGACGCGCACGCCATCCCCGTCGTCTACCCGGACGAGGAGCGGCGGATCCACGCCCTGCTGGGCCGATTCGCGGAGCTGCGCCGTCCCAAGCTGACGACCAAGCGCGGCAGGCGCGCCACCGACCTCGTGACGTTGTTGCTGAAGAAGCGGCTCTTCTCCAGCCCGGCGGCCTTCGCGCACACCATCGGTGTCTATCTGGAGACCCTGCAATCGCGGTCACGCCCGCTCGACTCCTTCGATGACGACGACGTTCCGGACTGGGCCGAGGATTTTTTCGACGACACCGCTGCCTACGACGACGAAGAGCTGGCCCAGGCCGAGGACGACACCCTGTTCCGTATCCGCCCCATGCAGCCCGATCCCCACGCCGACGAAGTCGCGCTGCTGGAGCAGATGCGCGACTGGGCCCTGGCCCAGGAAGCCCAGCCTGATGCCAAAGCGCGCGAACTCCTCACCTATCTCAAGGCCGTGTGCAAGCCTGATGGCGAACGCTGGAGCAATGAGCGGGTGGTGGTGTTCACCGAGTACCGCGACACGCAGCTCTGGCTCAAGAACCTCCTGCGCCAAGAGGGCCTGGGCGGATCGGCCGTCGCGGAGCTGCACGGGCGGATGGCCGCGGACGAGCGCGAGCTCCTGCGCCTGGCCTTTCAGAAGCACCCCGCCGAGCACCCGGTGCGCATCCTGCTGGCCACCGACGCCGCCAGCGAGGGCATCGACCTCCAACGGCACTGCCACCGCCTGGTCAACTACGACATCCCGTTCAACCCCAACAAGCTGGAGCAGCGGATCGGCCGCATCGACCGCTACGGCCAGACCGAGCGGCCCCAAGTGCGGCACTTCGTCGGCACGGGCTGGGAGAAGGCGGTCGACTCCTACGAGGCCGACCTGGAGTTCCTGTCGCGTGTGGCCACCAAGGTCGCTCGAATGGAAGAGGACCTGGGATCGGTCAACGCCGTGCTGTCCGACGCGGTGCAGAAGCGCATGCTCGGCCAGATCGACGACTATGACATCGACTCCGCGGGACGGAGGAAGGACCGGCTCGCGGCCGAGTCCAACGTCCCGGAACAGGTGCGCAAGCTCCACGCCCGGCTCGGGGACACCGTCGAGGCGCTGGGCATCACCCCCGGGCGGGTCCGGCGGGTGGTCGACACCGCCCTGGGCCTGGCCCACCAGCAGCCGCTGCGCGAGCATCTGGACGAGCGATACTTCACGGACGGCATGTTCGAGGTGCCCGCACTCACCGGCTCGTGGGTGCGCGCCACCGAAGGGCTGACGGAGAAGCTACCGCCGGGCGGCGACGGAAAACGCACCGTGCCCCGGCAGCTTCCGGTGACCTTCGACACCGAGACCGCCAAGGACCGCGACGACGTGGTGCTGGCCCACCTCAATCACCCGCTCGTGGCGATGTCCACCCGCCTCCTTCGCGCGGCGGTGTCGAACGAGAAGGTGGGCTTGGCCCGCGTGACGGCCGTGGTCAGCGACGACCCGGCCCTGGAGGAAGTGCTCGTTGGGGCCTACTCCCGCTTCGTGCTCGTGGGCGCCGACGGACTGAGGTTGCACGAGGAGGTGCTGCACGCCGGCGGATGGCTGCCGGACAGCGGACGCTTCCGGCGGTTGGAGAACCTGACGGTGCTGGGCGGCATCCTGGACCGGGCGCTCACCGAGGGTCGCCCGCTGCCGGAGGCCGTGTGGGGCAGGATGCGTGACCGCTGGGAGCGGGCACGCGGCCGGGAGGGCCTGGCACGGGCGATCGACTGGCGGGCCGAAACTCGCCTGGAGCAGTTGCAGCGCCGGTTGAAGCAGCGGGAAGAGCACGAACGCGACCGGGTGGAGTCGGTGCTCGACCAGTTCTCCGACTCGCTCCGCGCTGCGCTGGCCGAGGACGACGACGAGGAAGCCCTGTTCAGTGCCCGGGACATCCGCCAGACCAAGGAAGAGCGCGACCAGTACCGGAAGGACCGGATGAACTGGGAGAAGAGGCTGGCCTCGCTGGCGGAGGAACGCGACAGGGAGCTGACCGCCATCACCGAACGCTACGCCCGCCAAGATCCGCACAGTTTCCCCGTCGCCGTTGTCGTTGTCGTTCCCCGCAAGGAGGCCGTTCGATGAGCGCCCAGCGTTTCCGTGGGCGGCGCCCCGCACCCGACACCGCCGAGCAGCACCGCAACTGGCTGAACCTGATCGAGGTGAGCGGCCCGTTCCTGACCCTGCCGGTGCTGCGCCGTATCTGGCCGGCCGGGCTCGACCCGCTGGACAAGGAAGCGCGCGAGCGGCTGCGTCGTGAGCATGCCCACTGGCAGGACGACACCAGGGCCGGGCAACAGGCCTGGATGGACTACGTCCTGGGCGAGATGCTCGGCTGGGGCCGTGACCTGCACATCGTCGGCCAGGAGACGGCCGGGGACACCGAGGACAGGGACGGATCGGAGCCTCCGGAGGCTTCGGCCGACCTGGCCGGGCTGGCGATGGCGGTCGCCGAACACGACACACAGGTGACCCCATCGTTCGCGCTGACCGGGCCGGGTGAGCAGGTCACACCGCAGAGTGTGCGGCTGCTGGGGCTGGTGTGCCCGGCGGGGCAGTCGCCGACCAGCCGAGTGCGGGGGGAGGCGTGGGCGGCCACTCCGGCGGATCGGCTCGCCTCCCTGTGCCGCCACCACGGCGTCGAGCTGGGCTTGGCCACCGACGGCAGGTGGTGGGCTCTGGTGTGGGCGCCCAGGGGCGGGGTGACCACTACGGCGGTGTTCGACGCGGTGCTCTGGCCGGAATCGGCGGAGCGGGACGTGGTCTACGCGTTCCACTCGCTGCTCAACCGGAACCGGTTCTTCGGGGTTCCCGACGAGGAGCGGTTGGTACCGCTGCTGCGCGGCAGCCTGGACTCCCAGGAAGAGGTCACCGAGGCGCTGGGCGTTCAGGTGCGCCAGGCGGTGGAGCTCTTGGTGGCGGCGATCGGCCGCGCGGACACCGAGCTGCGCAAGCGCGGCGAGAAGGACTTGGGAGACGTTCCGGCACACGAGGTGTACCGAGGCTCGGTATCGGTGATGATGCGCGTGGTCTTCCTGCTCTTCGCCGAGGAGCGCGGCCTGCTGCCCTCCGACAACGACCTGTACGCGAAGGCGTACTCGGCAGGCCGGCTGTGCGCCGAGCTGGAGTCGTCCGCCCGGGAGACGAGCGAAGCAGAGCTCGCCAACGGCTACTCGGCGTGGCACCGTCTGCTCGCGCTGTTCAACGCCGTATACCACGGAGTGGACCATCCGCGGCTGCGCATGCACGCGCATGACGGGTCGCTGTTCAACCCCGAGGCCTTTCCGTGGATGCCGCTGGACATCGACGACCAGACCGTACTGCACATGCTGCGATCGGTTCAGTACGTGGAGGTCGGCACGGGCAAAGCCAAGGAGCGACGGGCGCTGTCGTTCCGCGCCTTGGACGTCGAACAGATCGGGTACGTGTACGAGGGCCTGCTGTCCTTCGACGGTTTCCGCGCCGAAGAGCTCATGATCGGACTGATCGGAAAGGAGGGCAGGGAAGCCGAGATCCCGCTCCGCGAGATCGAGGAGCTGGCCGCCGGCCATGCCGCCGACCTGGACGAGCTGGCGGCGACGCTGGCCGCGCGCTACAAGGACTCCAAGATCGGCAGCAAGGCGCAGCTCGTCAAGCGGCTCACACCGCTGTCGAAGATGGAGCAGGAGGAGGCCCGCAAGAAGCTCTTGGCGGTCACCCGCGGCGACTACCCGTTGGCCGAGCGACTGCTGGCCTTCTACGGGATCATCCGCACCGATCTGCGCGGCCTGCCCGTTGTCGTGATGCCGGGCGAGCTGTTCGTCACCGAATCCGCGCTGCGCAAGAACACGGGGACGCACTACACGCCGAAGTTCCTCGCCGAGCAGGTGGTGGAGGGGGCGCTGGAACCACTGGTGTACGAGCCGGGGCCGTTGCAGACCGCCGACACGGGCGAGTGGAAGCTCAAGACCAGCGAAGAGATTTTGGCGTTGAAGGTCGCCGACATCGCGATGGGTTCGGCCGCGTTCCTCGTGGCGGCGGCCCGGTACCTGGGCGAGAAGCTGATCGAGGCATGGACCCGCGAGGGGGATGCGCGCGTAGCCGATTATGTGCCCTCGATGGACAGGGGCAGCGCCGAGGACGACCCTGTCGTCATCGAGGCGCGGCGGCAGATCATCGAGCACTGCCTGTACGGGGTGGACATCAACCCTATGGCGGTGGAAATGGCGAAGCTGTCGCTGTGGCTGGTGTCCATGGACCCTGGTCGGCCGTTCACCTTCCTGGACGACCGGTTGGCTTCGGGGGATTCGCTGCTGGGGATCACGTCGATCGAACAGCTTGAGTACATGCACATGGACCCGGAACAGGGGCGGAAGCTTCACTCCGAGGGAACTCTTCTCGACTTCACGTCGGGTGTACGGGAGTTGGTGGCCGAGGTCGCCGAGTCCCGCCGCAAGCTGGCGGAGATCGATGGCACCACATTGGAAGGGTTGAACCGCAAGCGGGAACTACTGACCAAGACCAAGAAGGAGACCGATCGCGCTCGATTGCTGGGCGACCTCACAGTCGGCGCGGCACTCGAAAATGCAGGACACGGCAAACGCAGAATAGATAGGGGTTCGCTCGCCGTTGCCGAGGTGGCCCGAAATTTGGAAATGGCCGAACCCGAGATGAAATTAAATGCAGAGGAGCGACTAGACAAAGATCGCCCCGAAGGCACATTCAAGCGATATCCGATACATTGGCCACTGACATTCCCCGAAGCCTTCGAAAATGGTGGTTTCGATGCAATTATCGGAAATCCACCATTCCTTGGGGGAAAGCGAATCAGCGGATCAATGGGATCCTCCTATCGGGAATTCCTCGTAGACACGATCGCCCAAGGAGCCAAGGGAAATGCAGATCTAATCGCCTATTTCATTCTGCGCGCACATCAAATACTAAATGATTCTGGACAAGTTGGAGTAATCGCCACCAACACCCTTGCCCAAGGGGACACTCGAGAAGTTTGCCTTGACCGTATTACCTCCAGCGGGGCCACAATCCGGCAATCCATCAAGAGCAAGCCTTGGCCTTCGAAGAGCGCAACTCTTGAGTACTGCGCGGTCTGGATTAGTGGAGCTCCCATAGGGAAAAATGCTGAAATCATCGCGGATGGCAGAAGCACAGATGGGATCAATTCGTCACTCGATCCACAATCTCGAGCATCGGGGATACCGTTTCGACTAATTAAAAATCAAGAAATTTCCTTCATTGGAAACTTCGTGAATGGAATTGGATTCGTCCTTTCTAATTCAGAAGCTGAAAACATCTTGAAATTCGACCCAAAAAGCAAGGATGTGCTCTTCAAATATTTAAATGGACAAGATTTGAATTCACAATCCGACTATTCTGCAAGTCGTTGGATTATCGACTTCTTCGACTGGCCGCTGGACAAGGCGAAATCATACGGCGCATGCATCGATCGGATACAACGACTGGTGAAGCCCGAAAGGGATCGCCTCCCGGATTCCAAGCGGGCAACCCAAGAAAAATGGTGGCAGTACGAAAAACTCGCCCCTGGCCTTCGGGCCGCCATCTCCCATCTGGATCGAGTTGTAGTTATCACCTTGGTCAGCAAGACTGTGATGCCAGTGGTGGTGCCAACTGGCCAGGTCTTCTCACATGCGCTCGGTGTCTTTGCGAGTGATGACACGGCCATGCTCGCCCTACTGTCCAGCGCCCCGCACTACTGGTGGGCCAAGTCGCGCGGCTCATCGATGAAGGCGGATCTCCGCTACACACCATCCGACATCTTCGAGACCTTCGCAATGCCGGAACTCACCGAAGAGATGCGCCAGCTCGGCGACCGCCTCGACACCACCCGTCGGGACGTCATGCTCTCCCGGAACTCCGGCCTCACCAAGACCTACAACCTGGTCTTCGACCCCGAGTGCACCGACCCCGATATCCAGGAGCTCCGCGACATCCACCGCGCCATCGACGAGGCCACCATCCGCGCCTACGGCTGGGAGGACCGGATCGGCGCCGTCGGTGGGCTGGACCACGGGTTCCATCCGGTCGGTCGGGAGATCCGGTACACCATCGGCCCCGCTGCGCAGCGCGAAGTCCTGGACAGCCTGTTCGAACTGAACCACGAGCGCTACGCCGAGGAGGTCGCCCAAGGCCTGCACGACAAGAAGAACAAGAAGAAGCGCACATCCGCCCCCTCCCCCTCGTCCTCCGGTGAAGGGACGCTCTTCTGATGTCCGACGCCCCCCTCTTCCCCCACCCCAAGGGCGAGCAGACCTCGCTCGACACCTCGGCCGCCGCGGAAACCAGCGCCACCCCGCCCGCCAAACGCCCCCGGACCAAGGCCGAGGCGAACGCCGCTCGGCAGGCAGAGCTGATCGCCACCCTCGACGTCCCGCAGAACTTCGAAGAGGGCTCGTCCTTCCATGCCCGTGACGGGCTCCAGGAGCTCGTGGAGCGCGACCTCCTCGGCCCCTGGGGCGGGGAGAACGAGGAGTTCCCGCCGCGAGCCATGGGTCCGCGCGAGCGCTACCTCGTCGGCATGCTCGGCCCCCGACACCAGCCGCCCGCTTCCTCGCGCGACGCCGCCGACATGGTCTCCGACACCGAGACGGGGGCGTCCGGGGATGCCCGCGGCGAAGCCGCCGGGGAACTGCCCGACGTGGTCACCTCCCAGAACCTCGGCCACCTCTGGGCGTCCACCATGGGCCTGTCCTTCACCGTGGCCGACTCCACCCACGCGGTCACAGTCCGCACCACCTGGGGCCAGTACTCCCCCACCGACTCCATCGGGGGCGACGGCCGCACCCGCACCGTCTGGTCGCGCGAACCCCGCGAATACGTCACGGAAGTTCCCCTCAACGGCCCGCCGGACCACCGCATCGGGCTGACCGCCGTGGACGTCGACTCCTCCTGCGTGTACCTCAACGTCGCCGTCCGCACCCGCGACGGACGCCGCACCGTCGAGCTGAACCTCGTGAACAACCGGCAGCAGCCGCCCTCCAACGGCGACGCCGCATGGCTGTACCAGGCCCGGCTCACCGTTACCGCGCCCGACGGGTCCTCCCCCGTCTTCCTCCCCGTCGACGACCCCCTCGACGGCACCCCGGCCACACTGGACGACCCCGAGGAGCTGCGCCTGCGGCTGCTCTACCGCAACGAACTCAAGTTCGCCCACGGACGCAACATCGCCGTGGACGCCGAACACGCCGACGGTCTCCGCCGCGCCCACCGGCTGACAACCACCTGGCTGCCCAGCCACGACGTTCCCGCCACCATCGCCCCCGTCGGCGAGCGCTCCCGGCTGGCCGGCACCGAGCTGTCCATGGACGCTCTCGTTACCGCCGATCCCAACGCGCTCGGCGCCGGGCTGGCCCCGCTGGCCGACGGCTATGCCGCCTGGCTCGACGAGCGGGACGCCGAGGTCGCCTCGCTACCGGAGGCGCTGCGCCCGACCGCGGAGGGGGCGGTGTTCCGTGCCCGGCGCGCGGCCGAGCGCATCCGCGCCGGGATCCAGCTGCTCAGCGACCCCTCTCACCCACGCCACGACGAAGCGCTGAAGGCGTTCCGGTTCGCCAACAGGGCCATGGCCGAGCAACGGCGCCACAGCGAGATCGCCCGGCTGCGCGAGGACCCGGACGTGTCCTACGCCGAGGCCGAGCGCGCCGTCCGTGGCCGCGGCGCCGCGGCCGCCTCCTGGCGGCCCTTCCAGCTGGCGTTCGTCCTGCTGAACGTCCCCTCCATCACCGACCCGGACCACCCGGAGCGCGCGTCCTCGCCCGAGGCGACGGTGGACCTGCTGTTCTTCCCCACCGGCGGCGGCAAGACCGAGGCCTACCTGGGGCTGACCGCGTTCACGTTCGCGATCCGCCGCCTCCAGGGCATCGTGGGCGCAGGCGAACAGGCCCGCAGCGGCGGGGCGGGGGTCGCGGTGCTGATGCGCTACACGCTGCGGCTGCTCACCGCGCAGCAGTTCCAGCGTGCGGCCGCCCTCGTGTGCGCGGCCGAGGTGCTGCGCGCCGAGGACCCCGGCACCTGGGGCGGGGAGCCGTTCCGGATCGGGCTGTGGGTAGGCGGCGGGGTCTCCCCCAACTGGTTCGATGAGGCCGACAAGCAGATCACCGAAGCCCGGGAAGCGGGCCGGGGCCGGCGTGCCAACGTGTTGCAGACCCTGTCCTGCCCGTGGTGCGGCACCAAGCTCCATGCCCATCGGGATCTGCACCCCGATCGCGAGGCCCGCCGGGTGCTGCTGCACTGCGCTAACGGCGAGGGGCCCGATGCCTGCCCGTTCTCGCGCACCCGGTCCCGCGAGGGGCTGCCGATCCTCACCGTGGACGAAGAGATCTACCGCTACACCCCGAGCCTGGTGATCGCGACCGTGGACAAGCTCGCACAGCTGCCCTGGCGCGGGTTCGCCGGGATGCTGTTCGGGCGAGTGCGCGAGCACTGCCCCCGGCACGGGTTCCGCCATCCCGACCTGGACGGCAAGATCGGCTGTGGGAGCCGCCACAACGCCAAGGGCGACCACCTTCCCAAGGCGACGAGCCGCCCCGTGCCGAGGCTGCGCCCGCCGGACCTGATCATCCAGGACGAGCTACACCTGATCTCGGGTGCTCTCGGCACCATCGTGGGCCTGTTCGAGTCGGCGGTGGACGAGCTGTGCACCTGGACCACCCCGGCCGGGAACGCGGCAGGCCCCAAGATCGTGGCCTCGACCGCGACCACCAAGCGCGCCGAGGAGCAGGTGCGCGGCATCTTCGGGCGCGGACTGGAGGTCTTCCCGCCACAGGTCACCGATGTGGCCGACACCTTCTTCTCCACCCAGGTCCGCGTGACCGAGAACACCCCCGGCCGCCGCTACATGGGGATCTGCGCGCACGGCGTGCGGCTGAAGTCCGCCGAGATCCGGCTCGCCGAGATCCTGATGCTGGCCGGCCAGGCCATGTTCGACCGCTTCGGGCGGCCTGCCGACCCGTACATGACCATGGTGGGCTACTTCAACGCCACGCGGGAACTCGCGGGCATGCGCCGGTACATGGACGACGACGTCACGGTGCGTGCGCGCCGACATGGGCGCAGCAAAGGCCTGCCGGACCGGTTGACATCGGCGGGGATGTTCACCGTGCAAGAGCTGACCTCGCGCATCTCCTCGGGCGACATCAGCGACGTGCTCAAACGGTTGGAGGTCGGCTTCGACCCGGATCTGGACACCAGTGGGCGGCGGCGCGCGGTCGGCGCGGAGCGCAGCGCGTTCCGCCAGGCCCAGAAGTCGCGTTCCGCAGCCGGGCAGCCCGTCCTCCACCCGGAGTCCGTCCGGTGGGAGGAGCGGCGTGAGGCCGGCCGTCTACCGGTGGACGCCGTGCTGGCGACCTCCATGCTGCAAGTCGGCGTGGACGTGTCCCGGTTCGGGCTGATGGTGGTGGTCGGCCAGCCCAAGAACACCGCCGAGTACATCCAGGCGTCCTCCCGGGTGGGCCGCGACCCGTCCCGTCCGGGCCTGGTGGTGACCCTCTACAACTGGACGCGTCCGCGGGACCTCGCCCACTACGAGGACTTCGGCCACTACCACAGCACCTTCTACCGCCGGGTGGAGTCGCTCAGCGTCACCCCGTTCACCCGGCGCGCGCTGGACCGGGGCACCACGGCGGCGTTCGTGGCGGCCGTGCGCAACACCGTGCACGAGCACTCGCGCAATGCCGATGCCCACGATGTGGATCTTGACGGGCCGGTGGTCGAGGGGATCATCGCGCGGATGCTGGCGCGTGCCGAGCACGTCTACGGCCCACGGGGGCGCGACTACCTGTCCGAGCGGATCAACACTTTGCGCGACCGGTGGAAGCAGGCCAGGAACGGATCGGCCCGGCTGGGCTACGAGCGGGCGACCGACGCAAAGCAGCAGGTGCGCGGGCTGCTGGCCAAGGCGGGAGAGGGCCCGTGGGACGACACCACGGTCGGTATGTCGATGCGGGAGGCGGAGAACGAGATCAATCTGCTCCTGTCCGGCGGCGGCGAGTTCTTCGACCCACCGGTGAACGCCCCGCCGTGGTCGTTCGCCCCACCGGCCGCAGACACGATGAACGCGACCGACGCAGCGCCGGAGGGCGATGAAATGGGCGACTCGGCGTTCGCCGCTCCTGCGACGCGGAAGGGACGCGGCCGATGAGCGGGGCACTGTACCGGCGCCGGGTCGGCTCGGTCCGGCCGAGCCACCTGATGTTCACCAGCGGGGTGGGGGCTCTCGTTGACCTGCCGAACTTCGCGGTCCTGGTGCGCGGTCTCGACGACTGGGACTACACCCACGCCTATGGGTGGGAGAAGATCGCCGAACCCCGCCTACTGGAGGCAGTCAAGAAGCTGCCCGGCAACCGGAAGGTGGCCGAGCTGAGACCGGCCCCGTGGGCCGAGGGCATGGACGCCGACCCGAACGGACCGGCGTCGCGGGTGGGGGTTCCCATCTCCCCGTTCCCGGGCTGGTTCCGGTGCACGGTCTGCAACGAGCTGGCCGCACTGGATTCGCAGGCGTTCACGTTCGAGAACGCCAACGCCCGCAAACCGCACGAGGCCAGGTTCGTGCACACCGGCTGCAATCGGGGCAAGCCGCTGGCGGTCGCGGCTCGGTTCGTCCTGGTGTGCACCTCAGGCCACCTGGACGAGTTCCCCTATGTGCACTTCGTGCACCAGGGCGGTGGCTGCCCCAATGCGACCCATCCCCGGCTGCGCATGGACGACCGGGGCGGCAACATCGGCGCCAATGTGGAACTGGCCTGCGTCAGCTGCGGAGAGCGCCGCAACCTGCGCGAGGCGATGGGCCAGCGCGGCGAGGAGATCCTGCCCCGGTGCCGGGGCCGCCATCCGCACCTGCGGACCTACGAGTCCGGAGGTTGCGGCGTGCGGCCCAAGGTCCTTGTGCTGGGCGCCTCCAACCAGTGGTTCTCCCAGACCCTGTCGGCGCTGGCGGTCCCCACCACGGGCGCCGGCAAGCTGGAGGGCATGGTGGACCAGCACTGGGATCTGATCCATCCGGTACCGGTGGGCATGTACGCCTACATGAAGGAGAGCCATCCCCAGTGGGGCCCCTTCACCACGTGGAGTGACGCCGAACTCGCGGCAGCGGTCGAGAAGGTCAGGGCCCGCAAAGACGGCCAGGACGCCGCGCCTGACGACGACGCCTATCCGGACCTGCGCACCCCCGAATGGGAGGTGTTCTCCGCACCCACTGCTCCGGAACCCGGTCCCGACTTCGCGCTGCGCCGCGACCCCGGCGGGGTGCCGGCCGAGCTCCAGGGCGTGTTCGACGACGTGGTACAGGTGGAGCGGCTGCGCGAGGTACGGGCGCTGACCGGCTTCACCCGGTTGGACGCCCCCGATCCCGACGACCCCGATCTGGTGGTCCGCGTCCCGCTGTCACGGTCCGACCCCGAATGGATCCCGGCCAGTGAGGTGCGCGGCGAGGGGATGTTCCTGCGGGTGCCCGAGGAGCTGCTGGCGGCCTGGGAGAAGCGGGTCGCCCGGTCGGAGGCCCTGGCCTTGCACACCGCGGCCTACCGCACGTTCCGCGAGAACCGGTATTCCAATCGGCTCTCGGGCGGGTTCGATCCGATGCGGCATTGGCCCGGCGCCCGCTACATCGCCCTGCACACCCTCTCCCACCTGCTGATCCGTACCATCGCTCTGGACTGCGGGTACAACGCGGCGAGCCTGTCGGAACGGGTGTACGCGGGAACCGAGGAGGACCCGCGCAGCGGCATCCTCATCTACACCGCCGTCCCCGATGCCGAAGGCACGCTGGGCGGTCTTGTGTCGCAGGCCGAACCCGAGCGGTTGGCGGGGCTGGTACGCCGGGCGCTGAACGAGGCGATGCGGTGCTCCTCGGACCCGCTGTGCGCGGAGCGCCAACCGCAGCCGCGCGCCGACTTCCTGCACGGCGCCGCCTGCCACGTGTGCCTCTTCGTGTCCGAGACGACCTGCGAGCGCGGCAACCGGTTCCTGGACCGCCGGTTCGTCGTGCCCATCGGCGACCCCGACCTGGCGCTCTACCCCGAACTGCCATGACGGAGCACACGCGCTTCGAGCACGCCGTCTCCACGGCCGCACCCGTGCTGGGCGCCGCCGGGCTGCGCGACGTGGCAGCCAAAGTGGCGGCGGGATGGCCGGGACAGGCGGTGCTGGGCTCAGTGCGCGACCGGGCGGCCGTGGCACCGTTGCTGTCCGCCCTCACCGCAGAGCAGGTTCCCGCGGCCGACGCCGCCGCATTCCTGCGCGGCGCCGCCGCCGGGTACGCCGGCGCGGCGGGTGCGGTCACCGTGGAAACGGTGTGGAGCGGCCCGGCCGGCCATGCGGTGCCGGTACGCGCCACCGCACAGGCGCTGCTGGACGTGGTGGCCGGCGCCGAGCATGAACTGGTGCTGATGACGTACTCGGCCCGGCCGCACAAGGGGATCAGAAGAGCACTCGCCGCCGCGGTGGAACGCGGGGTGCGGGTTGACGTGGTCGTGGAGACCCTCCAAGGTGCCGGAAGCGCCCTGTCCGGATCCGAGCCCGCAACGGCGTTCTCCGGTCTGGCCGGAGTGGAGCTGTGGCACTGGCCGGTGGCCGAACGGGGGCAGAAGCACGCCAAAATGCATGCGAAACTCGCCGCGGCCGACCGCAAGGTGCTCCTGGTGTCCAGCGCCAACCTGACCCAGTCGGGGGTGGCGAAGAACATCGAGGCCGGGCTGCTGGTACGCGGTGGAGACGCCCCCCTGCGTATTGCCGAGCACGTGGCAGAGCTGCGCGCCCGCAGAGTGCTCACCCCGCTGCACGGCGGGGGGACCCGGTGAGCGGCGCGCAGACCGGGGCGAAATCCGGTGACGGGTCCGGCGATCCGGCCGGCGGGCCCCTGGAAGCGCTGCTCGGCGCGGCCGACATCGCGCGGCTGACCGGGGTGCAGCGCCCGGCGGTGAGCAACTGGCGCCGCCGCCACTCCGACTTCCCCCGGCCTATGGCGGGCAGCTCCGCCAACCCGCTGTTCTCCCTTGCGGAGGTGGAGCAGTGGTGCCGCCGTAACGGCAAGCCGTTTCGGGCCGACACCGCAGAACGGCTCTGGCAGCGTATCCAGGCGGTGGTGCAGGGGATGCGCACCGCCGATTTCCTCGCGCACACAGGACTGCTGCTCACCGGCCACAACGGCGCGGGCCCTGTGGTCGAGCAGGCGGACGAGCGGTGGGACGGGCTGCTGCGCGAGATCGGGGAAGCTACCGCAACCCACCCGGGCGGCGCCGTCGACCTGTACATGCGGCTGAGCGACCGCTTCGCCGCCGCGCAGGGGCGGTCGGTGTCGGTGGACGCTCCGACCGCAACGGCGATGGCGGAGCTCGCGGGGGTCCGCCCCGGAATGCGGGTCCTCGACCCGGCGTGCGGCGGGGGGGTGCTGCTGCGCGCCGCCGCTACACGGGGGGCGGACGTGCTGTGGGGGCAGGATCTCGATCCCGCTCTTGCGGTCATCGCCCGCTCCCGACTGCTGCTGGCTGGAAAGAAGTGCGAGGTCACGGCGGGCGACTCGCTACGTCGGGACGGCTTCACCGACCGGCAGGCCGACGCCGTGCTGTGCGACCCTCCTTTCCGCGACCGCCACTGGGGACACGACGAGCTCGACGGTGACGCGCGGTGGACCTACGGGTACCCGCCCCGCGGGGAGGGGGAGCTGGCGTGGGTGCAGCACTGCCTGGCGAGGGTCCGCCCGGGCGGCGCTGTGGTGGTGCGCATGCCGACCGCGGCGGCCGACCGAGCTTCGGGGCGGCGGGTGCGCGCCGCCCTGCTCGCCACCGGGGCGCTTCGCATGGTGGCCGAGCTGCCCGGTGGCGACGGCCCGCCGGCGGCGCACCTGTGGGTGCTCCGCCGCCCGGAGGCGGGCAGCGGCGCGGCCGACCGCCTGATCGTCGTGCACGGAGCCAAGAGCCACGCCGAAATCGTGAGCGTCCGGCCGGAGCCCGTCGTCGGCACGTCTGCCGCCACAGCGGTGCCGGTCGCCGATCTGCTGGGATCCGCAGTGGATCTGCGGCCCTCAGCGCACGCGATCCGCGCCACTGCGGGCGGGACGGCCGAGTATCCGGCGCTGCGCGCCGAACTGATCGCCACGCTGGCCGCGCTGGCAGAGCTTCCCCCAGAGCTGGAGGCGACGCGGGCGGCTCCGGCCGCCGGAGCCGAGTCGGGCGACGATGCACCCACCGTCGGGGAGCTGGCCGCGTCCGGGCTGGTGGAGATCCACCATGCCCCTCTGGGCACACCCGTCGACCGCGGGAACCTCCCCCTCCTGACCCATAAGGACCTGCGGGAGCAGCGCCCTCCGAGCGGTCGCACCCGGGCAGTGCCGGGAGGGGTGGCGATCCGTCCGGGCGATGTCCTCGCCGCTTCCGGCGGACATCCGCCGCGCCCACGGATCGCGGGCGAGGACGACACCGGCGCCCTCCTCGGCCCCAGGCTTCTCCTACTCCGTGCCGACCCCGCACGGCTCGACCCCGGCTACCTCGCCGGGGTGGTGGAGGGCGCGGCCATGGCCGCCGAGCGCGCCGACTCCTCCGCCGCCCTGCGATTCGACCCCCGAAAGACCAGGGTTCCCATGATCTCCCTGGTCCGGCAGCACGCCTATGCCGAGATGCTGCGCCGCCTCGACATGACAGAGGAGCAGCTCACGGCACTCGCCGACCTCGGCCGACGGCTGGCGGACCTCGGCCGACTGGGGTTGTCGACCCGGACGCTGCTCCCCCCGACCTCTGAGGAGGCCCCCCGATGACCACCGACCGCACGCCCGGATCCGGGGCAGCGCTCCTGGCCGACCGCTACGACCTCAAGCGGGCGCCGCTCGGGCACGGCGGGATGGGCGATGTATGGGAGGGGCACGATACACGCCTGGACCGCGAGGTTGCAGTCAAGTTCGTCCGCTTCCCCGGTGGGCGGCACGACCAAGAGCTCGTTCGGCGCTTCGTCCGCGAATCCCGCATCACCGCGCGGCTCCAGCACCCGGGGGTCCCCGCGGTGTTCGACGCGGGGACCTCCGACGGCCGACCCTACCTGGTCATGCAGCGCATCCACGGGATCAGCGTGGCCGACCTGGTGGCCGAACAGGAGCGCCTTCCGGTGGGTTGGGCGGCGGCGATCGCCGCCCAGGTGTGCTCCGTGCTGGCCGCGGCGCACGGCGCCTCCCTGGTGCACCGCGATCTCAAGCCGACCAATCTGATGCTGGAGCCGGACGGCACCGTGAAGGTGCTCGATTTCGGGCTCGCCGTCGCTCTGGAGCAGTCGGACACCTCCCGGATCACCCGCACCGGCGAGACCCCCGGAACCCCCGCCTACATGGCCCCGGAGCAGCTCACCGCCGGCCTCAGCACGCCGCAGAGCGACCTGTACGCGTTGGGCTGCACGCTGCACGAGATGCTGACGGGTTCGCGAGTGTTCTCCGGCTCCACCCCGTTCGCCGTCATGACCAAGCAGGTCGGTGAGGAGCCGCTTGGAGTGGAGATGCTGCGCCCGGACGTCCCGGACGGTCTGTGCCGCATTGTCTCCCGGCTGCTCGCGAAGCGGCCTGAGGACCGCCCCGCCGACGCGCAGGAGGCCTACGACGCTCTGCTGCCGTTCGCCATCGGGCTGACGCCGATACCCGGCGTGCTGCACCCGCCGACGCTGCCCAGTCCCACCCGCATGCAGGCGGCAGTGCTCCACCAGGTGTTCCAGGGGACGCGGAGCGGCCGGGAGACCACCGCACCCGGCTTCCCCGCTCCCGGATCGCGCGGATACTCCGCTCAGGGCCCCGGAGTGGCGGACATGGGCCGGCCTGAAATCGAGAAGGCCCGCTCCGAAGCCGCGGCGCTCGCCACCTCCTCCCGTTACCGGCAGGCCGCCGACGTCCTCCAGGCCGCCGTGCACGCCGCCCGCACCGCATTCGGCGACACCGACACCGACGTGGTGCGGCTGCGCATGGACTGGGCCAACATCCTTTTCGAAGGAGGCGACTTCCTGGCGGCGGCCCCGGTGTACGAGGCCCTGGCGTCCGACCTCGCTGCCCAAGACGCCTCCGACATATCCCTCGTCTTCCGCTCCCGGCTCCAGCACGCCACGTGTCATGCCCTCACCGGCGACACCTCCCGCGCACTCGACATCCTGGCCCGGCTGCTGGCCGACGAAGAACTGGCGTACGGCCGCGACGACCCCCGGCCCCTGGAACTGCGCCGGCAGATCGGCCTGCTCGAACTCGGCGCCGGCGATCGCGAGCAGGCCGAGCACACCCTGCGGGCCCTGGCCGACGACGTGCGGCGCGTGCACGGTCCCGGTCATCCGACCCTTGCCCGGATCCGCGAACTGCTGTCCGGGCCGGCCGGCTCCGTTCGGACCTGAACCCGGTCGGCGACCCCCTGTCCGCTGGCGCGCTGGCGCTGCCTGCGGCACCGCCCCCCGAAGCAGAAAGCGAGTCCCCCGTGGCCAGTCTCGCCATCCACCGCGACCTCCTCCGGGAGTTCGGCGGCTTGGAGAAGAGTGTGCAGGAGCGGGTGAGCGAGGTGTTCGCCAAGTTCGAGCACGCCACCCATGCCGGTCTGCACCTGGAGAAGATCAGTGGAGCCAGGGACGACCGCATCCGCAGCATCCGGATCGACCAGTTCTGGCGCGGGGTGGTGATCGCCCCGGAATCGGGGGACACCTACACGCTGCTCAAGGTGCTCCCGCACGATGATGCCTACCGGTGGGCACGGCGCCGTAGCGCGTCGGTCAACTCCGCCACCGGGGCGATCGAGATCCGCGATGGCGAAGCCATCGCCACCTCGCTGCCCCAGTTCGCAAAAATGGCGCAGGCGGTGCCGCAGCGCCTTTTCTCCGACGTCGGCGACGCCGACATGGCACGCCTCGGGGTGGACGCGCAGACGTTGGAGTTCGCGCGGGTGCTCACGGATCCGATCCAGTTGGAGGCGGCCAAGTCGTTCCTGCCGCCTGTCCAGTGGCAGGCGCTCTACGGACTCGCCCTGGGAATGAGCCCCGAAGACGTCTGGGCGGACCTGGGCGCCGAGATCGCCGGGGAGCGATTCGACCCCGACGACCTGGATGCCGCCATCCGGCGCAGCCCCGACCGGGTGGTGCTCGTCGAGGGCCCAGAAGAGCTGATGGCGGTGTTCGCCCGCCCCTTCGACCTGTGGCGCGTCTACCTGCACCCGGTGCAGCGCTCCGCCGCGGAGGCGTGCCACCGGGGCCCCGCACGGGTCACCGGTGGCCCTGGCACGGGAAAGACCGTCGTCGCACTGCACCGCGCACGCGTCCTGGCCGAGCGGGGCGCCGGCCCAGTGCTCGTCACCACCTTCACCTCCACGCTGGCCGAGTCGCTCGACGCCGGGATCAAGCTGCTGGCCGACACCCCGCGGACCGCCGAGGCGCTGGCGGCGGTCACGGTCGAGCACGTCGACCGACTGGCCCACCGCGTCTTCCGCGACGTGCACGGCCGGCCACGGATGATCGGCGGGGATCAGGAGCGCCGGCTGTGGACCTCTATCGCTCAGCGCACCGAGTCCCCCTTCGGCGCGGCCTTCCTCGCCGAGGAATGGCGGCAGGTGGTGATCGCCCAAGACGTGCGGTCGGCCGACGCCTATCTCCAGGCCAAGCGCACCGGCCGGGGCCGGCGCCTCGGCACCACGCAGAAGGCCCGTGTGTGGCAGGCGATCTGCGCGTTCGAGCAGGAGCTCGCGGATGGCACCCTGTGGACCCACGAGACGGTGTGCGCGGAGGCCGCCCGCATCCTCGCTGATCGCGATGACAAGCCCTACCGGCACATCGTGGTCGACGAGGCCCAGGATCTGTCCGCCGGGCAGTGGCGACTGCTCCGCGCCGCCGTGCCGGAAGCCGAGGACGACTTGTTCATCGCGGGCGACACCCATCAGCGCATCTACCAGCACCGGATCAGCCTGCGCGACGTGGGCATCAACGTCACCGGGCGCTCGGCGCGGCTGCGCGTCAACTACCGCACCACCGCCGAGATCCTGGGGTGGAGCCTGGAGCTGCTGCACGGACAACGCCTCGACGACATGGACGGCGGGTTGGAAACGATCGCCGGATATCGCTCGGAGGTACACGGGCTCTCGCCTGAGCTGAAGGGGTTCGGCAACCGCCGCGCAGAGCTGCGCTACCTCACCGACACGGTGCGCGACTGGATGGGCGCCGACGTTCTTCCCGCCGAAATCGGCGTGGCCGCCCGCTCCAACCACCTCGCTCAGGAGGCCGTGGACACCCTCGTCTCGGCGGGTATCCCGGCCCGCGCGCTGTCCGGGGGCGAAGCGCAGCAGGACGCCGTCTCCGTCGGCACGATGCACCGCATGAAGGGCTTGGAGTTCCGCTGCCTGGCAGTCGTCGGTGCCGACGCCGACCAGGTCCCCGCCGCCCGTGCCATCACTCCGGAGACGGAGGACGCCGCCACGCACGCCCACGACCTCCAGCGGGAACGCTGCCTGCTGTTCGTGGCGTGCACTCGCGCACGTGAACTGCTCAGCGTGACCTGGCAGGGGCCCCAAGCCCGTTTCTGCCGTCGGCCGGCCGCTGACGCGCCGCCACGGCGGCCGCGACGACGACCGGGAATCCCCCAAGACGACCGAGGAAGGTGGGCGATGGCCAAGCTGTCGACGCTGCTCGACCAGATCGATGCCGGGACGGTGCTGCTGCCGGAGTTCCAGCGAGGATACGTATGGAACCGGGACCAGGTGCGCGGGCTCATGCGCTCGCTCTACCAGGACCATCCGGTCGGCGGGCTCCTGCTCTGGGAGACCGCTGCCGCCGGTGTATCGGTGCGCGGTGGAGTGGCCGGGAGCGGGACGCATCTGCTGCTGCTGGACGGCCAGCAGCGGGTGACATCGTTGTACGGCGTCGTCCGGGGGAAGCCGCCGGCGTTCTTCGAGGGGGACGAGCGGGCGTTCACCGGACTGTACTTCAACGTGGAATCGGAGGCCTTCGAGTTCTTCGCCCCCACGCGTATGAGCGGGGACCCGCGATGGGTCGACGTCACCGAACTGTTCGCCTCCGGCCCGGTGGCGTTCTTACCTGCGTTCGCCGACCGGCCTGAGCTCGCGACCGTCTACCTCGACCGGCTGAACCGCCTCTACCAGATCACCACGAAGGAATTCTGGCAGGAGACGATCACAGGGTCCGAACGGACCGTGGACGACGTCGTCGACATCTTCAACCGCGTCAACCGCGGTGGGACCAAGCTGTCGAAGGGCGACCTGGCGCTCGCGAAACTCTGCGCGCAGTGGCCGGACGCCCGTACCTCGATGCGCACCGACCTCGGCCGCTGGGAGGACGCGGGCTTCTCCTTCTCTCTGGACTGGCTGCTGCGCAACGCCACTGCGGTGGCGACCGGACGCGCGCTGTTCAGCTCGCTGGACAACGTCGACGCCGACCATTTTCAGGCGGCGCTGCGGGACTCGGTCGACCACATCGGAGCGTTCCTCGACGCCGCATCAGGACGGCTGGGGCTCGACCACGACCGCGTGCTGATGGGGCGCTACGCCGTCCCCGTCATCTCGCGACTCCTCGCCATCGAAGGCGGGACGTTCCGCGACGCCGCCCACCGGGACAAGGTGCTCTACTGGTACGTCCATTCGGCCCTGTGGGGCAGGTTCAGCGGTTCCACCGAGACCTACTTGCAGCAGGATTACGACGCGATCCATCGGGGCGGCGTCGACGCGCTCATCGCAAACCTGGAGCGCGCCAGGGGCGGCGGCCTCGACGTCAACCCGCACGACTTCGAGGGCTCCACACGCGGTTCGCGCTTCTACCCGCTGCTGTACCTGCTGACGCGAGTGCTGGGCGCCCGTGACTTCGGCAGCGGGCTGGAGCTGAAGGCGGAGCTGCTGGGCCGGCTCTCCTCCCTACAGGTGCACCACATCTTCCCGAAATCGCTCCTGCGCGACGGGTACGAACGCGGACACGTCAACGCGATCGCGAATTTCTGCTTCCTCACCCAGAAGACGAACCTGGAGATCGGCGACCGGGCGCCCGAGGAGTACTTTCGCGAGGTGGAAGCGCGCCACCCCGGCGCTCTCGCGTCCCAGTGGATCCCCGGCGACCCGGAGCTGTGGCGCACCGATCGCTACCTGGATTTCCTTGCGGCCCGCAGGGAATTGCTCGCCCAGGCGGCACAGTCCTTCCTGTCCGAGCTCCGCTCGGGCGAGCGCTCCTCCGCCCGGGAACTGCACCCGGTCACCGTGCTGACAGCGGAGGCCGATGACCCGCGCACCGCGCAGGTGGAAGCACTCATCGAGGAGCTGCTGCGGGCGGGGTGCAGCCAACCGGAGACCGACAGCACCATCGGCGACCCCATCACCGGACGGGAGCTGGCGGTCGCCGAGGCGTACTGGCCCCACGGCCTTCAGACCGGACAGGGGGCGCCGGTCGTCTTGGAACTCGATCCCGACCGGGCCGATCTGGAGCGCCTGAGAGAGCTGGGGTACGAGGTGTTCACCACTGCGGAGGCTCTTCTGGGCTTCGTCAACCGCCAGAATGAGAGCGCGGCGGGCGTCCCCGCTGAGCACGACCGCCCCTCGTTCGAGGGCAACTCCGGCGGCTCCGCCCATCCCGGTCTTGCGCGGGCGATGCGCGAGCTCTACGACCGTGGCCAGGCCGAGGCCGGGTACACGGCCACGTACTTCATCGGCATGCTCGCGGATCTGGGCCCATTGGAGACTGCGCGCAAGCTGCTCAACGCGCCCGCGGTGTCCGACGGCTTCGCCAGTCTCTGGGAACGCGGCCGTCTCGACCTCACGGTGGAAGCGCTGGCGCTGGACCCGCGGTTCGCCTCGCTGTTCACCGACGACGAGCGGACCCGGGCGCGCAAGCGGCTCGAACAGTTCGGATACCGGCCGGCCGGATAGCTCCGCCTCAGTTCGATCCGGGCGATCTGTGGAACGCGCGGTCATGGTCCGCTGCACCGGATTCACTGAGCGCCCGTGAGCGGGAAGGGAGCCCCGGAAACAGGGGCTCCCTTCTTGGCGCGGGCTCAGGTGTGGGAGTCGGGGTGCAGGGAGTAGCCGGGGAAGTTGCCGGGGAGGCGCTCGTTGCCTGGGCCCTCGGTGACGGCGTGGACGAGGAGTTCGCCGCCGACGAAGGCGCCGCGCCAGGATTCGCCCCAGCCGCCGAACAGCTCGTCGCGGTCGCCGCGCGAGCGCGGGCGGTTGATGCCGACCTTGAACGCGCGCACGCCGCTCGCCAGGCGCTCGGCGGTCTCCTGGTCATCGCTGGAGACCGTGGACACCAGCGCGCCGTTGCTCGCGTTCATCGCGGCCAGCAGCTCGGCCTCGGTGTCGACCAGGACGACGGAGTCGACGGGGCCGAACGGCTCGGCGTGGAACAGCGGGGAGGAGCGCGGGGGCTCCAGGAGGGCCACGGGGGCCACGTAGGCGTCGGTGTTCTGGCCGGGGATCAGGCGGGCGCCCTCCACCGAGCCCCGGTAGAGCGGGGCGGCGCCGCGGGAGACGGCGTCGGCGACCTGCTGGGTGAGGTCCTTGGCCTTGGCGGCGTTGATGACCGGGCCGAAGTCGAGCTCGGGCAGGTCGTCGCCGGCGGACTCCACCGCCAGCGGGTGGCCGAACCGCACCGCCGCGACGGCCGGGAGGTAGGCGGCGAGGAAGCGGTCGAACAGGGAGCGCTGCACGATGAAGCGCGGGTAGGCGGTGCAGCGCTGCTTGGCGTAGTCGAAGGTCTTGCGGACCTGGCCGCTGAAGGTGTCCCAGTCGCTGAACTCCCACACGCCCCAGCAGTTGAGGCCCTCCTGCTCCAGGATGTGGCGCTTGCCGAGGTCGGCCAGTGCCGTGGCGACCTGCCCGCCGGTGTCGCGCCCGCCCACGAAGGACACGCAGCCGATCTCGGGGGCGCGCACCAGGACCGGGGAGAGGTCGCGGCCGCCCCCGCTCACCAGCGTGAAGGGCAGCCCTTCCCGGGCGGCGAGCGCGACCGCCAGGGTCAGGCAGACCAGGCCGCCGTCGGTGGGGGTCTTGGCGATCGCGGCGTTGCCCGCCAGCGCCTGGACGCACATGGCGTGGGCGAGCACGCTCATGGGGTAGTTCCAGCTGGCGATGTTGCTGACGGGGCCGTCCAAGGGGGCGCGGCCGTCGAGCATGCGGCCGATCTCGTCGAGGTACCACTCGACGCCGGAGATGGCGCGGTCGACGTCCTGGCGGGCGAGCCGCCAGGGCTTGCCGATCTCCCACACCAGGGCGAGCGCGAGCAGGTCGCGGTGCTCGCCCCAGGCGTCGAGCGTCGCGCGGACGCGGGCGCGGCGCTCCTCCAGCGGGACGGCCCGCCACCTGCGATGCTCGTCGGCGGCGGCGCGGACGGCCGCCTCGGCGGTCTCGGGCCCGATCATCGGCAGGCTGGCGATCTCGGTGCCGTCGACGGGCGAGAAGGCGGCGCGCAGCGTACCGTCGGCGTGCCATTCACCGCCCCAGTGGTTGTGCACGCGGTTGGCGCCGAACGCCTCGGGGGCGATGGCGCGGCAGCGCTGGTAGAGGGTGGCCCATTCGGTCCCGGGCTTGAGCATGAGCGTCATGCGGCTCTCCTGCGGAGAAAGGGATGGGACGCTGGTTGCAACCGGTGCGGTGACGCCCGCATTTCGGTGTCCTGCGGAAACATCAGGTGAATGTGCCCGCCGGGGATCTTCCGGCGCTTTTGACGAGGGCGCGGGCGAGTTGGGCGGTTTCGGTGGGGGTCTTGCCGACCTTCACCCCGGCCGCCTCCAACGCGTCCTTCTTCGCCGCCGCCGTACCCGCCGAACCCGACACGATCGCCCCGGCGTGGCCCATCGTCTTGCCCTCGGGAGCCGTGAACCCGGCCACATAGCCCACCACGGGCTTGGTCACGTGCTCACGGATGTAATCGGCCGCCCGCTCCTCGGCGTCGCCGCCGATCTCGCCGATCATCACGATCGCATCCGTGCCCGGGTCGGCCTCGAACGCGGCCAGGGCGTCGATGTGGGTGGTCCCGATGACCGGGTCGCCGCCGATGCCCACCGCGGTGGA
>NZ_JBHSBH010000002.1:0-101316 GCF_042650565.1 Nocardiopsis sediminis
CAGCACCTCCTCACCCACATGACCCGCCGACAACGCGATATCCGCCTCACCGTGCTTGTTCGTGGGCGGGGCGGGGCGGCCGGCGGCCCCGGCGACGTGCTCGCGCAGCAGCGGGGTGGCCGCCGCCGCCTGGTCGAAGGCGGCCCGCGGCAGGACCAGGACCGTGCAGGCGGTGGCCGCCCGCAGCGTGGCCGGCCAGCGGGGGTCGCCGCCCACCAGCGCCTCGGAGCCGACGTGGTCGCCGTCGGTCAGCACACCCAAGACGACGGGGTCGCCGAACTCGCCGGTCACGCGCCGTTCGGCCTTGCCGTGGACGACGAGGACGACCCGGTCGGCGGGGGCCCCTTCGGCGGCGATGACGTCCCCGGGCGCGTACTCGTGCTGCTCGAAGTGCCCGGCGAGCCCCTCCAGCACCGGGGACGGGCCGAGCCCGCGCAGGGGCGGCAGTTCGGCGAGCGTGGGCGCAACGACGCGGATGCCCTGGCCGGCGCGCATGAACGCCACCCGGCCGCCGCCGGGCGTGTAGGTCAGCCGCCGGTTGACCCGGTAGGTGCCCGCCTGCATCTGGACCCAGGGCAGCGCGCGGATCAGCCACCGCGGGCTGATCGCCTGCATGTGCGGCGGGGTCTTGGTCGTGCTCGCGAGGTTGCGCGCGGCGTCCGTGCTCAGGGTCAGCGGCGTGGCCGCGGCGCCTTCGGCACCCGGTTCCGTCACGTGTACACCACCTGTCGTGGGAAGAAGGGAAGCGAGGAAGGTCGAGGGGCCGGCCGGGGCGGCCGGGCGGGGCGGGGGGTTCCCGCCCGGCGGCCGCCGGCCGGAAGGCCGGTGGGGGCGGAGGGCTAGTCGTCGCGCCCGATCTCGACGTTCTCCAGGATCCCGAGGGCGTCGGGCACCAGCACGGCGGCCGAGTAGTACGCGCTGACGAGGTAGGAGATGATCGCCTTCTCGTTGATGCCCATGAAGCGGACCGACAGGCCGGGCTGGTACTCGTCGGGGAGGCCGGTCTGGTGCAGGCCGACCACGCCCTGGCGCTCCTGGCCGGTGCGCATGAGCAGGATCGAGGAGCTGCGGGCACGGGTGACCGGGATCTTGTTGCACGGCAGGATCGGCACCCCGCGCCACGACGGGACGGCGTGCCCGTTGAGGTCGGTGCTCACCGGGTAGATGCCGCGGTGGTTGCACTCGCGGCCGAACGCGGCGATGGTCCGCGGGTGGGCGAGGAAGAAGGAGGGCTCCTTCCACACGGTGGCCAGGAGCTCGTCGAGGTCGTCGGGGGTGGGCGGACCCGTGCGGGTCGAGATCCGCTGCTTCAGATCCGCGTTGTGCAACAACCCGAACTCACGGTTGTTCACCAACTCCGACTCCTGACGCTCCCGCAACGCCTCGATCGTCAACCGCAACTGCTGCTCGACCTGATCCATCGGCTGGTTGTACAGATCCGCAACCCGCGAATGCACCCGCAACACCGTCTGCGCAACACTCAACTCATACTCACGCGGCGCCACCTCATAATCCACGAACGTCCCCGGCAGCACCTCCTCACCCACATGACCCGCCGACAACGCGATATCCGCCTCACCGTCGGGGTTGCTCGACCGGCTGGTGTCGGCGCGCACGTGATCGATGTGCGCGCGCAGGGCCTCGGACCCGTCCGCGATCTCGTTGAACGCCGTACGCGGCAGGGACAGCACGGTGCAGGCGGTCACGGCCTTGAGGGTGTCGTCCCACGCGTCCTGGTCGTCGATGAGGGCGCCGTCGCCGATGTGGTCGCCGTCGACCACGGTGCCGAGCACGGTCTGGTCGCCGAACTCGCCGGTGCCGAGCCGGTGGGCCTTGCCGTGGACGATGAGGATGACGCGGTCGGCCGGCGCGTCCTCGGCGGCGATGACGTCCCCGGGCTCGTAGTCCTGCTGTTCGAACCGCCCGGCCAGTGCCGCCAGCACGGTGTCGTCGTCGAACCCGCGCAGCAGGGGGAGCTCGCGGAGCTCGCCGGGGACCACCTGCGCCTGGGCGCCGGTGGTGATGAAGCTGACCCGGCCGTCGCCGACGGTGTAGCTGAGCCGCCGGTTGACCCGGTAGGCCCCGCCGGACGCCTCGACCCACGGCAGCAGCCGGAGCAGCCACCGCGAGGTGATCCCCTGCATCTGCGGGACGGTCTTGGTCGTCGTGGCCAGGTTTCGCGCAGCGGCCGTTGCGAGGCTCGACTGCTGGGGACCGCCCTCGACACCGGACTCCGTCACGATGCACACCACCAATCCATGGAAAAGAGGTTCGGAAACGAATCACCGATCGACGCGGACGATATCCCGGATAACACTGCGAAATCCGACGAATGATCCGGACGGGAATGGAAACGGATGTAAACAGCTTCGCAGTCGACGGATCGCCCAGATCCGGCGCGGTGGGCGATCGGATCGGAACCTCTCTCGCGCGCACACCGGGCGGAACCTCGTCCGCCGGCGCACACCCGCGCACGCTTTGCATTACGAAGTTCTTTCGTAGACGCATCCGGCCGGCACCGGCCCTTCGGCACGCACACCGTCGCCCCGCAAAAGAAATATCGGCATTTCCGAATAAAGAAGCGAAAAACGGAGACGGCGGAGCAGAAGGGGAACGCCAAAAAACGGGCGCGGCGGACGGCCCGAAGGCCCTCCGCCGCGCCCGTCGCGGCACGGCTGCGGTCAGTGGGTCGGCTGGGGATCGGGCCGCTGGGGGTCCGCGGGCTTCTCCGCGAACTGGGTGCGATACAGCTCGGCGTAGCGGCCGCCCGCCGCGAGCAGGCCGGTGTGGGTGCCGCGTTCCACGACCCGGCCCTCCTCGATGACCAGGATCAGGTCGGCGGCGCGGATGGTCGAGAGCCGGTGGGCGATGACCACCGCCGTCCGCCCCTCCAGCGCCTCGCCCAGGGCCTCCTGTACCGCCGCCTCGGAGGTGGAGTCCAGGTGGGCCGTCGCCTCGTCGAGGACCACCACCCGCGGGCGGGCCAGCAGCAGACGGGCGATGGTCAGCCGCTGCCGCTCCCCGCCGGAGAGCCGGTAGCCGCGCTCGCCGACGATCGTGTCGAGCCCGTCGGGCAGCCCGGCGATGAGGCCGTCGAGGCGGGCGCGGCGCAGCACCTCCCACAGCTCCTCCTCGCCCGCCCCGGGCCGGGCGAGGAGGAGGTTGGCGCGGATGGACTCGTGGAACAGGTGGCCGTCCTGGGTCACCATCCCCAGCGTGTCGCGGATGGAGCGCGCGGTGAGGTCGCGGACGTCCACGCCGGCCAGCCGCACGGCGCCGCTGTCGGCGTCGTAGAGCCTCGGCAGGAGCTGGGCGATCGTCGACTTCCCCGCCCCCGAGGACCCCACCAGCGCGACCATCTGGCCGGGCTCGGCGCGGAAGGAGATGTCGTGCAGCACCTCGACGCCGCCGCGGGTGTCGAGGGTGGCGACCTCCTCCAGCGAGGCCAGCGACACCTTGTCGGCCGAGGGGTAGCCGAAGCGGACCGCGTCGAACTCCACCGAGACCGGTCCTTCGGGCACCGGGCGGGCGTCGGGCTTCTCCTCCACCAGCGGGCGCAGGTCGAGGATCTCGAAGACCCGCTCGAAGCTGACCAGCGCGCTCATCACCTCCACCCGCGCGCTGGCCAGGGCGGTCAGCGGCGCGTAGAGGCGGGTGAGGAGCATGGCCAGCGCCACCACCGCTCCGGCCTCCATGTCGCCGCGCAGCGCATAGAAGCCGCCGAGCCCGTAGACCAGGGCCAGGGCCAGCGCGGAGGCCAGGGTGAGGGCGGTGATGAAGACCGTCTGGACCATCGCGGTGCGCACGCCGATGTCGCGGACCCGCCGGGCGCGCACGGCGAACTCGGCCGACTCGTGCTGAGGGTGGCCGAACAGCTTGATGAGCGTCGCGCCGGGCGCCGAGAACCGCTCGGTCATCTGGGTGCCCATGACGGCGTTGTGGTTGGCCGCCTCGCGCTCCAGCCGCGCCAGCCGGGTGCCCATGCGGCGCGCGGGCCAGACGAACAGCGGCAGCATGACCAGCGCGATCAGGGTGATCTGCCAGGAGATGCCGACCATCACGACCAGGGTGAGCACGAGCGTCACCAGGTTGCCGACGACCCCGGAGAGGGTGTTGCTGAAGGCGTGCTGCGCGCCGATGACGTCGTTGTTCAGCCGGCTGACGAGCGCCCCGGTGCGGGTGCGCGTGAAGAACGCCACGGGCATGCGCTGGACGTGGTCGAAGACGGCCGTGCGCAGTTGCAGGATCAGGCCTTCGCCGAGGGTCGCCGACAGCCACCGGGTCAGCAGGCCCAGCCCGGCCTCCGCCAGGGCGATGACGGCGATCACCACGGCGAGCCCGACGACGCGCGACAGGGGCTCGGCCCGGATGATCGCGTCCATGACCTCGCCGGCGAGCAGTGGCGTGGCCACCGCGAGGGCGGCACCGACGGTGCTGACCAGAAGGAACGCCGAGAGGCGCCGCGCGTGGGGCCGGGCAAAGCCGCCGATCCGGCGCAGCGTCGCCCGCGAGAAGGGACGCCGGTCCTGTTGGGCGTGCATCGCGTTGTACAGCGAATTCCACGCGGTGACTTCCATGGACATCGCACACACCACCGGGGAGTCGGGGAGATCAGGGACCGCGACCGGCGCCCCGGCGGTACTGCGGGACGGGGAACGACCGCTCGCCGCCACCCTAGAACCTCGACTTAACTTGAGGTCAATTTCGACGGTCCGGCGACCGAGCACAACGGAGACAGAGGGCCAGGGCGGCGAGCCCATCCAACCGGTCGGCAGAGACAATTCGGCCGACCCGCCCCCGCCATGGAGGAGCCTGGCCCACCATTGGGGGGATGAGCATCGAGACACGAACCGGCGAACCGCACGCGGACCGTGAGCTCCGACGGAGACTCCCGGGAGCTCGGCCTGTGATCCCCGGTCGGCCCGCTACGGGCTGAGGTGTTCGGCGGCCTCGTTGAGGCGTTCGGCCATGGCGGCGATGGCGTCGTCGGACGGCGTTCCGCCGTGGTCGGAGCCCAGGTCGCGGAGGCCGACGAGGCGCACGGCGCCGGCGTAGCGGGGGTCATCGAGAGCCGCCTCGGCGACGACCTCGGCGCGCCCGTCCACAAGGATCAGCACGGCATCGTTGTCACCGTCGGCGTCCCGGAAGAGCCGGGCGACGTGCTCGGGGCGGACGATCTCCACAGCGGCCTCCCGGCATCCACTCCATCACCGGCGGCCCCCTGCCGCCGGTCGCGTGGACGCGGCTACCCGGGAATCCCGCACCCACACACGAGAGGGCGGTGTGCTGCGACCCGGTCCGGCCACTCCCCCGGCCGGCAGCGGCGGTCACTCCCCCTCCTTGACAGCTAATATGCCTTGTTGGTTATATAAGGCCTGATCAACCGCATCCGTGCCCGCCGCACCCCGCCCGGTCGGCCGGTAGGGACGAGAGAAGGGGGTCCTCGGTGCTCGGGACGCTTCGGACACTGGACGACGGACGCATCGAGCTGCGCTTCGAGCGCCGGCTCGGCCATCCGCCCGCCAAGGTGTGGCGGGCGATCACCGAACCCGGGGAACTGCGCCACTGGTTCGCGCAGATCCTCGACTACGACCGCTTCCGGTTCGACCTGCGCGCCGGAGCGGAGATCGCGTTCACCCCCGCCCCGGAGTTCGCGGATCTGGGAACGGGCCGGGGCACGATCACCCGCGTCGACCCGCCGCGGCTGCTGGAGTACACCTGGGACACCGAGACCCTGCTCTGGGAGCTGGAGCCGCAGGGCGAGGCCGCCTGCCTCCTGGTGTTCACCACGACCTTCCGCGACCGCGGCTCGGCAGCGGCCCTGGGCGCCGGCTGGCACACCGGGCTCGACCTGCTCACCCGCCGGCTCGACGGCGCCGCGCCCGGCCCGGAGGGCGCCGCCGTTCCGGACGAACTCCAGGCCGCCTACGAGCGCGGCTTCGGCTGACCGGAGACACCACCCGAGACGCCGCCGGCGCTCAGGCGGGGTCCGCCGCCACGAGGGTGAGGTAGGCGAAGGAGAGGACCCCGCGGTAGCCGCGCAGCCAGGCGTTGCGGTGGTCGTCGGCGCGCTTGCGGAGCCGGCCGGCCTCGGGGCCGGGGCCGAGGGCGAGCGCGCGGTGCTCGAAGTCGGCGAGGTAGGCCGACTCGAACGCGTCCCACTCCGCATCGGTGACCGGGTCGATCGCCAGCGGCCGGAACCCCTCGCCGATGGCGAGGTCCACGAGTGCGCCGAGGCCGAGGTGGTCGTCGGCGGAGGCGTCGGGCCACATGGCCGCGAGTTCCGCGGCCGACGGCCGGCGCTGCCAGAACCCCTCCCCGATGAGCACGGTCCCGCCCGGCCCGACCCGGTCGCGCAGGAAGCGCAGCGTCTCCGCTGTCCCGCCGAATGCGTGGCTCGCCCCCACGCAGATGGCGAGGTCGGCGGTGCCGGTG
This sequence comes from Nocardiopsis sediminis, assembly GCF_042650565.1. NCBI lineage: Bacteria > Bacillati > Actinomycetota > Actinomycetes > Streptosporangiales > Nocardiopsidaceae > Nocardiopsis > Nocardiopsis sediminis. The sequence goes on from NZ_JBHSBH010000002.1 coordinate 6,436, forward strand.
ACGGTCTCGGCCGGCGCCGCCACGAAGGTGGCGCGGCCCGCGAGGCCGCGCCGGCGCGCCTCCTCGCGCCCCCGCTCCAGCAGGCCGGCGTCGGTGTCGACGCCGGTGCCCGTTGCGGTGGGGGCCGCCTCCAGGACGCGCAGGAGCAGTTCGCCCCAGCCGCACCCGAAGTCGGTCACCGTGGCGGGGGCCGCCGCGGCGATCTGCTCCGCGATCCGCCGGGCGCGCTCCGGGGACATCGGGGAGTTGAAGTCGAGCCGGGAGTAGGTGTTCTTCACCGGGGTCGTGGTCATGGCGGCGCACGCTAGCGCCATGGTCCCGCCCGGCGCCACCGGTTTTCCCGCCGCGCACGGTCCCCGCCCGGCAGGCCGCGCCGGCCGGCTCAGCCCGGACCCAGGGCGCCTCCCGGGGCGCGGCCGAGGCGGCGCAGGGCGTCGGCCAGGTCGCGTGCGGGCCGGGCGCCGTCGCCGCCGCCCGCGTCGGTCAGCGCACGGCAGATGTCGCGCACCTTGAGGTTGGTGTCGTTGGAGACCGCGACCAGCCGCGTCCACGCCTCGGCCGCATCGCAGCGCGCACCGGCCATGATCATGCCGACTGCCCGGTCGATGTCCGCGCGGCTTTCCAGCGCCGCGTTCAGCGTGGTGATCTGGCGGCGGAGCCGGAGGTTCTCCTGCTCCAGCTCGATCTCGCGGTCGCACTGCCGAGGTCCGCGGATCGGGGCCGTATCGGGCCGGACCGGCTCCTCAGGTGCCTGGTCGATCAGCTGCATCCACCCGTGTCCCTCCTCCATCGGCCGCGGATCGCATGAGCGCTCGGCGGGGCTCGGCGGGCATCCGATCGGCCGGAGAGAACCCGACATCAACGGCATTTCAGCGCACGGCAGTCGACGGCGGATGATCCGTCATATCTCACGACCGGACAGGAGACCACAGTACGCACGCACACCCCTGTGACCTGCGAGGACACACCGTGCGCGCGCCATCGGCACCCGTCCGCCCGGAGCACGGCCGACCGCGGGCACGCGGAGCGAGGCGGCTCAGCCCGCGGCGGAGGTCCCGAACCGCTCGCGCGAGCGCGCCCGCGCCCGGGCGGCGTCCTCCTCGCGCGAACGCGGCGGAGCGGAGGTCACGAGGGTGTCGAGCAGTTCGGCGGTGGCCGCGGACACCGCCGCGACGGCGCGGTCGAACGCCTCCTGGTTGGCCGCCGAGGGACGGGTGGACCCGCTGACCTTGCGGACGTACTGCACGGCGGCGTCGTGGATCTCGGTGGTGGTCGCCGGGGGCGCGTAGTTGGACAGCCGGCGGATGTTCCTGCACATACCGCCACGCTACCCGCCGGGTCCGACAGCGGCCGGTCCCCGAGGCACCCCCGCGGAGGGGCGGGTTCAGCCGGGCGCCGGCGGCTGCCCGCGCATCGCCGCCGACTCGGCCGCCTCGATGTCGTCGACCGCCTGGCAGGCGTCGCCCACGGGGTCGGCGGAGTCGATGTAGGCGGCCAGCCGCCTCAGCAGCGTCCGCAGCGCCGTGCGGTCGGCGGTGTCGAGGCCGGCGAGCAGGTACTCCTCGGCGGTGCGCAGCCGCCGGTCGACCCCCTCCAGCGCCCGGCGCCCGGCATCGGTGGCGACCACCTGCCGGTTGCGCCGGTCGGCGGGATCGGGCCGCCGCTCGACCAGCCCCGCTGCGGCGAGGTCGTCGATGAGGTAGGTCATCGCCGTGCGGTCGACCCCCAGCCGCTGGGCCAGGGCGCGCTGCGTCCCGGGGACCTCGTGTGCGGCGGCGGCCAGCACCTGGCGCCCGCGGTGACTCCCCGGGACGGCGGCCGCGGCGTCGGCCGCCATCTTCACGTAGGCGCGGTAGGCCACGCCCAGGGTCCAGCCGAGGTCGGCGCCGAGGCCGCCGTCGCCGCCGGGACCGGTCGCGGCGGCGGGGTCGTGCTGTGGCGCGGACGGCATGCCCCCAGGATACGAGCAGACCTGCTGTGCGGAATACAGTAGGTTCAAGAGATCTTCTTAAAATCAGACGATCTCACAGGCACACGATTCGCAACAGAGGAGCGGTCATGCCCGACTACGGCCACGACCTGCGGTTCGGCATCTTCCTGACCCCGGCCGCCGAACGCGCCGACACCCTGGTGCCGCTGGCCCGGCTCGCCGAACGGCTCGGCCTGGACTCCGTCAGCGTGCAGGACCACCCCTACCAGCCGGCGTTCCTGGACACCTGGACCCTGCTGTCGGTGCTCGCCGCCCGGACCTCCCGCATCCGGCTCTTCCCCAACGTCGCCAACCTCCCGCTGCGCCCACCGGCGGTCCTCGCCCGCAGCGCCGCCAGCCTGGATATCCTCAGCGGGGGCCGGGTGGAACTGGGGCTGGGTGCCGGGTCGTTCTGGGACGCGATCGCCGCCAACGGCGGCCCCCGCCGCGCTCCCGGCGAATCGGTGGAGGCCCTGGAGGAGGCCATCGCCGTGATCCGCGCCCTGTGGACCCCCGGCCGCGCGGCACGCGTCGCCGGGACCCACTACCGCCTCGACGGCGCCAAGCCGGGCCCCTTCCCGGCGCACGACATGGGCATCCGGCTGGGCGCCTACAAGAAGCGCATGCTCCGGCTCACCGGCCGGGCCGCCGACGGCTGGCTGCCCAGCTCCCCCTACGCGCCGCCCGAGCGGCTGGCGGAGATGAACGCGGTCATCGACGACGCCGCGCGCGAGGCCGGGCGCGACCCCGCCGCCATCCGCCGCACCTACAACATCGCCGGATCGTTCTCCGGGCCGGGGACCGAGTTCCTCCAGGGCCCGCCGCACGTCTGGGTCGAGCAGCTCGCCGAGCTGGCCCTGACCGAGGGGATCGGCGAGTTCGTCATCATGGCCGATGCCGATGACGACGCCTTCCTGCGCCGGTTCGCCGACGAGGTAGCGCCCGCGGTGCGCGAGCTGGTCGCCGCCGAGCGCTCCGCCGCCACCGACCCCGTGCCGACCGAGCCGCCGCGCCAGCCCGCCCCGCCGCGGCCGGCCGCCGCCGCGCAGCCCGAGTCCGGGCCCGCTCCGGCGGGCGTGCGCCCCACCCCGCCGCCCGAGGCGCGGCTGAGCGCGGAGTCGGTGTGGGACGAGTCCACCCGGCCGCGCGGCCCGGTCGCCGACGGCGGCCCGCTGCCCGCCGAGGCCAACCCCAGCGGCCGGCACCTCATCGACGTGCACGACCACCTGCGCAACGAGCTGGAGCGGCTGCGCGACCTGATCCGCCGGGTCGCCGAGGGCGATGCCGACGTCGCCGCGGCCCGCGACATGATCGCCACCATGGCCCTGCGGCAGAACAGCTGGACGCTGGGCACCTACTGCGCGAGTTACTGCCGCGTCGTCACCACCCACCACACTCTGGAGGACCGGTCGGTGTTCCCGTGGCTGCGCAAGGCCGACCCCCGGCTGGAGCCCGTCATCGACCGGCTGGCCGAGGAGCACGAGACCATCGCGGGGGTCCTGGAGCGGGTGGACGCCGCCCTGGTCGCCATGGTCACCGGCCCCGGGCGGATCGGCGCCGTTCAGGACGCGGTCGACCTGCTCACCGACGTGCTGCTGTCGCACCTGTCCTACGAGGAGCGCGAGCTCGTCGAGCCGCTGGGCCGGCACGGCTTCTCCGACGCCATCCGCTGACCCGGCCGCCCCGCCCGGGAGGGCCCGGGACGCGCCCCGCGGCGCCCCGTCGCGACACATGAACGGGCGGGTTCACGGGTAGGCCGCCCCGTTGGAAGCGGCGGGTCCGCCCCGGCCCGCCTTCCGGCCGCCCGGGCTCCCGCCGGCGCCGGACGCGGCGGCCCTACCAGGGAAGGTGTGCGGGAACCATGAGCGGATCCGACCCGGCGGGCGCCACCGCCGACCCCGAGCGCGACGAGCGCATCGAGGCCGCCATCACCCGGCTCGACCTCGACGCCAAGGTCCGGCTGCTGACGGGCGCCGCGATGTTCGACCTGGCGCCCGAACCGCTCATCGGCCTCGCGCAGACGCGCCTGTCCGACGGTCCCACCGGCGTGCGCGGCCCCGACTTCGCCGGCGGCCCGGTCGCGGCCCTGCTGCCCAACGCCACCCTCATCGCCCAGCACTGGAGCCGCGACACCGCCTACGACGCCGGCGTGCTGCTGGCCGAGGAGGCGGCGGCGCAGGGCGTGCACGTGCTGCTGGGGCCGACCGTCAACCTGCACCGTACCCCGCTGGGCGGGCGGCTGTTCGAGGCGTTCAGCGAGGACCCGCTGCTCACCGGGGACTTGGCCGTGGGCTACGTGCGCGGCGTGCAGCATGGCGGGGTCGCGGCGACCCCCAAGCACTTCCTGGCCAACGAGTCCGAGACCGACCGCACCACCGTGGACTCCGTCGTCGACGAGCGCACCCTGCGCGAGGTGTACCTGCTGCCGTTCGAGATGGTCGTGGCCGAGGCCCCGCCGTGGGCGGTGATGGCCTCCTACAACCGGGTCAACGGGACGCCCGCCACCGAGCACCGCCGGCTGGTCGAGGGTGTGCTCAAAGGCGAATGGCGGTTCGACGGAGCGGTCATGTCCGACTGGTTCGCCACGACGTCGACCGCCGCCAGCGCCACCGGCGGCCTGGACCTGGTGATGCCCGGCCCCGGCGGGCCGTGGGGGGCACGGCTGGTGGAGGCGGTGCGGTCGGGGGCGGTCCCCGAACCGGTGGTCGACGAGCACGTGCGCCGGCTGCTGCGCCTGGCCCACCGTGTCGGCACGTTCGGCCCCGGGCGGCGGCAGGCCGTCCCCGCCCCGGAGCCCGGCTCCCCCGCCCGCCGCGACGCGCTGCGCCGGCTGGCGGCCGGCGGGATGGCGGTGCTGGTCAACCGCCGCGGGACACTGCCGCTGACCGTGCCCTCCGGCGCGGTCGCGCTCATCGGGCGCCACGCGACCGAGACCGTCGCACAGGGCGGCGGTTCGGCGCAGGTGCGGCCGCCCCACGTGGTCAGCGTCGCCGAGGGGCTGACCGCCGCGCTGGGCGCCGACCTCGTGCGCGTCGTCGACGGCGTGGAGGTGCGCGAGCGCCCGGTGGCCGCCGCCGGGCTGCTGCACGACCCCGTGGACGCGAGCCCGGGGATCCGGGTCATCGCGCGCGACGCCGAAGGCGCCGTCGTGGAGTCCCGGCACATCGACGGCACCGACCTCATCGCCGGATACGGAGACGGGTGGCTCGCCGACGCCGCGACCATCGAGCTCTCCGCGGAGCTCGCGCTCGACCAGGCCGCGCAGGTGCAGATCGGCGTGCGCGGAGCGGGGTCGTGGACCGTCCGCGCACCCGGGATCACCGAGACCACCACCCTGGCCTCCGCCGACGGGCCCGGCGCCGACATCCTCAGCCCCCCGGCGTGGGCGGCCGAAACCGTGGCCGAATCCGGCGCGCAGATCACCGCGACCGTCACGGCCGGGGACTGGGTCCGGCTGCTCGGCCTGGTGGCCCGCCCAGCCCCGCGGCCGCCCGCCGACGCCATCGCCGAGGCGGTCGAGGCCGCCCGGGAGTGCGACGTCGCCGTGGTGGTCGTCGGCCTCACCCAGGAGCAGGAGAACGAGGGCGGCGACAAGACGACGCTGGCGCTGCCCGGCGAGCAGGACGTCCTGGTCGAGGCGGTCGCCGGCGCCGCCGAGCGCACGGTGGTGGTCGTCAACGCCGCCACACCGGTGCTGATGCCGTGGCTGGAGCGCGTGGACGCCGTCCTGTGGGCGGGCCTGCCGGGCCAGGAGGCCGGCGCCGCGGTGGCCGACGCCCTGCTGGGCGAGGTCGAGCCGGCCGGACGGCTGGTCACGACGTTCCCCGCCCGCGACGGCCAAGGCCCGGCGTGGTCGCCCGTCCCCGTGGACGGCGCCGTCCACTACGCGGAGGGCCCCGCCGTCGGCTACCGGGGCTGGGACGCCTCCGGCGAGGAGCCGCTGTTCTGGTTCGGCCACGGCCTGGGCTACGCCGCCTGGGAGTACGGGGCGGTGGAGGCCGACACCGACGGCGGCGTGGTGCGCACGGTCATCGTGTGGCTGGCCAACACCGCCACCCACCCGGGCCGCGAGGTCGTGCAGGTGTACCTGCGGCCCCCGGGCGGCGAACCGGTGCGGCTGATCGGCTGGGAGGCGGTGACGGTGGCCGCCCAGGAGGAGACCCGCGTCCGCGTCGACTGCGACCCCCGGACCCAGCGCGTATGGGACCCGGAGGGCTCCCGCTGGACCCCGCTGACCGGCGGCGAGATCCTCATCGCCCGCGGCCTGGGCGACATCCGCGCCCGCATCCCCCTGGAGGGCTGACCGTCCCCGGGCCTCTCCGCCACGTGTTACGCCCGGGAACACCTCGGACGGCTCAGCCGTCGTGGCCCGCCAGGAAGTCCAGGGCGAGCCGGGCGACGTCGGCGGGGCGTTCGGCGAGGAGTGCGTGGCCGCCGGCCAGGTGCGCGGCGCGCACGTGGGGGCTTTCGCGGGCGATGGCGGCCAGCGCCTCGTCGACCCCCCGGCGATGGGCCGCCATGAGGTCGGCGAACGGCCCCTGGCCGGGGGTGTCCTCGGTCGCGAGCACGGCCAGGGTGCGGGCGCGGGTGCGCTCATAGGCGGCGAAGATGTCGAGTTCCTCCATGGCGCGGCGGATCCGGGCCAGGGGCTCCGGCAGGGGCCGCTGGAAGCGGTGGCCGGCGCCGTCGGCCGCTGTGAGGTTGCGGTACACGCTCGCGGCGAACGACGCCTCCGATGCGCCGATCCGGCGGGCGGCGGCGCGCGCCGCCTCGGCGAGCGCCTCGGCGGCGTCGGGACCGAGGGGGTCGGCCCGCTGCGCCTCCATGGCCGAGAACGCCGCGGCCAGCCCTTCGCGCTGTTCGGCTGCGCGGTCCGGGTCCAGCCCGGGGTGGCGCTGCGCCACGCCGAGGACGGGGTGGCCGTCGAGGTTGACGGCACCGGGGCAGCGGGGGTGGCGTTCGCCCCACAGGACGGCGATCATGCCGCCGATCGACGCGCCCACCACCGCCGGCTCCGGCTCGCCGATGGCCGCGGCGACGGCCTCGATGTCGCCCAGGACGGCGTCCCATTCCCAGGGCCCGTCCCCGGAGTGCCCGCTGTTGCGCAGGTCGACAGCGACGGCCCGCCGGTGGGGGGTGAGCAGCGGAGCGACGGGCGCCCAGTCCTCCAGGGTCCCGCCGAGACCGTGCAGGAGCAGGACGGGCGGTCCCTCACCGCCGAAGTCGCGGATGGCGATGGGCACGCCGGCGGAGTCGATCACCCGGTCGCGCTCGGACGGGAGGGGGTGGCGGGTCTCGGTCATGGGATCTGATCCTCTGGTGCCTGGGGTGGGGAGCCGGACGACTGCGGGCCGGCGGAAGTCGTGTGGGGAGTGGTCGGCCGGACGGCGCGGGGCGCGCCGGCCGGGGCGGTGTGCGGCCCCGCCTGGGGGCCGTCAGGGGTCCATTCCGACGGGGCGCCCGTTGAGCCGGTCGCGCACGGATCCGGTGCGGACGCCGCCGTCGGGGTGGGGCGCGAGCTTTCCCCGCCGGACCAGGTCGTGGACGCCCTGCCGGGTGATGCCGAGCATCGCCCCGGCGACCGCGTAGGAGACCCGGACGGCTCCGGGGTGGCCGACGCGGCGCGCAACGGTCCGCCCCAAGGGCGTGGCCCACCACTGCGCGGGCGGATCGAAGGCGGTGTCGCCGGGGTAGAGCGCGGCGATGAGCCGCACCGCGGCGAAGACGGCGGCACGGTCGTCGGGGCCGAGCAGTGTCGCCGCCCACGCGTCGGCATACGCGGCGACCCGCTTGCGCACCCGCTCCACGGAGGCGTCGCCTTCGAGCAGGATCTCCAGCGGGTCGAGGAGGCGGGCGGCGGCGATGGCCCGGAGCTGGCCGGCGAGCTCGCCGTGTGCCGGGGGGCCGGCGTCGGTGTCCATGTGGTCGGTCCGCCCTCTCGTGTCCGATCGTCGACGCATTCCGGTCTGCTTGACATGAATAGTCAAGTACTTGTCGGCGTTTGTCAAGTAGTGCACGGCGGAGGGGGCGGACACCCGTGTGATAGGTTGCGGCCGCCAGTCGAACCCGTGCTTTCTCGGGTCAGGGAATCCGGTGGGAATCCGGAGCTGACGCGCAGCGGTAAGGGGGACGGGCGGGGCAGCGGCCACTGGACACATGTCCGGGAAGGCGCCTCACCCGGGTGATCCCGAGTCCGAAGACCTGCTGGCACCTCCGGGCGCCTTGCGGCGTGCGGAGGCGACACCGTTCGCCGGGCTCCGCGACCGAGCCCTCGACGCCGAAGGACCCCCATGACGGCCCCCCGCCGTACCCCACCCGCCTGCGCCCTCACCGCCGCCCTGCTCCTCGCGCCCCTCACGGCCTGCGGCCCCGGCACCGGCACCGGCACCGATGGCGCCCCGCAGGAAGCCGCCGGCTACCCCCGCACCGTCGACGACTGCGGCCGCGACGTCACCGTCGAGGCCCCTCCGCAGCGCGCCGTCTCCCTCAACCAGGGGGCGACCGAGATCCTGCTCTCCCTCGGCCTGGCCGACCGCATGGCCGGCACCGCCACCTGGACCGACCCCGTCGCCGAGGACCTCGAGGCGGCCAACGCCGAGGTCCCCCGCCTGGCCGACAACGCCCCGTCCTTCGAGCGCGTCCTGGCCGAGGAGCCCGACTTCGTCGCCGCGTCCTTCCAGGGCACCCTGGGCGAGGGCGGCGTCGCCCCCCGCGAGGACTTCGAACGGCTCGGCGTCCCCGTCTACCTCTCCCCCACCGAGTGCGGCAAGACCGACAGCGGCGAGGACGGCGCCCGCGAGGAGCCGCTGGCCATGGACGCCGTCTACACCGAGGTCCGCGACCTCGCGCACGTGTTCGGCGTCGAGGAGCGCGGCGAGGAGCTGGTGGCCGGCCTCGAGGGCCGGATGGCGGCGGCGACCGCCGATGTCGATGCCTCCGGGGTCACCCTGCTCTACTGGTTCGCCAACGCCGAGTCCCCCTACATGGCGGGCTGCTGCGGGGCCCCGGGCATCATCACCGAGGCCGTGGGCGCCCGCAACGTCTTCGACGACACCCGCGACGAGTGGCCGCAGATCAACTGGGAGACCGTGGCCGACCGCGACCCCGACGTGCTGGTCATCGGCGACCTCACCCGCGAGAGCCAGACCGCCGAGTCCGCCGCCGCCAAGATCGAGTTCCTGGAGTCCCACCCCGTCACCCGGCACCTGGACGCCGTCGAGAACGAGCGCTACGTGCTGCTGAGCGGCGCCGCCATGAACCCCTCGATCCGCACGGTCGAGGGCGTCGAGCAGGTGGCCGAGGCGCTGCGCGGCTTCGGGCTCGCCGGCTGAGCGGGCGCATGTCCCGCCCCCGAGCCCTCGCACCCCCCGGTGCGGGGCGCGCGGCCGTCCTGGCGTGCGGCGGCCTCGTGCTGCTCGCCGCCTCGGTCGCCACCGCCATCACGATCGGCCCCGCGGGCATCGCCGTCGGCGACGTCTGGGCGGTCGTCGCCGCGCGCGCCGGCTGGGGCGCGTCGGGGCTGACGCCGATCCGCGAGGGCATCGTGTGGGAGCTGCGGCTGCCCCGCACGGTGCTGGCCGCGGTGTGCGGCGCCGGCCTGGGGGTGTGCGGCGCGATCATGCAGTCGCTGCTGCGCAACCCGCTCGCCGACCCGTTCGTGCTCGGCATCTCCTCGGGCGCCTCCACCGGCGCGGTGCTGGTGGCCGTGCTGGGGGTGGGCGGCGGGGCGGTGTCGCTGTCGGCGGGCGCGTTCGCCGGGGCGGCGGCCTCCTTCGCGCTCGTCCTGGTGCTCGGCTTCGCCGCCGGCGGGACGACCGACCGCGTCGTGCTGTCGGGGGTGGCGGCCATGCAGCTGTTCTCCGCGCTCACGTCGGTCATCGTGCTGTCCTCCGCCGACGCCGAGCAGACCCGGGGCGTGCTGTTCTGGCTGCTGGGCTCGCTGAGCGGCGCCGGCTGGACCGATGTGGGGCTGTGCGCCGGCGTGCTGGCGGCGGTGCTGCTGGTGTGCGCGGCCAACGCGTCGGCGCTCGACGCGTTCGCCTTCGGCCACGACGCCGCGGCGTCCCTGGGGGTTCCGGTCGCCCGGACGCGGCTGCTGCTGCTCACCGCGACCGCGCTGCTGACCGCGACCCTTGTGAGCGCGGCCGGCGCGATCGGGTTCGTGGGGCTGGTGCTGCCGCACGCGGCCCGCGCGGTCGCCGGCCCCGGCCACCGCCTGCTGCTGCCGGCCACGGCGCTGGCCGGGGCGGTCTTCCTGGTGTGGGTCGACACCGCCGCCCGCACCGTCCTGGACCCGCAGGAGCTGCCGGTGGGCGTGGTCACCTCGCTCATCGGGGTCCCGGCGTTCGTGTTCATCCTCTACCGGAGCCGGCGGTGGCGGTGACCGGCGGGAACGGGAGGCGGCGGTGAGCCTGCGCGCCGAGGCGGTGTCGTGGCGGGCGGACGGGCGGCTGATCGTCGACGGCATCAGCCTGGAGCCGGCGCCCGGCTCCACGGTGGGCCTGCTGGGGCCCAACGGGTCGGGCAAGTCGACGCTGCTGCGGCTGCTCGCGGGGGTGCGGCCGACGTCGTCGGGGGTCGTCACGCTCGACGGCGCCCCGATGGCCGAGGTGGGCCGCAGGGCGGCGGCGCGGCGGATCGCGGTGGTGGAGCAGCACGCCGCGACCGAGGTGGACCTGAGCGTGCGCGACGTGGTGCGACTGGGCCGCATCCCCCACCGGCGGGCGTGGTCGGCGCCGTCGGCGGCCGACGACGCGGCGGTGCGCTCCGCCCTGGCCCACACCGGGCTGGCCGACCGGGCCGACCGGTCCTGGCACACGCTGTCGGGCGGCGAGCGGCAGCGGGTGCAGATCGCCCGCGCGCTGGCGCAGGAGCCGCGCGAGCTGCTGCTGGACGAGCCGACCAACCACCTCGACATCCACCACCAGCTGGAACTGCTGGCGCTGGTCGTCCGCACCCCGGTGACCGGCGTGATCGCCCTGCACGACCTCAACCTGGCCGCGATGTTCTGCGACCAGGTGGTGGTCCTGAACGAGGGCCGGGTGGTGGCGGCGGGCACGCCGTCTCAGGTGCTCACCGAGGAGCTGATCGCCGACGTCTACAACGTGCGCGCCGTGGTGACTCCGGAGGGGCCCGGAGGCCGCCCCTCGGTGCGCTTCCTGCCCGGTGCTCCCCGGGGCCGAGGGGCGGTGCCGGATCCCGGTCAGGGACCGTAGGCGCCGGTGAGGCGGGCGAGCTCGGCCGCGGTGACCGGCAGGACGGTCCCGTGGCGCGGGCTGGCCGGCAGGTCGAAGGCCGGGGACATGGTCCACTGCCCCGAGGCGAGGTCGGTGGTCTCGAACGGCACGTAGCCGCGCCCGCCGAACTCGTCGATGAACAGGTACCACTTCTCCTCGTTGTTGTCCTTGAAGACGGTGGGCCCCTCGCCCTGGGAGATGCCGGGGCCGGGCCCCTCGCGGCCGATGCACTCGGCGATGAACTCGTAGCCGGTCGAGCGGAGGTCGGCCGAGCGCTCGGCCGTGATGAACTTTCCGCACGGGGCGTCCGGCGACGCGTCGCGCTCGTCCTTGGTGAACCGGTAGAAGTAACCGTCGTGCTCGATGACGGTGGAGTCGATCACCGAGTGGCCGGGGTCGATCCACACGCGCGCCTCGCTGAAGGTGCGGAAGTCGGGGGTGGTGGCGTACATCATCCGGTTGTGGGTGGAGCCCGTGTGGTCGGGGTCGTCCTCGGCGTAGAGCTTCGAGGCCCAGAACACCACGTACTCGCCGATGGAGGGGTCGTAGTACGCCTCGGGCGCCCAGGTGTTGCCCGCCCGGTCGGGGGCGACCCGGACCATGCGCTGCTGCGACCAGTTCACCAAGTCGGCGGACTCCCACACCATGATCGAGCGGCTGCCGTGGCGCTGGGCCTCGTCCCAGCCGTCGCCGCCGTGGATCTTGAGGTCGGTGGCCAGGAGGTAGAAGCGGTCGCCTTCGGGGGCGCGGATGATGAACGGGTCGCGGACGCCCAGATCGCCCAGGCGCGAGGTGAGCACCGGCTCGCCGCCGTTGAGCTCGTCCCAACTCAGGGGATCGTCGCCCCGGCTGGCGGCGAAGTGGATCTGCTCGCCGTCGGCGGTGCCCTCTCCGGTGAAGTAGGCGAACATGTAGCCCTCGTAGGGCGCGGCCTGGGCGGTCCCGGCCTGCGGCGCGGGCCGCTGGGCGGCGGAGGCGGCGGACCCGGCGGCAACGGGGGCGAGCAGGCAGAGGAGGGCCGCCGCTGCGAGGGCGGCGGTGCGGCGGCGGGGTCCGGAGCGGCGGGCGGTCATGGGCATCCCCTCGGGGGCGGGTGAGCGCGACATGAATGTGATAACCGTCACTATTATTATGTGAGCGTTAACATAAGAAGCCGCGCACGCGACTGTCAAGGCCCCCAAGGCCGCGGGCCGCTCTCGGCCCCGCGCCCGCCCAGGTCACGGCGGCGCCCACCGGCGTGGGAGCTCCCCGATCCGGCACGGGCGAGGGGAACATGGGCCCACCGGCCGCCGGCGGGTCGCAAGGGGGGGTGGGGCCGTGGACGACGCCGATCCCGCCGCAGGCCGGCCCCGCCCCGGCCCGCCCGGCAGCCCCTCCCCCGCACAGGTGCGCAGATGGAGGCGGCGGCTGGCCGGCGAACGCGAGGCCGCCCGCATCTACCGGGAACTCGCCCGGCTCCGCCGCAACGAGGAACGCGAGATCCTGCTCGGGCTCGCCGACGCCGAGGACCGGCACGTCGCGCACTGGGAGCGCCTGCTCGGCGACGACGCCGGCCGCCCCGCCCGCGGCGGCGGGTGGCGCACCCGCACGATGGTCGTCCTCGCCCGCACCCTGGGCTGGATCGTGGTCCTGGCGCTGCTCCAGCGCGCCGAAAGCCGCCCGCTCTACGAGCACGACTCCGACGCCCCCGCCTCCATGGCCGCCGACGAGCGCATCCACAGCGAAGTCGTACGGGGGCTGGCCGCACGCGGCCGCGCCCGGATGTCGGGGACGCTGCGCGCGGCGGTCTTCGGCGCCAACGACGGCCTGGTCAGCAACATCGCCCTGGTCCTGGGGGTCATCGGCGGCGGGGCGAGCGGCTCGGCCGTGCTGCTGACCGGGCTGTCCGGGCTGCTCGCGGGGGCGCTGTCGATGGCCGCCGGGGAGTACGTATCGGTGAGCTCGCAGCGCGAGCTCCTCGCGGCCGCGGCGCCCGACGACACCGCGCGGGAATCACTGCCCGCTCTCGACGTCGACGCCAACGAACTGGCGCTGCTCTACCGGGCCCGCGGGATGAGCGCCGACGACGCCCGGCGCCGCGCCGCCGCCGTCCTGGCCGGCGGGCCCGCCGGCCGCGAGCCCGCGGGCGCCGCCGGTTCCGGGGCCGCGCCGGGCGGGGCCACCGGATCGGGGCCGGCGGGGGCCGACGTCGTGGGCAGCGCGGCGGGAGCGGCGCTGTCGAGCTTCCTGTCGTTCGCGACGGGGGCCGTGATCCCGGTGCTGCCGTTCGCGGCCGGCATGGCGGGGGCCGGGGCGGTCGTGGTCGCCGCGGTCCTCACCGGCGCCGCGCTGATGCTGACGGGGGCGGTCGTGGGCCTGCTCTCGGGCATCCGCCCGCTGCGGCGCGCGCTGCGGCAGTTCGCCATCGGCGCCGGGGCCGCGGCCGTCACCTACCTGCTCGGCCTGGCGTTCGGCGCCACCGTCGGCTGAGGCGGGCGCCCTGCCGGCCGGGCCGTCAGTCGAAGTAGTCGGGGAACCGGTCGCCGCCGGGCCAGGACTCCACCTCGCGCGCCGCCTCCCACAGCAGCGGGTCGATGTCGGCGTAGGACAGCCCGGAGGGGTCGTCGCGCTGGTTGAACAGGGCCGCCCAGCTCATGCCGTTGTAGGTGCGCACCAGGAGCGTGTAGGTCCCGGCCAGGCTGCCGGTGTGCCAGGTGTTGCGCCCGGTCCCGCCGCTGCTCACCGGGCGGACCTGCCAGCCGAACCCGTAGTAGGAGCCGCCGGAGCCGACCCCGGTCTCGGGCTCGGCGAAGACCTGCTCGATGGAGGTGTCGTCGAGGACGGGGGTGGCGGCGGGCGTGTCGAAGACGGTCGCGAAGCGCACGAGGTCGACGGCGCTGCCGAGCCAGCCGCCGTGGGAGTCCATGTTCTCCAGGTTGAACGCCCCGTAGGGTGCGGGGACCTTCGCACCCGACCCGTCGAGCACGGTGGTGCCGGTGTACTGGGAGCGGTAGGGGACCTCGGTGGGCGCCGCGTGGTCCTCTGCCGTGCGGCCCGGCCGCATCCGGGTGATGCCGACGGGGCCGAGCACGTTGTCCTGCACGTAGGCGCGGTAGCCGCCGCCGGTGACCGCTTCGATGGCGCGCCCCAGCAGGAGGTATCCGTAGTTGCTGTAGGCGTAGGTGCCGCCGGGGTCGTGGTCGAGCTCCAGCCCCGTGGTGTAGCGCATGACGTCGTCGCGCCCGATGGGGAGCGGGACGCCGAGCGCGTCGGCGATCTCGAAGTCCTGGAACATCGGGTCGGGGGTGCTGTCGCGGTCCCAGCCACCGAGGTGGTGGAGGAGCCGGCGGACGGTGACGTCGCCCAGCCGGGGGTCGGCGCTCCCGCCTTCCGGGGGCACCAGGTCCACCAGGGAGCCGATGGGGGCGGAGAGGTCGATCTCGCCCTCTTGCGCCAAGCGGGCCACGGCCGCGCCGGTGACCGGCTTGGACAGGCTCGCCAGCCGGAACAGGGAGGTCGGCTGCACGTCCAGCGCGGTGTCGTCGGTCCAGGAGTAGCCGCGGGCCAGGACCAGCCGACCCTGGTAGGTGACCGCGAGCTGCCCGGCGGAGACGTCGCGCTCCTGCATGAACGTCTGCATCGCGTCGTCGAAGCCGGCCAGCGCGCTGACGGCGGTGCCGGTGGCGCGCCACCGCGGTGCGGCGGCCGCGGCGGGTGCGCCCGCCGCCGTGCCCGCGAGTGCGGCGCCGATCCCGGCGGCCACCGTCCCCTTGCCGAATCCGCGCCTGCTGATGTGCCGCGATGTCATCCCCGTCGCCCCGCAATGTCGTGTCCGCCTGATGCCGCGGGGAGCCTAACGCAGCCGCACCGCCGCCCACCACCGCCTGGTATGTCCGCTTACGGCCGGGCGGCGCCGACGGGCCGGGGGCGGCCCGGGATGAAGGAGGCGAGGGCGAGGCCGGCAAGGGCGGCCGCAGCGCCGATCGCCAGGGCCACGCGGAAGCCGTCGAGGGTCGGGACCTCCAGCGGGCCCACCCGGGTGGTCATGTAGGCGAGGACCACGCCCGTGACGGCGCTGGCGGTCGAGGTGCCGATCGACCGCATCAGCGCGTTGAGGCCGTTGGCCGCCGCGGTCTCCGATGTGGGCACGGCCGACATGATCAGCGCGGGCAGGGCCGAGTAGGCCATGGCCACGCCGCAGCCGATGACGCACCCCACGATCACGATCTGCCAGACCTCGCGCAGGAACACCAGCGCGAGGCCGTAGCCCGCCGTGATGACGACGGTGCCGATCATCAGCGACACCTTGGACCCCCACGCCCGGGCGACCCGCGCCGCCACCGGCGAGATGAACAGCATCATCAGGCCGCCCGGGGCCACGCACGCCCCGGCGACCAGCATCGAGCGCCCCAGGCCGTACCCGGTCGACTCGGGGAGCTGGAGCAGCTGGGGCAGCACCAGCGCCTGGGCGAACATCGAGAAGCCGACCGCCACCGAGGTGATGTTGGTCAGCAGCACCTGGCGGCGGACCGTGGTGCGCAGGTCCACCAGCGGGTCGCGGGCGCGCAGCTCCCAGAAGGTCCATGCGGTGAAGACGACGGCTGCGGTGGCCAGCAGGCCGAGGGTGAGGGTGCTGGTCCAGCCCCATGCCCCGCCCTTGGACACCGCCAGCAGCAGGCAGGTGAGCCCGATCGACAGGCCGACGGCGCCGACCGCGTCGAACCGGCCCCCGCTGCGCTGTGCTGTCTCGGGGACCGCGCGGGCCACCCAGACCAGCGCGACGGCCCCCATGAGCGCCGAGCCCCAGAACAGCGCGTGCCAGTCGGCGTACTGGGCGACGGCCGCAGCGGCGGGCAGGCCCAGGGCGCCGCCGACACCGAGGGAGGAGCTCATCAGCCCGATCGCCGAGCCCAGCCGTTCGGGCGGGAGCTCGTCGCGCATGAGGCTGATGCCGAGCGGGATCACGCCCATGGCGCACCCCTGGAGGGCGCGGCCGGCGACGAGCGGCACCAGGGAGGAGCTGAACGCGCCGACCAGCGAGCCCGCGACCAGGACCCCGAGGCTGGCGAGCAGGACCCGGCGCTTGCCGAACATGTCGCCCAGCCGGCCCGCCACCGGGGTCGCCACGGCGCCGGCGAGCAGTGGTGCGGTGAGCGCCCACGATGCGTCGGCCACCGAGGCTCCGATGAGTGCGGGCAGGGCCGGGACGATGGGGATCATCACCGTCTGCATGACGGCGACGACGATGCCCGCCGTCGCCAGTGCCGTGATCACGGACCCGGATCTGGGGAGGGGCGCTGCCCCTGCGCCGGTGCCGGATACGACGTCGGTAGCGCTCAAGGATGCCTCCACATCGCGTCGGCCGCCGGGGGCAGTGGCGGTCTCCCCCTGACGCGCGAGTTGCATCGTACATAAAGGGTGCATCGTACAATTCGCATATCGGTAGTAACCTCCGTCACCAGAGCGCACCGGAGGTGCGGCGCGGCACAGCATGTGGAGGCCGGATGGAAGCCCTGCTGGAGGTCCTGGAACGGGAGCTCATGCTCGCCGGCCGCCATTCGGCCATGGGCCCGCCCGGAACGGCGTGCGGGCCGCGGGCCCTGGACCGGTCGGCGTACGTCCTGCTCAGCCGGTTGCAGACCGACGGACCCATGTCGAACGGCGAACTCGCCCACGCGTTCCGGCTGGACGCGTCGACCGTCCACCGCCAGACCGGCGCGATGATGCGGTCGGGGCTCGTCCGGCGCATCCCCGACCCCGAGGGCGGGATGGCGCGCAAGTTCACCATGACCGAGGAGGGCGCTCAGCGCCTGGCCGAGGACAGGTCGCGGATCCGCAGCGGGCTGGCGGCGGCGTTGGAGGGCTGGACCTCGCAGGACATCGGCCGGCTGACCGAGATGCTGACCCGGTTCAACCGCAGCATCGAGACACGCGACGAGCGGCCATGGCCGCGGCCCGCGCCCGAGCCCGAACGCGCGGGCACCGGGGGCGGCTGAGGGCGGGCCCGCGCCACCTGGGCCGACACTGAACGGCGGCGCTTCGCGGGGCGGTGACGGGCCGGCCCGCGCCCGTCCGGCGCCCGGGCCGGCCGCGCCGAAGCCGTGTGGCGGGCGACACAATCGGCGGCATCGCGCGGATCGGCCCGTATCTGGCCACCAGGTTGGTCCACAGGCCCGGCGGCTCCGCAATCCCCCTCAGGACGTGCGGACGGCACCGCGGAGCGCGTCCCCGCAGGGTACGCCGGTGTGATCAGGGCGGACGGCGCCGCGGCCGGTGCGGCCCGGGATGCGGCGCCGGTGCCCTCAGCGCCGGCCGGGACCGCGGCGCCCGGCGCAGCGGCGTCCCCCTGGACTCAGGGGACGAGCAGGATCTTGCCGAGCCCCTGGCCCCGTTCACTCACCCGGTGGGCCTCGGCGGCCTCGTCGAGCGGGAACAGCCGCGGCGCGGACAGGACCACCTGCTCGCGCACCACCGCCTCGGCGAGCATCGCCAGGACCTCCTCCGTCTGGTCCTCGGAGGTGCCCACCAGGAACTCCACACCCTGCTCGAAGGCCGCGCCGTCGGCGATGGTGACCACCCGGTCCGGCCCGCCTGCCAGCGCGACGGCGTCGGGCAGCACCCCGTGCCCGGCGACGTCGAAGACGGCGTCGACCCCGTTCGGGGCGATCTCGCGGACGCGGTCCGCCCAGCCCTCGCCGTAGACCACGGGGGTGGCGCCCAGCGAGGCCACGTGCGCCTGCTTGGCGGCGTTCGCCGTGCCGATGACGACGATCTCCTGGGCGGCGGCGAGCTGCACCGCGATGGTGCCCACCGCGCCCGAGGCCCCGTTCACCAGGAGCGTCCGGCCGGCCGCCACCTCCAGCGCGGCCAGACCGCGCACGGCGGCCTCGCCCGCAACGGGCAGCGCCCCCGCCTGGTAGACGGTCAGCCCCTCGATCACCGGGAAGAACGTGGTCAGGGTGGTCGATTCGGCGTACCCGCCGCCCCCGGTCCAGCCGAAGACCTCCTGGCCGATCTCGACGCCGTTCACCCCGGGACCGATCTCCTCGACGGTGCCCACGGCCTCGTGGCCGGGTACCACCGGATCCCTGGGCGCGGGCCCGTCGGCGAACATGCCCGACCGCTGCTTGACGTCGATGGGGTTCACCCCGGCCGCGAGCACGCGGATCCGCACCTCGCCGTCGCCGGGCCGGGGCAGGTCGGCCTCGACCTGCTCCAGCACCTCGGGGCCGCCGAACCGGGAGTACTCGATCGCACGCACGAAGCCTCGTGTCCTTTCGTCGATGAGCGGGCGGCCGCCGCGGCGCCCCGGCGGGTGGCCGGCGCCGGCGCCGGGGCGCACGGCCGGCGCGCCGTCGCCACCACGCATGACGTCGCCACGCTAATGCGTCGGCGGCACCGCCGCACCGCGCCCCGGACCCGTCGGCGTGTCGACGCGCCTCGGGAGTAAAATATACTTTTCCTACCTAAATAGTTCCCTACGACAGGCGCCGTCCCCACGCGCGCCCCGAAAGGTGTGGTCGCCGTGCGCAGCCCTCTTCTCCTCCCCGCGGTCCTGGTGGCGGCCCTGGCAGCGGGGGCGTGCGGGGCGCCCTCCGAACGCGCCTCCGACGGCGACGGGGACAGCGGCGGCGGTGAGTACTCCGGGCCGCTGCGCATGGGCGTCACCGCCGGGGACGGCGGCGACATCGCCCGCAATGTCGCCGACCTCGCCGAGGAGAGCGACAGCGGCCTGGAGGTCGAGGTCG
Organism: Nocardiopsis sediminis; assembly: GCF_042650565.1. Classification (NCBI taxonomy): domain Bacteria; kingdom Bacillati; phylum Actinomycetota; class Actinomycetes; order Streptosporangiales; family Nocardiopsidaceae; genus Nocardiopsis; species Nocardiopsis sediminis. The sequence goes on from NZ_JBHSBH010000002.1 coordinate 25,368, forward strand.
TGGAGTTCTCCGACTACAACGTCCCCAACACGGCGCTGGCCGACGGCGAACTCGACGCCAACGCCTTCCAGCACGTCCAGTTCCTCGACGAGTTCAACGAGGCCTCGGGGACCGACCTCGTGCCGGTCGCCGAGACCTACCTCGCCCCGCTGGCGCTGTACTCCGACACCGTCGACGACCCCGGCGACCTGCCCGACGGCGCCACGATCGCCATCCCCAACGACGTCACCAACGGCTCCCGCTCGCTGCTGCTGCTCCAGGAGGGCGGGCTGATCACCCTGGACCCCGGCGCCGAAGGGGACAACCACACGGTCGCCGACATCGCGGACAACCCCCGGGACTTCACCTTCGAGGAGATCGACGCGGCGCTGCTGCCCCGCAGCCTGGAGGACGCCGACGCCTCCATCATCAACGGCGGGTTCGCCACCGAGGCCGGGCTCACCCCCAAGGCCGACGGCATCCTCGTGGAGGACGCCGAGAACAGCCCCTATGTCAACATCATCGCCGTCGACTCCGGCGATGAGGACGACCCCCGGGTGGCGCAGTACATCGAGCTGCTGCGGTCACCGGAGTCCAAGGCGTTCATCGAGGAGCACTTCGGCGAGACCCTGATCCCGGTCTTCTGACCTCGGCCTGAGCGGGCACGACCCCCTCCCCGCGCCCCGCCGCCGCGCGCCGGGATCGGGCGCCGGCGCGGGCCGCGATCCCGGGGGGCGGGGCCCGGCTTGGACAAGGCGCCCCCTGATCGGCCATGATGGGTGGCGACGCGTGTGCGTCTGGTGTGCCGGGAAGTCTGGTCGGCGTGTCCCTGCCCGACCGTTGCCCCGGAGCGCCGCCACCGTGATCTCACCGCCGTCCTCGCCCCTGCCCTCCCTGCTCCACCGCGTCTCCGCGGCGCTGCGCAGTGACGCCGTGGGCGGGCTGCTGCTCATCGCCGCCGCCGCGGCCGCGCTCGCCTGGGCCAACTCCCCCGCGGGAGGCTCCTACGAGGCGCTGCGGTCGGTGTCCTTCGGCCCCGAGGCGCTGCACCTGCACCTGTCCCTGGAGACGTGGGCGGCCGACGGCCTGCTGGCGATCTTCTTCTTCATCGTCGGCAACGAGCTCAAGCAGGAGTTCGTCCACGGCGAGCTGCGCAACCCGCGCCGGGCGATGCTGCCCATCACCGCGGCGGTGTGCGGGATGCTCGTCCCCGCCGCGATCTATGCGGCCATCAACCTCGGCTCCCCGGAGACGCTGGGCGGGTGGGGCATCCCGATGGCCACCGACATCGCCTTCGCCCTGGCCGTGCTCGCCGTGGTGGGCCGCGGGCTGCCCCCGGCGCTGCGCACGTTCCTGCTCACCCTCGCGATCGTCGACGACCTCGGGGCGGTGCTGGTGATCGCGGTGTTCTACACCGAGACGATCGCTGTGGGGCCGCTGGCCGGGGCGCTGGCGGGGCTCGCCGTCTTCGGCTTCCTCCAGCGGGGCCGCGGGCCGGCCGCGGTCCTGAACGCCTCGCGCCTGCCCAACCTGGTCGTCTACCTGCCCTTGGCGGGGGCCGTCTGGACGCTCGTGCACGCCAGCGGGGTGCACGCCACCATCGCCGGTGTCGCTATGGGCCTGCTCATGCGCACCACCGCCGCCGATGCGGAGACCGATTCCCCCAGCCACCGGGTCGAGCACCTGCTGCGCCCCTTCTCGGCCGGGGTCGCGCTGCCCGTCTTCGCCTTCCTCTCGGCCGGCGTGGTCTTCGACGGCATCGGCGCCGTGACCGGCGACCCCGCCGCGCTGGGCATCATGGCGGGGCTGGTCGGGGGCAAGCTCATCGGGGTCCTCGGCGGGTCCTGGGCCACCACCAAGGTCACATCCGCCGAGCTCAGCCCCGACCTGCGCTGGAGCGACATCGCCGGGGTGTCGCTGCTGGCCGGGATCGGCTTCACCGTGTCGCTGCTCATCACCGACCTGTCCTTCGCCGATGCCCCGCAGACGCTGGAGCACGCCAAGGCCGGCGTCCTGCTCGCCTCACTGATCGCCGCCACCCTGGCCGCCCTCGTCCTGGGCGTCCGCGCCCACCGGCTGCGCACCCCGTCCTGACCGCGGCGCTGCGGCCCGCCACCCCTACCGGCGGACCGCAGCGCCCCGGCACCCGCCGCCACCCGAACGGACGCACACCCCCATGGCCCGCTCCACCGCCTCCACCGGCATCTACCGGTCGGCCACCGGCCGCGCCGCCACCCGCTCCTGGTGTCGGAGTGAACTCGCCACCTGGCCCGTCTTGCGCGCCCATCCGCCCCTGACCACCCGGCTGGGGCCCACGGCCGCCTTCCATGCGCCCGGCGGCCCGGGAACCCCGGTCCTGGTGCTGGCCGGTACCAACTTCAACGCCGCGACCGGCGTCGCCCTGGCCCGCGAACTGGCCGTCGACCGCCCCGTCCACCTGGCCGACCTGCCCGGCCAGCCCGGGCTGAGCGCCGACGAGCGGCCACGCCGCGATCAGGCGGCGGCCTACGGCGCATGGCTGGACGACGTGCTCCCCCAGATCACCGACCGCCCGGTCATCCTGCTCGGCCACTCGCGCGGAGCGGCCGTTGCGCTGGCGGCAACGCCTTCACACCTGGTCGCCGGACTCCTGCTGGTCAACCCGGCGGGCCTGGCCTCCGCCGCATTCGGCCCCGCCGCGATCCGGGCGACCCTGCCGTGGCTGCTCGCCCCCTCACCCGCCACCGGCGCCCGCCTGCTGGACTTCATGAGCGGTCCCGGCCACCAAGGGGGCCACGGCACCACGGCGGAGTGGATCGCACTGGTCGGCGAGCACGCCCGCACGAGCCTCGCCCCCGGCCCCCTCACACCCGATGTCGTGCGCGCCTGGCGGGACACGCCCGTCACGGTGGCCACCGGCTCCCACGATCCGTTCTTCCCGCCGGGGCGCATCGCCGGACCCGCCGGGAAGCTGCTGGGGTGCACGGTGCAGACCGTCGCCGGGACCGGCCACCTCACCCCGCACGAACGATCCGACCTGGTCCGCGACCTCCTGCGCGACCTGCCGACCCGCCCGGTGTGACGCCGTAGCCGGGCGACTCCGGCGTGTTAGCTTCAGGTCCATGCGCATAGGGTTTCTCGGTCTGGGCCGCATGGGGTCGCTCATGGCACACCGGCTGACCGACGCCGGGTACGACGTCGCCGTCTGGAACCGAACACCGGACGCCGTCCGCCCCCTCGTCGCGGCGGGCGCCCGGCAGGCCGGCACCCCGCGCGACGCCGCGGCCGGCGGCGATCTCGTCATCTCGATGCTCGCGGACCCCAAAGCGGTCGACGCCGTGTTCTTCGGCCCGGACGGGGCCGCCGAGGGGCTCGGCCACGACACCCTCGTCGCCGAGATGTCGACGGTCGGCCCCTCGGAGATCCACCGGATGCGCGACCGCCTCCCGGTCCCCGTCCGGCTCATCGATGCCCCCGTCCTCGGCAGCCTCCCCCAGGCGTCCGCGGGCGAGCTCAAGATCTTCGCGGGCGGCACCGGTGCCGACGTCGCGGCCTGCGCCGAACCGCTCGGCCACCTCGGCGACCTGCGCCACGTCGGCGGGCTCGGCGAGGGCGCCGCGCTCAAGCTCGCGGCGAACCTGTCCTTCATCACCGCGACCGTCGCCGTCGGCGAGGCCGTCCGCCTCGCCGAATCCCACGGGCTGCGCACCGACACCGTCCTCGACGCCCTCGCCGAGACCCCCGTGGGCGCGCTCGTCACCCGCATGCGCGACAACATCACCGCCGCGGAGGCACCGCCCACCGGGTTCGCGCTCGGGCTCGCAGAGAAGGACCTCGCCCTGGCGGTGGCCGAGGGCGCCGGCGACGACGGCGTCACCGCCGCGGCCCGCGCCCGGCTGCACACCGCGGCCTCCGCGGGCCTGGCCGACCAGGACATGAGCACGGTCATCGGCCACCTGCGCGGCCGATCCGCCCAGTAGCGATGGCCTCCACCGCATGGCACGTTCGCTCGCCGGGACCCTCGCGGCCGGGCCACGATCAGGGCCGCGACCCCACGCCGGCCGGTCAGGAATGAGGCGGACGCGGAGGCTCGGGTGCAGAGGGGGACGCACCGGGGTAGGCGCCTGAGTAGCCGGCCGGGGGACCCTGGACGAACGGTCCCGGCAACGCGGCCGGAGCCGGCGCGACGGAGCGTCCGACCTGGAAACCCACACCGCCGATCATGAGCGCCACACCGGTCAGCGCCACGATCGAGGCGTGGTGCTGGAGCGTTTGCGCCTGCAAGGTGCACCTCGCGGTGATCTCCTCCTGCTGTTCACCGGGGGTCGGGCACCGGTTGTAGGTGCTTCCCGACCAGATGAAGGCACCCCCCAGGCACACGAGGGACACGAAGAACAGGACAACGAACATCGGATGCACGGGTACTCTGACGGGCTTCATGGACGGTCACCCTAACCCCACTCGACCGCCCATCGGGATACAGCGGCGGACGCGGACCGGCGCAGGTGCGTGTGTCGCCCAGGTCATGGCGCGGTCGGCCTGCGGGTGCGCAGGCGGCCGCACATCCCGAAGCGGCGGGGGCCCGGGTGGGGCTCGGTGCGCACCACGGCCGCCCGCTCCATGATCCCGGGGTCGCCCCCGGCCAGGGCGTCCAGCTGGCGGCGGGTCAGCTCCGCCTCCTCGGCGACGCCCTCGCGCCAGATCTCCCGCCACCGGGCCACGCGGGGCCGCACGATGGCGGCGGCGCGGCGGTGGAACTCGTGCAGCGCCGCGGGCCCCCGGGCGCGCACGGCGCCGACCAGCTGCGCGTAGCCGCGCACCGCCAGGTCGCGGCGGGCGCGCGCCTGTTCGGCGCGCACGTCCTCGGGCGCGTCCGCGGGCAGGTGGGCGGCGCGCGCGTAGGCCTCGGGGTCGGCCAGCACCTCGCGGGGGAAGGTGAACACGGCGTCGCCGGCCTCGGGCAGGCCGGCGTTCTGCATCACCACGGCGATCCGCAGGCCCCCGCCGTTGACGAGGCGGTGCACCGTGCCCGGGGAGAACCAGAGGACGTCGCCGGGCGCGAGGGGGTCGGCGGCCGCGCCCTCGGGCGTGAGGGTGTGCACCTCGCCGGCGCCGCCGAGCACGATGTAGGCCTCGGAGGAGGCGGTGTGCAGGTGGGGGCTGCCGCCGTGCAGGCCGTCGGGTGCCTGCGAGTCGTAGACGCGCAGGTCACTGACGCTGGTGCCGCCGGGGAAGCGGGGTGGGGTCACGGCGTGAACTCCTTCGCGAGCGCGGCGGCCTCGCCGGCGGTGCACACCTGGTCGGTGAACACCAGGCGGTGGCGCAGGTCGAGGGTGTGCCCGGGTGCGAGGACCAGCTCCTCGTCGAAGCTCGGCGAGGGGCTGAGCACGGGGAAGGGCTCCGAGCGCACGAACCAGCGGATCGGCGCGGTACCGCTGCTGGTCCCGGCGTAGGCCAGGACGGTGGCGCCGCCGTCGCGCTCGTCGTGCTGCCCGGTGAAGGCGATCCAGTCGGCCTCGGTGCCCATGATGGTGTCGGCCCCGGAGCGGCCGGCGCTGTGGACCGCGCCTCCGGTCCAGGAGCGCGGGCCCCGCCAGAAGAACCCGGTGTAACCCGCTGCGGGGCGGCCGTGGGTGGTCGGGCTGCCCAGGTGGAGGTCGGCGCCGCGGACGTTGGTGAGGGAGGTGGCGAAGTCGAGCGCCCACAGCCCGCGGGCGCGGTCGGCCGCGTGGAACCGGTGGTGGCGCACCTCCTCGATCCACCGTTGCCCGGTGGCGGCCGTCCAGGCCAGGTGCTCGGTGAACGCGGCCTCGGCACCGCCGCCGGACAGGGAGGCGAACCGCTCGTGGCGGATGGTCCCGAGGTTGTCCAGCCAGCGGTACCCCTGCCCGCGCACGTAGGTCGGGCCGCCCCAGAAGTTCTGCCCGGAGACGTGGGACCAGGTCATCTGGAGCCCCTTGTGCCAGCGGTGGTCCCAGGGCCGGATCGCGGTGAGCGGGGCGCCGCTCAGGGTGCGCAGCGGGTGCAGGTAGGGCTTGGGGGCTTCGGCGGCGGGCGCATCGGGGCGGGTGATGTAGCGGGCGATCTCGGCGCCGCCCACCGCCACGGCGAGCGCGCCGTCGTGTTCGGTCAGGTCAAAGGTCTCGGGCACCGGTGCCGGCCTCCATTCGGCGCAGGGCGGCCGTGGCCGCCGCCGGGTCACCGCCGTGCAGGGCGGAGTAGAAGGGGTCGTCGGGGGTGAGGTCGCCGCGGAGCACGGTCGTGCCGGTGAGGGCCGACCGGTACATGCCGGTGGCGAGCTCGAGCGCCCGCCGTCCGTCGGGGCCGCTGGCGGGCGGGCGCTCGCCGCGCTCCATGGCGCCGATCAGGTCGGCGAGCTGGGCGCGGTGCGAGCTGGGCTCGTCCTCGCGGGGCGCCCACGCGGCGATCGCGTCGGGGTCGGTGACGTGCGGCGCGGGCGTCCAGCGCCAGTGGGCGTTGTCGTAGCCGTAGAGGTGGTCCAGCTCGACCGTGGCGTGTTCGAGGTCGAAGCGCAGGTAGCTGGTCTCGCGGGGGGAGAGCAGGCTGTTGACCACTGAGACGGTGGCGCCCGAGGCCAGGCGCACGATCGCCGCGGAGACGTCCTCGGTGCGGGTGGCGCGTGCGGTCGTGGCCATCGCGGCGGTGACCTCGGTCCACTCCCCCAGCAGGGACAGGACGAGGTCCATCTGGTGGATGCCGTGGCCGATGGTCGGCCCGCCGCCCTCGGTGTCCCACCGGCCGCGCCAGGGGACCTCGAAGTAGGCGGCGTCGCGGTACCAGAGGGTGTGGCAGACGGCCACGAGCGGGCGGCCGAGGGTGCCCTCGGCCAGGTGGCGGCGCAGGCGCCGGGCGCCGGAGCCGAAGCGGTGCTGGAAGACGTAGGAGGCGTAGGGGCCGCCGGCCGCCCCTTCGTGGCGGACGACCTCGTCGTATTCGGCGAGGGAGAGGGCGGGCGGCTTCTCGCACCACACCCAGGCGCCGGCCCGGAGCGCGGCGAGGGCGGTGTCCTTGTGGGCGGCGGGCGGGGTGCAGACGACGACCAGGTCGGGGGCCTCGGCGGCGATCATGGCGCCGGTGTCGGTGTAGCGGCCGGGGATGCCCCAGTGGTCGGCGGTGGCGGCGACGAGGGCGGGGTCGATGTCGGAGAGGGCGACGACCGATACCCGGCCGGCGAGGTCCGCGAGAGCGGGCAGGTGCCGGCCGCGGGCGATCGCGCCGCTGCCGACGACGGCCACGCGGACCGGTGGGGGTGGAGGACTTGGCACGGGCGCTCCTTGGGGGAGGGAGCCTGAAGTGAACGTTCACTTTGTGCGGTCGGCCCTAAGGTAGTGATCGTTCACCCGGACCGTCAAGACCGCCCCCGCCCCGGAGGAAACCCCCGATGACCGCGCCCGGACCGCCACGGAGGCCGACCATCATGGAGGTCGCCCGCCTGGCGGGCGTCTCCCACCAGACCGTCTCGCGCCGCCTGCGCTCCGACGGCGGCGGGCTCAGGGCGTCGACCCGCGAGCGCGTCGACGCCGCGATCCGCGAACTGGGCTACCGCCCCAACCTCGTGGCCCGCTCGATGCGCACCCGCCGCTCGGGGCGCCTGGCGATCCTGCTCCCGGCGGTGAGCCTGTCCGGCCCGGCCCGCATGCTCGCCGGCGCCATCGCCGCAGCGCACGCCGCGGGGTTCACCGTCGAGGTGCTCAGCCTGGACGGAGGGGCCGAGGCGCGCACCGGGCGGATGCTCGAACTCGCCGCCTCCGGCCAGGTGGAGGGGATCCTGTCCCTGGCTCCCGTGACCGCCGACAGCGACCGGCGGCGGCCCGAGAGCGCCGCCGTCGTGGTCTCGGCCGACTACGACGACGAGATGCGCGGCATCGGCGAGATCGCCGACGGGTCGATCCTGGGCGAGCTGGTCGAAGGGCTGGCCACGGCCGGCCACCGGCGCTTCCTGCACGTGGCCGGCGCCGGCCACTTCGCCTCGGCCCGGGGCCGGCGCACGACCTACCTGGAGACCGTCGAGCGGCTGGGGCTGGAGTCGCACGGCGTGGCCGACGGCGACTGGTCGGCCGAGTCGGGGCGCGAGGCGGTGCGCGCCCTGCCGGAGGGGTGCGGTGTCACCGCCGTCCTCGCGGCCAACGACGTGGTCGCGGCGGGCGCGGTCCGCGGGGCGCTCGAACGCGGCTGGAGCGTGCCGGGCGACCTCAGCGTGACCGGGTGGGACGACAGCCCGGTGGGCGCCTACCTCTCCCCCGCGCTGACCACCGTCGAGGTGGACCTGGAACGCCTGGGCGGCGCCGCCATGGACCGGCTGATCGCCGCGGTCCGCGGCGCCGAGCCGGCGCCCCGGCTCACCGCGCTCAACCGCATCATCTGGCGCGAGTCCACGGGGCCCGGGCCGTGGCGGTGAGTGCACCGGTCGGGGACGCACCCCGGCCGCCACCGGTCCGCGGGCGGCCCGCGCCGCCCACGGACCGGTGGCCCTTCGCCGTTATTCCGGGCCGGTCCCCGCCCCCGCTGAGAGGACCCGGTCGGGGCGGATCGGGAGGTGGCGCTGGCGGGCGCCGGTCGCGTGCCAGACCGCGTTGGCGATCGCCGCCGCGGCCCCCACGATGCCGACCTCGCCGATGCCCTTGATGCCGATCGGGTCGTCGGGATCGGGGTCGTGCACCCAGTCGGCCTCGATGAGCGGCACGTCGGCGTTGGACGCGACGTGGTAGCCCGCCAGGTCGGCGCCGACCAGGCCGCCCGATGCCGGGTCGCGGACGGCCTCCTCGTGCAGGGCCATGGAGATGCCCCACGTCATCCCGCCGACGAACTGGTTGCGCGCGGTCAGGGGGTTGACGATCCGGCCCGCCGCGAACATCCCGAGCATCCGCCGCACGCGGACCTCGCCGGTGGCGGTGTCCACGGCGACCTCGGCGAACTGCGCCCCGAAGGAGTGCCGCTCCTTCTGCGAAAGGGCGCGCACCGCTTCGGTGGTGTCGGAGCGGACGGTGATCCCCTCGGGCGGTATGCCGCCGCCCAGGGCCAGCCGCTCCCGCAGCTCGCCGGCCGCGGCCGCCACCGCCCACCCCCAGGAGCGGGTGCCCATCGACCCGCCGGCGAAGGTGGCCGGGCTCAGGTCGCTGTCGGCGATGTGAATGCGGATGCGGTCCGGCGCGACCTCCAGGGTGTCCGCGGCGACCACGACCATCGCGGTCCGCGCGCCGGTTCCGATGTCGGCCGCGTTGACCCGCACGGTGAAGGTGCCGTCCGCCTCCGCCGTCACGGCCGCCGTGGACGGAGCGCTATGACACCCGAAGATGGCCGCGGCCGTTCCGGTCCCGAGGAGCCAGCGCCCCTCGCGGCGCACCCCCGGCCGCGGGTCGCGGCCGGCCCAGCCGAACCTGCGGGCACCCTCCTCGAAGCAGGCCAGAAGGTTGCGGCTGCCGAACGGCAGCCCGGAGACCGGCCCGACGGCGGGCTCGTTGCGGGCGCGCAGCTCGATCGGGTCCAGGCCGGCCTTCTCGGCGAGCTCGTCGATCGCGGACTCCAGCGCGAACGAGCCCGGTGCCTCGCCGGGGGCGCGCACGAAGGTCGGGGTCGGCACGTCCAGGCGCAGGAGCCGGTGGACGGTGCTGTGCGCGTCCGCGTCGTACAGGCTGCGCCCGGAGGCGGCGCTCAACTCCAGGAAGTCGTGCACGGTGGAGGTGGCGCTGTGCCCCCGGTGGTCGAGCGCCCTCAGCCGCCCGTCTGCGTCGGCGCCGAGCCGGACCCGTTGGGCGGTGGGGCTGCGGTAGCCGACGAGCGCGAACGTCTGGCGGCGGGTGAGGGCGACACGCACCGGGCGGCGCAACACGGCCGCGGCCATCGTGGCGGCCACCTGGTTGGGCCGGACCCCCTTGGAGCCGAAACCGCCGCCGACGTGCTCGGAGCGCACCCGCACCGATGCCGGGTCGAGGGAGAACAGCTGGGCGAGGTCGTTCGCCACCCAGTGGGTGCCCTGGTTGGAGTCGACGACGTCGAGCCGGTCGCCGTCCCAGCGCGCCGTCGTCGCGTGCGGTTCGAGCGCGGTGTGGTACTCCTCCGGCGTGGTGTACTCCTGGTCCACCACGAACGCCGACGCGGCCAGTTCCGCCTCCACGTCCCCTTTGACCAGTTCGGCCGGCATCATCGAATTCGCCGGTGTGACGGTGCCGGGGTGGTCCGCGGAGAACACGACATCGTGCGGCTCGGCCTCGTAGGCGACCTCCAGCGCGGCGGCGGCCTCCGCGGCCTGTTCAAGCGTCTCTGCCACGACCAGCGCAACCGGCCAGCCGACGTAGGGCACGCGGTCGTGCTGGAAGAGGGCGAGGACCGGGTCGGGCGGGCCGGTGACGCTCATGTAGTCGGTCATCAGGCGCGGGGCGTTGCCGTGGTGCAGGACGGCGAGCACGCCGGGCATCGCGAGGACACGGTCGGCCTCCACGGCGCGGATGCGGCCGCGGGCGATGGCCGACAGCACCAGCCGGCCGTGGGCGAGCCCGGTGAAGGGGAGGTCGCCCGTGTAGCGGGCCGCCCCGGTGACCTTGTCCCGGCCTTCGACGCGCACGTGCCCGGTTCCTGGGGTCCGGGTGACGGGGGTGTCCTGGGTGGCGGTCATCGGGCGGCCTCCTCGGCGAGTCCGGTCAGCTCGGACACGATGAGATTGCGCATCAGCGTCACCTTGTAGGCGTTGTCGCGGAGCGGCCGGGCCGCCGAGAGTTCGGCGTCCGCGGCGGCGGCGAAGGAGTCGGGGGTCGCCGGGCGGCCGGTCAGCGCCCGTTCGGCCGCGCGCGCCCGCCACGGCCGCGACGCCACCGCCCCGAGGGCGAGGCGCACGTCGCGCACGACGCCGTCCTCGACGCTGAGCGCGGCGGCGACCGAGCCGATCGCGAACGCGTAGGAGGCGCGCTCGCGCACCTTCCGGTACCGCGAGGCGGCCGCCACCGGCGCGGCCGGCAGGGTCACACCGGTGATAAGCGCGCCGGGCGGAAGGGACGTCTCCAGATGGGGGGTGTCGCCCACGGGGCGGTAGAACTCCGCGATCGGCAGCTCGCCCGGCCCGTCGGCGGTCTCGTAGGCGACGACCGCATCGAAGGCGGTGAGCGCCACCGCCATGTCCGAGGGGTGGGTCGCCACGCAGTGCCCGGAGGCGCCCAGGATCGCGTGGTTGTGGTGCTCGCCCTCGACGGCGGGGCAGCCGCTGCCGGGGAGGCGCTTGTTGCACGGTCCGGCCGCGTCGCTGAAGTAGCCGCAGCGGGTGCGCTGGAGCAGGTTCCCGCCGACGGTGGCCATGTTGCGCAGCTGCCCCGACGCGCCGGCCAGGACCGCCTGCGCCAGCGCCGGGTAGCGGCGCCGCACATCGGGGTGGGCGGCGAGGTCGGAGTTGGTGACCGTGGCGCCGACGTGCAGGCCGCCGCCCGGGGCCGGCTCGATCCGGCCGAGGGGGAGGCCGCCCACGTCGACCAGGCGTGCGGGCCGCTCCACACCGGTCTTCATCAGGTCGACGAGGTTGGTGCCGCCGCCCAGGAAGCGCGCATCGGGGTCGTCGCCGAGCAGGGCGACCGCCTCGGCGACATCGGAGGCGCGCCGGTAGCCGAACTCCCTCATACGGCGGCCTCCTCGGCGCGGTCGGCCTGCTCCTCGGCCGCTCGCGCGACCGCCTGCACGATGGACACGTAGGCTCCGCAGCGGCACAGGTTGCCGCTCATCCGCTCGCGGATCTCCTCATCGGTCAGTGGTGGGGGCCCGGCTTCGGGGCGGACGTCGGCCGTGGCGGCGCTCGGCCAGCCCGCCGCGTGCTCCTCGATCGCCGCGACCGCGGAGCAGATCTGCCCTGGGGTGCAGTATCCGCACTGGTAGCCGTCGAGGTCGAGGAAGGACTGCTGCACCGGGTGCAGCCGGTCGCCCTCGGCGACGCCTTCGATGGTGGTGACGGCCCGGCCTTCGGCGGCCACCGCGAGCTGGAGGCAGGAGACGGCGCGGCGGCCGTCGATCAGCACGGTGCAGGCGCCGCACTGGCCCTGATCGCAGCCTTTCTTGGTGCCGGTGAGGTCGAGGTGCTCGCGTAGCGCGTCGAGCAGGGTCGTGCGATGGTCGACGGGCAGCGTGTGCTTCTCTCCGTTGACGGTCAGGGTGATGACGCTGGACGTCGATGGGGCCATGGTGAGCCTTCCTTCGCGTGTGTGGTGCGCGTCGGAGCCGGCCGACAGGTCGCGGGCCTGCGGGATGCGCGAGAATGTCGGTCGGCGGTCGGTTCCGGCCGTTCGCATGGGGGGTGCATGGGGGGTGTTGCGTCGGCACGGCAGTAAGCGGACAGTTGTCCGATGAACGGGGAATCTACCGGACAGCTGTCCGGTAAGCAAGGTCGGCTCTGGGGGAAGAGCCGGAAGGGAGGGAACGCGTGGGCAAGGACGCGCCCCTGCGCTCCGATGCGCAGCAGAACCGCGAGCGCATCCTGAGCGTGGCGCTGGCCGAGCTGACCCGCTCGGCGGACGTCCCGCTCAGCGTGATCGCGAAGAAGGCGCGCGTCGGGCAGGGCACGCTGTACCGCCACTTCTCCAGCCGCGAGGCGCTCGTCCTGGAGGTCTACCGCAACGAGGTCCAGCAGGCCACCGACGCCGCGGCCCGGCTGCTCGACACCCGCGCACCCGATCAGGCGCTGCGTGAGTGGATGGACCTGCTGGCCCGCTTCGCCATGGCCAAGGCCGGCCTGTCCGACGCGCTGCACAAGGCCATCAGCGCACCCGGCAGCCCGGGCAAGCCCGGCCACGACCGGTTGATCGCCGCCATCGAACTCCTGCTGAAGGCCAACGAACAGGCCGGCACCATCCGCCCGGGCGTGACCGCCGACGACTTCATGCTCGCCGTCTCGGGCCTGTGGCAGATCGGCCCCGAGGACGGCCACGCCCGCGCCGACCGCCTCCTGGACCTGGTCATGGACGGCCTCCGCGCAGGCGCCCCGGGGAAGCCACCGGGCACACTGGAAAGGTGAGCGGCCGACCCTGACCACCGGCCGGGTGCGACCCGTGCGCCGGCGCCGGATCCGCACACCGCGACCGGCTGTGGCCACCATCAGCGGGTGGACGCGCCGTAGCCCTGCGTCATGCTGGAGTCCCCGTCCCCCGGAGGCTTCCCATGCCGCCCACAGGCCCCCACGCACCGACGACCACGCTCCCGCGGTGCGTCCGCCCCGCCGTCTCCGTCACCGCAGGCCGGGGCGGGCGCCCGTGATGGCCCCCAGCCACGCCGCCACCGGGGCCGCCGCCGGCGTGGCGGCGACCCTGGCAACCGCCCCGCTGACCGGGATGCGCGCCGACGCCTGGGTCCTGGCCACCGGGGCCCTCATCGGCGCCGGCGCCGCGCTCCTCCCCGACATCGACCAGCCGGGTTCCACCGCCGCCCGTTCCCAGGGGCCCGTCACCGGCCTGGCGGCCGCCGGCGCCCAGGCGCTGTCCGCCTGGGCCTACCGCCGCACCCGCACCCCCAACGACGCCCGCAGCACCGGCACCCACCGCTACCTCTTCCACACCCCCGCCTTCGCGGTCGCGCTCGGGACAGTGGTGGGCGCGGCCGCGATGTGGCGGCCGGCGATGGCCGTGATCGTGTGGTTCACGCTGTCGCTGGCCCTGCGCGGCCTCGGCCAGGCGCTGCCGAAGGGCCGGGTGCGCCGCGGGATGACCTCCTGGGTGGCCATGACGACCACCGGGCGCCGGCTCCTGCGCCCGCTGCCCCGGCCGCTGCGGCGCGGCCTGGCCGAATGGCTGTCGGTATCGCTGAGCGCCGCGCTGATCACGGCGGTGCTCATCGGCCAGGGCGCCCACACCGGCCCCTACATCGGCCTGTCCCTGACGCTGGGGATGGTCGTCCACAGCCTCGGCGACGCCCTCACCCGCAGCGCCGTCCCCCTGGCCTGGCCCTTCCAGGTGCACGGACGCCGCTGGGCGATGCTGGGGATGCCCGCCTGCCTGCGGTTCCGCACCGGCTCGTGGCCCGAGTCGGTCATCTGCATCGGCTCCCTGACCGCCACGGGAGCCGGCTTCCTCCTCGCCGCCTAGCGACCGCGCGCATCGCCGCCCGCCCCAGCCCGTCAGTTCGTCGGCGCGGCGTGGGCGGTGAGGACCATGTACGGGGCGAGGCGGGCCTCCGCCGGCTCCTCCGTACCGTCGTCGCGCCGTGGTGCACGGGGCAGGTCGAGGCCCGGGGGCGGGAAGCCGGCGCAGGGCCGGACGGGGCCTCACCGTCTGCGCGGCTGGTTGAAGCGCAGCATGTTGCCGGAGGGGTCGCGGAATGCGCAGTCGCGAACGCCGTAGGGCTGGTCGACCGGCTCCTGGAGCACTTCGCCGCCCGCGGCGCGGATGCGCTCGAAGGTGGCGTCGCAGTCGTCGGTCTGGAAGATGACGCCGCGCAGCAGGCCCTTGGCCAGCAGTTCGGCCATGGCCTCGCGGTCGGCGGGCGAGGCGTTGGGGTCGGCGAGGGGCGGTTCGAGGACGATGTCGACGTCGGGCTGCGACGGCGAGCCGACGGTCACCCACCGCATCCCCTCGAACCCGACGTCGTTGCGCACTTCCAGGCCGAGGACGTCACGGTAGAAGGCGAGCGCCGCGTCGTGGTCGTCGACGGCGATGAAACACGAGGAAAGTTTAATGTCCATGCAGGTCATGCTACGGACGACGAGGCGGCCTTGGCTTCTTTGTTCCTGACCGGCCGCGTATGGATCTTGGCGATGCACGCCGGGATGGCGGCGCCGTCGTCGTGGGGGCGGGCCCGGTAGGCGCTCGGGCTCTCGCCGACCAGCTCGGTGAACCGCGAGCTGAACGACCCCAGCGAGGTACAGCCGACCGCCATGCAGACCTCGGTCACCGTCAGGTCGCCCCGCCGCAGCAGCGCCTTGGCCCGCTCGATCCGGCGGGTCATCAGGTAGCTGTAGGGCGTTTCCCCGAAGGCGGCGCGGAAACTGCGGGAGAAATGGCCCGGCGACATCAGGGCGGAGCGCGCCAGCGCGGGAACGTCCAGCGGCATGGCGTAGTCGCGGTCCATCCGATCGCGGGCCCGGCGCAGCCGGACGATGTCCTCCAAGGTCACACCACCACAATGCCACATCCCCGGGCGGCACCGGCAGGAAAGCGGCGAGGTTCGACCCGGCGCGGACGAAATGACGGATACGGCGTCGCGATGCCAGACTTCTCCGATTCGACGGAATCGGAAGGGCAATCCGCGTGAAACGCATCGCAGAAGTACTTGATGGCCCCGTTGTCCGTGCGTTGGCGGCGGTGATCGCCATCGGCGGATGGGCGGTCGCCGCCTGGATGATGCTCGTGCCCACGTGGGAGAACACGCGGGTATTTCCAGACGGCGCAGTAGCAGAAAGGGTCTTCTGCCCCTTGCCGACCAGCGAGGAGTACGTCGGGGTCCCCTACGGGAACGCTCGCGAGGGCGCCGCCGCGCTTGTTACCTGCTCCGACAGACACGAGCGCGGGCCGCTGATCGCTCTGACCGCCCTGGTGGCGACCGCTCCGGCGACTGCGCTGTGGCTGCGTCCCCGGCGCCGTAGAGACAGAACCACCCTCCGGCCTGCTCGGACGGAGGGTGGGGATGAAACCGGTGGGCGCGAGAGGACTCGAACCTCCGACCACCCGGTTGTAAGCCGGGGGCTCTGACCAACTGAGCTACACGCCCTGAGCGCCGTGGGTGCCACGGTGGGCGGACGGCGGATGAAATAGTACCGGTTCCCGCCCCCGGTCCGCGCGGGACCGGGGACGGGGTCGTCGGGTGCGCGTGGACGGGGCAGGCGCCCGTGGGCAGGGGCGGATGCTCGTGAACGGGTCGGGTGCCCCTGAGCGGGCTCAGGTGAGGGCGGCGAGGGCCTTGCGGTAGGTGTCGAGGTCGCGGGGTTCGGAGATCGGGTTGACGATCTTCCAGCGGATGAGGCCCTCCTTGTCGATGAGGAAGGTGCCGCGCACCGCCACGCCGCGTGTGTCGTCGAACACGCCGTACGCCGAGGCGACCGCCCCGTGCGGCCAGAAGTCCGACAGCAACGGGAAGTCCAGCCCCTCCCGGTCGGCCCAGACCCGGTGGGCGAACATGGAGTCGACGGACACGCTGAGCAGCTGCACGTCCTCGTTCTGGAACTCGCCCAGGTTCTCGCGCAGCGCCGTCAGCTCCCCCTCGCACACGCCCGAGAACGCCAGCGGGTAGAACACCAGCAGCACGCTCTTGTGCCCCGCGAAGTCCGAGAGCCGCACCGCCTGCCCGTGCTGGTCGGCCAGCTCGAAGTCGGGCGCCGCGCGCCCGGTGTCGATGGACGCCGCCACCGTCATCCCCCCGTTCCCTCCCCCACCCCTGGGGGCTCACGCCGGTGGCCGGCCACCGGCACGGCGACGGTGCCGCCCGCCCCCAGGGGCGGGCGGCACCCCTCAAGGCCCGCTGCGGAGCGGACCGTCACGGGGCCGGGCCCCGGCACCACAGGATCGAGTCAGCGCTGCGTCTTGGGAGCGACGAGCCGGATGCCCGACCAGTCGGCGCCTGCGCTCACGGCGCTGGTCTGGGACAGCCCGGAAGTGGTCGCCGCCTCCGCGACATCGCTCGGTGAAACGTGGCCCTCGCGTCCGGCCTTCGGGGTCAGCACCAGGATGACCCCACCGCCCTCGACCGCGGTCAGAACGTCGACGAGGACGTCGGTGAGGTCGTCCTCCTCGTCGCTCCGCCACCACAGCAGTGCGGCGTCCACGACGCCGTCGTAGTCCTCATCGACCAGCTCTTCACCGGTGTGCTCGGCGATCGACGCGCGCAGCTGCTCGTCCACGTCGTCGTCGAAACCGTATTCCTGCACCACCTGACCCGGTTTGAATCCGAGTCGATCGGCCAGGCCACGTTCGCTTTGTGCCTGGCCCGCGGTCGCGCTCACGAAAGTCCTCCTCCACACTTTTTCTGTTCTGCCGGCCATGACACTGCGTCGGGGCTCGGCGGTTCGCGGTCCCGGTTACCGGGTCGATCCCGCTGTTGCTGGCTAAGTTCACACGCTGGGAGCCTGATCCGTCAACGCGTCACCCGCCTCGCGGTTCCTTCACCTACCATCCTGCTCCGTCAGACCGGCTCGTCAAGAACGAAAGACGAACCTGACGGTCAGGATTGTCCACGTTGAGGTCCACGACGGCGATGGACTGCCATGTTCCCAGCTGTAGCCGGCCGTCGAGCACCGGAACGGTCGCATATGGCGGGATGAGCGCCGGCATCACGTGGGAGCGCCCGTGGCCCGGCGACCCGTGCCGGTGGCGCCACCGGTCGTCGGCCGGGAGCAGATCCCGCAGGGCCGCGAGCAGGTCGTCGTCGGACCCCGCGCCGAGCTCGATGATCGCCACGCCCGCTGTCGCGTGCGGGACGAAGACGTTGAGGAGCCCGTTCCCGCCCGCCCGCGCAACGAAGTCCCGGCAGGCTCCGGTGATGTCGGTGATGCTCTCGGACCGGCCCGTGGGCAGGTCGAGGAGTTCTGTCCGCATGCGGCAACGCTTACCCAGGCCGACCGGTGATTCAACCCTTTCCGCCCACAGCGGTCGCGATCCCGGCCCCGCTGATGATCCGCCCGGGTGACTCTTCGCCGCCTTCCCGCCATACTCGAGGACGCCCCGGACCGGGCGGGAGTCCCCGTCCTCCCCGGCCGGGACGCGAAAACGGAGGTGGAGGGACCGACATGGGCGCTGGTCTGCGGCTGGGTCCGATGCTGCGGCACGTCACGGACACGACGGCGACGATCTGGGTGGAGACCGACGCCCCCTGCCGGGTGACGGTCGCCACGAGCGAGCACACCGCCCGCGCCGACACCTTCACCGTGCACGGCCACCACTACGCCCTGTGCGAACTGACGGGCCTGCCGCCCGGCGCCATGCTGCCCTATGAGGTACGCGTGGACGACGCCGTGGCCTGGCCGGAGCCCGACTCCGCGTATCCGCCGAGCCTCGTGCGCACCGTCGACCACGGCGCCCCCGCCCGCATCATGTTCGGGTCCTGCCACACCAGCACCGACCACTCGGCGCGGGCGGTGGCGCGCTACGGGGTCGACATGCTGCGCGCCTACGCCCTGCGCCTGGCGGACCTGCGCTGCGGCGAGGGCGCGGCCGACGACAGCGAGCCGTCGCTGCTGCTCCTCATCGGCGACCAGATCTACGCCGACGAGATCCAGCCGCGCATGCAGGCGTTCCTCGACGAGCACCGCAGGCGCCCCGGCGCTCCCGGCACCTCCGGCACGGACAGCGCGAACAGCGCCGACGGCCCGCCCGGCGACGAGGTCGTGTTCTTCGACGAGTACGCCGAGCTGTACCGCCAGGCCTGGTCCGACCCCGACCTGCGGTGGCTGCTGTCCACGGTGCCCACGCTGATGATGTTCGACGACCACGACATCCGCGACGACTGGAACACCTCCGGCGCCTGGCGGAGCGATATCGCGGCCCTGGCGTGGTGGCGGACGCGGATCACCTCCGGGCTCGGCGCGTACTGGGTCTACCAGCACCTGGGCAACCTCTCGGGGGCCCAGCGGGCCGCCGACCCGGTGTTCGCCGAGGTCGCGGGGGCCGACGGCGACGCCGCCCCGGCCGTCGACGCCTTCGCCCGCCGCGCCGACGACGACCCCGCCCACCACCTCTGGAGCTACCGCTTCGACATCGGCCGCAGCCGGATCCTCATGGTCGATACCCGCGCCGGGCGCGACGTCGCCGACGACGCCCGCCGCACCATCCTGGGCCGCGACGGCACCGCCTGGCTCGACCACCAGCTCACCGGCGGCGTCGACCACCTGGTGATCGCCGGCTCCCTGCCGTTCCTGCTGCCCAAGGCCGTGCACCACCTCGAGGCGTGGAGCGAGGCGGTGTGCGCCGGCGCGTGGGGACAGCGGCTGCGCGGCCCCGGGGAGCGGCTGCGGCGCGAACTCGACCTGGAGCACTGGGCCGCCTTCCAGGCGTCCTTCCACGCGGTCGGCGACGCCGTGGCGGGGCTGGCCGCGGGCGAGCGCGGCGAACCGCCCGCGAGCGTGCTGTTCCTCGGCGGCGACGTGCACTTCTCCTACCTGGCGCGGGCGCGGGCCCGCGCAGCGGGGGCCGCCCAGGGCGCGGGGACCGTGATCGCGCAGCTCGTCTGCTCGCCCACGTGCAACCGGATGCCCCCGATGCTGCGCCGGATGACCTGGCTGGCCACGCGCGGGATCACCGCGCTGGTGGGCGCGGTCATGGCGCGCGCGGCCGGGGTCCGCCGCCCCGCTCTGGACTGGCGGCTCGACGACGGTCCCTGGTACGACAACTCCCTGGCGGCCCTGACCCTGGACGGCCGCTCCGCCGAGGTGGCGTGGTCCCACTCCCCCGACCCGCGCCACCCGGCACGTGAGGGGGAGCCGGCGTCGACGGCGCGGCCCGTTGTCGCGCAACTGGGTCGCCACCGCCTGTCGGGCTGAGCGGAGCACGATTTCCCGGGCGGGTTCCGGGCGCGCAGCCCGGCGCGATCCCGCCCGTGCGGAGGTGTCCGGAACTCGGCCGGAAAACTCCCGGAACACGGACACGGTCCGCGGCCGTTTACGGCACCTGGTGGGCGGAGTCGCGGACGTCGGTGACGGCCATGTGCCCCGGAGCGTGCGCGATCGCGAACTCCGGGCGGGAGGCCATGACCGCCGCCTGAGGGGTGACGCCGCAGGCCCAGAACACCGGAACCTCCCCCGGTCGCACGTCGACCGGGGAGCCGAAGTCGGGGCGGCCGAGGTCGGCGATCCCCAGCCCCGCCGGGTCGCCCACGTGCACCGGGGCGCCGTGCACCGCGGGGTAGCGCGACGTGATGCGCACCGCGTCGGCCACCCGGTCGGCGGGGACCGGCCGCATGGACACCACGAGCGGCCCGGACAGCCGCCCCGCGGGGCGGCAGGGGCGGTCGGTCCGGTACATCGGGACATTGGAGCCGGTCTCGAGGTGGCGGACCGGGATTCCGGCCTCCAGCAGCGGGGTCTCGAAGGTGAAGCTGCATCCGATGAGGAACGCCACGAGGTCGTCGCGCCACACCTCGCGCACGTCGGTCGCCTCCGCGGTCAGGACGCCGTCGGTGTAGACGCGGTAGGCGGGCAGGTCGGTGCGCAGGTCCCCGCCGAAGATCGACGCGCTCACCTCGCCGGGCTCGGTGACGTCGAGGACGGGGCAGGGCTTCGGGTTGCGCTGGGCGAACAGCAGGAAGTCGAACGCGAGGTCGCGCGGCAGCGCGATCAGGTTGGCCTGGGTGTATCCGGCGGCGTAGCCGGACGTCGGCACGGCCAGCCCGGACCGGAACAGCCCCCGTGCCCCGGCGGGGCCGAGGGCTGCGGCCTGAGCGGGGGACGGAGCCCGCGGTGTCGGTGTCATCGGATTCTGCCCTTTCTCAACGGTGGAACCACAGGCGGGTGCCGGGCCGGGCCTGGGCGGCGCGGGAGACATCGGCGGCGGTGACCACGGCGATGACCGGGTAGCCGCCGGTCACGGGGTGGTCGGCGAGGAACAGGACGGGGTCGCCGTCGGCGGGAACCTGCACGGAGCCGGGGACCATGCCCTCGCTGGGCAGTTCGTCGTGGCGGGTCCGCGGCAGAGCGGGGCCTGAGAGACGGGCGCCGACGCGGTCGCTGCGGTCGGTCACCGTGTAGGGGCGGGAGAACAGGGTCTCCACGGCCTCCGCGGTGAACCAGTCGTCGCGGGGTCCCAGGACGGCGCGCAGGTGGAGGTCGGCGCCGGGCGGCGGCGGCACCGGGGCGCAGTCGACGGAGGGGAACCCCTCCGGGGCCGCGCCGACGGGCAGCAGCGCGCCGGGGACCGGGCGTTCGGGTCCGAGCCCGGCGAGGGTGTCGGTGCTGCGCGAGCCGAGGACGGGAGCGACGTCGATGCCCCCGCGCACGGCGACGTAGCTGCGCAGCCCGCGAGCGGGCGGCCCCAGCCGCAGTTCCGCGCCGTCCGCCAGGCGCAGGACGCAGTCGGTGGCGCCGCCGCGCCCGCCCGCGTCCACGGTGCAGGTCGCCCCGGTGACGGCGAGGGTGAGCGCGCCGTGGGCGCGCACGCGCAGGCCGCCGTAGGTGGTCTCCAGCGCGGCGGCGCCGGGCGGGTTGGCCACCAGGCGGTTGGCCAGGGCGTATGCCGCGATGTCGGCGGCGCCCGAGCGCCCCACCCCGAGCGCGGCGTGGCCGAATCTGCCGGCGTCCTGCACCGTTGTGAACGGGCCGGTCTCCAGCACTTCCAGGGCTGCCATCGTGGCGCCCGTCTCCCTTCCTGCCGGACGCGGCCGATCGGGCCGCGCGTGTCCGTTGTCCGTTGTCCGTTGTGCGGGGCGGTGTGTCCCCCGGCTCCCCAGGCGGCTCCCCGGGCCGCCGGCCGCCGTTCCGGCGCGCCCGCGGCGCCCCGTTGTCCGCCCGGCAGCGGCCCGCGCCGTTCGGACCGCAACGGGGGCCGTCCGCGTCCCCCGCCACACGGCGGGGGACGCGGGAACGGCCCTCCGTGCCGACGGCCGTGTCCCGACGCCGTCCTCGTCCGGACACGGGCTGCCACCGTCGATCACCGGAAAGTCACAGCCACTACCTTTGCAATGTAGATTTTTGTAGAACCCGCTCCGGCCGCGTAGAGCCGGCGTGCACCCCGCCTCGGCCCCGTCGGCGGGCTCACGCCTCGCGGAACCTGACGCGTACCCCCGGGCGCAGCAGGCCCGGGGGGTCGCGGTCGAGGTCCCAGATCGGGGCCTCGGTGCGGCCCAGGAGCTGCCATCCGCCCGGGGAGCTGCGCGGGTAGACCCCGGTGAACTCCCCGGCCAGCGCCACCGCACCGGCGGGGACCCGGGTCCGGGCCTCCTTCCGGCGGGGGACGTGCAGCCGCGGGTCGTCGCCCACCAGGTAGCCGAAGCCGGGCGCGAAACCGCAGAAGGCGACGGTCCACGCGGCCCCGGTGTGGGCGGCCACGACTTCACGCTCGGTCAGCCCGGTGGCCGCGGCGATGTCGGCCAGGTCGGCGCCGTCGTAGGCGACGTCCAGGACGACCTCCCCCTGATCGGTACGGCTCCCGGAGCGGGGGCGCAGCCGGCTCACCGCCGCCGCGACCGCCTCGGCGCGGCCGGGTTCGATGCGCAGCAGCACCGTGCGGGCCGCCGGGATGATCTCGGTGACCCCGGGCAGGGGCGCGGCGGCCAGCTCCGCCTGGAGCGCCAGCACCGCGTCGAAGTCGGCGACCTCGACCAGGACGCCGTTGTCGGCACAGGTCAGTGCACGCACGGCCGCCCCTCGGTTCCCGGCCGGTCCGCGGCCGCCGGGGCGAAGGGGGCGAGGCGCACGCCCGCGGCGGACAGGGCGCCGGAGACCGCCTGGGCCATCTGCACCGCGCCGGGGCTGTCGCCGTGGACGCACAGCGAGTCGGCCTCGATGCGCACCGGGGTGCCGTCCGCCGCCGGGATGGGCCGCCCTTCGACGATGTCGAGGCAGCGGGCGGCCACCTTCTCCGGGTCGTCGAGCACCGCGCCGGGCTCGCGCCGCGAGACGAGGGTCCCTCCGGGGGTGTAGGCGCGGTCGGCGAACGCCTCGCGCACGGTGGGCAGGCCGGCCTCGTCGGCGAGTCGCAGCCACGCCGATCCGGGCAGGCCCAGCACCGGCAGCCCGGGGTCGTAGGCGCGGACCGCCGCCACGACGGCGGCGGCCTGCTCCTCGTGGTGCACGATGGCGTTGTAGAGGGCACCGTGGGGTTTGACGTAGCGGACGCGGTCGCCGGCGATCCGGGCGAAGGCGTCCAGCGCGCCGAGCTGGTAGACGATGTCGTCGGCGAGCTCGGCGGGCGGCACGTCGATGAAGCGCCGCCCGAACCCCGCGAGGTCGCGGTAGCCCACGTGCGCGCCGATGGCCACCCCGCGGGCGGCGGCCTGCTCGCAGGTGCGCCGCAGTACGGAGGGGTCGCCGGCGTGGGAGCCGCAGGCGACGTTCGCGCTGGTGACGACGGACAGGAGCGCTTCGTCGTCGCCCAGCGTCCAGCGTCCGAAGCTCTCGCCCATGTCGGAGTTGAGGTCGATGTGCACGGCAGCCTCCAAGGTGTCGGGGGTCGCGGGCCGCCCTCGGGGCGGGGTGGTCACTGCCAGAGGTCGGCGATGCCGGTGAGGGCGTTGGCGGCGATGTAGAGGGTGAGCAGCCACGCCGCGACGCCGATGCCCAGCAGCCACTTCGGGTACCGGTATCCGCCGAGCAGGTCGTGGGACCGGCGCGCGGCCACCCAGAGCATGATGCCCAGCCCCACCGGGAGGATGAGCCCGTTGAGGGCGCCGGCCAGGATGAGGAGCGTGGCGGGCGCCTGCCCCAGGAGCAGGTAGATGACGGTGGAGACGGCGATGAACCCGGCGACCAGCCAGCCCTTGGCGCGCTCCAGGCGCGCGGAGAAGGTGGTGACGAAGGAGACCGACGTGTAGGACGCGCCGATGACCGAGGAGATCGCCGCCGCCCACATGATGACGCCGAACAGCCGCAGCCCGACCTCGCCGGCGGCCTGGCGGAACGCCTCGGCCGGCGGGTTGGGGGCGTCGAGGATGGCGGCGCCGCCGGCGACCACGCCGAGGACCGCCAGGAACAGCAGCACGCGCATGACGCCGGTGACGATGATCCCGGTGACGGAGGTGCGGGTCACCGCATCGGCGTTCTCGTGCCCGCCCAGGCCGGATTCCACCAGCCGGTGCGCACCCGCGTAGGTGATGTAGCCGCCGACGGTCCCGCCGATGATGGTCACCGTCGCCAGGAAGACGTCGGAATCGAGCCGTTCGGGCAGGACCGACTGGACAAGGGCGTCGCCGACGGGCGGGCCGGAGACGACCGCCGCGTACAGGGTGAGGCCGATCATCAGCAGGCCGAGGGCGATCAGGATGCGGTCCATGGCGGCGCCGGCGCGCTTGGCCAGGAAGAGCGCTATGGCCAGGGCGGCGGAGACGGCCCCGCCGATCCGGGCGTCGATGCCGGCGAGCGCATCGAGGCCGAGCGCGGTGCCGGCGACGTTGCCGACGTTGAAGACGAGCCCGCCGAAGATGATCAGCGCGGCGAGCACGTATCCGGCGCCGGGCAGGACCTGGTTGGCGAGGTCTTGGGCGCGGGTGCCGGAGACCCCGATGACCCGCCAGATGTTCAGCTGGACGGCGATGTCCACGAGGATCGACACCAGGATCGCGAAGGCGAAGGTGGCGCCGAGTTGGGCGGTGAAGGTGGTGGTCTGGGTGATGAAACCCGGACCGATGGCGCTGGTGGCCATCAGGAACATTGCGCCGAGCAGCCCGCTGCTGAGGAAGACGCGCTTGGCGCGCGGCCGAGGGGGCGCTTGGGGGGACTCGCTCATCATGAGCCTCCGCGGTGGTGAGGGGGACGGGGGCGTCCGCCGGGGTGACGGCGACCACAACGCCGTATTGTTGAACAATACTCCAATACTTCAATTTCAAGAAGATGTCCGACGATGACGATCGCGTATCGCCGCGCGCCGCACCCTGAGGGCGGAGGCGCGCGTACCGTCCGTGACAATGGACATGGAGGCCGGAACCCGGGCTCCAGGCGACGATGACGAGGAGCCGGTGTGGCGGTGGCGGGCGACTGGATCGACGGGATACCCGACGTCGGCGAGGGCCTGGAGCGGTCGAGCACCGCCGAGCGGGTCGCCGACAGGCTGCGGGAGTACGTCATCAAGGGGGCGCTGCCGCCGGGGACGCGGCTGTCGGAGGAGAAGATCGGCCGCAGACTCGGGGTCTCGCGCAACACGCTCCGTGAGGCGTTCCGGCTGCTGGGCCACGAGCGGCTGCTCGTCCACGAGTTCAACCGCGGCGTGTTCGTCGCCCACCCGGGCCTGGCCGACGTGGTGGACCTGTTCCGGGTCCGGCGCTCACTGGAGCTCGCCGCCCTGCGCGGCGCCGCAGGGGCGCCGCCCGCGGCGGTGGACGCGGTGGGCGCGGCCGTGGCGGCCGGCACCGCGGCCTACGACCGGGGCGACTGGTGGGGGCTGGGCACCGCGAACATGCACTTCCACCAGGCGGTCGCCGGGCTGAGCGGCAGTCCGCGCATCGACGAGATCATGCGGCAGATCCTGGCCGAGCTGCGCCTGGTCTTCCACGTGATGGCGGACCCGCACACCTACCACGTGCCCTACCTGGAGCTCAATCGGAGCATCTACGAGGAGCTGGCGGCCGGGCGCCCCGCCGCCGCCGAGGCGCGGCTGGCGGACTACCTGGACACCGCCGAGAAACAGCTCGTCCAGGCCTTCACCGACCGGGAGGCCGGCCGGGACCCCGACTCCTAGCGGCGGGGACGCAGCCCGGGGGTCAGGCCGCGCCCGCGCCGGGTGCCCCGTAGGCGCGGACGAAGGTCTCGACCGCGGCCCCGGCCACGGTGCGCACCTCGGCGGCGGGGACCGGGCGGGTCCCCAGCCGCGACCGCCCCTCGATCGGGGCGGTGAGCAGCGCGAGGAACTGCTCCGCGGCCTGCGCGGGATCGCACGGGCGCAGGAACCCCGACAGCGAGAGCCGCGCGAACCGGTCGGCCAGCGCGTCGCAGAGCCGCCCCGATGTGCGCCCCTGCACGGTCTCGATCAGGTCAGGGAAGCGCCCCACCTGTTCGTAGGTCAGCCAGCGCAGCGCACGGGCGCGCTCCGAGCAGCACACCCGCAGGAGCCGGAGCGCGGTGTCGTCGAGGGCGGCCCGGGGGTCGTCACCGGGGTCGCGCAGCCGCTCGGCGGCGGCGAGGTTCTCCCCCATCACCGTGTCCGCCGCGGCCTCCACGGCGTTGCGGAACAGGGTCTCCTTGTCGTTGAGGTGGTTGTAGACGGTCGGCTTGGCCACGCCCGCGGTCTCGGCGATCTCCTTCACGCAGGCCTGGCCGTACCCGCGCCGGGCGAAGACGGTGAAGGCGGCGTCGAGGATCGCCTGCCGCTTGTCGATGCGCCCGCGCGGCGCCGCGCGTCCGGCCGATGCCGTCGTCCCTGCCATGCCCGCATGCTAGCGCACGCCGGCCGGAACCCTTACCCGCGGGTTCAGTTCCCTGGACCCGACTTGCACATCCCGCCCATGATCCGCAGACTGAACCCACCGGTTCAGTTTTCTGTTCCGTTTAGTAGCACATCGGCATGAAGGAGCACGTCCGTGATCGTCAACATCCTGCGCTTCAGCTTCAAGGACGGCACGACCGAGGAGGACAAGGAGAAGGTCCTGGCGACCATGCGCCGCACGGCATCACTGGAGCCGGTCGCGTTCTCGGCGGTCGGCGAGGACCTCCGCCTCCCCGACGACGGCTACACGCACACCTACGTGGCCGGGGTGGCCGACCTGGCGGCACTGGAGCGGTACATGCACGAGCCCGACCACATCAACGGCGACGACGTGATCCTGCCGCACATCGAGAAGCTCGGCGGGGTGCGCATGTCCGACGACCTGGACCCCGGCACCAGCGGGGAGGTCGCGGCGCTGCACGGGAAGAAGGTCGCGATGTACCCGGAGTGGGGGCGCCTGCTCGACGCCATCTCCGTCCCCGGTCTGGCGGGCCCGGAGTCCTGAACGCCCCGGGCGGACGGGGCCTGCGCCGGGGACCGTGCGTGCGGTCCCCGGCGCCGGGCCGTCAGCTCTTGGTCTTGGGGCGCTGGACGGGGCGTGCGGGGCGGTTCTTGCGGCGGGCGGCACCGGGGGACGTGCGGGGGATGCGCCGCGCCGCGGTCGGGGCGGCACCGGCCGCCGGGAACCCGGGGATCAGGTTGGCGGGCTCGGCCTTGGGCTCGGCACTGGGCACCGCAAGGCGCTCGGGCAGCCCCGACGGGTCGAGCTCGGTGTCGTCGTCCGCTCTCGCGGAAGAGGCGTCGTCGTCCTCGCGGGATCCGGCCTCGGCCGCCCGCCGCACCCGCTCGGCCTTCCACTCACGCACGCGCGCCGCGCCGCGGGTGACGAACGGCCACTCGACCGGGGCGGGCTGCGCCAGCGCCGCCCACAGGTAGGCCTTGGTGCCCCAGCCCTCCATGGCGCGCCGGGCCCGCGTGATCGTGAAGAAGGTCGGGGAGGCCAGCACGAGCTGCGGCCACGCCAGCACGAGGGCCGCCAGCAGCGGGAAGAGGCCGCCCCCGGCGATGGAGGCGCCCGCGCCCACGGCGATGGGTGCCAGGGCCAGGGCGATGCGCAGCGCGGTGATCTGCCGGAACCGGTGCAGCGAACGGCGCACCGACGCCTCGGCGGAGAGCCCTTCGGGCAGCGGCGTGGGCTGCACGACGACCGCCAGCAGCAGCGCGGCCACGGCGACCGACCCCGACAGCAGGATGGTCACGCCCGGCGCGGAGAACCCGCCGCCGACGATGAGCGCCACGAGGCCGACGATCGGAATCGGGGCCGGCAGGTAGAAGAGCACTTGGCGCCAGAGCTGCCCGGACTCGGTCGGCCGTTGAACGGCCGCCACCAATCTCGCGTACAGCTTTCCGGCCCTGTCGACCACCACGGCCAAGCACCCCCCAATCCTCATGCGCTACCACCACGTGAGCGAGAGACCTCCCGACGAGGGGCGCCGACCGGTGCGCACACCGGGGACGGCGACACCCGGGGACCGCCGACCGGAATCGTGTACGGGTCGTGACCAATCGCTCACCGGATACGTTATCGGCAATTGCACGTCCGCACACCAGGCCGGCCCGCATCGGATCGGTCTCTCAGGAGGCTGGACGCCCGGGGCCCGCCCCCGGTTGACGCACGCGTGCGGCGATCTGCCGCCCTCCAGGTGAGCCGGAGGACGCCCTGCCGCGCGCTCCTTCCGGAAGGGGTCCCGCTGTGCCTCCTCCCCGGCAACGGCGGGGGAAAACCTCAGGTTCCCGGTGAATCACACCAGATCAGGTGGTTTTTCCCGATCGGCCCGATGGGCGCCCCCAGCGGGGCTCCCTCCACCCGCAGGGGCGTCCCCGCGGTGCCCTCACACCGCCGTCGGCCTCCCCCGCTCCGTCAGCCGGCCCAGGGTCACCGCGACCCGCAGGACGAACGAGCCGCGCCCGTCGGAGGGGAGGTACCCGGTCAGCTCGGCGATCCGGCTCAACCGGTACCGCACGGTGTTGGGGTGCACGAACAGCATGCGCGCCGTCGACTCCAGCGACGACGCGTGCTCCAGGTACACCGACAGCGTGTCCAGCAGCGGCGACCCGGCGGCGCGCAGCGGCAGGTAGATCTGCTCCACGAGCCGGCGGCGGGCCGCGGCGTCGCCCTCCAGGGCCCGTTCGGGCAGCAGGTCCTCGGCCGCAACGGGCCGCGGCGCGTCGGGCCAGGCGACCGAGGCGCGCAGCCCGCTGACCGCGGCGCGCACCGATTCCCCGGCCGCGTGCAGGTCGGGGGCGGGCGGCCCGACCACCACCGGCCCCTCACCGAACAGCCCGGCCAGCGCCTCGGCGGCGCGCAGGCGCGCCGTGTCGTCGGCGGCGTCCTCGGCCAGGCCGACCACCACGACCACCCGCTCGCCCTGCGCCCCGGCGATGACGTCGTGGCCGCCGCGGCGGGCCGCCGCGCGCAGGTCGTCGAGCACGCTGTCGCGGTCGAGCCCGCCCAGCCCCCCGGCGACGGCGATCACCGGCGTCTTCGACCAGCCCAGCGCCGACCCCCAGGTCGGCAGCCCGTCCTCGTGGTCGCCGTGCAGGAGGGCGTCGACGATCAGCGCCTCCAGCCTGGCGTCCCAGGAGCCGCGGGCCTCGGCGGCGCGCGCGTAGACCTTGGCGGAGCTGAACGCCACCTCGCGCGTGTAGCGCAGGACCGCCTCCAGCAGCTGCTGCTCGCCTCCGGGGGCGGCCAGCTCGTCGACCTGGTTCTCGACCACGTCGATGACGACCCGGATCATGTCCACGGTCTGCAAGAGGGTGACCGATCGGGTGAGTTCGCGCGGCGCGGTGCCGAACACCTCGACCGTTATCGGCGGGCGCCCGCGCCCCGGTGTCTTGAACCAGTCGACGAACGCCGCGACGCCGGACTGCGCCACCAGCCCCACCCAGGAGCGGTCCTCCGCCGACATCCGGCGGAACCACGACAGCCGGCTCTCCATGCGGGCGACGGCCGCCGTGCCGATCGCCCCCATCGACCGCTCCAGGCGCTGGACGGTCTGCGCGCGTACGGCGGCCTCGTGGTCGGTGCGGTCCCCCGGGCCGCCCCCCGTGTCGTCCCCGTCCCGCGGATCTGTGGAATCTGTGCTCACCATCCCTAGAGTGGCATCCGCCGACGTGCGGGAACGACGACACGGCCGCCGCAGACCCCCGCCGGCCGCGTACCGAGCGGTCATAACGTGACCCGTTCCACTGGAATCGGCCCCCGAAGCGCCGGGATTGTAGGACCCCGACAAAACGAGCCTTCTAAACTTCGTGGTTGTCCCCATCAAGCTGGTGATGTTCTACAGGGCAAGGTGGATGTCGTGCTTGTAATCGTTGCTCCCGGCCAAGGCGCCCAGGTCCCCGGATTCCTCTCCCCCTGGCTCGAACTCCCCGGCATGGCCGAGCGGTTCGACCGGTGGTCCGAGGTCGCCGGCCTCGACCTCGCCCGCTGCGGCACCACCGCCGACGCGGACGAGATCCGCAACACCGCGATCGCCCAGCCCCTGCTGGTCGGCGCGGGACTCGCCGCTGCCATCGCGCTCTTCGGCGACCTCGACGACGCCCCGGGCGCGATCGACGCGGTCGCCGGCCACAGTGTCGGCGAGTTCACCGCCGCAGGTGTCGCCGGCGTGCTCACCCCCGAGGCCGCCCTCGGCCTGGTCGCCGAGCGCGGCCGCGGCATGGCCGAGGCGTCGTCGACCATCGCCACCGGGATGACCGCCGTCCTCGGCGGCGACCGCGAAACCGTTCTGGCCGCCCTGGAGGCCCACGGGCTGACCCCCGCCAACGACAACGGCGCCGGCCAGATCGTCGCCGCCGGGACCACCGAGCAGCTCGCCGCCCTGGCGGAGAACCGGCCCGAAGGAGCGCGGCTGCGCTCCCTGTCGGTGGCCGGGGCGTTCCACACCCACCACATGGCACCCGCGGTGGAGCGCGTCGAGCGGATCGCCGCGACCACCGAGGCCGCCGACCCCCGCACCCGCCTGCTGTCCAACCGCGACGGCGCGGTGGTGGGCAGCGGGCGCGAGTACCTCGACCGGCTCGTCTCCCAGATCAGCTCTCCGGTCCGCTGGGACGCCTGCACCCAGACCCTCGCGGACCTCGGGGTCACCGCCCTCATCGAGCTGCCCCCGGCCGGAACCCTGGTCGGCTTGGCGAAGCGCTCCCTGCGCGGCGTCGAGCGCCTGGCCGTCAAGACCCCCGACGACCTCGACGCGGCACGCGATCTGATCAAGGAACACGCCGGTCGCACCCCCGTCGACCAGGAAGGCCTGCCCGAATGAACCTGACTCCCGGGGCCCCCGGAGCGCGCCTGGTCGCGCTCGGGGAGTACCAGCCCAGCAACGTCGTCACCAACGACGACCTTGCCCGGCGGGTGGACACCTCAGACGAATGGATCCAGAGCCGCGTCGGCATCAGAGAGCGCCGCATCGCCGGCGCCGACGACACCGTGGTCAGCATGGCCGCGGCGGCGGGCGGCAAGGCGCTGGCGGCCGGGGGCCTCGACCCTTCCGACATCGACCTGGTGATCGTCGCCACCTGCACCCAGACCGACCAGATCCCCAACGCCGCCGCCAGCGTCGCCGCCCGGCTGGGGATCAGCGCGCCCGGGGCGTTCGACGTCAACGCCGCCTGCGCGGGGTTCTGCTACGCGCTGGGCGTGGCCGCCGACGCCGTGCGCGCGGGGTCGGCCACCAACGCGCTGGTCATCGGCTCCGAGAAGCTGTCGGACTGGCTCGACTGGGACGACCGCACCACCTGCGTGATCTTCGCCGACGGCGCGGGCGCGGCGGTGGTCTCGGCCGCCGACACCCCGGGCATCGGCCCGGTGGTGTGGGGCAGCGCGGGCGACCAGGCCGACAAGATCCACCTGCGCGACGGCAAGTACCTGACCCAGGAGGGCCAGGCGGTCTTCCGGTGGACCACCACCCAGCTCTACCCGGTGGCCCTGGAGGCGCTGCGGCGCGCGGGCGTCGAGCCGTCGGAGCTGACGGCGTTCGTCCCCCACCAGGCCAACCTGCGTATCGTCGAGGCCATCGCCCGCAAGCTGGGCGCGCCGCAGGCGATCATCGCCCGCGATATTGTCACGGCGGGCAACACTTCGTCGGCATCCGTCCCCCTTGCGCTCTCGCGCATGGCCGGCCGCGGCGAACTGCCCTCGGGGAGCACCGTGCTCACCCTGGGATACGGCGCGGGGCTCACCTACGCGGCCCAGGTGCTGGAGATTCCCTAGACATCCGTGGACCCCGGCCGGCGCGCGCTCGCGCGCAGGTCCCACGGCGAACGTACGACCGCACGAAGACCCAAGGAGAAACCCCAACATGGCGCAGCACTCTGAGCAGGAGATCCTCGAAGGCCTCGGCGAGATCATCGACGAGATCGCGGGTGTCCCGGCCGCAGAGGTCACCGCGGAGAAGAACTTCGTCGACGACCTCGACATCGACTCCCTCTCCATGGTGGAGATCGCGGTCGCCGCGCAGGACAAGTTCGGCGCCGAGATCCCCGACGACCGGCTGAAGGAGCTCACGACGGTCCAGGACGTCGTCAACTTCGTCCAGAAGTCCCAGAAGTAGCGGCACTTCTTCCGCGGTTCTCCGCCTGCCGGGCGGGCGCGGCCCGCGCCGGACCCCGTCCGGCCGCGGCCGCCCGGCAGGCCGCGCCGCCCCCGCCGGCGGCCCAGACCCCACCCGGTACCCCGCCCCCCGCACCGCGGGACCGAACCCACGAGACGAGAAGGGCGATAAGGCCAATGAGTCCCACCGAAGTCGTCGTCACTGGCCTCGGCGCCACCACCCCGCTGGGAGGTGACGTCGCCACGACCTGGTCCGCGCTTCTCGAAGGTCGGTCCGGTATCACGGCGCTCCCCGAGGACTGGCACGATGTGCTGCCGGTCCACTTCGCCGGCCAGGCGGCGGTCGACCCCAAGGAGAAGCTGCCCCGGCAGCGCCTGCGCAGGCTCGACCGCACGCAGCAGTTCGCGCTGATCGCCGCGCAGGAGGCGTGGGACGACGCCGGCGCGCCCGAGATGGACCCGCTGCGGCTGGGGGTGGTGGTCTCCAGCGGCATCGGCGGCATCCTCACCATCCTGGAGCAGTACGACACCTTCCGTGAGCGGGGCTGGCAGCGCGTCTCGCCGTTCACCGTGCCGATGCTCATGCCCAACAGCCCCTCGGCCGCCGTCGCCCTGGAGTTCACCGCCCGCGCCGGGGCGCACGCCCCCGTGAGCGCCTGCGCGTCCAGCGCCGAGGCCATCGCCGACGCGATCGGGATGATCCGCGCGGGCCGCGCCGACGTCGTCATCGCCGGCGGCACCGAAGCCGCCATCCACCCGCTGAACATCGCGTCCTTCGCCTCCATGCGGGCGCTGTCGACCCGCAACGACGACCCGCAGCGCGCCTCGCGCCCGTGGGACGCCGACCGCGACGGCTTCGTCATGGGCGAGGGCGCCGGCATCGTCGTCCTGGAGAGCGCCGAGCACGCCCGCGCCCGGGGCGCCCGCATCTACGCGGTGGCCGCCGGCGCCGGGTACACCAACGACTCCCACGACATCGTGCAGCCCGACCCCGAGGGTGTCGGCCAGGCGCGGGCCATCACCATGGCGCTGGCCGACGCCGACCTCAAGCCGTCGGACATCGCGCACGTCAACGCGCACGCCACCTCGACCCCGGCCGGGGACGTCGGCGAGACCATCGCCATCCGCTCCGCTCTGGGCGACGCCGCGGCCGACGAGGTCTCCGTCACCTCCACCAAGTCCATGACCGGGCACCTGCTCGGCGGCGCCGGCGCCGTGGAGTCGATCGCGACCGTCCTGGCGCTGCACGAGGGGCGGATCCCGCCGACCATCAACATCGAGAACCTCGACTCCGGCGTCCGGGTCGACATCGTGCGGGACAAGCCGCGCGACCTGCCGGCCGACGCGATCGCGGCGCTGAACGAGTCGTTCGGGTTCGGCGGCCACAACATCGCCCTCGCCTTCCGGCGGGTGTAGGCGCTAAGACGTGGTTGCGGCGGTGACCGGGGACTCCCCGGTCACCGCCGTTTTCGTTACGGAGCGTGTCCGAACCTGGTTAACGGTTCCGGTCCCGGCGGCGAAGTTCGCGGGAACTCCGGGTCATCGCGCCTGACAGTGCCGTGCGGCGCGGTGAAGATGGAGGGGTGTCCTCCTCGTCCCTCGCCGCCGGTGGCATGACCCCCGGTGACGGCGCCACCAGGAGCGACGGCCCGGGAGACGGCCCCGGCGGTGCCCCGGTCATGCGGCCGGTCGTCGATCTGGACTCCGGGTCCGTACTCGCGGTGGAAGTGGAAAGCCCCGTCTCCGCCCCCGCCGACGACCCCGCCGCCCAGGCCGAGCTGCTGGCCCGCCTGACACGCCGGATGACCTCCCTGGAATCGCTGCTCCCGCTGGTCCTCCCGCTGCCCGCGGCGGCGGTCGCCGGCGCCGACCCCGAACTGTTCCGGCTGGTCGAGCGCGGCCTTCGGCGGGCCGGGCGGCGGCCCCGCGACGTCACGCTCATGCTCGGCGCCGACATCGGCACCCTGCCCCGGCGCGATCTCGTACGCGGGATCACCCGGGCGCGCGGGCTGGGGTTCCGCTGCGCGCTGGGCACCTCCTCGATCGCCCCCGACCTGTTCCTGGAGGCCGACCCGTTCCTGGTGCGGCTGGACCCGAAGCTGACCGCGGGCGTCCCCGGCGACGACCGGCGCACCGCGATGGTGGAGGGCCTGGCGCGCATCGCCCAGGGCACCGGGGCGTTCCTGCTGGCCACCGGGGTCGACTCGGTGCCGCAGCTGCTGCGGCTGCGGGAGATCGGCATCCGGCTCGCCCACGGCCCGCTCTTCGCCGACGACCAGTGGAGCCCCGGCGACCGGATCCGTCCCGTCCCCGACACCGCCGTGGCCTCGGCGGCCTCCGCGGCGCCCGGTGACAACGGGCCCTCGATCGCGGAGTTCGTGCTGCCCCCGGTGGCCATGGCCAACGATGCGACGGCCGAGGACGTGCTGGAGGCGTTCACCAACGACACGGCCCTGACGAGCGTGGTCCTCATCGACCACGCCGAGCGCCCCATCGCGCTGCTGGACCGGACGCGGTTCCTGCTGGCCATCACCGGGCCCTACGGGCACGCGCTGCACGCCAAGCGCCCGGCGCGCCGGCTGGCCGACCCGCCCCGCACGGTCCCGCGCGGATTCCGCGCGATGGAGGCGCTGCGCGCCGCCGGCGCCGACCGGGAGCGCGTCTACGACGACCTGGTGACGGTGAACGAGTTCGGCCAGTGCACCGGGGTGGTGCACGTCGGCGACCTGATCCGCAGCCTGGCGCACGGCTGACCCGCAGGCCCCGGCCGGTCGCCGTGCCGGGGCGGGCGGGTCAGGAGCGGGGCAGGCCGTTGCCCGGGGTGTCCGGCGGGCAGGGCCGCTCCCCGCTGAGGACGGTGAGGTCGGGGCGCTTGGGCACCCGGCCGTCGCCGGTGGAGCGCCCCATGGCGCGCCGGCTGAGCCAGGGGACCAGGTACTGGCGGGTCCACCGCAGGTTCTCGCGGCGGCGCAGGATGCGCGGCAGCCGCTCGGGCGGGGTGTCCCAGGGGCGCGCCCAGACCTCCCGCGGCCCCATGGGGGTCCCCAGCACCTCGGCGATGCGCGCGGCGACGATGCGGTGGCCGTCGGCGTTGAAGTGCAGCCGGTCGGCGCTCCAGGACCGGGGGTCGTTGAGGGCGGTCATCGACCACAGGTCGACGATGTCGCTGCTCGTGCGATCGGCGATCGCCCGCAGGTGCATGCTGAACACCGCGATCCGCCCGCGGTAGGCGCGCAGCACGGGGATCCAGCCGGTGTCGTGGCCGGAGAGGATGACCACCCGGATCCCGGCGTCGCGCAGCCGCCGGACACCGGCCTCGAACTCGGCGGCGAGGGCGTCGAGGTCGGTGTTGGGCCGCAGGACGTCGTTGCCGCCCGCGTGCACGGTGACGAGGTCGGGCCGGAAGGCGAGGGTGCGGTCGAGCTGTTCGCCGAAAATGTGGCGCATGCGCCGACCGCGCACCGCGAGGTTGGCGTAGCGCAGGCCGGGCGTGCACGTTCCCAGGTGTTCGGCGAGGCGGTCGGCGAAGCCCCGGTAGCCGCCGCCGGGGCGGCGGTCGTCGAGGCCTTCGGTCAGGCTGTCGCCGATGGCCACGTACGAGCGAATGACCGCCGGGCTTTCGGCCGGAGCGCCTCCAGGGGGATTCATCTCCAGGTCAGTCACGTCAACCAATCATGCAGTTAGGCCACTGGCGCCGACATGCCGGGGTCACCGGGCAGCGCGCGGGACGGGCGGCGCCACGTGGAGACCCCGGGGACGCCCGGAGGGCGTTCTCAGTGGGGACAGTCAGGGGTTCGGCGCACCCCGCCAGCATACCCGCGCCCCTGGCCCGGAGGTCGGCGTACCTGGCAGGAGGCCATCGCCGGGGCTCCGTGCCCGGCGGCGGCGCGGCGGGGGCGCCCGGCCGGGTATCGGCGGCGGGAACCCACCCCCGCACACGACTCTTAAGTGATGCACCTCACATATCGTCGCGTTCCGTCGCGTTTCCCGCGAAGGCCCGGAGTTCCGATCGCCCGCCCGCGGCGCCCGGCGCGCCCGCCGCTCCGCATTTCGGTCGCGTGGGACTACCCACGAGCCCCACGCGCACGTACGATCTCGGGGAGTGCACAGCACGCCACCGCCCTCCACCCAGGGGCGTGTTCGAAAACGGGCTTTCGGGTCGGCCTGCGACCATCGCGGCGGACACCGACCCAAATCGGTTTTCCGAGCACGACCACGCAGAGCCGGTGGTTCCACGGCCCCGCCCGGGCCGACCGGACATAGTGTGGAGCACTGACCGAATGCCCGTGCGGTTCAGCCTGTCACGAGCCGAATGCCTGGAGGTTGAGGTCCCCCGCAGATGAACGCCGTTTCCCCGATCTGCCTCTCCGACCTCGCGCCCGCTCTCCGCTGGAGCAACCCGGCCGACGTCGGCCCGGTCCTGCGCCACGCCCGGCTCATCGACGGCTGGTGGCGGTCGATTCCGCTGCCCCGCGTCCTCGACATCGTGGGCGCCACCTGGCTCGCCCACACGCTGGCCCACCTCGCCGCCGACCACTTCGAGCACCTGGAGCTCGCCGAGTTCCTGCCCTCGCTGCGCGCGCTGACCGTCGACCTCGACGACATCGCCGAGCCCGTGCGCGGGGCGGTCCTGGGCACCGCGGTCACCTGGGACCGGCTGATTTCGGCGAGCCCGGCCACCATCGCCACCTGGCCGCTGCCGCAGGGCTGCGGGCCGATCGAGGTCATCGGGACCGTCATCGGCCGCGCCGTCCACCCCTTCGGCCGCGACACCGGCCGCACCCCCGCGCCCTCCCCCGCCCTGGTGGTCGAGGCCGTGCGGACCATCGCCAACTGGATGCCGGCGTCGGCCCCCGAGCACGTGCACAACGCCCTGGCCTACCTGACCTCGGCCACCGGCGCCGATTCCGCCGACTCGGTGTCCGACGGCGCCGATTCCGAGCCCGTCGACCCGCCGCAGACCCCCGCCACCCGGGCGATCCGCACCCTGCGCGCGCTGCGCGCCCAGCGCGACGAAGAGGCGCGCCAGAACGCGGCCGGCGAGTCCCGGACCCCGTCGGTGCCGCCCCCCGCGCCCGCCACCGACGCCGC
The DNA here is from genome assembly GCF_042650565.1 of Nocardiopsis sediminis. Classification (NCBI taxonomy): domain Bacteria; kingdom Bacillati; phylum Actinomycetota; class Actinomycetes; order Streptosporangiales; family Nocardiopsidaceae; genus Nocardiopsis; species Nocardiopsis sediminis. Next base: position 62,070 of record NZ_JBHSBH010000002.1, read on the forward strand.
CGGGCCCGGCAAGAGCTTCCGCAGCTCGCTCCTGGGGCCGGGCCGCACCCTGCGCCGCCCCTCGTTCAACCCGCCGCGGGAGTTTCGGGAGGACCCCACCCCGGTGGCCCCCGAGCTGGGCCGCCACCCGCTGGTCGACCTGCTGGAGGGGCTGTTCCGCAGCTGGTCGGACATCGAGCGCACGGTCGCCGCCGAGCGCCTGTTCGCCGCCGACCCCATCAGCATCCGGCTGCTCGCCGACCAGATCCAGGTCGACCTGGGCGCCATCCGCAACGCCCAGCGCACCGTCGAGGAGCGGCTGCTCCAGTGGCTGGCCTCGCCCGAGGGCGCACCCATCACCAACCACCTGCGCGACATGTCCGAGCAGCTGGGCACCGCCACGACCATCGACCACCTCATCAGCGCCCACCCCGACCACCCGGTGGACGTGCCGTCGCTGGGCACCCCGCTGTGGCGGGTGGTGATCACCCTGTTCACCGACCGCCGCCTGCACAACGGCTGGCTGGTCGCCGACGACCCGCACCGGCTGCGCTGGCAGACCCGCGAGCTGCTGGGCGACGCCCCCAGCCTCACCGACGCCGGCCTGCGGCTCGCGCGCATCGGCATCCAGCAGCAGTCGCTGCGGGCCTGGCTGCTGAGCACCCCCGGGGTGAGCATCCGCGACGGCCACGTCCTGGTCGACCCCTCCACCCCGATGGAGGCGCCCACACCCACCCCCTCCTACAGCGGGGGCCACACCGGCGTCGTCCCCGACGGCGGCTCCACCACCGCCAACGGCCTGCCGATCCGGCGCCGCCCCGGCGACCAGCAGCCGCAGTCGGCGGCCGCCGCCTCCTCCCCGATGCCGCAGGACCTCCCGCCGCAGGTCGCGGGGTCGGTGCGGTGCTTCCGGGCGCCCGACGGCCGCTGGTGGCACCGGGTCGACGTCACCGGCGACCACCTCAACGGCGCACCGGTCACCGTGCCGCCGGGCTACGCCACGCACCTGGGGCTGCAACCGGGGCGGCTGCTGTGCCTCACGGCGCCCGGCGCCGACCTGCTCGTGCTGGTCTGGCGGGACCAGCCGGCCTTCGACTCGCTGCGCCCGCTGCTGCGCCGGCTCTCCGCCCAGCACGGCGACCGGGTCTTCATCACCGTCAACGGCGACCGGCTCGACGCCCGCCGGCTGCCGGCCGCCGACCTCAGCGACCACGGGCCCACCAGCCGGGCGCTGCACCTCATCGGCTACACCGCGCCCGCCCCCACCGACGAGGCGCTGAAGATCATCGCCCGCCGGATCAGCGACGACAGCGACGACCCCCAGGCCGACCCGCAGTCGCTGCTGGACCGGCTCACCCAGCGGGGCGACACCGACATCGCCGCCGAACTGCGCCCGGTGCTGATGACCGCCCACGGGTGAGTGCGAACGAAACAGGGCCGTGGCGGTGCCACGGCCCTTCTCGTACCCGGTGGTGCGCCCCTGTGCGGGGCGCGGGGATCAGACGTTGAACCCGAGCATGCGGAGCTGGTCGCGTCCGTCGTCGGTGATCTTGTCGGGTCCCCACGGCGGCATCCAGACCCAGTTGATCTTGACCTCGCGGTCGAACTCGTCGAGCGCGCTGGTGGCCTGGTCCTCGATGACGTCGGTCAGCGGGCACGCCGCGCTGGTCAGGGTCATGTCGAGGGTGATGATGCCGCTGTCGACGTTGACCCCGTAGAGGAGGCCGAGGTCGACGACGTTGACCCCCAGCTCGGGGTCGATGACGTCCTTCAGCGCCTCATTGATCTCCTCGACCAGCGCAGTGTCGACGGGGGTCGCAGGGGTCCCGGCCGGCTCCGCTGCGGGGTCCTCGCGGGTGTCCGGCGCGGTCGCGGCCGTGCTGTCGTCGGTCATGAGGCGCCCTCCTTCTCCTTCTCCAGGGACTGGGCGGTCGCGTCCTTCCACGCCATCCAGGCGAGCAGGGCGCATTTGATACGGGCAGGGTATTTCGAGACGCCGGCGAAGGCCACCGCGTCCTCCAGCACGTCTTCGTCGGGCTCGCCCTGGCCCTTGGAGTGCATGAGGACGGTGAAGGCGTCGAGGGTGCGCAGGCCGTCGTCGACGCTGCGCCCGATCAGCAGATCGGTCAGTACCGAGGCGCTGGCCTGGCTGATCGAGCAGCCCATGCTGTCGTAGGAGACGTCGCGCACCACCGCCGAGCCGTCGAGGCGGCCGCCATCGCCCCCGGCGGGTTCGAGGGTCACCCGGAGGGTGATCTCGTCGCCGCACGTGGGGTTGATGTGGTGCGCCTCGGCGTTGTGCGGGTCGCGCAACCCCTTGTTGTGCGGGTTGCGGTAGTGGTCCAGGATGATCTCCTGGTACATCGCGTCCAACCGCATCGGTGCCCCCTCTCTCAGACCTGCGGAGCCGCCGGGGCGGTCCCGAAGAACCGCTGCGCGGCCTGGACCCCGTCGACCAGGGCGTCGACGTCGGCGAGGGTGTTGTACAGGTAGAACGACGCGCGCGTGGTGGCGACCACCTGGCAGCGGCGGTGCAGCGGCCAGGCGCAGTGGTGGCCGACCCGCACCGCGACCCCGAGGTCGTCGAGCACCTGCCCGACGTCGTGGGGGTGGATGCCCTCGACCACGAACGACACCGCTCCCCCGCGGTCCTCGGGGTCGAGCGGGCCCACGATGCGGACACCGTCGAGCGCGCCCAGCCGCTCCAGCGCGTAGGAGGTCACCGCGTGCTCGTGGGCCGCGACGTTGTCCATGCCGATGGCGCTGAGGTAGTCGCAGGCCGCGGCGAGCCCCACCGCCTGCGCGGTCATGGGCACCCCGGCCTCGAACCGCTGCGGCGGGTCGGCCCAGGTGGAGTGGTCCATGTGCACCACGCCGATCATGGACCCGCCCGTGAGGAACGGCGGCATGACCGCCAGCAGGTCGGCCCGTCCCCACAGCACCCCGATGCCGGTGGGCCCGAGCATCTTGTGCCCGGAGAACGCGATGAAGTCGACGCCGAGTTCGCGCACGTCGACCGGCATGTGCGGCACCGCCTGGGCGCTGTCGAGCAGGACCAGCGCCCCGACCTCGCGCGCCCGCCGGGAGATCACCGCGATCGGCGGCACCGTGCCCAGGACGTTGGACTGGTGGCTCAGGGCGACGATCCGCGTGCGCTCGTTGACCAGGGAGTCGAGGTCGGAGAGGTCGAGGCGGCCGTCGTCGGTGATGCCGAACCAGCGCAGGGTCGCCCCGGTGCGCCGGCACAGCTCCTGCCACGGCACGAGGTTGGCGTGGTGCTCCATCTCGGTGACCACGACCTCGTCGCCCGGGCCCACGCGGAAGCGCTCGGCTTCGGCGCCGCTGGTGGCGGCGTTGCTCATGGCGTAGGCGACGAGGTTGATCGCCTCGGTGGCGTTCTTGGTGAACACCACTTCACCGGCCGGCGCGCCGATGAAGCCGGCGATGGTCGCCCGCGCGGCCTCATAGGCGTCGGTGGCCTCTTCCGCGAGCTGGTGCGCTCCCCGGTGCACCGCCGCGTTGTGGCGTTCGTAGAACTCCCGCTCGGCGTCGAGGACCTGGCGGGGCTTCTGCGAGGTCGCCCCGGAGTCGAGGTAGACCAGGGGGCGCCCATCGCGGACGGTCCGGGCCAGGATCGGGAAGTCCGCCCGGATCTTCTCGACGTCGAGCAGCCCCAGCTCGCGTGTTGTCACTTGGCCGCGCCCGCCTTCGCGAACCGCTCGTAGCCCTCGGACTCCAGGACGTCGGCCAGCTCGGCGCCGCCGGATTCGGCGATGCGGCCGTTGGCGAAGACGTGCACGAAGTCGGGCTTCACGTAGTTCAGGATCCGGGTGTAGTGCGTGATCAGCATGACGCCGACCTCGCCGGTGGCCCGGGAGCGGTTGATGCCCTCGGAGACGACCTTCAGCGCGTCGACGTCGAGGCCGGAGTCGGTCTCGTCGAGGATCGCGACCTTCGGCTTGAGCAGTTCGAGCTGGAGGATCTCGTGGCGCTTCTTCTCACCGCCGGAGAAGCCCTCGTTGACGCCGCGGGCGGCGAACGCGGGGTCGATGGACAGGTCGCCCATGGACTGCTGGAGCTCCTTGGAGAAGGCGCGCAGCTTGGGCGCCTCTCCGCGCACGGCGGTGACCGAGCTGCGCAGGAAGTTGGACATGGAGACCCCGGGGACCTCGACCGGGTACTGCATGGCCAGGAAGAGGCCGGCGCGGGCGCGCTCGTCGACGCTCATCTCCAGCACGTTCTCGCCGTCGAGCAGGACCTCGCCCGCGGTGATCTCGTACTTGGGGTGGCCCGCGATGGCGTAGGCCAGCGTGGACTTGCCGGAGCCGTTGGGGCCCATGATGGCGTGGGTCTCACCGGAGTTGATGGTGAGGTCGACGCCCTTGAGGATCTCCTGGCGCTCTTCGGCGCCGATGAGGACGTCGGCGTGGACCCCGCGGATTTCGAACTTCGTCATATCTGATTCAGCCTCAAGAATTCTTGTCCAGCGAGACGAGCACGTCGTCGCCCTCGATCTTCACTGCGTAGGTGGCCACCGGGCGGGTCGCCGGCGGGTTGATGGGCTTGCCCGATGCGAGGTCGAAGCACGAGCCGTGCAGCCAGCACTCGATCGTGCCGTCCTCGACCTCGCCCTCGGACAGGTTCACCTCGGCGTGGGAGCAGATGTCGTTGATCGCGTACACCCGGCCCTCGCTGCGGACGACCGCGACGGGGGTGTCGGCGATCTCCACGCCGAGCGCCCCTTCGTCGGGGAGGTCGCCCAGTGCGCAGACCTTCGTGAATCCACCGGTGTCAGGGGTGCTCACGACTGGCCCTGCTCGGTCAGCTTGTCCTCCACCTGCTGGAGGATCCGCTCGCGCAGCTCCGGGACCTCGATCCGGTTGATCAGCTCGGCGAAGTAGCCGCGGATCACCAGGCGGCGGGCCTCATCGGCGGGGATCCCGCGCGATTGCAGGTAGAAGAGGTGGATGTCGTCGAGCCGCCCGCTGGCGCTGGCGTGGCCGGCGCCCTCGACCTCACCGGTGAAGATCTCCAGGTTGGGCACGGAGTCGACCCGGGTGCCGTCGGTCAGCACGAGGTTGCGGTTGTGCTCGTAGGAGTCGGTGCCCTGGGTGCCCTCGCCGATGATGACGTCGCCGATCCACACCGCGTGGGCGTCCTCGCCGCTGAGCGCGCCCTTGTACTCGACCCGGCTGCGGGTGTTGGACACGTTGTGGTCGATGAGCGAACGGTGCTCGTGGTGCTGGCCGGCGCCGGTGAAGTAGAGGCCGTGCAGCTCGGCGTCGCCGCCGGGGCCGGTGTAGCCGACCTTCGGCGAGATCCGGACGAGGTCGCCGCCCAGGGTGATCACGTAGCTGCGGAACCGGGCGTCGCGGCCGACCTTGGTGTACTGGTGCGACACGTGGACGGCGTCGCGCTCCCAGTTCTGGAGGCTGACGACGTCGAGCCGGGCGCCGTCGTCGGCGATGAACTCGACGTTGTCGGCGTAGACGGCGCTGCCGGTGTACTCCAGGACCACGGTGGCGGTGGAGTGGCGCTCGGCGTGCACCAGGAGGTGGCCGTTGGCGCCGCCCTGGGCGTCGCCGGTGACCGTGATGAACACCGGTGCCGAGGCGGCGGTGTCCTTGGGGACGGTCACGACCGTGGCCTGGGTGAAGTCACGGAAGGCGAGCGCGCTCACGCGGTCGGTGGGCAGGAACGCGGTGCCAAGGCGGGGGTCGCCGTGGGCGACGGTCTCGACGCGGACGTCACCGGGAGCGCTCGTGGCGACCGTGACGGCGCCCTCGGCGGTCTCGCGGGTGTCGTGCAGTCCGCGCAGCCGGCGCAGCGGGGTGAACCGCCACTCCTCCTCGCGCCCATTGGGCACGGGGAAGTCGGCGACGTCGAACGACCCGTGGACGTCCAGCTTGGAGATCGGGAGCTCCCCGCCGTGGGTGTGCTCCTTGATTCCGAGATTGGGGCTGGTCAACTTAACCAACCGCTCCTTCCATCTGCAGCTCGATCAGCCGGTTCAGTTCCAGCGCGTACTCCATGGGCAGCTCACGCGCGATGGGCTCGACGAACCCGCGCACGATCATGGCCATGGCCTCGTCCTCGTCCAGGCCCCGGCTCATCAGGTAGAAGAGCTGGTCCTCGCTGACCTTGGAGACCGTGGCCTCGTGGCCCATCTCGACGTTGTCCTCGCGGACGTCGACGTAGGGGTAGGTGTCGGAGCGGCTCACCGTGTCGATCAGCAGCGCGTCGCACTTCACCGTGGACTTGGAGTGATCGGCGCCCTCCTGGACCTGGACCAGGCCGCGGTAGGAGGCGCGGCCGCCGCCGCGGGCCACCGACTTGGAGATGATGGTGGAGGACGTGTTGGGCGCGCAGTGCACCATCTTGGAGCCGGTGTCCTGGTGCTGGCCCTCGCCGGCGAACGCGATGGACAGGGTCTCGCCCTTGGCGTGCTCGCCCATGAGGTAGACGGCCGGGTACTTCATGGTGACCTGGGAGCCGATGTTGCCGTCGATCCACTCCATGGTGGCGCCCTCGTAGGCGACGGCGCGCTTGGTCACGAGGTTGAAGACGTTGTTCGACCAGTTCTGGATGGTGGTGTAGCGGCAGCGCGCGTTCTTCTTGACGATGATCTCGACGACCGCGGAGTGCAGCGAGTCGGACTTGTAGATCGGCGCGGTGCAGCCCTCGACGTAGTGCACGTAGGCGCCTTCGTCGACGATGATGAGGGTCCGCTCGAACTGGCCCATGTTCTCGGTGTTGATGCGGAAGTAAGCCTGGAGCGGGATCTCGACGTGCACGTTCTTGGGCACGTAGATGAAGGACCCGCCGCTCCACACCGCGGTGTTGAGCGCCGCGAACTTGTTGTCGCCGGGCGGGATGACCGTGCCGAAGTACTCCTGGAACAGCTCCGGGTGCTCCTTGAGCGCGGTGTCGGTGTCGAGGAAGATGACGCCCTGCTCCTCCAGGTCCTCGCGGATCTGGTGGTAGACGACCTCGGACTCGTACTGCGCGGCGACACCGGCGACCAGGCGCTGCTTCTCGGCTTCGGGGATGCCGAGCTTGTCGTAGGTGTTCTTGATGTCCTCGGGCAGCTCCTCCCACGAGGTGGCCTGCTGCTCCGTGGACCGCACGAAGTACTTGATGTTGTCGAAGTCGATGCCGGACAGGTCGGCGCCCCACGAGGGCATGGGCTTCTTGCCGAAGAGCTTCAGCGACTTCAGACGGAGCTTCTCCATCCACTCCGGCTCGTTCTTCTTGCCGGAGATGTCGCGGACGACCTCTTCGTTGAGGCCGCGGCGCGCGGAGGAGCCGGCCTCATCGGAGTCGGCCCAGCCGTACTCATAGGTTCCGAGCCCTTCGAGCTCGGGGTGCGCGATTGACGTCATTACGCGGATCCTCCTGGACTCAAGAGTCCTTCACAGGGCGTTGCCCGCCGTCACCCGGGTTCGGGCGGGGGTCGTTCTCAGCGGCGCGCATCTCTGCCGTGGCGATGTCGCGGGGAGTGACATGGGTGGTGCAGACGCCGTCGCCGTGGGCGATGGTGGCGAGCCTGCGCACGGGTGTGCCGAGCAGCCGCGCGAACACCTCGACCTCGGCCTCGCAGAGTTCGGGGAATTCGGTGGCCACGTGCGCCACAGGGCAGTGGTGCTGGCAGAGCTGCTCGCCGCCGCCCGGGGCCGGTGCCGACCCGGCCGACGCCGCATAGCCGTCGTTGGACAGCGCCTCGGCGAGGAGCCGGACCCTGTGCTGCGGCGGGACCGCGGCGAGCAGGGGCCGGTAGCGGCGTTCCAGGTCGGCGACCTGGCTGCGGGCGAACTCGGTGACGGCCTCGGCCCCGGCTTTCTCGGCGAGGAAGCGCAGGGCGCTGGATGCGAGGTCGTCGTAGCCGTGGACGAAGGCGTCGCGGCCGGCGTCGGTGATGGCGAAGACGCGGGCCGGGCGGCCTCGGCCGCGGCGGGCGTGCGGCCGGGCGTCGCGCGCCTCGACCATGCCCTCGGACATGAGGTTGTCGAGATGGCGGCGGATGGCCGCGGGGGTGAGCCCGAGGCGCTCCCCCAGCGTGGATGCGGTGATCGGACCGTGTTCCAGGATGAGCCGGGCCACCCGGGCGCGGGTGCCGGTCTCGGCACCCAGCTCGGAGGCAGCGGGCATCCGGGGCGCACCCGCGGGGGCGCCTCCGTCGGCTCGCTGTGGACCGCTCACCTTTTTCACAACATCAGTGTGGCGTAAATAAGTCCTGGGGGGCAAATGGTGATCCATGCCATACATCACCCAGGTAAGCCTTGCCTAACAGGCACTTCGCGTCGGCGTCACACGGGGCGCGCCCGGCGGGGGCGGGCCGCAGTGGCGCCGTCACTCACATTCCGAGACGCCGATCTCACGTGTCGGAACACGGGCGCGACGGAATCGGAGCACCGCCCCGGGCCGACCCCGTCCGCTCAACGGCAACACCGCGGACGCGCCGATATTCCCCGGTCCCCGATTCCGCGTCCTCCCCGTTGCCGGCCGCGCCGGGACCGGGGCGGTGCGGGACCTTCGCACACCCACCGTAAACTTGGCTGCCATGAGCACAGCCGCGGTCGAGGTCACCGACTTGGTCAAACGCTACGGCGATACCACCGCCGTGGCCGGCCTGTCGTTCACCGCTCCGCGGGGGGCCGTCACCGCGCTCCTCGGGCCCAACGGCGCCGGCAAGACCAGCACCATCGAGATCTGCGAGGGCTTCCGCCGCGCCGACTCCGGATGCGTCCGGGTCCTCGGCCTCGACCCCGCCGCCGACGGCGCCCGGCTCCGGCCGCGCGTCGGCGTGATGCCCCAGTCGGGCGGCGTGCCCACGGGGGCCCGCGCGGGCGAATGGCTGCGGCTCATGGGGTCCTTCCACGCCCACCCGGTCCCTGCGTCCCTCCTGCTGGAGCGGCTGGGGCTGGTCTCGGCGGCGGGCACGCCCTTCCGCCGGATGTCGGGCGGGCAGCAGCAGCGGCTGTCTCTCGCGGCGGCGGTCATCGGCCGCCCGGAGCTGGTCTTCCTCGACGAGCCCACCGCCGGGCTCGACCCGCAGGCCCGCCGCGCCACCTGGGACCTGGTCGCCGAGCTCCGCGACAGCGGAGTAGGGGTCGTGCTGACCACGCACCACATGGACGAGGCCGAACGCCTCGCCGACCGCGTGGTGATCATCGACCACGGGCGCGTGGTGGCCGACGGCAGCACCGACGAGCTCACCGACACCCGGCAGGAGCTGCGGTTCACATCGCCGGCCGGGCTCGACACCGCGGGCCTGCTCGCCGCACTGCCGGACACGACCCGGGTGGACGTCGTCCATCCGTGCGGCGCCGAAGACCCCCACTGCACATACGTCATCGTCACCGACGCGCCCGGCGGCCTGGGCCCGGAGTTCCTGGCCACCGTCACCACCTGGTGCGCCGCCAACGGGGTACTGCCCGGCGGCCTGAGCGTGCACCGGCGCAGCCTCGAAGACGTCTTCCTCGAACTCACCGGGCGGGACATCCGCGAGTCATGATCGATCAGGACCGGCAGCCCGCCCAGGGCATGTTCTCCCCCTCCCCCGGGGCCGCACCGCTGCACCGCATGGTGGCCGCCCAGGCGTCCATGGAGCTGCGCATCCTGCTGCGCAACGGCGAGCAGCTGCTCCTCACCATGGTCATCCCCGTCCTGCTGCTGGTGGGCTTCAGCCTCACCTCGGTGCTGGACATCGGCGAGGGGTCGCGGGTGGGCTTCCTCGCGCCCGGCGTGCTCGCCCTGGCGGTCATGTCCACCGCGTTCACCGGGCAGGCGATCGGCACCGGGTTCGAGCGGCGCTACGGCGTCCTCAAGCGGCTGGGCGCCACCCCGCTGTCGCGGTTCGGACTGCTGGCCGCGAAGACGGCGGCGGTGCTGGCCGTGGAGGCCCTCCAGATCGCGGTCCTGTGCGGTGTGGCGTTCTCCCTGGGCTGGCGGCCCGCCGCCGGCGCCTCCGGATTGGCCTACGCCGCGGTCCTCCTCCTGCTCGCGACGGCGGCGTTCAGCGCGCTGGCCCTCCTGATGGCCGGCACCCTGCGCGCCGAGGCCACCCTCGCCGCCGCCAACCTCGTCTACGTCATCCTCCTGGGCCTCGGCGGCGTCCTCTTCCCCACCGACCGCTTCCCCGAGCCGGTCCAGGCGGCCGTCCAGGCCCTCCCGATCACCGCGCTGACCAAGGGCCTGCGCTCGGCCCTGACAGAGGGTTCGGCGCCCCTCGTCCCCGCGGCGATCCTCGCCGCTTGGGCGGTCATTGCAGCGGCTCTGGCCAGCAGGTACTTCCGCTGGGAGTAGGCGTAAACACTAATTCTCGGATTCGCCGGACGCGGCACACATGAGTCGATACGTTACGCAGCATGCCGATGACAGTCCGCGAGATAATCAAATGTGTCGAACATGATGGGTGGTACCTTTGTCGAACACGCGGGAGCCACCGTCAGTACAAGCACCCCACGAAGAAGGGGCTGGTCACCATCCCCGGACGCCGGGGACAGACCTTGAACATCGACATGGAACGCAGCATCCTGAAGCAGGCGGGCCTGTGAGCAAAGGATCGAACATGAGCAGCTACGGCATCATCGTTGAACCCACACCGGACGGGGGATACGGCGCGTGGTGCCCTGACCTTCTCGGATGCGTGGCTCTGGGCGACACTGTCGAAGAGACCATTTCCGAGATGCGGGATGCCATCCAGTTCCACCTCGACGGAATGCGTGAAGAGGGCCTGCCCATCCCGGTCCCGACCACTGTGGCCGCGAGCGTTGAGGCGGCCTGAGCCTCACGCGTCGCGCTCCAGTGGGCAGGTCATGCAGTGCGGGCCGCCGCGGCCGCGGCCGAGTTCGCTGCCGCTGACCGCGATGACCTCGATCCCATTCTCGCGCAGGTAGGTGTTCGAGGTGACGTTGCGCTCGTAGGCGACCACCACGCCGGGCTCCACCGCGAACACGTTGCATCCGTCGTCCCACTGCTCCCGCTGCGAGGAGAACACGTCCTGGACGGGCGTGAGTACCTTGATGTCGTCGAACCCCGCGGCCTGCGCGATGGCGCGGTGCATGTCCTCGGGCGGGTGGTCGGTGACCTTCAGCTCCTTCTCGTCGTCGCCGGGCTCGATGGTGTAGGAGGGCAGCATGCCCAGCCCCGCGTACTTCGTGAAGACGCCGTGGTCGACGTTGGTCATCACCGTGTCCAGGTGCATCACCGCCCGCGACTTGGGCATCCACAGGCCCAGGATCCGCTCGGCCCCGCCGCGGGAGAACAGCTCGTGGGCCAGCAGCTCCACCGCCTGCGGGCGGGTGCGCTCGCTCAGCCCCACCAGCACCGAGCCGTTGCCGATCGGCATGACGTCGCCGCCCTCGATCGTGGCCGGCGCCCAGGCCCGGCCCGGGTTCCACACCTCGAAGTCGGCTTCGGCGAACATCGGGTGCCAGCGGTACACCGCCTCGTAGTGGATGGTCTCGCGGCGGCGGGCCTTCTTGCGCATGGGGTTGATGGAGACCCCGTTGCCCAGCCAGCACGAGGTGTCGCGGGTGAAGATGTGGTTGGGCAGGGGCGACAGCACGAAGTCGTCGGGGCCCAGGCTGCGGAACCATACCGACCGCGGCTCCTCGATGCGCAGCAGCAGCTCGCGCTTGGTGATCCCGCCGATGAGCAGGCGGCGCAGCGTGGCCCGGTCCATCGCCTCGAACGCCGAGCGGATGGCGTCGACGGCCATGGGGCCGAAGAACCGCTCGTCCAAGACGTTGTCGAGGATGTAGGCGGCGGCCTCTGGGATCTCCAGGACGTCCTGGAGGAGTTCGTGGAAGAGCACCACCCGCACGCCCCGCTCGCGCAGCACCTCCGCGAACGCGTCGTGCTCCTCACGGGCGCGCTGGGCCCACAGGACGTCGTCGAAGAGCAGTTCGTCGTTGTTGGACGGGGTGAGCCGGGTCAGCTCCAGATCCGGCCGGTGGACGAGCACTTGGCGGAGCCGGCCCACCTCGGATGTGACCGAAAACCCCATGAGCCCCTCGGCTTTCCTTCGCGATCCGGACGAATGGAGCATTCCCCAGTGCCGCCGCTCTTACGCAGCCCGGTCCGGCCGGCGTGGGGGCGGCGGCCGCGCACCGTCTCCGCAGGCTGAGGCCGAGGGGCACCGCGCGGATTCATAGGATGGTCCCCTGTGAGCGCACATGCAACGGCGAACGCCTCCCCCCGCCCTCTCCGCATCGGTCTCCCCCCGGTCGGCGCCCTGCTGCGCGCGGCCGGCGACACCATCCCGCCCACGTGGATGGTCCTCATCGGCATCGTGTCCGTTCAGATGGGCGCGGGCATCGCCAAGAACCTCTTCGGCGTCCTGCCGCCGAGCGCCGTCGTGTGGCTGCGCCTGGCCACTTCGGCGGTCATCCTGGTCGCCCTGGCGCGCCCCGCCCTGCGCGGGCGCACCCGCGCCGACTGGATGGTGGCGGTCGGCTTCGGCGTCTGCCTGGCCCTGATGAACTACTCCCTCTACCAGGCCATCGCGCGCATCCCCATGGGCATCGCCGTGACGATCGAGTTCCTGGGCCCCCTGGCCGTGGCCGTCGCGGGCTCGCGGCGCCGGGTGGACCTGGTGTGGGTGGCGCTGGCCGGCTGCGGCGTCCTGCTGCTCGGCCGCAGCGACGGCGACATCACCTTCGCGGGGGTGGCGTTCGCGCTGCTGGCCGGGGTGGCCTGGGCGGGCTACATCCTGCTCAGCGCGGCCACGGGGCGGCGCTTCGCGGGCACGTCGGGGCTGGCCATCGCCGCGGTCGTGGGCGTGTTCGTCATGGCGCCGGTGGGGATCGCCGAGGGCGGCACCGCCCTGCTCGACCCGCGCCTGCTGGCCATCGGCGCGGCGGTGGGCCTGCTGTCGTCGGTGGTCCCCTACACGCTCGAGATGCAGGCCCTGCGCCGGATGCCGCCGCGGGTCTTCGGCATCCTGATGAGCCTGGAGCCCGCCGCCGCGGCGCTGATCGGCCTCGCGCTGCTCGGCGAGGTGCTGTCGGTCTGGCAGTGGCTGGCCGTGGGCTGCGTGGTGGGCGCCAGTGTCGGGGCGACCCGCACCCCCGCTCCGCGGCCCGCGCCCGGCGCGGAAGAGGCGTCCGACACGCCCGCCGCGGAATCGGGATCCGAACGCTGAACGGCGACCGCCCCCGTGCGCGTCATTCGGTCGCCGGGCCACCCGGTCCGACCGGCCCGGGGGCCGGGATCGCTTTCACGGTTCGTGATTGCGCAGGGTGAGGGTATGGCCGAAAGCGGCCACTGGGAATCAGTTTCCAATCGAACGACCCCAGTTCGCGGGGCATCGTCATACTCCGCAACCTGCGAGTAACAAGCACGCTCCGTGACGATCCTTCACAATGTGCTCATCGCTCATCTACGGTTCGTGCGTGCCTCGGACCATACCTGGTCCGCGGCCCACGGCGTCCCCACCATATGTACGCCGTGTCCCCATCCGGATCTGGAGGAATCACGTGGATCGATCGTCCGCCAAGCGAACGACCCTCGGCTTCACCGCGGCCGGCGTCCTCGCGGTGCCGTTCGCCCTCATGGGCACCGCCACCGCCGGGGCCGACGACCTCGCTCCCCTGAACACCGCGGCCGACGCCGTCGAGGGCCAGTACATCGTGGTCCTGGAGGATGGCGTCTCCGCGGCAAGCGTCACCGCGTCGGACTTCGGCATCAGGTCGGAGGCCGTCGAGCACACCTACACGAACGCGATCAACGGCTTCTCGGCCGAGCTCAGCGAAACCGAGGTCACCGACGTTCGCGCCAACTCCAGCGTCGCCTTCGTCGAGGAGGTCGGCACGGTCCAGGCCACCGAGACCTGGGGCCTTGACCGAATCGACCAGGACGCCCTGCCCCTGGACGACTCCTACTCGGTCGAGGCCACCGGCGCCGGCGTTTCGGCCTACATCATCGACACCGGCATCGAGGCCGACCACGCCGACTTCGGCGGGCGGGCCCAGGTCGGCTTCGACGCCACCGGCGGCGACGGCGCCGACGGCAACGGCCACGGCACCCACGTGGCCGGCACCATCGGCTCCACCACCTGGGGTGTCGCCAAGGAGGCCGACCTCTACGGCGTCCGCGTCCTCGACGACAACGGCTCGGGTACCACCGACGACGTCGTCGCGGGCATCGACTGGGTGACCGAGAACGCCGCGGAGAACTCCGTGGCCAACCTGTCGCTGGGCGGCGGCGCCTCCCAGGCCATCGACGACGCCGTGAACGCGCTCTCCGCGTCGGGCACGTTCGTCGCGGTGGCGGCCGGCAATTCTGGCGCGGACGCCGGGAACTCCTCGCCGGCCCGCGCCGAGGGCGTCGCCACGGTGGCGGCCTCGGACGAGACCGACGCCTCCGCGTCGTTCACCAACTACGGGTCGGTCGTCGACATCTACGCCCCCGGCGTGGACATCACCTCCACCTGGATCGGTGGCGGCGAGGACACCATCAGCGGCACCTCAATGGCGTCTCCGCACGTCGCCGGCGCCGCGGCGCTGTTCAAGGAGACCAACGCCGGCGCCGGCCAGGACGAGGTCCAGGGCTACCTGACCGAGAACGCCACCCCCGACGCTCTCAGCGGCGTGCAGGGCGACACCGTCAACCTGCTGCTGAACGTCTCCACGCTGTGAGTTCCCCGTTCGCTCATAGGGTGACCCGCATCTGACGGGTCAGGTTCCGCGCCCGCCACGGCCCCGGCGACCATCCGGTCGCCGGGGCCGTGTGCTGTGTTTCCCGTTCAGCCTGTGGGAAGCGGCCAAGGCGGCGCCGATCCGGCCGGAACCGTCCTCGTCGCCGGACGCTCCTTCGCGGGGAGCGGTGCTGGTAGTAGTGGCCCATGGCAGGAGATCTGTGGACAACGGTGATTTCGATCGTCGGGGTGACCGTGGGAGGAGCTCTGACGTATCTGACCCAACGCACGACGCAGCCTGGCCTGACGCCGCGGATCGCTCGGGTCGCTTCTGCACGCGACGATCGTCATCGATATCCAGTGGTCGACGTTTCCGCTGGCCATACGCCCGTTCCGACCCCGATCAACGAACCCGGCCGCCAGTACTACAGTGTGTCGTATGCGTGGTCTCCCCGGTCCGGCCGTGTTCGCGGCGGACGACATCGTCATTCTGTCCGTGCCGTTCTGGGCCTGGCAGGTCGCCTTCGCCGTCGTGCTGGTCGGCGGGCTGGTGCTGCTCGCCCGTACCGCCCTGCGGCCGACGACGGCCACGCTGCGGTGGTGGGGGCTGGCCAACATCGCGGCGAACGCGGGCATCGCCGTCACCGGGGCCACGGTCCGGGTGACCTCCTCGGGGCTGGGCTGCTCGGAGTGGCCGCGCTGCACCGAGGAGAGCTTCGTCCCCATCGGCACCGGGCACGCCGCGCTCAACGCCGCGATCGAGTTCGGCAACCGCATGCTGACGTTCGTGGTGCTGGCCGTCGGCGTCATCGTCTTCGTCGCGGTGCTGCGCAGCCGCCCCCGCCGCCGCGACCTGCTGACCCTGGCGACCGTCATCCCGCTGGGCGTCCTGGGCCAGGGCGTGGTCGGCGGCATCACCGTCTGGTCCTCGCTGCACCCCGCATCGGTGGCCGCGCACTTCCTGCTGTCCATGGTCGTGGTCGTGCTCACGGTCGCGTTCTACGTGCGCTGCCGCGAGCCCGAGGGCGTCCTGCGGCCCACCGTGTCGCCCCTGACGCGCGGGATCGCCACGGCCCTGGTCCCCGTGGGGTTCGCGCTGCTGGTGGCGGGCACGGTGGTCACCGGCACCGGCCCGCACGGCGGCGACGCCGACGCGCCGCGGTGGGGCTTCGACATCGTCGCCGTGACCCGTGTGCACTCCGTGCTCGCCTGGGCGGTCGTGCTGGGCGCCGTGGCGCTGCTGGTCCCGGCGCTGCGGGCGGGGGCGCCGCGCGGGGTGCGCACACCCGCTCTGCTGCTGGTGGCCGCGGTCCTGGCGCAGGGCGCGGTCGGCTACGCCCAGTACTTCCTGGGCCTGCCCGAAGCGCTCGTGGTGCTGCACGTCCTGGGCTCGACGCTGGTGTGGGTCGCGATCCTGCGCGTGTACTTCGGTACCGCCGAGCGGGTCGCCGTCACTGGTGGGGAGGCGGCGGCCCCGGAGACGGCGGCCGGTGCCCCGGCAGACCCGACGGCGGCCGCGGCCCGCCCATAGCGGGGGGAGGCCGCTCCGCCTCGCGCTGCGCCTGGGCCCTGGCGATGACGTGCTGGAAGTCCGCCCGCTTGAGGAACCCGGAGTCGGTCACGCTCGGCGCCCAGACGGGCGCCGCCGGGCGCTCCACACGGCCGAGGAACGCCTCGCGCGCCACGTGCATGAGCGCGAGGAAGGAGTCGCGCCGGGCCTCCCACTCGGGGCGGGGGCGGGCGACCCCGCGGTCCAGCCGCTGGTGCAGGAGCGCCAGTTCGGTGGCGGCGAGCTGGTAGTCCTTCATCGCCGCCCGACCGCGCTGGCCCGCGTTGCGCTGGGCCCAGTTGCGGGCCGAGCGCCGCACCCGCATGGAGCTGAGCATCCGCACGTCGGCGGGGGTGACCAGGCCGGTGGGTATGTAGGGCGGCAGGTAGTGGGAGATCGCCGCGACCTGGCGGCGCCGGTCCTGCACCGCGACCGCGATGATCGCCAGCAGCACGAAGAACAACAGCACGTAGGCGATGCCGAACCCGAGCCAGCCGAAGATCGTGGCGCCGTTCCACAGCCCGTGCAGCAGCACCGCCGCGGTCCAGCCGAGCACCGGGGCGACGTAGCGCAGTGCGCCCCGGTTGATCGCGGCGTAGGCCACCCCGATCCCGATCATCGACGTGTACAGCGGGTGCCCGAACGGGGAGACCAGGCCGCGCAGCACGAAGGTGAACGCCAGGCCGAAGAACCCCGACTCGAAGTAGGCCGTGAGGAAGTAGAGGATGTTCTCGGTGAAGGCGAACCCGGTTGCCACCATCGCGGCGTAGATGACGCCGTCGGTGTAGGAGTCGATCTCGTAGCGGCGCCGCCACAGCAGGATGAGCAGCACCAGCCCCTTGGCGCTCTCCTCGACCAGCGGCGCGCCCACGGCCGTGGTGACGAAGACGCCCACGTCAGGGCCGAACACGGGGACCGCCCACAGCTCCATGCCGACCGTGTTGAGGACGAAGGAGACGACCACCGCCACGCCCGCGCCCCACAGGAACGCGAAGATCAGCATCTGCCCGGGCTCGGGTTCGAGCCGGTCCAGCAGCAGGATGAGCGGCACCAGGATGGCGACCGGGATCACCGCCGCGACCAGGCTGATGACGAAGCCCACCATGCCGGCGACTCCGCCGCTGGAGAGTCCGGACCAGAGCAGGTAACCGATCATCGCCAGCATGCACAGGACGCTGATGAAGATGCCGATGGTCAGTCCGATGGAGCGGCGCCCTGGCGGGCGCCCCTCCAGGATCGCTTTCGCGTCAAGTCCGGCCATGGCCCCAGATCGTAACGTGCCGGATGCCGCCGAGGAATTCCACCCCGCGCGTGAACAGCCGTTTTGCCCGGTTGGGAGACGCATACCACCCCCCGGCCGGACCGGGGCGGCCCGCCGGGCGCCGCGCGCCCCGCGGGGTCAGGCCAGGAGGCCGGCGAGCAGCGGGTCGATCGTCACCGCGGCGAACAGCAGCGCCAGGTAGGCGTTGGACAGGTGGAAGAAGCCCATGGTCTTGAGCTCGGGCCCGGTGACCCCGGCGCGCACGCGGGCCAGCAGCCGGTGGGCCTGCACCAGCAGCAGCGCCCCCAGGGCCAGCGCGACCGCCGGGTAGAACAGGGTGGTCCCGGCGACCGGCCACAGCAGCAGCGACACCACGACGGTGGCCCAGCTGTAGAGGACGCACTCCAGCAGCACCCGGCGCTCCCCCGCCACGACCGGCAGCATCGGCACCTTGGCCGCCGCGTAGTCCTCGCGGTAGCGCATGGCCAGCGCCCAGGTGTGCGGCGGCGTCCAGAAGAACACGACCAGGAACAGGATGAGCGGCGCCCAGTCGAGCCGGTTGGTGATGGCCGACCAGCCGATCAGCACCGGCATGCAGCCCGCGATGCCGCCCCACACCACGTTCTGCGCCGTGCGCCGCTTGAGCAGCAGCGTGTAGACGAAGATGTAGAACAGGATCGCGAACGCCGACAGCGCGGCCGAGAGCACGTTCACGAACACCGCCAGGCCGGCCGTCGACCCCACGGCCAGCACCAGGCCGTAGGTCATCGCGCCGCGCGGGGTGACCTGCTCCATGGCCACCGGGCGGCGCCGTGTGCGGCGCATCTCCTGGTCGATGTCGCGGTCGATGTAGCAGTTGAGCGCGTTGGCGCTGGCGGCCGACATCGTGCCGAACACCAGGGTCGCCACCGCCGTCCACAGCGGCGGCACACCGGCGGCGGCCACGAACATCACCGGGATGGTGGTGATCAGCAGCAGCTCGATGACGCGCGGCTTGGACAGCGCGACATAGGCGCGCACGTAGGCGCCCAGCCCCGCCGTGCGGGGCTCCGCCGTCTCGGGGCGGGCGGTGCCGTGGTCCTGCGCGGCACCCTGCGGGGGTTCGTCGAGCAGGGCCATCAGTGCCGCCGGGTGCCCGGCACCGCGCGGGGGGCCGTGGTCTCGGGGGACATCCGGTCTTCGGACACAGACACGCTGAACCTCAAACGAATCGGGGATTTCACTGCTCGCCACAGCGGGGTCCGGGTCTCAATCGACGCCACGCCAGGAACCGCACAACCCCGTCAACGACATACTGTAGTACTCGCCGCGGCGCCCCCTCGACCGGGGCGCGGTCTCGCATCGCTCCTCGTCGCGCCGGGCATGCGCCCCCGCGTGCCGCCGCGGCGTTCCCCCCTTTCGGCGCCCCTTCCCGTGGCCGTGGGCGGTCACCGTCCGCGCACGGCCCGGAGGGTGACGTGTTGAACATGCCGTGCCCGCGTTGGGGCGATAGGCTCGCAGTTGGTCGCACCTGTCGCGTTCGGAATTCGCGTGCCCCGCAGCGGACCCGGGAGACCCGGGCCGGCCGATGGTCCGGCCGTGTGCGGGCTCCGCGCGCCGACCGCCGTCAGGGCGGCGCGACCACGGACAACCCCACATTCACGATCCCGGACGATGGCGCCCGGGCATCTGCTGGATGCGCGAAAGGAGCCCTGAGCCCGCGTGAACATCGACACCTCGGAATCCCTTGAGTGGTCGGACCTCGACCGTCGCGCCGTCGATGTGGTCCGCGCACTCGCGATGGATGCGGTCGAGGAGGCGGGCTCCGGCCACCCCGGGACCGCGATGAGCCTCGCCCCCGCCGCCTACCTGCTGTTCCAGAAGGTCATGCGGCACGACCCGAGCGAACCCCACTGGGTCGGCCGCGACCGGTTCGTCCTGTCGGCCGGACACTCCAGCCTCACCCTCTACATCCAGCTCTTCCTCGCCGGCTACGGGCTGTGCCTGGAGGACCTGCGGCGGCTGCGCCAGTGGGACAGCCTCACCCCCGGCCACCCCGAGCACGGCCACACCCCCGGCGTCGAGACCACCACCGGCCCCCTGGGCCAGGGCGTCGGCAACGCGGTCGGCATGGCCATGGCCGCACGGCGCGAGCGCGGCCTGTTCGACCCCGAGTCCGCCCCCGGCGAGAGCCCCTTCGACCACTTCGTCTACGCGATCTGCTCCGACGGCGACGTCCAGGAGGGCATCAGCCACGAGGCCAGCGCGCTCGCCGGCACCCAGAAGCTCGGCAACCTCGTCGTCATCTACGACGACAACCACATCTCCATCGAGGACGACACCCAGATCGCGTTCTCCGAGGACGTCGCCGCGCGCTACAGCGCCTACGGCTGGCACGTCCAGGAGATCGACTGGACCGCGGGCGGCACCTACCACGAGGACGTCGCCCAGCTCCACGGCGCCATCCTGGCCGCCCAGGCCGAGACCGAGCGCCCCTCCTTCATCCGGCTGCGCACCATCATCGGCTGGCCGGCACCCAACAAGCAGAACACCGGCGCGGTCCACGGCGCGGCCATGGGCGCCGACGAGGTCGCGGCCACCAAGCGGATCCTCGGCCTCGACCCCGACGCCGTCTTCGACGTCCCCGAGGAGCTCCTGGCGTTCACCCGCGAGGCGATCGACCGCGGGCGCGCGGCGCGCACCGCCTGGGACGGCGATCTCGCGGCCTGGCGCGAGGGCGCCGGGGAGCGCGCCGAGCTGTTCGACCGCCTCCAGTCGGGCACACTGCCCACGGACTGGGAGGACGCGCTGCCGGTGTTCCCGGCCAGCGACAAGGGCATGGCCACCCGCAAGGCCGGCGGCGAGGTGCTGAGCGCCATCGCGCCGATCCTGCCCGAGCTGTGGGGCGGGTCGGCCGACCTGGCGGGCTCCAACAACACCACCCCCAAGGGCGAGCCCTCTTTCATCCCGGAGGAGTACTCGACCAAGATGTTCTCGGGCAACCGGTTCGGCCGGGTCCTGCACTTCGGGGTCCGCGAGCACGGCATGGGCTCGATCCTCAACGGCATCGCCCTGCACGGGCCCACCCGCCCCTACGGCGGCACCTTCCTGGTCTTCAGCGACTACATGCGGCCCGCGGTGCGGCTGGCGGCGCTGATGAAGCTTCCGGTCACCTACGTGTGGACGCACGACTCGATCGGCCTGGGCGAGGACGGCCCCACCCACCAGCCGATCGAGCACCTGTGGTCGCTGCGCGCCATCCCCGGGCTCGACGTCATCCGGCCGGCCGACGCCAACGAGACCGCGGTGGCCTGGCGCACCATCCTGCGCAACGGCGACCGCCCCTCGGCGCTGGCGCTGACCCGGCAGAACGTGCCCACCCTCGACCGCACGGTCTACGCCTCCGCCGAGCACACGGCCAAGGGCGGCTACGTCCTGGCCGAGGCCGGCAACGGCAAGCCCGCAGCGGTGATCATCGCAACGGGCAGCGAGGTCACCATCGCCCTTGAGGCGCGCACCCGCCTGGAGGAGTCGGGCACCCCGACCCGGGTGGTGTCCATGCCCAGCGTGGAGTGGTTCCGCGAGCAGGACGAGTCCTACCGCAACGAGGTGCTGCCGCCCAACGTCCCGGCGCGGGTGTCGGTCGAGGCCGGGATCGGCCTGGGCTGGCGGGAGTTCATCGGCGACCACGGCGAAGCGGTGTGCCTGGAGCACTTCGGCGCGTCGGCGCCCTACGGAACCCTGTACGAGCAGTTCGGGCTGACACCGGACCGGGTGGTGGCCGCGGTGCACGCGAGCGTCGCCAAGCTCGGCGGCGAGTACGGCACGACGACCGGAAACTGATCGATGTGGCGGGGGTCCTTCACCGAAACCGGGGAAGGACCCCCTGCGCGTCGGGGCGCACCCGCTGCGCGGCCGGCGGCGACGACGAGGAAGAGCGAAGTGATGACGAATCCGTTGCAGGACCTGTCCGGCGAGGGCGTCGCCGTGTGGCTGGACGACATCAGCCGTGAGCGCCTGCGCTCGGGCAACCTCCAGGAGCTGGTCGACCAGCGCAACGTCGTGGGGGTGACCTCCAACCCCACCATCTTCGAGAAGGCGCTCAAGGAGGGCGACGCCTACGACGACCAGTTGCGCGACCTCGCCGTGCGCGGGGTCTCGGTCGACGAGGCGGTGCGCGCGATCACCGCCTACGACATCCGCTGGGGCGCCGACCTGCTGCGGCCCGTCTACGAGGCCACCGGGCAGGTCGACGGCCGGGTGTCGCTGGAGGTCGACCCGCGGCTGGCGCGCGAGACCGAGCGCACGGTCGCCGAGGCGCGCGCCCTGTGGTGGCTGGTGGACCGCCCCAACCTGCTGATCAAGATCCCGGCCACGCTCGAGGGCCTGCCGGCGATCACGCAGGCGCTGTCGGAGGGCATCAGCGTCAACGTCACGCTGATCTTCTCGCTGGAGCGCTACCGGCAGGTCATGGACGCCTTCCTGGCGGGCCTGGAGCAGGCCGCCGAGAACGGCCACGACCTCTCGCGCATCCAGTCGGTGGCGTCGTTCTTCGTCAGCCGGGTGGACGCCGAGGTCGACAAGCGCCTGGCTGCTGTGGGCACCGACCGCGCCCTGGAGCTGCGCGGTCGCGCGGCGATCGCCAACGCGCGCCTGGCCTACCAGGCCTACGAGGAGGTGTTCGGGTCGGAGCGGTTCAAGGCGCTGGCGGCGCAGCACGCCTCACCGCAGCGCCCGCTGTGGGCGTCGACCGGGGTGAAGGACCCCGCCTACGACGACACCCGCTACGTCACCCAGCTCGTGGCGCCGGGGACGGTCAACACCATGCCCGAGGCCACCCTGGAGGCGACCGCCGACCACGGGGTGATCACCGGCGACACGGTGCGCGGCGCCTACGCCGAGGCACGCGCGGACCTGGACGCCCTGGCCGAGGTCGGGGTGAACTACGACGACGTCGTGGCCGTGCTGGAGGACGAGGGCGTCGAGAAGTTCGAGAAGTCCTGGAACGACCTGCTGTCGCGGGTGTCCCAGCAGCTCGGCGACGCGGGCTGACCGGTCCGTCCGCGCGCACCGGGCGTCCGCCGCGCCCGGTGCGGCCCACCGCAGAACCCCGCCGCACGCCGCAGGGCGCCGCGGCGGGTCCACAACCCACCGCGAGCATGCGGAGCCGATGTGAGAGATAGCGGGGAAAAGACGTGAAAGAACCGGTGATGCCGGGAGCGATCCCGAACCCGTTGCGCGACGAGCTCGACCGGCGGCTGCCCCGTATCGCCGGGCCGAGCGTGCTCGTGCTGTTCGGGGTGACGGGCGACCTGGCCCGTAAGAAGCTGCTCCCGGCGATCTACGACCTGGCCAACCGGGGGCTGCTGCCGCCGGGGTTCGGGCTGGTGGGCTTCGCGCGGCGCGACTGGGCCGACCAGGACTTCGCGGCCGAGGCCCACGACGCGGTGCGCGAGCACGCGCGGACCCCGTTCCGCGAGGACGTGTGGCGCCAGCTCAGCGAGGGCATGCGGTTCGTGTCGGGCGAGCTGCACGACGACGCCGCGTTCGACACGCTGGCCGAGACCGTCAAGGAGCTGGACGCCCACCGCGGCACGGGCGGCAACTACGCCTACTATCTGTCGCTGCCCCCCAAGCTGTTCCCGACCGTGGTCAAGCAGCTGAAGCGGTCGGGGCTGGCGGAGTCCGACGGCGACTCGTGGCGGCGGGTGATCATCGAGAAGCCGTTCGGCCACGACCTGGAGAGCGCCAAGGAGCTCAACGCGGTCGTGGACGACGTGTTCCCGCCGCAGTCGGTGTTCCGGATCGACCACTACCTGGGCAAGGAGACGGTCCAGAACATCATGGCGCTGCGGTTCGCCAACACGCTCTTCGAGCCGCTGTGGAACCGCAGCTACGTCGACCACGTGCAGATCACCATGGCCGAGGACATCGGCGTGGGCGGCCGCGCCGGCTACTACGACGGGATCGGCGCGGCCCGCGACGTCATCCAGAACCACCTGCTCCAGCTGCTGGCGCTGGTGGCCATGGAGGAACCGGTGACGTTCAGCGCCGACGCCATGCGCGCCGAGAAGGAGAAGGTGCTGTCGGCGGTGGAGCTGCCGGGCGACCTGGCGGCGGGCACCGCGCGCGGGCAGTACGCGGCCGGCTGGCAGGGCGGCGCCGAGGTGCGCGGCTACCTGGAGGAGGAGGGGATCCCCTCGGACTCCATCACCGAGACCTACGCCGCGATGAAGGTGGGGGTCAACAGCCGCCGCTGGGCGGGGGTGCCGTTCTACCTGCGCACCGGCAAGCGGCTGGGGCGGCGGGTGACGGAGGTGGCCCTGGTGTTCCAGCGGTCGCCGCACCAGGTGTTCGCGTCGGCCGATGTGGAGGACCTGGGGCAGAACTCCCTGGTCCTGCGCATCCAGCCGGACGAAGGCGTGACCCTGCGGTTCGGCTCCAAGGTGCCCGGCGCGGCCATGGAGGTGCGCGACGTGACCATGGACTTCGCCTATGGGCAGTCGTTCACCGAGGCCAGCCCGGAGGCCTACGAGCGGCTGATCCTGGACGTGCTGATCGGCGACCCCCCGCTGTTCCCCCGCCAGGAGGAGGTGGAGCTGTCGTGGCGGATCCTCGACCCGGTGGAGGAGTACTGGGCCAAGGCGGGCCGCCCCGAACAGTACGGCGCCGGAACCTGGGGCCCGCAATCGGCCCACGACCTGCTGGCCCGCGACGGCCGCCAGTGGAGGCGCCCATGACGCCCGAGCGCACACCCCGCGCTCTCCTTGGGGGCGCTTGCCTTCTCACTCCGCTGCACCGCCGGAGCGGGTGGGCCTTCGGCGATCGGCAGCGCCGCCTCCGCTCGTTCGTCGGCTCGCCGCGAGGTGCCTACTGGGGAGCGCTCACCTCCTCACTCGACTCCAACGGCCCCGCGGACAGCGCCTTCGGCGATCGGCAGCGCCGCCTCCGCTCGTTCGTCGGCTCGCCGCTCCGGCCCAGGGGGGCCACCCGCAACCCCAGCCCCGGTTCCTACCTTCAGCTTCGCGTGCGGCCGGAACCGGCCGCACGCCGCATTCCCGCGCCTGTGGACAACCCGGCCGCCGCGCCGTCCCAAAGGGAGGACCGATGACGCTGTACCTTCCGCGCACCACCACGTCGCAGATCACCGAGGCGCTGACCGCCGAGCGGCACAGTGTCGGGGGCGGTGCGATGAACATGGTGCTGACCCTGGTCATCGTCACCGACGAGGCCGACCACTACGACGCCGTTCAGGCCGCGACCGAGGCCGGGCGCGAGCACCCCTCGCGGGTGCTGGCGCTGATCCGCCGCGACCCCGGCGCCGAGCCGGCCATCGACGCCGAGATCCGCCGCCCCGGCACGTCCGGGCCGGGCGAGGCCCTGCTGCTGCGCCTGTACGGGCCCCTCGGTGAGCACGCCGACTCCGTCGTCACCCCGCTGCTGGTGCCCGATGCGCCGGTGGTCGCGTGGTGGCCGGGCGCCGGGCCGGTCGACCCGGCGTCGGACCCGGTGGGGCGTCTGGCCCACCGCCGCATCACCGACGCGCTGCGGGGCGCCGACCCCGTCAAGGACCTGCTGGAGCGGGTCCGCCACTACGCGCCGGGCGACACCGACCTCACCTGGACCCGGCTCACGCCGTGGCGGTCGCTGCTGGCGAGCACCATGGACCAGCCGTGCGGGTGGGTCACGGCGGCCGAGGTGTCGGCCGAGGCGCGCTACCCCAGCGCCGACCTGCTGGTGGCGTGGCTGTCGGACCAGCTGGAGGTGCCGGTGGAGCGCAAGGTCTCCAACGGGCCGGGCATCACCGGGGTCACTCTGACCACGGACTCCGGGGAGATCGCGGTCAACCGGCTCGACGGCCGGGTGGCCACCCTGTCGTCGCCCGGGCGGCCGGACCAGAAGGTCGCGCTGGCGCGACGGCGGGCCGCCGAGGCGCTGGCCGAGGAGCTGCGTAGGCTCGACGCCGACGAGATCTACGAGAGGACCGCCAAGCACATGACGACGCTGCTCAAGACGGTGGAGACGCCCGCGTGAGCGCGCCCACGGTCATCGTCCACGCCGATGCCGACCTGCTCGCCGCGGCGACGGCGGCGCGGGCCGTCACCCGCCTCGCCGACGCCCAGGCCGCGCGCGGATCCGCGTCGGTGGTGTTGACCGGGGGCGGGATCGGGATCGCGGTCCTGGCCGCGCTGGCCGTGTCCCCGGCCCGCGACGCGGTCGACTGGCGGCGCGTGGACGTGTGGTGGGGCGACGAGCGGTTCCTGCCCGCCGACGACCCCGAGCGCAATGAGACCCAGGCGCGGGCGGCGCTCTTGGACCGGCTGGAGCTGGATCCGGACCGGGTGCACCCGATGCCCGCGTCGGACGGGCCCGACGGCGACGACCCCGAGGCGGGCGCGGACCGCTACGCCCGCGCCCTGGCCGCAGCGGCGGGGGCCGCGCGCGAGGCGGTCGGCACGCCGACCCCGGTCTTCGACGTGTGCATGCTCGGCATCGGCCCCGACTCCCATGTGGCGTCGCTGTTCCCGGGGCACCCGGCGCTCGGGGAGCGCAAGCGGACGGTGGTGGCGGTGCGCGAGGCGCCCAAGCCGCCGCCGACCCGCGTCTCGCTGACCCTGCCGGCGATCGGGGCGGCGCGCGAGGTGTGGGTCCTGGCGTCGGGTGAGGGCAAGGCGGGGGCCGTGCGGTCGGCCCTGGCGGGCGCGGCCCCGGATCGGGTCCCGGCGTCGGGCGCGCGCGGGAGCTCGCGGACCCTGTTCCTGCTCGACCGGGCGGCCGCGTCGCTGCGCGCGGAGCACTCGATCGCGTCCGAAGGGCTCTGAACGGCCCGCTGAACGGCCCGGCGGCCCTCGTCCCCGATCTCGGGGACGGGGGCCGCCGTCGTCATATCGCCATGCCACCGGATGGCTGCGGGCTCAGTCGTCCAGGGAGCGCACCCCCGCGTGGCGGCGGCCTTCGGCCACGGCGAGGTCCAGGACCCCGGGGAACCGGCGGTCGATCTCCTCGCGGCGCAGGGCGTTGCGCCGGCGCGTGCCCTCGTCCCACTGCCGGAGCAGCCCCGCCTCGCGCAACACGCGGAAGTGCCGGGTGGCGGCGGATTTTCCGACCGGGAGGTCGATGCGCCCGCAGAAGACGCCGGGGTGGTCGTTGAGCATGGCGATGATGCCGAGCCGCACGGGATCGCTGAGGGCGGCCATCACCGCGAGGAACTCCAGATCCTCCTCGCGGGGGTGTACCAGGGGGTTCGCGGTTCGGCTGGCCATGCCCCGATTATGCCGTATTCGACATGTTCACATGCGCGCGTACATCGTGTAGGTTTCATGTTCGAATCCACGCGTACATGAGGTCGGAGGAGAGCATCCCATGGGCGATGCGGGAATGGCGGGCAGAGCCGACACGGCCGCCCTGAAGCGGCGCTTGGGGAGCACGGGTGTGTGGCTGGGGACGTCGCTGGCCTCCACCACCGCGGACGAGAACCGCCGCGTCGCCGCCGAGGTGGAGCGGCTGGGCTACACCGCCCTGTGGTTCGGCGGGGACGCGGCCGGAACCAAGGAGGCGTTCACGCAGGCCGCGCTGTTGCTGTCGGCCACCGATCGGATCACCGTGGCCACGGGGATCGCCAGCATCTGGTCGCGCGACGCGGCCGCCGCCGCATCCGGCGCCGACGGGCTCAACGACCTGTCATCGGGCCGCTTCCTGCTGGGGCTCGGCGTCAGCCACTCCCCGATCGTGGCGGCCCGGGGGCAGAACTACGCCAAGCCGTACTCGGCCATGCGCGCCTACCTCGACGCCATGGAGTCGGTCCCCTACCCGGCCCCGCTGGAGACGCCCGCCCCCGTCGTGCTGGCCGCCCTGCGCCACCGCATGCTGGAGCTGGCCCGCGACCGCACGGCGGGCGCGCACCCCTACTTCACCACCGCCGAGCACACCGCCAAGGCCCGCGGGATCCTCGGCCCCGAACCGGTACTGGCCCCCGAGGTGGCGGTGGTCGTCGACACAGATCCCGAGCGCGCGCGGACCGCCGCCCGCGGCTTCATGGCCACGTACCTGACCCTGCCGAACTACACCAACAACCTGCGCGATCTCGGCTGGACCGACGCCGACTTCGCCGACGGCGGCAGCGACGCCCTGGTCGACGCGATCGTGCCGTGGGGCGGCCCCGACGCCATCGCCGCGGCCGTGCGGGCCCACCACGAGGCCGGAGCCGACCACGTCTGCATCCAGCCCGTCGCCCCCACGGCCGCCGAGCAGCTCAAGGCCCTGAGTGCCCTGGCCCCGGTCCTCCTGCACTGAGCCGCACGCCCGCACCGCCCGGTTCCCGGCATGGCGCGGCGCCCGTGCGGGAGGGGGGCACGGGCGCCGCCGGCGGGAGGCCGGGGCGGGTGCCGGGCCCCGTGCGGGGGCCCGGCGGGGGCGGGTCAGCCGGAGCCGATGGCGGTCTCCACCTCCGACATCAACTGGTCGGTGGCTTCGGCGGGGGTCAGGCGGCCGAACATGACCTCCTCGTTGATGCGCTTGAAGATGTCGACGACCTCGCCGGCGCCGATCGGCGGCACCTGGAGCGGGCCCGCGACGTCGGGGGTGACCTCGTCGATGTAGTCGGCGGTCGCGGCGTCGGCCGGGGGCAGGGCGTCGCGCGTCTCGTCGCGCAGCCGGGTGTTGGCGGCCAGGCCCCGGTCGGCGAGGATGATCTCGGCGGCCTCCACGTCGTTGAGGAGGTAGTCGACGAACATCGCCGCCTCCTCCGGGTGGTCGGTGCCCGCCGAGATCGAGTAGAACATCGCCGGCTTGAGGAAGACGCCGGGCTGCTCGAACTCGGTCTCCCCGGGGAAGCGCAGCAGTTCCAGCTCGTGGCCGGAGGCGTTGGAGATGACGCCGAACTGGTTGGTCCAGAAGTGCGCCATGGCGCCGGAGCCCGTGGCCACGGTGGAGAGGTCGGGGCCGCCGGCGTCGATCTCGACGCTCTCGGCAGCGCCGTGGGCGGCCTCCTCCTCGTGGATGCGCGCGACGATCTCCCACCAGGCTTCCATGGTCTCCGGGGAGAAGCCGAGCTGCCCGTCATCGGTGTACATCGACTCGCCGTGCTGGCGGGCGAACATCTGGAACGGGCCCTCGGTCACGCCCATGGCCTGGGTGCCGTAGACCTCGCCGTCCGTGGCCTCGGTGATGGCGGCGCTGGTCTCGATGAACTCGTCCCAGGTCCAGTTCTCGTCATCGGGCATCTCCACGCCCGCCTGGTCGTAGAGCTCCGGGTCGGCCATGATGGTCGCCACGTTGATCCCGGACGCGATGCCGAAGGTGCCGTCCTCCAGCTGCCCGCTGGTCAGCGCCAGTTCGTCGATCTCGCCGAGGTCGAGCTGCTCGCCGTACTCGGTGAGGTCGAGAAGGGCACCGCGGTCGGCGTACTCGCGCAGGTAGCGGTCCTCCTGGGAGATGATGTCCGGCGCGTCGTTGGCCGCGGTGCTCGTGGCCAGCCGGTCCCAGTAGGAGTCCCAGTCGGTGTACTCGCCGGTGATCCGGATATCGGGGTGGGCCGCCTCGAAGCGGTCGATGACCTCCTGGGTCCTGGTGTGCCGCTCGTCGGCCCCCCACCAGGAGAACCGCAGTTCCACCACGCCGTCGTCGGAGCCGCCGCCACCGCATCCGGTCGCGGCGACGGCCAGTGCGGCGAGGACCGCCGCCGACCTGAGAACCGGTCGCATAGTCGAGTTCCTTTCGGTCATTTGATTCCGGTCGTCGCGATGCCTTTGACGAGGTAGCGCTGTCCGGCGAGGAAGAACCCGAAGATCGGTCCCAGGGCGACCACCGACATCGCGAACAGCGGGCCCCACGAGGTCTGGGCCTGCGAGTCGACGAACGTGCGGAGCGCGACGGGAACGGTGTACATGTTCGGGTCGGTCAGGAAGATGAGCTGGCTGAAGAAGTCGTTCCAGGTCCAGATGAAGGTGAAGATCGCGGTGGTGGCCAGGGCCGGAAGCGACAGCGGCAGGATGATGCGCAGGAAGATGCGCGCGTGGCCGCAGCCGTCGATCCGGGCCGCCTCATCGAGGTCCCGGGGCAGGCCGCGGATGAACTGCACCATCAGGAAGATGAAGAACGCGTCGGTGGCCAGGAGCTTGGGGACGATCAGCGGATAGAAGGTGTTGATCCACTCCAGCTCGGCGAAGATGATGTACTGCGGCACGATCACGACGTGGATGGGCAGCATGATCGTCATCAGCATGGCCGCGAAGAACAGCTTCTTGCCGCGGAACTCCATCCGCGCGAACGCGTAGGCGGCCATCGAGCACGACAGCAGGTTGCCGATGATCGACCCCGCCACCACGATCAGCGAGTTCCAGATGTAGTGGTGGAAGGGGTACTCGAGCGCGTTCCAGCCCTCGGAGTAGTTCTCGGGCCTGAGCGGGCTGGGCAGCAGGCCGGGCTCGCTGAAGATGTCCTCGGTGGGCTTGAGCGAGCTGGAGACCATCCACAGCAGCGGGTAGAGCATGACCAGCCCGAAGCCGATCAGCGCCAGGTGGGTGAAGAACCGGCGCCGGACGTCGGTGGGGCGGCGCGCGTCGGAGGGCTTAGTCGTTGTCACCATAGAAGACCCAGTACCTGGAGAAAAGGAAGTTCACGGCGGTGAACCCGGCGATGATCAGCAGCAGCAGCCAGGCCATCGCCGAGGCGTAGCCCATGTCGAACTGCCCGAAGCCGCGCTGGTAGAGGTAGAGCGTGAAGAACATGGTCGCGTCGGAGGGGCCGCCCGATCCGCCGCTGACCACGAACGCCTGGGTGAAGGTCTGGAAGGCGTTGATCATCTGGAGGATGAGGTTGAAGAAGATGATCGGCGTCAGCAGCGGCACGGTCACCGAGAAGAACCGGCGCACCGGGCCGGCGCCGTCGACCGCGGCGGCCTCGTAGTACATCGCTGGGATCTGCCGCAGCCCGGCCAGGAAGATCACCATCGGCGCCCCGAAGGTCCACACGTTGAGCACGATCAGCGTGCCCAGCGCGTAGTCGGGGTGGGAGACCCAGCCCTCGCCCTGGATGCCGAAGAACCCGAGGAGCTGGTTGATCAGGCCCTGGGCGCCGAACACCTGGCGCCACAGGATGGCGATGGCCACGCTGCCGCCCAGGAGCGAGGGCAGGTAGTAGACCGAGCGGTAGAACGCCAGGCCGCGCACGCCGCGGTCGAGCACGATGGCCAGGGCGAGCGCCATGGCGAGTTGCAGCGGGACGGAGACGAACACGTAGGTGAACGTGACCCGCAGCGAGCTGTGCAGCCGCTCGTCGTCGAGCATCGCGCGATAGTTGTCCAGCCCGGCCCAAGTGGGGTCGCCGATGAGGGGGTAGTCGGTGAACGAGAAGTACAGCGAGGCCAGCATCGGCCCGATCGTGATGACGAGCATCCCGGCGATCCACGGCGAGAGGAACGCGTAGGCGGCGAGGTTCTCGCGGCGCCGGCGCGAGCGGGAGCGGCGTCGCGGGGGCGTGGCGGCGGGGGCGGCCTCGGCCGGCGCGGTTGCGGCGCGCTCGCGGGTCGCCCCGATCACGCCGCCGCTCCCGCCCGGGAGGGGGCGCACCGCGCGGGGGCGGGAACCCGGCCGGCCCTTCGATCCAAGTTCATGTGCGTCAACCGTCCTCGATCGGCCCGGTGGGCAGTGTGGGGGGACGTCGGCTCCCCCTGTGTGCGTTCCGGACGGCGCAGGTCCGGCGACGGTGTCGGTAAGCGCTATCCAGAACGTGATGAACGGTTTCTAACACCCCCGCAATGTGACGTCAATCATCACATGGGGATCCGGAGACGGCCAGAGGCTGCGACGACCCGACCAGAATCGCCCCCGACCAGCCGGAACGCGGAACGGGAGGGCACACGGAGAACGACGCCGGGCCTCCCGGCGATCGCCACCGGCACGAACGCCCGAAGGCGCGGAACGTGTCCGGATCGTTGCCGACCGGCAGGCCGGGACGGCCGCGCA
Organism: Nocardiopsis sediminis; assembly: GCF_042650565.1. Taxonomy (NCBI): domain Bacteria; kingdom Bacillati; phylum Actinomycetota; class Actinomycetes; order Streptosporangiales; family Nocardiopsidaceae; genus Nocardiopsis; species Nocardiopsis sediminis. The sequence continues at coordinate 93,443 of NZ_JBHSBH010000002.1, forward strand.
CACGACATCCGGGCGACTCCCGGGGGCAGGGCGGGCGATCACCGTCCCCGCCTGTCACACGCCCCGTACGGGGCGCAACGGCGCCCGTATTCGATCCCCCGAAGTGGACCGACGCAGGGAAAGCGTTTACCGTAGAGGTGTGATCGACTCCACTTCATCCTCCACGTCGGCCTCCACCGCCACCCGCCGCTTCGCCGTTGTGGGCACGGGGTCTCGCGCCCGCATGTACACCGGCGCCCTGTCGTCCACCCACGCCAACGTCGCGCGCCTCGCCGCCCTGTGCGACACCAACCGGACACGGATGAGCGCCCACAACGACCTCATCGAGGCCAACGGCCACCCGCGGGTCCCCGCCTACACCGCCGACCGGTTCGCCGAGATGCTCGCGGCCGAGCACATCGACGAGGTCGTGGTGTGCACCGTGGACCGCACGCACGCCGACTACATCTGCGCCGCCATGGAGGCCGGCTGCGACGTCGTCACCGAGAAGCCGATGACCGCCGACCTCGACGGGTGCCGCCGCATCCTGCAAACCCAGCGGCGCACCGGCCGGCGCGTCAACGTCGCCTTCAACTACCGCTACAACCCGGTGCACGCGAAGGTCCACGAGCTGGTGTCCTCGGGCGCGATCGGCGAGGTCGCCTCGGTGCACTTCGAATGGCTGCTCGACCTGCGCCACGGCGCCGACTACTTCCGCCGCTGGCACCGCGAGAAGGAGCACTCCGGCGGGCTGCTCGTGCACAAGTCCAGCCACCACTTCGACCTGGTCGACTGGTGGATCGGCAGCACCCCGCGCACCGTGTTCGGCTGGGGCGACCTGTTCTTCTACGGCGACGGCAACGGCCGCCGCCGGGAGCTGTCCGGCGGCTACGACCGCGCCCACCAGGCCGCGGGCGCCGAGGACGACCCCTTCGCCCTGCACATGAGCGACAGCCCGGCGATGACGCGACTGTACCTGGAGGCCGAGCACGAGGACGGCTACCACCGCGACCGCAACGTGTTCGGCTCCGGCATCACCATCGAGGACGACATGTCGGTGCTCGTCCGCTACGCGTCGGGCGCCAAGCTCAGCTACCACCTGGTCGCCTACTCCCCCTGGGAGGGCTACCGGGTCGCCATCACCGGCAGCCGGGGCCGGCTGGAGCTCGATGTGACCGAGAACGCCTCGGTCACGGCCGGGCGCACCGACACCCTGCCCGTGCGCGGTATGCCCGCCCCCAAGGAGAACACGGTCTCGACCCTCACCCTGCGCCCCCACTGGGAGGAGCCGCAGGTGGTGCCGGTCCGGGTGGGCGAGGGCGGGCACGGCGGCGGCGACACGCGCATGCTCGACACGCTGTTCGGGGTCCCCGGAGCCCAGCCGCGGCCCACCCACCTCGACGGCGCCTACGCCCTGCTCACGGGCCTGGCCGCCAACGAGTCGATCCGCACCGGCCTGCCGGTCGAGGTGGCCGACCTGGTCCCCGAAGGCGTCACCGAAGCTCCTTGAGGCCCGCGGCGGCGGCCCGGAGACCACCGGACCGCCGCCGCACGAGCCCCGGCGCCGGAGGGCACCCGCCATGGGCGGTGTCCTCCGGCTGCCGGTCCACCCTCCCTTGGGCGGACCGGGCCGTGCGCCCCCGCTGCGGCTCATGCCCTCGACGGGCTGTCTCCGGCTCTGCGGGTGTAGGGCGATGCCGGAATGCGCTGCTGCTATGCCCTCGATCGGGCGGCGGGGGGCTGCGGCGACCCCGGCGGCACGGGGCAGGGCACCGCCGGGGCTGTGCCCATCAGCCCGGAGCTGTCTGCGAGATCCGGGTATGGGCGGCGAACCGGTCCCGCAATGCGGGCAGGACCGGGTAGACGGAGAACTCTTCGAGTTCCATGACGCGGGTCCAGCTCTCGGGCAGCCGATCGCGCCACTGGGCCGCCAGGAGCAGGGCCTGCACGCGCGCGACGTCGGTCCAGTCGTCGGGGAGCGACCGGCCGGCGCGCACGCTCTCCTCGCGCTCCCAGGTGAGCAGGGCGTCGTCGAAGGCGTCGAGGAGCTTCTGCACGCCCTCGGCGCCCACGCGCTGGACGCCCGCGCCCGGGTCGAGCGACGCGGCGCGTTCGGCGTGGTCGATCAGGTGCAGGACCGGGGTGATGTGCACGCTGCCGAACCCCAGCGCCTTGCCCAGGCCCAGCTTGTGGGCGTACACGGGGTCGGCGGTGTCGCCGCCGTCGGCGGGGTTGCCCAGGAGCAGGGCCCGCAGCAGCGCGCCGATCTCGGCGTCGGTGAGGTTGGTGAAGGTGATCCGGCCGTGGAAGGTGAGCCCGGCGCGCAGCGGCACGACATCGCGCTTGGTGTCGCCGTCGGGCACCCGGTCGGCGCGGAGGCCGGCGTAGCGGCGGCCCTCATCGGGCAGGGGGTCGTGGCGGTGCAGGTAGACCTTGTAGCCGCCGAGGCGGACGTCGCCCTCGTGCGACCAGGTGACGAGGTCGGGAGCGCTGCCCCAGGTGCGGTCGGTCATGGGCTGGAGCAGGTAATTGGCGAAGCACGAGCGCTGCGGGGAGAGCAGCTCGACCCGCAGCGCGTGCGGGAACCAGGGGTCGGGGTCGGTGCACACGGCCGACCCGACGGAGACCCGCCCGCGCACCGCAGGGCCGGCGCCCTCGCGCTGGGGCAGCAGGTCGATATCGCCGAAGAGCGCGCGCGGGATGTCGGGGGTGCGGCCGGCCGCGCCGGGGTCGGCGGGGTCGGGGCTGAGGACGCCGTTGGGCAGGGCGCGGCGGATCGGGTCGTACTCGCCGACGGCCACCCGGTAGCCGCCGGAGCGGCCGAAGGAGATCACGTGGCCGCCGCTGTCCTGGTACCAGACGGGCTCGCAGGCGCCGCGGTCGAGCCCGCCAGGGCGCTCCCGCCCGGGGGCGGCAGGGGTCTGCGGGGCGGCCTCGCCGAGGGTCAGGCCGGTGGTGAGGTCGACCGGGAAGTTGCGTTCCTGGAAGCGGGTGATCTGGTCGGCGGACTCCACCATGCGGACGAGGTGGTCGGGCACCGGCAGCCGAAGCTCGGGGTCGATGCCGGTGGGGAAGAGGTAGGCGTTCTTCCGCTCGCCCGCGGCGCCGGTGAGCACCAGGACGCAGTCGTGGCTGCGGATCCCGATGGAGTCGACGCGCTCCATGGCGCGGTCGATGTCGTTGCGCCGGCCGCGGGCCGAGGCGCGGGCGCGTTCGCCGCCCGCCTTGTCGACCGCCTGCTGGGCGCGGACGAGCTTCTCCGACCAGCGCTCGCGCAGCCGGTCGCGGACGGTCTCGCGGTGGGCGGGGGTGACGGGTTCGCCGGCGGGCAGGACGGCCATGGCCCAGAACCGGGTCTCGCCGATGGTGCGGCCGTCGATGTCGGGGCACAGGGCCGTGACCCGCAGGAACTGGAATTCCCGGTGGGTTTCGGCGGGGACGTGGCCGCCCGCGGCGGGGTCGCCGGAGGGGGCGGGCAGCGGGAAGGGCGGCAGCGCCGGGTAGCGGGCGAGGTCGTCGCGGACGTCGGTCAGGCGGACCTGGAGGGGGCGCTCGACGGGCAGCGGGTGGATGACCCAGCCGCGTCCGGCGCCGAGGTAGCGGAGGAACCCGGCCTTGACCGGCGCGCCGGGCGGGCTGGAGGGCGCCCCGTGGCGTTCGCGGTAGCGGCGGTTCTGGTTGCGCATGACGTGGCGGGCGCGCTTGTCGGTGCTGGAGGCGGCCGGTGCGCGGAAGAAGAGCTGCGGGGTGTTGACGTGCCCGGTCTCGCCGCCGGTGACGACGCGCAGGACGTTGCGCGTGAGGCCGCGGAGGGTGGCGCCCGGCAGAGCGGGGCGGCCGTCGATGGTCAGCGAGCGCGCGGGGTCGGCGCCCTTGTGGGTGGCGCCGACGAAGAGGGGGGTCAGGGAGCGGATCTCGAGGTCGATCCAGCCGGTGTGGGTGCCCGGGATGCGGCGGTCGTGCCCGGCGAGGACGTGGCGCTGGGTGACGCCGTTGCGCAGGACGGATTCCTGGAGGCGCTCGGCCGGCATGGGGTGGTCGGGCAGCGGGACCAGGCCGTAGGGGGCGACGGCCTGGTGGTCGCGGAGGGGGTCGGGCGGGCCCGGGCGGCGGCTGAGGGCGCCGCCGCGCTCGTCGCGGGATCGCGATCGGCCACCGGGGGGCAGTGGCGCGGATCGCCGTGCGGCGACGGAGGCGCGGCGGCGCGGCATTGCGGCAGGACTCGGTCTCCGGGCGGCGGAGTGCGGCTGATCGCTCACGCGGTCCTCCTTCTACACGGCGTCCGGTTCGTCGATGCCGAGCGGCGCCGTGGGCTTCGGCCCGGCGTGGTAGCCGGTCAGGCGATGGAAGGCCACCCCGACCGCCCCAGTGACGGGATCCTCTGCCCAGTACTCTCGGACACTGACCCAGCTGCCCACGCTGACCGGGGTCCGCTGGTCGGTCCCGGAGGCGGCGGCGGGCCACTCCACCTCGAAGTCCTGCCAGGTCACGGGGTGGCAGGCGGTGGATCCGGAGAGTTCGCGGCCGATGCTGAAGGGGACGTCGCCCTCGAGAGTGCGGCTGTGCCGGTTGGGGCTTCCCGGGCGGGCCCGCCATCCGGTCAGCAGGAAGGAGCGGTCGCGGGGGCGCAGCCACGGGGCGAGGGCGGCGGCGTCGGCGCTGTCGTGGGACACCCATGCGGCCTCGGCGCCTTCGGCGATGTGGATCTGGGCCGAGGGGGAGAACAGCACGGCGTCGAGGAGCCGCCAGGCGTCGCCGCAGTCGGGGGCGAGCAGCGGGGCGGACAGGGCGGCGGTTTCCGGGTCGTCGCCGGAGAACCGCCAGGCCTGGGCGGGGCAGCCGCCGGTGATGCGGCCGTCGCCGAGTTCGGCGAGCAGCCACTGGGGTTCGCCGGGCGCGTAGGAGTCGAGCAGGGTGCTTCGGGTGCGGCACCCGAACAGTTCGGAGATCACCTGCGCGGTCTGGTCGCCCGCCACGGCGACGGTGTGCACCCCCAGCGGAGCGGGCGGGGAGTCGGCGGCGCTCGGGGTGGCGGTGGTGGTGTCGGTCATGACCGGCCCCTGCCTTCCTTGGGATCCGGGCTCGGCGTGCTGAGGGGAGGTGGCCCTGGGAAATGCGGCGGCAGTGGGCGCGGCGCCACCGCCGGGCGGTTCGGGAGGCGGAGCCTTCCCGAACCGGGCCACCTGTGACCAGGGTGCGGATGATCCCGGGTGGGTCCGCCCGGCCGGATCGAGGGATCGGCTCCGGCCCGGCAACGACCGGTCGGCAAGGGAGTACCCGGCGGTGATGGGGCCACCGATGTGGTGGCGCCTGCGGAAGCGGCCCTGAGCCAGGGTCCCGCCGCGGACGGTTTCACAGGAGGCGCGGCGCTCATCGGACCGCCCGGCCCGGGCGGCCCGCGGCGCGGGGGGCGACGGCGGCGCGCAGCGCGGCGAGCCAGGGGGTGACCGCCGCCCGTTCGGGGCCCCGGGCGTCGTCGATGGCGGCGACGAGGTCGCACGGCTGCGGCGGGGCGCCGGGGTCGTGGCGGGTGAGGACCGCTCCGGTGACGATCAGCCGGCCGTTGCCGATGCCCGATCCGCCGCCGATGGTGTCGAGCGGCACGGTCCGCAGCTCGCGCACGATGAGGGCGATCAGGCCGCGGACGGCGTCGTCGGGGCGGGAGATGTCGAGGGTGACGTGCGCCCGCCCGCCCGCGTAGACGTCGTCGGCGAAGAAGCGGGTGTCGACGGCGTCGCCGAAGAGCGCGTCGATGTTGACGCGGGCGGTGCGCTGGCTGGTGCCGCCGGTGAGCTCGGCGGCCTCACGGAGCCGGATGCGTGAGGAGGCCGGGGCCCTGCCCCCGCGCGATTCACCGCCCCACCAGCGGGTGTGCAGCCGGCGGCCGGGGCTGTGCTCGGGCCACTCCCCCAGCGCGCGGTCGGCTTCGCCGGAGATGTCGCGGATGAGGCGTTGGCTCACGCGCTTGAACAGCGCGAACAGGGCGGTGTCGCCGAGGGTGGGGCGCCATTCGACGCCGCCGTCACCGGTCACCCGCGGACGGCGCAGGTGGGTGCGGTCGACCTCGCCGATGGAGTCGGGCGCCGGGGCGTCGCCGACCATCAGCAGCCCGGGCCGGGAGGCGGCCGCTCCGCCGTCGGCGGCCGGGGCGCCGGGCTCCTCGGGGGCGGGCAGGAACGCGGCGGTGGGGCGCTCGGCGAGCTCCAGGGTGAGGGTCAGTTCGTCGCGGTGGCGGCGGTCGTCGCCGTGGGCGGCCAGGGTGTCGTGGAAGGCGTCGCCGACCGCCGTGGCCAGGTCCGGGGCGTCGCGCAGCCGCGCCGACAGCAGGGCGAGCAGGCCGCCCCCGCCCTCGTGCGCGGCGGTGTCGGCGACGGTGTCGCGGGCGCGCTCCCAGCGCTCGGCCCACGTGGGTGCGTACCAGGCGGCCCAGCCCTGCGGGGTGCGCAGGTCGTGGCGGCGGGCGTGCCAGGCGTCGGCGTGTGCCGCACCGTAGCCGCGGGCCGTGCGCGCCCCCAAGGAGATGCCGGGGCCCTCGCCGGACAGCCCCTCGGCGGCCAGGGCGGTCAGGGCGAGCAGCCGCCCCTCGGATTCGGGGTCGTCGATGCACAGCCGCAGGGTGAGGGTGAACCGGGTGCCCGCGGGCAGGGTCTCCATCTGCCAGAGGGCGCCGGGGACCGCGGCGCCGCTGCCGGGGTCGACCCGGTTGCCGGCGCGCACGGCCACACCGGCCTCGGGGGGCAGGTCGGCGAACGCGTCGTCGAGGTCCAGCGCGCTTCGGGTGAGCTGGGCGGCGATGGCGTCGTCGTCGCCGCGCGGCGGGGCGGCCTCGCCGAACAGCTCGGCCGCGGCGCGGCGCCCTTCTCGGCCCAGCCGCGCGGCCAGATGGTGGCGGAGCAGGCCGGCCTGGGTGGTGGCGCGCAGCCGCGGGCGGCCGTCCGTGGGGTCGCGGTCGATCAGGTCGACGTCGTTGCCCGCCGTGTGCCGGGGGGCGCTGTGCGCGGCCCCGATGTGGGTGTCACCCAGCAGGCACAGGCGGGCGGTGAACTCCCAGACGGCCTGCGGGCATGGCGCGGCGGCGGCCGCGAACTCGTCCAGCCCGGTGTCCCATAGCACCCCCGGATCCGTCACCTGCCGACCTTTCCGTCAGAGGCCCGCCGGAGCGGCGCCGGGCCGTGGTGTTCCCATCCCACCCGGCCCACCACCGGAACGGGCCGACGCGACCGCGCATCGTCACCGGGAGGCCGGCCACCGCGCATCCCGCGGCCGACCGCCACGCTGCCACCGGACGGGCCGCATCGTTGCGCCCGCGGAGCCGTACCCGGGGCACGTCGCCGCGGATCGTGTGCCCGATGCTGCTCGAAGCACGGATCCGAGCCCGTGGCGCACCGGCACCAGCACCGGCCCGCGGCGGGCGGGCCCGGGCGGCGTGCACCGGCACCGGCCCGCCACGGCCTTCGCCCGGGGCATTCCTGGCCGAGCGCCGGCCGGACACCGCCCTGGTCGCACATCGGCTTCGCGGAACACGACGGCCCGTGCCCGCCGGCCGGACACTCGGCACGCACGTCTCCCGGCATCGGACGTGCCGGGCCGGCCCACGGCGCGTGTCCGAGGCCCGGAGCATGCTCATGAGCGGTGGCAAGGTCCTGCCGCACACGGGGGACGCCGACACACCCGGCGATCCATGAGCGGCCGTCGCTCCGGGGACCGGTGGGCATACCGAGCGGGGACCACGGCAACGGCGACGCCGGGGCGCACGCACGGCCCGCGTGGCGCGGGCCCTCGGCCGCCACGTCCACCGACGACGGCACGGCGGACCGCCCCGGGCGCCCCACCGGGGCGGGACGGGCGTCCTTGTGTGAGGCCGGGGTGCGGGGCCGGGGGTGCGCGGGGCGTCC
>NZ_JBHSBH010000002.1:101326-102144 GCF_042650565.1 Nocardiopsis sediminis
CCCCCACGGAGCCGGGCCCTCGCTCAGCCTCGGCCCGGCACGCGCATCCGGCCGGGCCCGCTGTGCCGCCACAGCCGCAGCGGGCCCTTCGCCGGACGCCCGAGCGGGGATTCCCCGCACGAGTGCGACGGTGTCGACGGCCGCCGGCCGGCCCATGGGTCGCCCGGTCAACGGCCCACCTCGGTGCCGGTGGGCCGGAGGCGGGCGGCCGACGCAGGTGCGGGGGCTGGACGGGGACGCGGCGGGGTCATCCGGCGGCCTCCCGGTGGGCGGAGTCGGTTCCGGTACCGGGCTGGGCGGCGGCCGACAGCCAGGTGCTCACCAGCAGCAGGGTAAGGCGGGCCAGAACCTCGGGCCGGACCCGCCAGGCCGCCGACGCCGCGGAGGGGCCGGCCCCCGCGATCCAGGCAAGGTCGACCGGGGTCAGCGCGGCGGCGAGGTCGGAGTCGTCGGGACCGGCCTGCTCCCACCAGGCCGCAGGGTCGGCGGCGGCGCGCTCCAGCCAGTCCGGGAGGGAGACCTCCTCGGTCCCGAAGGGGACGGTGGTCAGGGCGGCGGCCTGCCGGGCGGCCTCGCCGAACGGGGTGTGCGGTGCCGCCCCCGCGGGATCGCCGCCGACCACGCCCGCGAGGCGGTGAAGCACCGCGGCGGGCGCCTGGCCGGGTACGGTGACGACCTCGCGCAGGCGGCCCAGCAGCGCCGGGGCGGGCAGGCGGGCCGAGCGGCGGGCCAGCTGGCGCGCGTGCGCGCGCACGGGTTCGGCCGCGGCCCGCGAGAGCAGCGCGTCCTGGAGGCGTGCCACCGGCGACCCCGAGGGG
>NZ_JBHSBH010000002.1:102170-172019 GCF_042650565.1 Nocardiopsis sediminis
ACGCCGAGGGGTCGGCGCCGGCCTCGGTCGCCACCCACCGGGGCTCCACCCATGCCGGGGAGCCGTCGGCCAGGGGCACGGGCCGGGTCCGGAGTTCCGTCCCCTCCGGACCCGGCCGCCCGCCGGGAACCGCGAAGCGGCGCCCGGGTTCGGGGTGTGCACCCCCCGGGCGGGACAGCGGGGACCGGTCGGCGGGGACCCCGGCCGGTTCGGCGATCGGGAGCAGGGCCGCGGCGCCGTGGCCGTCGGCGGCGCGGCGGCCCAGGGGGCGGGCCTCGACCGCACGGATCTCGTCGAGGGAGAGGTCGCGCAGGGCGCGCAGCCGCACGAGCGAACCCGGGGCCACCGCCCAGCGCTCGGCCATGGGGCCGCGGTACATCCGGTGGTAGGCGCCGACGACCTGCTGGTCGATGTGGGCGCCGGTGACCTCTGCCGCGCCGGGACCCAGCACCGCGTGGAACGTGGCGGCCGCCGCCGCGCGCAGCGACCCCGGGGAGGGCCGGCCGAGGTCGTCGTCGATCAGCGCGGGCGCCAGGACCAGGAGATCCCGTGACCGGCCGCGCAGCCACGGGCCGCGCCCGGAGTCGACGCGATCGGCGACCAGCGGCTCGGCGCCGCCCTGGGCCGGGGTGATGCGGATGCCGCCGCCGTGGGCCCGGCTGCCGCCGGATCCCAGGGAGAGCAGGCCGTCGGCGGCCGCCAGGACGTCGAGCACGCGCCCGGCGAGGACGCGGAGATCGGCGCCGGTGGCGGCGCGGAGCTGCCAGCGGGCTTCGAAGACCTGACCGGGTTCGAGGCTGGTGGTGAAGAAGGGCATGGCGTTGCGCCCGGCGTCGCCACGGGCGACGCCGAGGTACTGCTCGGTGCGGGTCAGCGGCACCGCGCGGTGGGCGAGGTCGGGGGTGACCAGGCCGCCCAGGGACCGGTAGGCGATGCCGGGCGCTCCGGGGGCGGCGACGAGGTCGGCCAACTCCTGGAGGTCGTCGCCTGGGGGTACGTGGGTATGCCAGCAGCGCGGCGCGGGCACGGTCATGGCCGCGCCGGAGGTGTCCTCCAGGCGCGGGAAGGCGGGCGCGAAGCGGATGGAGTCGCCGCGCGCGATCCAGCCCTCGACGAGGTCGTCGCGGCCGGCATGGCGCAGCGCAGCGGCGAGCATCCCCCGTTGTGCGCGGCCGCTGATCACCGGGTCGGTGGTGATGCGCAGCGGGTCGTAGCGCGAGCGCACGACGAGTGACTCGGTGAGCACATAGCGCAACGCCAGATAGGCGTATGCGGCTCTGCCGGTACCGCTGGACCGGTCATCGGGCACCAGAGCCGAGATCGTCACACCTCTTCTTCTCGGACAGCGCCCCCGGTGCCGATTCCGGCCCAGGTCAGCGTGGCCGCGTGGGCGTTATCGCGGTCGGTCTCGGGGGTCTCGGCCAAGCGGGCGTCGATCCGGCCCCGGCCCCGGCTGGCCTTGAGGCCCGCCTGGGTGAAGGCGAGAGCGGCGCGGGCCAGGCAGCGGAGTTCGCGTGTATCCGGCGGGCGCGCCCAGCGCAGCGCGGCCGTGAGGCGCAGCCCGGGGTCGAGGACCCGGACGGTGCGCAGCCGGCCTTCGACGGCGGCGCCGCCAGGGTCGATCTCGACGCCGCTCTCGAGCGAGGTGAACGCGTCGGTGACGGCGCGCAGCAGCGTGGGGCCGTGCGCCGATGTGGGGTCGTCGGCCCGCTGCTCCAGCGCCCAGGCGACGGCGGCGCGCACGGATTCGGGCGGGAGGGCGTGGCCGATGCGCAGGATGCGGTCAGGGCCGTGCTCGCGGGAGGCCCCGAACAGGGCGCGGGCGGCCGGCAGCAGTGCGGGGTCGGCGCGCACGGCGCTGACGGCGGCGTCGCGCAGCCGGGCGGCGACGCGGTGGCGGGGCAGGTAGGGCAGGCCGTGCGCGTCGGTGACGACATCGGCGTCGGCGGCGGACCCGGAGGCGCTGGTGCCCGCGAAGACCGCGGGGGCCGCGAGGCTGACGATCAGCACCGCGGGGGCAGGGGTGGAGCCGCGCCGCCGCCGCGCGGCCTCGGGTACGCGCAGGATGGACGCCGGCCGGCGGGGTTCGCGGACCCCGGTCCGGTTCCCGCCGGAAAGGTAGCGGACCTGGCCGCCCCCGTAGCGGGAGGCGGCCGCCTGCGGTTCGCCCTCGTTCATTGGGTCTCCTCGTGTGGATGCCCCGGCTTAGGCCCGGGGAGGAGGGAGCAAACACGTCCTTCGGCTGGGGGTGCGCCGGCCGCCCGGGGTCCACGCCCGCCCGGCGGTGGCCGGGGAACGGGTCGGGCCTCCTAGGCGCGGTCCGACGGTCCGCGGGGTCTGTACCGCGTGCGCGCACGCGTCCGGCGGCGGGCCGTGTGCCACCGGTGGACCACGGCGACCGGGCACGCACCGGCCGCAGGAGCGGTGGCTCCGGTCCGGAGGCCGATGGAAGCAACGTTCATCGTCAGGCCCACGTCAAGGCCGGAACCGAAGGTTCCGCGGGAAGGACACGCGACCCGGCGCCGACGAGGCCGCCCCTGATACACGACCGCCCGGAACTCCCCGGCCCGCTCGCTGGAAGCGACGGCAGGAGCTAAAGCACCGAGCCCGACGCGGGCAGGAACGACGGCCCTCATCGGGCACCCGCCCGGGCCGGGACCGGTGGGTCGGCGAGGGGGACGTCGAGGTGGATGTCGAGGAGGCTGAGGGCGTCGAGCAGGGCTGCGCGGTCGAACGGCTCCGGCAGGCGGGCGGGCAGGCCGAGGTCGCGCCGGCGGGCGAGTTCGGGGGCGGGGTCCAGGCCGTCGCGCAGCAGCGGCTCCAGGCGGGACAGCAGCCACGAGCGCTGCGCCGCCATGGCCGGGGCGCGCAGGCCGCGCGGGGCGCTGTCATCGAGGTAGTCGCCCAGGAACGCGTGGAATTCAGCACCGGTCATGGGCAGGGTGGTCAGAGGCGGCACGGCGCCCGCGGGGTTGCGCGCGTCCTCCAGGCGGGCGAGGACCCGCGCGGGGGCGTCGAACAGGTGCGACCACGCCACCACGTGGTCGTCGCGCCGGTGCTCGGCGGCCTTGCGGTGCTCCTTGGCGCGTTCGCACAGTGCGGCGCAGATGTCGTAGCCGACGGACAGCGGCGCGCCGACCGGCTGGACCGCGATCCCGATGCCCGCCGAGGGCACCCCGGTGACGATCCCGGACCCGGCCGAGGGCGCCCCCGATCCCGCCGAAGGCACGCCGGTAGCGGTCTCGGTGGACACCCCGGTGGCGTTCCCCCACTCCGCAGAGTGCGCCCCGGTGGCGGATCCGGTCCCGGCTGACGTCGCCCCGGTGCCATTCCCGGCGCCGCCGATGATCCGTCCCCAGGGTTCCTGGCCCGCGCGGGCCGCCATGGGCGCCCGGGGGTCGGTGGGCGCGAGTCCGGCGGGGTCGGTGTCGAGCCAGCTCAGCGCGAAGCGGGTGACGCTCCAGGCCAGCCGGGCGTCGCAGATGATCGTGAGGTCGTCGCCGGCGACCACCACCGGGCGGACCGGGACGTAGACGGTGCGCCGGTCGGTGCGCGGGCGCAGCCGGGTCCCCGCTCCGGCACCGGTGATCACGGGGTCGCCGCCGGCGCGGTCGGTGTCGATGGCGGCGGCCACCGACCGGATGATGGCGCGGGCCAGGCCGTCGGTAAGGCGCGCGATGTCGGCGGAGACGCGGCGCATGGCGGCGACGACGTCGGCGCCGGAGTCGGCGCAGGCGCGGTGGTAGCGCTTGAGCAGGTCGCCGAGGCCGTTGAAGTCCAGATGGATGACCGCCAGCCGGCTGATGTCGCCGATCTCGCGGCCGAGGTGGTCGACGTCGGTGGGGAGTTCGAGGTGGTCGAAGCCGGCGGGCGCGGCGATGCCGCGCAGCCAGGCGGTGCTGTTGTCCTGGTGCCAGCGCCGGGCGCGGACGCGGGCGGCGACGATGTCGCGTGCCGCGCGCTCGCGGACGGGGCCGCGGTCGCGGGTGTGGTCGAGCAGTTCGGCGGGGCGCCCGGTGACGTCGCACAGGGCGGTGACCCCGAGCCCGGGCACGGGCTGGTGGGCGGCAGTGAGGCGGGAGCGGGCCTGCTGGAGGGCGACGGGCAGCAGCTTCAGCGCCTCGCCCTGGGTGGCGGGCGCACCGGGGGTGTCGGGGTCGGGGCCGTAGGCGATGTGCGCGACCACCGGGCTCAGCTGGTCGGAGACGTCGCGCAGCCGCCGGGTGTAGCGGCCGGTGAAGGTGCGGGCGTTGCGGGCCGCGCCGCCGGGCGTGGGGTCGGTGAAGGCGATGTAGAGGGCCCCTCCGGCGTCGCGGAGAACGCGGTTGGCGCCGGTGGCGGGGTCGGCGAGCAGGCTCTTCAGGTGCGGGCGCGCGGTGTCGGTGAGGTCGGCGACGAGCGTGGCGCGGCCGATGGCGTCGAGCAGCCGCCGGCCCTCGAAGACGAAGCGCTGGATTCCGGCGAGGTCCACGCCGACGAGGACGCCGCGGTCGCGACCGGCGTCAGGGGGCGGCCCGGCGGCACCGGTCATCGCGCCCCTCCCGAGCGGGAGGCGCGGGCGGGTCGGCGGGGGGTCATGCGGCGGGTCTCCCGGGGGTCAGAGCCGGAGTGCGGTCACGTGTGCGGCCAGGGCGCCGTGGAAGGCGGGCGTGCCTGGCTCTGCTGATACCACTCTCGGACGCCGGGTGTCCTCGTGGCCGGTGATCGCCTCCTCGGGGGCGCCGGTGTCGCCGGCGCCCGGCCGGCCGGTGTGCCACCAGGCGAACCAGTCGATGAGGTCGAGGGCGCGCGCGGGGTCGCCGTCGCCGGGGCGGTGCAGGGCCAGGGTGAGTCCGGCCGTGCCGCAGCGGACATTGAGGATCCGGGCGGCGGCGAACACGTCGTGTGCCCAGCCGCCGGCCCCGACGTCCTGCTCACGGTGGACGCCGTCGGTGGTGAAGTGGCGCAGCCGCTGCCGCCGCGGGGCGCTCAGCCCCAGGGCGCGGTCGGCCACGGTGAGGATCACGGTGGGCCGCTGGGGCGCGGAGTACTGCGGGAGGGGCGGGGCGTCGGCGGTGACGGTGCGGTCGACCCAGGCGGCGACCTCGTGGCCGCCCGCTGCGGCGCCGATGGCGTCGGCGGCGGCGTCGATGAGTTCGGTGTCGATCTGGCGGGCGGCGATCTCCGGGGCGATCTCGGCTCCGAGCGGCCCGTGCAGGACCCGGTAGCCGCGCAGCACGATGCGCCAGTCGACGGCCGCGGGGCCGTGCCGGCCGACGTCGCCGTGCGCGTGGCAGGAGACCCGGCGGGTCAGCGGCGAGACGAAGGTGACGCACCCCCCGCGCTCGTGTGCGGCCATGGCCAGGCCGATGCTCATCGCCTTGGTGCCGGTGGTGATGTCGGCGATCACGGGCGCGGGTTCGCTGCGGTACTGGTCGATCTTGGCGCGGGCGTAGGCGGCGACCTCGGCGGCGTCGGCGCCGTCGACCGCGGTGTCGGCGAACTTGACCCGCTCGGGGTAGCCGTCGTGGCGCAGGCGTGAGGCGAGCCGGCGCCGGTTGGTGGCGCGGAACTCATCGGGCGCTTCGGCGGCGAAGAGCGTGCGGCGCACGGCGAGGTCGAGGGCGCTGATCTCCTTCTCGCTCTGGCGGGTGAACAGCATGACGGTGCGGGCGGGCAGGCAGGCGCGGGCCGCCGCGAGGACCGAGAGCCGGCTCCCGCCCAGCCCGAGCAGGAGCACGGGCCCCGCGGAGGGGCCGGGGTGGGTCGCCGGGGCGGTTCCATCGGGAACGGGGGCGACGGCGCCGGTGCCGCCGTTTCCCGCGGGGGCGGCGGCGGGGAAGAACCCCTGGACGACGTGGTCGGCGGTCGGGAAGTCGCGCTCCAGCTCCGACAGCGCGCGCACGTGCAGCGGGGCGCCGCTCAGTTCGGGGTCGTAGGTGGCCAGCTGCTCGATGGAGCAGTCGCCCTTGTCCCCGGTGTGCACGAACAGCACGCGAGCGGCGCCGCCGAAGGCCCGCTGCGCCTTGGTCAGGGTCCACCCGGCGGCGTCGAGGATGTGGCTGGGGTCCTTCTTGACCTCGACGCAGAGCACGCGGTGCCGGTAGCGGACGATGAGGTCGAAGTCGCCGATGGATTCGCGGGGCGAGCGGGGGTCGGGCATGACCCGGTTGCCCATGACCTCGGCGCCGGGGGTGTCGGCGAGCCGGCGCCGGAACAGGTCGAGCACCCGCGCCTCGGCCATGTCGCCGGGGCCCAGCGGGACCGGGCGGCCGCGCAGCCACGCTTGCTGTTCGGGGAGGCGGTCGCCGGGGCGCAGCTCGATGCCGTGCAGCCCGGCGAGGGCGTCGATGGTCAGGGCGCTGCTGTCGATGCCCCCGGGGTGCAGGGAGCCGTCGGTGAAGCGCAGGGACTCGGAGGTGGCGTCGAGGTAGCTGCGCCAGCGGTGCCTGCCGGGGAAGCGGCGGGCGTGCTGGAGGACGGCGTGCACGCTCATGACCTTGGTGCCGCCGGTGTAGCACAGCCGCCAGTCGCCGGTGAGCCCGGCGGCCATGCGGTCGAAGCCGGCGCGCACGGCGGCGAAGTCGTAGGTGTCGCGGCCGAGGTCGACCAGGCGCGCGTCCTCGATGCCCGGGCAGAGGCGGCGCGCGGTGCCGGCAATGGCGGCCGCCCGCTGGGCGGTGTCGCCGCCGTGGACGACGACCAGCCGGCGCGGGGCGAAGGTCAGGGCGGACAGCAGTGCGGGGGTCGGGCTGGTGCCGGCGAGGGCGACGAGGGTGTCGGGGGCGCGCTCGGCGCCCGGGTCGGCGGGGCGATCCGGTGTGGGTCCCATGGGTCCACTTCGCACATCTCTTGTTCTAGTACCTGGGCGGCGCGACCGGTAGGGACCCCCGTGCCCGGCAGCGGTCCCCTCGTCCGGGAGGCGTGTCCGAGAGAAGTGGTCCAGCGGGGTGATGATCCTCGCGGACCACTGCACACCACGACCAACACCGATCAATCAGACCGACTACCAAACCCCTCACCGGAGCCCGTCGCCGAGGCCGCAGGCGCCCCTCGTCGACCGGCAGCCGAAAAGGAGGAGCGGTGACCAGGACGGAACGGACAAGGGCATCGGACCCGCCGGCGCAGCGGACCCCTCCGCATTACGGCGCGGCGGCCGGCATACGAACCGGACCCGACCCCGCCCTTCCCCTTCCCTCCACCCGGCGGACGGTATAGCCGCGATCACCACAAAACTCGCGCGTCGATCAGGGAAGACCACCTCCCGGCAGACGGGATAGCGACCACGCCGAGCACGACCCTGGGGAATTCTTCGTCGTCCACCCCCGGCAGACGGGATAACAACGCCAGTTGTTGACGGGCGCTCCGTCCAGGGTCGATCCTCCCCGGCAGACGGAATCACAACAACATCTGGCTCGCCTGCGAAGCGAAAGTGCACGCCCGGCTCAGCATCACCGGAAGACGGAATGACCACGGCCGGGGCGAGCGCCGTACGGCGCCGAATCGCTGCACGAGAGGCGGCTCCGGCCGCGGGGGACACCCGATCCCCCACGACCGGAGCCGCCCTTCGCCATGGCGCACACAAGCCGAACCCGGCACGCCGAGCGCGCCGGGCCATTGCCATGGGATCAGGAGCCGTTGCGGCGCCCCAGAGCCTTGCAGCCGAGGATGGTGCCGTCGGGCGAACGGACGAGATCAGTGGGCACGAGGAGGTCATGGCGTTCGGGATGGGCCACCGCCACCGTCGACGACACGATGTACCACACCCCCAGCGCGGGTTCGGGCAGCAGCGGTGCCTTGCCGTAGTCCTCGGCGAACACCGGGATCCCCCCGATGCGGCCGATCTCGCAGCGGTCGACGGCGACGCGCACGGGCTTGCTCGCGGCCGGGCAGCGGACGACCACCTTGTCGTCGGCGTCGAAGATGGTCACTTCATGCGGTGTCAGGTTGACCAGCGGAAGTCGCATTCTTCCCTCTCACATCCCGAGCCGACCGGCTGGCCCGCCGGACCCGGCATGCAGCGGAGCATCCATCGCCCGCGGCGTGCGGAGTCAGTCGAACAGCAACCCGTCGAATTCCTGTTCCTGGTATTCCGCGTACACCGGACGCGGAGGCCGGGACCGCCGGCGGTCCCGCGCGGGCGGACGACGCCGTCCAGCGGCCACTTCGCGGCCGGTCGTGAGTGTGTCCACGCGCAGCGCGCCGAAGCCCTGCGCGGTGTACTTGCCCACACCGGTCAGCTCGATGAGTTCCAGCAGCGCGCCGAAGTCGGAGAGGCGTTCGCCGTCGGAACCGTGGGGCAGGCTCAACCGCAGCCCGCCCTCCCAACCCGGCACCGTGCGCCCCGCGGGTCCGGGGTGCTCGGTGGCGCGGATCGGCGCGGAGTCATCGGGGGCGCGCCTGAGCCGCGCCGTCACATCGTCGATCCGGCGCAGCCAGGGTTCGGCGATCTCGCGCGGCGCGAACCGCGCCACCGCCCCCACCGCACCACTCCCGCCCAGCACACCGCCCGATGTTCTGTGCACCACGCCGAACAGCAGCCGCGGCCCCGGCCACGCCTGGAAGCTGTCCTCGCCGTCATAGTTGCGCGCGAGCGACACGACCGGGCTGAGCGTGTGCAGCGTGGCGCTCACGGGCGCCCGCTGCGGATGGGCCAGGATCGCGGCGTAGCCGCGGGCGTGCACGGCCGTCACCGAAAGCGGTTCGAACAGGTGGTCGCCGACCCGTTGCACGCGGCCGATGAGGTCGGCGGGATCAGTGCCGGGAGGGGATTCGTCGTCGAGCCAGGTCAGCGACCACACCCACAGGCGGTCGGCGATCGGCTGGGGCCAGCCGTTCATCGCCCACTTCTTGGCGGCGCCGTGCTCGGGTCCCGGCTGCGGCCACCACGAGTTCAGCAGCCCGTGGCAGTCGACGGCGCGCACGGGCCGGGCGGCGTCGGCGTGATCACGCAGCACCAGCGTCCAGCGTCGTGGCATCGTCACTCTCCCTTTGTCGAGGGTCTCGACCGTCGTGGGCGCGGCTCCGGCACCGGGCCGGAGCACCCATAGCTCTCGGACAGGATGCGCGGCCCCGTCCGAGAAGTGTCGGCACACCATCACCGAGATCCGCGAGACGAGGCAGGCGCGACCTGGCAGCCTCGACGCGATAGAACGGAGCCTCCGCCGCATGAACCCCGGAGACGACCACGCCGACCCGCCACCGAGCGACGTGTCCCCGCCCGCCCACCGGGCGTGGCTGGACGCCTACGTCGATCACCGGCTGGCCGGGATCGGCCGGGAGCTGGCCGGAGACACCGAGGGAACCGACCTCGGGACCAACCGGATTCCACCGCCGCCCGCTCCCCATATCACCGCGCGTGAACTCGCGCCCTACCTCGCCGAACTCGCCGAGCGCTACCGAAGCAGGACCGCTTGATCCGGATCGCCCGCCCCAAGGGGGTTGACTCAGCGCATACCGGCGCTTTACCTTCGAAGGTGACCACGCGCGCCACGATGGCGGCACCTTCGGGGACCAGCCGGCGTGGGTGTGTCGACAGCGCCTGCAACCTTCTTCGATTGCCTTTCCCGGAGAGCTGGGGAAGAGCCTCAGCCCCGTGCCCCGGGGAGAAGAAGGATCTTGAGCACGCGTTGCCTGTTCTCGGACCTTTTCGGTTCGACCGCGTTCCTGAACGCGCTCACCCGCGCCTTCGGCTGCGGCCGGTGCGACGCCGGTGCGCAGCGCCACGCGGTCCAGACCATGCAGACCTGCGAGCGCCATGCCGCGCAGTTCGACTCCGCCGTCACGCTGCTGAGCGAGCATTGCCCCTGCCCCGCGCACGGCGGTAGCCCCAACGCCAAGATCACCAAGCGCATGTCCGAGGTCCATACCTCGCTCGACGGCGGGACCCCCGCCCCGGCCGCGGTGCGCCGGCTCTGCTTCGCCCTGCGCGATACCGAGACCGACCGCGCCTTCGCCCGGCTGCGCCTGGTCTACCCGCAGTGGTCGGGGCGCACCCTGCGCTGCGCGTTCTCCGAGCGGCCCCGCCGCTGGGCGCGCCAGCAGGCGGTCGCCGCCGAGATCGCGCCGAGCGTGCTGGAGCAGGAGGCCCTGGCCGCGCTGGTCCTGGCGGCCGGGTTCGGCCACCCGGCCGTCGACCTGCCCGACGAGCAGTCCGACGACTCCGTCGACCTCGTGGCCGGCGGCCTGGTCTCCGACCACGGGTTCACCCAGGAGTCCGGCGCCGTGCCGGTGGCCGACCGCGCCGGCCGGGCCGTCCTGGCCACCCGCGAGCGGCCCCTGGTCTCGGTGCCCACCGGCGACTACCTGCTGCGCAAGCTCGCCGAACTCTCCGGCGGGGTCGACCCCGCCCGGGCGCGCACCGTCGACGAACAGCGCCGGGTGGTGCTGGCCGGCGAACTCCGCGGGATCAGCCCCGAGGAGCTCGCCCGCCTGCTCACCGGGGTGCTGCGGCGGCTGGCCGAGCGCATGCCCGAGCACTTCGATCTGCTGGAGCGGGCCCGCGGCCGTGCCCGCAGCGCCCCCTACCGTCCCGTCGCCGACCCCCGCCCCTCGCCGGTCCCTCCGCCCGGCACCGAGCGCACCCGGCAGGTTCCGTTGCCCGAACGCGAGATGGCGTGGCTGCGGTGGACCGCGTGGACCCTGGTCAACCAGGCGCGCCGCAGCCCAGTGTTCTACGCCGCCAACCCTGTGGCGGCTCTCGACCGGTTCCTCGACAACCACCTCCGCACCCGCTCGTGGGCGGTACCGGCGGTGTGGTCGAAGGCGCTGGACGACGACGATACCCGGGCCGACCTGCTCGACGCCCTGGTCGACGTCGTCGCCAACACCGAGTGAGTCCCGGCCCCCGTCCGTCCGCCGTCGCGCGCGGACCGGGGGCCGGCCCATGTCCGCGGTGCGCGCCGCTGTCCCCGGGTTTCGGGTCCGGCGCCGCGCGCCATATCGGACGCTTCGGGTGGAACCGGTGCGGCGGCTGCGGTATCTAATCGGCCATGAACGAACTCAACTGCCCCAAGTGCCCCGGCCCGCTGTCGCGGCGGGTCCTGGTCGGCGTCACGGTCGACCAGTGTGAGAAGTGCAAGGGGATCTTCCTGGACCGCGGCGAGCTCGAGGAGCTGCTGGAGGCCGAGCACCGCTGGAGCCGCGGCCACGAGGCCGAGTACAGCGGGGGCCGCAGGCGCCGGGAGGAGGACGGCGCCTACGAGCCGGACGCCGCGGAGGGCTACCACGGCGAGCGGCGCCGGCGCCAGTCCAGCTTCCTGGACGAGATCTTCGACTGACGCGCCCGAACGCCGAAGGGCCCGTGGCCGCCCCGGTGAGGCGGGCGCACGGGCCCTTCGGCGTATCGGGGGCGGGGGCGCCCGGGAAGTCGCCCCCTTCTCAGAACCGGGTGCCGGGACCCGGTGTCAGGCCACGCGCGCGGTCGCGGGGGCGGCGGCGGTGGAGCGGCCCCAGGGCAGGAAGCGGTCGAGGGCGAAGCCGCCGCCGGTGAAACCGAGCGCCAGGGCTGCCGTGCCGAGCGCGAGCACCAGCTCGAAGCCGCCTTCGCTGACGAAGAGCGGCGTGCCGAAGTGGCCGAACACGTAGGCGCCGACCATCTGTGCGGCCAGCAGGACGCCGGTGACGGGCAGCGCGAAGCCGACCACCAGGGCGATGCCGCCGCCGAATTCGATCGCGATCGCGACGATCCCCGCGATCTCGGGCAGCGGGACGCCCATAGACGCGAACCCCTGGCCGGTGGCGGCGACGCCGGACTGGATCTTCTGCCAGCCGTGGGCGATGAAGATGACGCCGATCGCGATGCGCGCGATCAGGGTCACGGTGTCGGTGAGCGGGTTGCCTGCTTTGAGCGCTGTTCCGGTCATCGTCTCTCTCATTCTCTGGCGGGTATCGCGGCGATGGTGCGGGGACAGGCTGCGCGGCGCTCCGATCCGCCCATGGGGGAAGCCGGAAAAATCTTCCCTGGAAACTAGATCATATCCGCTACCGATCGCACACGTTCTGTGGCGAGAACCACAGGGGAAGGGGAGTTGCGCGAAACCCGCTCTCGCGCTTGGCGGACGCCGGGGGTCGCGGCCTTCGCTAGGCTTCCGGTTAGGGCGGCACGCACCCTTTGCACCACAGATCCACTGGTCGGCCGACCTCGGCCTTCGAACGCGTGTATGATTTTCGCGCCAGCACCCACACCGATCCGAAGGGATGCCACCGCCGTGGTCACCGAGGTCTTCACGCTCAAGTATTGCGATCCGCACGCCGTCCGCGAGGAGAAGGTCGAGGCGTCCGAGGTCATCCAGTTCGCCTGGGACGGCACCGTGCGCGAGGTCGACGCCTGCTCCGAGTGCAAGAAGGAGCACGAGGCGCTCTACGAGCCGCTCGTCGACTACTCCCGCCCGTTCAAGAAGCAGCGTCGCGTCACCAAGAAGAACGACGCCAAGGCCGACGACACCGAGAGCACCGACTCCGACGCCTGACCCGTGGCCCACGACGACCGGCGCCGCCCCCCGGCCGTGCCGGTCGTCCGCCAAGGAAAGGAAAGGCGCCCCGCTCCCCCGCCGGCCGCACCGGCCCCGCTTTCGCCATCGGCGAACGGCTCCCTCGCGCGAAACCGGGCCACCAGGCCGCCCGATCCACCGGCCGCCGGTGTGAAGCCCTACTGACAACCGGCTCCCGTCAGTGCCCCGGATCCCGCCCTCCCACCCGCCCCACCGGCCCGCCTTCACGGCGGCTTACCCCTCGTTTTCAGTACGCCTTAAAACGGAGGTAAGATCACGCGTCGTATCTAACCCAAGCGCCCCACAAGGGCCAATACCGGGCGCGGAGCCGCTGTTGAGTATCTGGCGCACAAAAAGCATCGAGCAATCGATCCGTGACACCGACGAGCCGGGGCACAAGCTCCGGAAGGATCTGAACGGGTTCGACCTCATCGTCTTCGGTATCGGTGTGATCATCGGTACCGGCATCTTCGTCGTCACCGGACGCCAGGCCGCCGAGAACGCCGGCCCCGCGATCGTGGTGTCGTTCCTGATCGCCGGCCTGGTCTGCGCACTGGCGGCCATGTGCTACGCCGAATTCGCCTCCACCGTCCCGGTGGCGGGCAGCGCGTACACCTTCGGCTATGCCAGCCTCGGCGAGTTCATCGCCTGGATCATCGGCTGGGACCTCATCCTGGAGTTCACCCTCGCCGCCGCGGTGGTCTCGGTGGGCTGGTCGGGTTACTTCGCCGACCTGACGGGCGTCCCCACCTCGGTGGAGGTGGCGGGCTGGCCGGTCAACATCGGGGCCATGGCCATCGTGATCCTCCTGGGGATCATGGGCGTCATCGGCACCAAGCTGTCGGGCCGCGTCTCGGCGGTCATCGTCGCCATCAAGGTCGGCATCGTGCTGCTGATCATCGGCGTGGGCGTCTTCTACATCAAGGCCGCCAACTGGGTCCCGTTCATCCCGCCGGCGCAGGAGCGCGCCGCCGAGACCGCGTCGATCGGGCACACCCCGCTCACGCAGGTCCTCCTGGGGCTGGAGCCGAGCCAGTTCGGCATCTGGGGCGTCATCTCCGCCGCCTCGGTCGTCTTCTTCGCCTTCATCGGCTTCGATGTCGTCGCCACGACCGCCGAGGAGACCAAGAAGCCCAAGCGGGACATGCCGGTCGGGATCTTCGGGTCGCTGATCATCGTCACGGTCCTGTACGTGGCCGTCTCCGCGGTGGTCACGGGCATGCGCCCCTACACCGAGCTGGGGACCGACGCACCACTGGCCGAGGCGTTCCGCGCCGTGGGCGCCGACTGGGCGGGCAACCTGATCTCGCTGGGCGGTGTCATCGGCATCACCACGGTCATCCTGGTGATGATGCTGGGCCAGTCGCGCGTGGCGTTCGCGATGTCGCGCGACGGCCTGCTGCCGCGCGGGCTGTCCAAGACCCACCCGCGCTTCGGCACCCCCTACGTGATGACCATCGTGACCACCGTCGCGGTGGCCTTTCTCGCCGGGTTCGTGCCGATCGGCACCCTCGAAGAGATGGTCAACATCGGCACGCTGTTCGCGTTCGTGGTGGTGTCGATCGGGGTCATCGTGCTCCGCCGCACGCGCCCGGACCTGCCCCGTGCGTTCCGCGCCCCGTGGGTGCCGGTGCTGCCGATCATCGCCGCTCTGGCCTGCCTGTGGCTGATGCTCAACCTCACCGTCGACACCTGGCTGCGGTTCCTGGTGTGGATGGCGCTCGGCGTGGCGGTCTACTTCCTCTACGGCCGCCGCAACAGCCGGCTGGCCCGTGGAGAAGGGGTGCCCGCGCCGGAGTCGACGGGCCCGGCGCCGTCCACCGAGGGCTGACGCCGCTCCGCGGAAAGTTCAGCGGGGGAGACCGGCGCCCCATTTCGCCGGTCTCCCCCGCCGCCCCACCGGGATCAGCCCCCTGCGGCTCCCGGTTGGCTCATGAGGTTCATCAACCGCCCGGGCCGCCGCGACGGCACGGCCCCGGCGACCGGCAGGCGCGCCTGCACCACGCCGTCGCGCGGCGGGCCGATCGTGGCGCCCATGCGGCGCATGATCCGCTGCATCGCGCCGTTGCCCGCGACGGTCTCGGCCCGGACCTCGGCCAGTCCCCAGTCCGCGGCGATGGCGGTGAGCGCCCGGGTGAGCGCCGTGCCCACCCCCATCCCCTGCCAGGAGTCCTCGACCAAAAACGCGATCTCGCCGACCCCGGGGTCGAGGGTGTACATGAGGTGCGCCAGGGCGACCGGCTCGCCGCCTTCACGCGGGCGCGCGGCCAGGGTGAGCCCGAGTTCGGGGTCGCAGAACACGCCGAGCATCCGGGGGGTCAGCTCGCGCACGCTGGAGAAGTAGCGCCGCCGCGAGGTCTCGGCCGAGCACCGGCGGTGCAGCCGCTGGATGGCGTCGGCGTCGCTCGAACGGACCTGGAAGACGTGCAGCCCGGTGCCCTTGTGGGTGACGATCTCCCCGTCGATGGGCGCGGGCCCGGTCGGGGGCAGCACCGAGCGGACGAGCGCGTCGGCGCGGGCGGTCTCGGTCCAGGTGAAGGGCTGGTCGGCGCGGCGCAGCCGCACCCCGCGCAGCGGGCCCACGGGCACCACGAGCGTGGTCTCGGGCTCTTCGGGGAACTCCGGCACCGAGCGGGTGAGGTTGGTCCACCGTGCCTCGTCGGCGAGCAGCAGCTCGCGCAGGGCCTCGGGCAGCCGGTTGGGCTCGCTGCGCAGCCGGGCGGTCAGCAGCAGGGCGCGGGTGACGTCGTCGCCCACTTCACGCGGCTGGGCGGGGACGGCGAGCACGGAGTCACCGACGCTGCGCCGCGCGACCTCGGCGAGCAGGGTGCGGTGCTCACCGGGCACGTCCACCACGAACTCGTCCACGACACCGGAGGCGTCGGCGTGGATGGACAGCCCCACGATGTTGCCGCCTTCGGCGGCCATGGCGTCGACAACGGCGGCCAACTGGCCCGGCCGGTCCTCGACGACGGTACGGATCCGCCACAGTGCCACGCGTGCCCCCTCGCGGAAGGGCGTACACCCGCCGGGGGACCCCGTTGTCCCCCGGCGGCATACGCCGACTCCCCTCAAGGGTGCAGGTGGAACATTTCGGACGTGCTACGCATCTGTTAGTTTCCCGGACATTCGATCACGGCAGGAGTGTGAAGGCAGGGATGTGCTTGGGCCGTACCACGGAGAAGTGCCGCCGGTCGAGGGTGGCGACCTCCGTGGCCCGGTGCCGTTCGGCAGCCGCGATCACCGAGGCGTCCGCCGCTCCGAGCGGGAGATCCGCATACACCTCGACGAGTTCGCGAATCCGCGGCCAGTCCTGATCGTGGACATGTTCGACCTCGAACAATCCGTCCTCGATGTCGCCGAGGAGAGCCGCCTCCGCCCTATTCCCCAGGCGCTTCGCCAAGAGATACGTCACCTCGGCGATGGCGAGCACCGGAAGCACGAGACCCCCCTTGTAGCGCTCCAGCAGACGGGTTGCGGCCTCGTGATCGTTATCCGCAACATCCATCAGAGAATACAGCGGGCCGGCATCGACGATCAGTGTCACGACTCCCCTATCTCTCCCCGGAGGATCTCGCGAATGCGGGCTCCTGTGTCATGGTGCCCGCTATTTCCTATTCCCGCCGAGCGAAACTTGCGGACCGGCCTGTCGTCGTTGGCCTCCTCCACTTGCCGAGCGACGAATTCCTCGACGCTCACCCCCTGCTCATCCGCCTTCTCGCGGATTCGTTCTTTCGTGGTTCTCGTCAATTCGATAGTGATGCTCACGCGCTCGACCATAGTGATCGACCTCCCCCTTCGCCTGCGAAACCGCGTTCACCCTCACTTCCGGCCATCGCCAGCCGGATTCGGTCACGTCACCGTGGCGGTAAGAGTGCGCGGTAGAGCGTCTGATACCCCCGAATGTACGCGGAAGCGGCCTCACGCGCCGCCCGCCACCAGTTCTCCGTCCTTCCAGACCGCGTCCACCAATGGGACCCCGGGGCGGTAGGCGAGGTAGACCGGGTCCGGGGCGTCGAGCAGGGTGAGGTCGGCTCGGGCTCCGATGCCGAGGTGGCCGATGTCGGTGCGGCGCAGGGCGCGGGCGCCGCCTTGTGTGGCGGCGTGGAGGGCCTCCTCCGGGGTCATGTGCATCTCGCGGACCGCCAGGGCGATGCAGAACGCCATGCTGGAGGTGAAGCACGACCCCGGGTTGCAGTCGGTCGCCAGCGCCACCGGCGCCCCGGCGTCGAGGAGCGCGCGGGCGGGCGGGTAGGGCTGGCGGGTCGAGAAGTCGACGCCGGGCAGCAGCGTGGCCACGGTGCTTCCGGAGGCGAGGGCGTCGATGTCGCCGGGGTCGAGGTGGGTGCAGTGATCCACCGACGCTGCGCCCGCCTCCACCGCCACCCGCACGCCGGGGCCGGGCCCCGACTGGTTGCCATGGACGCGGGCGCCCAGCCCGGCGCGGCGCCCCGCCTCCAGCACCCGCCGGGCGGCGTCGGCGTCGAAGGCGCCGCGTTCGCAGAACACGTCGATCCAGCGGGCGTGGGGCGCGCACGCGTCCAGCATGGGGCCGGTGACCAGGTCGAGGTAGCCCGCGGGGTCGTCGGCGTACTCGGCGGGCACGACGTGGGCGCCCAGGAAGGTGGTCTCGTCGGTCACCCGGCCGGCCACGCGCAGGCAGCGCTCCTCCTCGGCCGTGCTCAGCCCGTACCCCGACTTCACCTCCACCGTGGTGGTGCCCTGGGCGTGGGCTTCGCGCAGCAGCCGGGTGGCGGTGCCCAGCAGCTCGGCGTCGGTGGCGGCGCGGGTCGCCGCAACCGTGGTGCGGATGCCGCCCGCCTCGTAGGGGCGCCCGGCCATGCGGGCGGCGAACTCGCGGCCCCGGTCGCCGGCGAAGACGATGTGGGAGTGGCTGTCGACGAAGCCGGGGATCACGCACCGCCCGTCGGCGTCGACGCGCGCGTCGGCCTCCGGCGCCAGCGGGGAGGGGCCCGTCCAGGCGATCCGGCCCTCGGCGATCACCACGGCGGCACCGTTGATCGTGCCGAGCATGCCCTCTCCCGCCTCGGGGTCGTTGGTGACGAGGGTGCCGATGCCGTCGATGAGCAGCGATCCGGGGACGGTGGCGGTCACGCGATCAACTCCTTGATGGCCGTGTGCAGGTCGCGGGGTGCATCGGGGAGCAGGGTGTGGCCTCCATCGCGAACGATCCACCGGCCGTCGGCCATGACGTGGCGGACGTCGGCCGCGGACGCCGCGAAGACGGCCGCCTCGGCGGCGGCCCCGGCCGGGTCGGCGCCGGCCAGCCGGATGCCGTCCAGGTCGAGGGTGACGAGGTCGGCGCGGTACCCGGGGGCGATGCGGCCCGCATCGGGCCAGCCCAGGGCCCCGGTGTGGCCGGAGCCGTGCAGCGCGCCGAGGAGGGCCGCGGCGGGCAGGGTGCCGCGGCGGCCGGTGCGCAGCCGCTCGTGCATCTCGGCCCCGCGCGCCTCCTCGAACATGTCGATGGTGGAGTGCCCGTCGCTGCCCAGGGACAGGGGGACCCCGGCCAGGTCCGACAGCGGGGGCAGCCCGTCGGCGAGGTCGCGTTCGGTGGTCGGGCACAGGCACACGCCCGCGCCGGAGGCGCGAATGAGGCCGGTGTCGCCGGGGGTGAGGTGGGTGGCGTGCACGAGGGTGGGCCGGGTACGGGCCAGGAACCCGGTGTCGTCGAGCAGCTCGGCGGGGGTGCGCCCGTGAGCGGCCCCGCAGGCGCTGTTCTCGGCGGGCTGCTCGGAGAGGTGGATGTGCACCGCGGCCCATCCGGCGTCCGCGCCGAGCTCGGCGACGCGGGCGATGTCGGCGGGCGCGCAGGCGCGCACCGAGTGGACGGCGGCGCCCACCCGGGCGTGCCCGCCGGGGCGGAATGCGGCCACGCGGCCGGCCCACTGCTCGACGCCGGGGTCGGCGAAGCGCAGCTGGGCGCCGTCGAGCGCGAGGGGCGTGCCGTCCGCGGCCAGGCCGCCCCGGAGGTAGCAGGTGTCGAGCAGGGTGATCCTGATCCCGGCGTCCGCCGCGGCCTGGGCCAGGGCGGCGCCCATGGCGTTGGGGTCGGCGTAGGGCCGGCCGCCGGGGGCGTGGTGGAGGTAGTGGAACTCGCCCACGCAGGTGATCCCGGCGAGCGCCATCTCGGCGTAGACGGCGCGGGCCAGGCGCAGGTAGGAGTCGGGGTCGAGCCGGGCGGCGACCCGGTACATGCGTTCGCGCCAGGTCCAGAAGCTGCCCCCGTTCTCCCCGGTCCGCCCGCGCAGCGCCCGGTGGAAGGCGTGGGAATGGGCGTTGGCCAGCCCGGGAAGCGTGAGCCCGGCCAGCCGCCGGGCATCGGGGGGCGGCTCGGCGCTCTCACCGACGGACACGATCCGCCCGCCGTCGACCTCGACGACCACCCCGGCCCGCGCCCCGGACGTATCGGGCTCACCGGTCAGCGCCCACGCACACCAGTACCGCTCCGACCGGCCGCGCCCTGAGCCCGCGCGGGCAGCGCCGGTTCCTCCCTTCGGCGGCATCACGCGTTCGCGTCGCATGCGAGGTCGGCCAGGACGTCGGTCAGGGCGGCGACGCCGTGGTGGCGGTCGGCCACCTCGGCGTGTTCTTGGGGTGCGTGGGAGATGCCCGTCGGGTTGCGGACGAACAGCATGGCCGTAGGCACCACCGCCGAGAGGACCCCCGCGTCGTGGCCCGCTCCGGTGGGCAGGACGGGTGCGGGGGCGCCGTCGTGGCCGGCCAGGGCGGCGATGCGGTCGCGCAGGCCCGTCCGGAACTCCACCACGGGCGAATAGGACTCCTGGTAGGTGGCGTGGAAGACGCCGTGCTCGGACGCCGCGGTGCGGGCGGCGGCGTCGACCGCGTCGGTGACCGCGCGCAACGCGGCCTCGTCGGGCGCGCGGGCGTCGAGCCAGGCGCGCACGCGCGACGGGATCGCGTTGCTGCCGTTGGGCCACACGCGCACCTTGCCCACCGTGGCGACCGCCCCGTTCTCCTCGGCCGCGGAGCGGGCCGCCAGGACGGTTGCGGCGAACGGCAGCATGGGGTCGTTGCGGTCGGCCAGCCGGGTGGTGCCCGCGTGGTCGGCCCGGCCGGAGAAGTCCATGCGCCAGCGCCCGTGGGGCCACACCGACCCGGCCACGCCGACCGGGGAACCGGAGTCGGCCAGCCCGCGCCCCTGTTCGATGTGCAGCTCCACGAACGCCCCGATGTGGGCGACGAGGTCGGGATCGGGCCCGATCCCCGAGGGGTCCAGGCCCGCCTCCTGCATGGCGGCCGACCAGGTGACGCCGTCGGCGTCGGTGAGCCCGGCGGCCCGGTGTGCGGTGATGGCGCCGGTGAGCAGGCGCGAGCCCAGGCAGGGCACGCCGAAGCGGGCCCCTTCCTCCTCGACGAAGACGGTCACGGCGATCGGGCGGTCGGGCACCACGCCGCGGCGGCGCAGCCCGGCCACCGCCGCCAGCCCGCCGGCCACCCCGAGGGGGCCGTCGAACGCGCCGCCGTCGGGGACGGAGTCCAGGTGGGAGCCGGTCACGATCGCCCCGGGGCCGGGCTCGCCCCACCACGCCCACAGGTTGCCGTTGCGGTCGGTGCGCACGTCTAGGCCGAGGCCGGAGGCGGCGTCGGTGAACCAGGCGCGGACGTCGCGGTCGGCGGGTGTCCAGGAGAACCTGCGGTACCCGCCGCCGGCACGGTCGCGGCCCAGGGGCGCCAGCCCGGCCCACAGGTCGTCGAATGTCTCGCTCATGGTCGGCCGTCCTCCGTCGTCGATCGTCGTCGCGCCGCGCCGCCGGGCCCGGCGCCCGCGTCCCCCCGTTCCCGGGCCCCGCCGCCCCCGGTCAGGTGTCCGCCATGGGGATGCGCAGGCCGTGGCGGCGGGCCACCTCCTGTGCCTCGGAGTACCCCGCGTCGGCGTGGCGGAGCACGCCGGTGGCGGGGTCGTTGGTGAGGACCCGTTCCAGCTTCCGCGCGGCGAGGTCGGTGCCGTCGGCGACGCCGACCTGCCCGGCGTGCAGGGAGCGGCCCATCCCGACCCCGCCCCCGTGGTGGATGGACACCCAGGAGGCGCCCGACGCCGTGGTGACCAGCGCGTTGAGCAGCGGCCAGTCGGCGATGGCGTCGGAGCCGTCCTTCATGCCCTCGGTCTCCCGGTAGGGCGAGGCGACCGACCCGGTGTCGAGGTGGTCGCGCCCGATCGCGAGCGGCGCGCTGATCTCGCCTGAGGCCACCAGCTCGTTGAAGCGCAGCCCGGCGGCGGCGCGTTCGCCCTGGCCGAGCCAGCAGATGCGGGCGGGCAGCCCCTGGAAGGGGACCTTCTCGCCGGCCAGCCGGATCCAGCGGGCGAGGTGGTCGTCGCCGGGGAACAGGTCGAGGACGGCGCGGTCGGTGCGCGCGATGTCGGCGGGGTCGCCCGAGAGCGCCGCCCACCGGAACGGCCCCTTGCCCTCGCAGAACAGCGGGCGGATGTAGGCGGGGACGAACCCGGGGAAGTCGAAGGCGCGCAGGTAGCCGGCGGTGCGCGCCTCCCCGCGGATGGAGTTGCCATAGTCGAAAACCTCGGCGCCCGCGTCGGCGAAGCCGACCATGGCCTCCACGTGCACGGCCATCGACAGCCGCGCCCGCTCGGTGAACGCGGCGGGGTCGGCGGCGGCGAGGTCGTGCCACTCGTCGGGGTCCACGCCGATGGGCAGGTAGGCCAGCGGGTCGTGCGCGGAGGTCTGGTCGGTGACGATGTCGATGGGGGCGCCGCGCTCCAGCAGCTCCGGCACGGCCTCGGCGGCGTTGCCCAGCAGCCCGATGGACAGCGGACGGCGCTCCGCGCTCGCCCGCTCGGCCAGCCGCAGCGCCTCGTCGAGGTCTGCGGCGCGCACGTCCAGGTAGCCGCCGCGCAGCCGGCGGTCGATGCGGGTGGCGTCGCACTCCACGACCAGGGCGACGCCGCCGTTCATGGTGACGGCCAGCGGCTGCGCGCCGCCCATGCCGCCGAGCCCGGCGGTCAGTGTGATGGTCCCGGCCAGGGTGCCGCCGAATCGCCGCGCCGCCACCGCCCCGAAGGTCTCATAGGTGCCCTGGAGGATGCCCTGGGTGCCGATGTAGATCCACGACCCGGCGGTCATCTGCCCGTACATGGTCAGGCCGAGGGATTCCAGGCGGCGGAACTCCGCCCAGTTGGCCCAGTCGCCGACCAGGTTGCTGTTGGCGATCAGCACGCGCGGCGCCCATTCGTGGGTGCGCAGGATGCCGGCCGGGCGGCCCGACTGGACGAGGAGGGTCTCGTCGTCGGCGAGGTCGAGCAGCGACGCGGTGATGCGGTCGAAGCTCGCCCAGTCGCGTGCGGCGCGCCCGGTACCGCCGTAGACCACCAGCCGGTCGGGGTGCTCGGCCACATCGGGGTCGAGGTTGTTGTGCAGCATGCGCAGGGCGGCCTCCTGGGCCCAGCCCCTGGCGGAGCGCTGGGGGCCGCGCGGCGCTCTGACCTGGCGCGGGCCTCCGGTACCGGTGGCGGTCATGTCGGTCCTCCGTTGGTGCGTCGAGGCGTCCGTTCAGCCGAGGGGGGTCACCGATTCGGCTGCGGCGATCACCGTGCCGTCGGCGATCAGCCCGGCGGTCTCGGCGATCTCGGGGGCGAGGTGGCGGTCGGGCCCGGGGCCGGCGACGCGGGTGCGCAGCGCGTCGCGGACCGCCGCGGTGGCAGGTGCGGGGGTGAGTGGGGCGCGCAGGTCCAGCGCGCGGGCCGCGGTGAGCAGCTCGACGGCGAGGACGCGGGTGAGGCCGTCCACGGAGCGCCGCAGTTTGCGCGCCGCCGACCAGCCCATGGCGACGTGGTCCTCCTGCATGGCCGAGCTGGGGATGGAGTCGACGCTCGCGGGCACGGCCAGGCGCTTGAGCTCGGAGACGATGGCGGCCTGGGTGTAGTGGGCGATCATCTGGCCGGAGTCGACGCCGGGGTCGTCGGCGAGGAACGCCGGCAGCCCGTGGGAGCGGGCGACGTCGAGCATCCGGTCGGTGCGGCGCTCGGCGATGGAGGCGACGTCGGCCACGGCGATCGCCAGGAAGTCGAGCACGTAGCCGACCGGGGCGCCGTGGAAGTTGCCGTTGGACTCCACCCGCCCGTCGGGCAGGACGACGGGGTTGTCGATGACGGCGGCGAGCTCGCGCTCCGCGACGGCCTCGGCGTGGGCGAGGGTGTCGCGCGCGGCGCCGGCGACCTGGGGGGCGCAGCGCAGCGAATAGGCGTCCTGGACGCGTGCGCAGTCGGGGCCCTGGTGGGAGGCGACGATGGCCGAGCCGGCGAGCAGCGCGCGCATGTTGGCCGCGGCGGCCGCCTGCCCCGGGTGGGGGCGCAGCGCCTGGAGGTCGGCGGCGAAGACGCGGTCGGTGCCCAGCAGCGCCTCGACGCTCATGGCCGCGGTGATGTCGGCGACCCGCAGCAGGGTGTTCAGGTCGTGGCAGGCCAGCACCAGCATGCCGAGCATGCCGTCGGTGCCGTTGATGAGCGCCAGCCCCTCCTTGGCCGCGAGGTCGACCGGGTGCAGCCCCGCAGCGGCCAGGGCCTCGGCGGCGCCCGTGCGCGCGCCGGAGGCGTCGCGGACCTCGCCTTCGCCCATCAGGGCGAGGGCGACGTGGGAGAGCGGGGCGAGGTCGCCGGAGCAGCCGAGGCTGCCGTACTCGTGGACGACGGGGGTGATCCCGGCGTTGAGCAGGCCCGCCAGCGCGTGGGCGGTGGCCGGCTCCGCCCCGGTGCCCCCGGAGGCGAGGGTGCCCAGCCGCAGCAGCATGAGCGCGCGCACCACCTCCTTCTCGACCTCGGGCCCCGTTCCCGCGGCGTGGGAGCGGATGAGGGAGCGTTGCAGCCGGGCGCGCAGCTCCGGGGCGATGTGGCGGGTGGCCAGCGCGCCGAACCCGGTGCTCACGCCGTAGGCGGGCTGCTCCCCCGCGGCGAGTTCGAGGACGCGCTTGCGCCCCGCGTGCAGGGCCTGGTCGGCGCCCTCGGTGAGGCGGACGCGTGCGCCGCCGCGTGCGACGGCGACGATGTCACCCGGGGCCGGCCGGGTGCGGCCGATCGGGATCTCCGGAGCGAGGGTCGTGGGCATGGCCCCATTCCACGCCGACGGGGCCGCCGCCCGCGACCCCCGACACGGCTCTGGTGTCCGGTATTTCAGACGCGGGCCCCCGGCGGCCGGCCCACGGTGTCGCTACCGGGCCGGGTCCGGGGACGGCCGGGTGTCCAGGGCGGGAAGGTCGTCCACCGGGTCGGCGTCCAGGGCGTGGCCGTGCCGGCTGCGGTAGACGACCTGGTCCAGGGCCTTCAGGCCCCGGCGGACGGCCGGATGGCGGCTGGCCCCGCTGCGGATGACCGTGAGGATCGACCGGGCCGGGCGCACGTCGCCGCTCAGCCGCACCCGGGCGATGTCGTGCTCGGCGGCGATCGGCAGCAGCCGCGGCACCAGGGAGACCCCCAGCCCGTTGCTCACCAGCGCCGAGACGGCGATCCAGTCGGTGACGCGGTGCACGATGCGCGGGGCGAACCCGGCCGCGGCGCAGGCCACCTGGGTTATCCGGCCGTAGTCGCAATCGGAGAGGTGCGGGACCACCCAGTCCTCGTGGGCGGTCTCGGCCAGGCGCACGGACGCGCGGCCGGCCAGCGGGTGGCCGGCCGGGACCAGGAGGTCCTGGGGGTCGTCCACCAGCCGCCGCTGCTCGAACCGGCCGTCGTCGACCGGCGGGACACCGGGGTCGGGCACGACAACGGCGAGGTCGGCGTCCTCGGCGAGCAGCAGGTCGAAGGATTCGGACTTTTCGGCCTCGGTGACGGAGACCTCCATCGCCGGGTGGACGCGGCGCAGGAGGGCGGTGGCGGGGGCGAGCAGGGTCGCCACCCCGGTGGGATAGCCGCACATGCGCAGCGGACCGGTCTCGCCGTCGGCGTGCGCGGCGAGGTCGGCCATGGCCTCCTCCCACCTGGTGGTCATGGCGTCGGCATGGCGCAGCAGCACGTGGGCAGCGGAGGTGAGGCGGATGCGCCGGCCCTCGGGTTCCAGCAGCGGCACGCCGAGGTCGCGCGAGAGCTGGCGGATCTGCTGGGAGACGGCGGAGGGGGTGAGGTGCAGCGACTCGGCCGCCGCGGTGACGGTTCCGTGGTGGTGGACCGCGCGCAGGACGCGCAGCCGGCGAAGGTCCAGCATGAAGGAAAAGCTACAAGGTAGCGTGCAGAAAGTGTAGATGGACGTGAAAGATTACCGGCCCCAGACTGGGCACATGGAACGATGCGAGAGCCGCGAAGCGGCCACCACCACGTGCCCCACCTGCGGATGGCCCGATTCCGAGGTGTTCGAGGTGGTTTCCCGGCACATGGTGTCCACCGGCATGATGATCTATACCCGGTGCCCGTGCGGGAAGTTGCGCGCCCGCACCATCACCGTGCCCTGAGCCGTCCGCGCCGGCCCGTGCGTGGCACACTTCCCGCATGGGCCATGTTCCGGCGGCGACCCGGGTACTTCGCGTGCTGCGGTTCCTGGCGGCGCGCCCGGGCCCGGTGTCGGCCGCCGCGATCGCCGCGGGGCTGGGCCTGCCCCGCTCCAGCGTGTACCAGCTGCTGGAGGCCATGGCCGAAGAGGGGTTCGTGACCCACCTGCCCGAGGAGCGCCGATGGGGCCTGGGGCTGGCGGCGTTCGAGATCGGCTCCGCCTACCTGCGCCACGACCCCCTGGAGCGCCTGGCGCGTCCCCTGCTGGAGCGGCTGAGCGCCGAGACCGGCGCCACCGCCCACCTGGGGGTGCTGCACGGGGCCGACACGCTCTACCTGCTCAAGGAGCAGCCGCCGCACACTCCGGCCCTGGTCACCGCCGTGGGCGTGCGCCTGCCGGCGCACCTGACGGCGTCGGGGCGCGCACTGCTGGCGCACCTGCCGCGCGCTCAGGTCCGGGCGCTCTACCCCGGCGCGGCGCACTTCGTCGACCGGACCGGCCGCGGTCCCCGCTCACCGGGGGACCTGCGCGAGCGCCTCGCCGTGGAACGGCGCCAGGGGTTCTCCACCGAGGAATACCAGGTGACCGAGGGGTTCTCGTCGGTGGCGGCGGCCGCCTTCGACCACAACGCGGCCCCGGTGGCCTCGATCGGGCTCACCGTTCCCAGCGCCCGCCCGGTCAGCCCGTCCGGACTGGCCGCCCGGGCGCGCGACGCCGCGGCCGAACTCACCCGCCGCCTGGGCGGGCGCGCCCCGGGCTGAGCGCCGGGCCGAAGGCGGCCCCGGATGCGCCGACGGCCGCCCCGCCCGCCCGGTGCGGGGCGGACGGGAGGCGGCCGGGACGGTCAGCCCGCGTTGGCCCGCATGAACGCCTGGACCTCGGCGCGGTCCGCGCGGAGCTTGGCGAGCGCCTCGTCGAGGATGAGCCTGCCCTCCTCCTCGCTGCGGCGCTCCTTCACGTAGGCCAGGTGCGTCTTGTAGGGCTCGGTGCGCGGCGGAGCCGGGGGGTTCTGCGGGTCCTTGCCCGCGGGGAAGCCGCAGCGAGGGCAGTCCCACTCCTCGGGGACCGCGGCCTCGTGAGCGAAGCTCGGCACGACCTCATGCTTGTTGGCGCAGTAGAACGGGACGCGGACCCGCGGCGCGGACTCGCCCCGCTCGGCCTCGCCCATCGGACCGGCGCCGACGCGGCTGCCACGGATGGCACTGCCACTACCCACGAAAACTCCTTAGGCGGACATACCCCCACAAAAGGGGAAACCTGATGCGCGCTCCGCACGCACAGCGACAAGGTGCGGTCGGCGCGCGCCCGTGCCGTCCACGGGCACGGGCTCGGACGACTACGCTCCCCGGTTGATCAGCAGCCCGAGAACGACGGCGCTCACGATCCAGATGAGGCCCAATGCGACCGTCAGGCGGTCGAGGTTGCGCTCGACCACCGAGGATCCGCCCAGGGAGGAGGTGACACCGCCACCGAACAGATCGGACAGGCCGCCGCCCTTGCCCTTGTGGAGGAGGACCAGCAGGATCAGCAGCACGCTGCAAAGCATCACGACAATGGACAGACCGAGGATCACACGCTCACCCGTAGCTCGACCCCGACGAGGGGATTGACGACCTTGGGCCCCAAGACCGCGTTATCGCCACTCGGCTGGGCCAAGGGCCCGGCGGAGGAGGGACCGGGGACAGTTCTCGATTTTACCGTGCGCCCGCGAGGGCACCGGCTCGTTCCCAAGGGTAAACCCTTTCGGGCAGTCTAACCCGACCCGCGCACCGCTCGGTTCCGCCTCGGCTGCGCTCCGCGCACGGCCGGTGGCCGGGAACGATACCCGGGCCGCCGGGCCCCCGCCTGCGCGGCGGCCCGGCGGCGCCGTCCGGTGCCGGCGATCACACCGGCGCCGGCGGCTACTTGCCCAGGCGCGAGAGCTTGACGAACTCGTCGGGCTTGAGGCTCGCGCCGCCGACGAGGGCACCGTCGACGTCGCTCTTGGCCATGATCCCGGCGATGTTGTCGGCCTTGACCGAGCCGCCGTAGAGGATCCGGCTCGCGCGCGAGACCTCGGGCGAGTACAGCTCGCCGAGGCGCACGCGCAGCGCCCCGCACACCTCCTGGGCGTCGTCGGGGGTGGCGACCTCGCCGGTCCCGATGGCCCAGACGGGCTCGTAGGCGACCACGAGCCGTTCGGCCTGCTCGGCGGTGACGCCCTTCAGCGCGCCGTCGAGCTGCGCCAGGGAGTGGGACACCTGGTCGCCGGCCTTGCGGACGTCCAGGCCCTCTCCCAGGCACAGGATCGGGGTGAT
Source organism: Nocardiopsis sediminis (assembly GCF_042650565.1). NCBI lineage: Bacteria > Bacillati > Actinomycetota > Actinomycetes > Streptosporangiales > Nocardiopsidaceae > Nocardiopsis > Nocardiopsis sediminis. The sequence goes on from NZ_JBHSBH010000002.1 coordinate 129,411, forward strand.
GTCGTTGGCGAACGCCGCCTTCACCTTGGCGTTGACGACGGCGTCGTCCTCCTTGTGGTACTCCCGGCGCTCGGAGTGCCCGGCCAGGACATAGGAGCAGCCCAGCTTGGCCAGCATCGCACCGGAGATCTCGCCGGTGTAGGCGCCCTTGTCGTGCTGGGAGATGTCCTGCGCGCCGTAGCCGATGCGCAGCTTGTCGCCGTCGACCAGGGTCTGCACGCTGCGCAGGCTGGTGAAGGGCGGCAGCACCACGATCTCGGCGGCGTCGAAGTCGGCGTCGTTGAGCGCGAACGCCATCTTCTGCACCAGGGCGATGGCCTCAAGGTGGTTGTTGTTGAGCTTCCAGTTGCCCGCGATCAGCGGCGTGCGCTTGGCTTCTGCCATGGTCCGTCCTTGATGAAGCGGTTGATGCCGGTGCGTGCGGGGCGGCGCGCCCCGCACGGGGTCAGTCGTCGAGGGCCTCGATGCCCGGGAGGGGCTTGCCCTCCAGGTACTCCAGGCTGGCACCGCCGCCGGTGGAGATGTGGCCGAACGCACTCTCCTCGAAGCCGAGCGCGCGCACCGCGGCCGCGGAGTCGCCGCCGCCCACGACGGTGAACGCCGCCGACTGCGTGAGCGCCAGGGCCAGCTCGCGCGTGCCGTGGGAGTACGGCTCCAGCTCGAACACGCCCATGGGCCCGTTCCAGAACACGGTCGCGGCGTCGGCCAGCTTCTGCGCGAACAGCTCCTGGCTCTTGGGGCCGATGTCCAGGCCCATCCGGTCGGCGGGGATGGCGTCGGCGGCGACCGGCGCGTGCGGGGCCTCGGCGGAGAACGCCTCGGCGGCCACGACGTCGACGGGCAGCACGATCTCCACGCCCTGCTTCTCGGCGCGCTCCAGGTAGCCGCGGACGGTGTCGAGCTGGTCGGCCTCGAGCAGGCTGGAACCGACCTCGTAGCCCTTGGCCTTGAGGAAGGTGAAGACCATGCCGCCGCCGATGAGCAGGCGGTCGGCGGTCCCCAGCAGATTGTCGATCACGCCGAGCTTGTCGGAGACCTTGGAGCCGCCGAGCACGACGGCGTAGGGCCGCTCGGGGTCGCCGGTGAGCTTGCGCAGCACCTCGATCTCGGCGAGGACCAGGCCGCCGACCGCGTGCGGCAGCCGCTGCGGCAGGTCGACGACGCTCGCGTGCCTGCGGTGGACCGCTCCGAAGCCGTCGCCGACGTAGAGGTCAGCGAGGCCGGCGAGGCGGTCGGCGAACTCGGCGCGCTCGGCGTCGTCCTTGCTGGTCTCGCCGGGCTCGAAGCGCAGGTTCTCGACCAGCGCGACCTCGCCGTCGGCGAGCGCGCCGGTGACGGCGCGGGCGGACTCCCCCGCCGTGTCGGACGCGAAGGCGACCGGGGCGCCCAGCAGCTCGCCGAGGCGGGCCGCGACGGGGCGCAGCGAGAACTTCGGGTCGGGGGCGCCCTTGGGGCGGCCCAGGTGCGCGGCCACGACGACGCGGGCGCCGCGGTCGCGAAGCGTGGTGATGGTGGGCAGGCTGGCCCGGATCCGGCCGTCGTCGGTGATGCGCTCACCGTCGAGCGGGACGTTCAGATCGGCCCGGACGAACACGCGCTTGCCCGAGACGTCGAGGTCATCGATCGTCCGCAAGTTGCTCTTCCTTCCGCGGGAGGCCGACCGTGCGGGGCCCGGCGCTCACACGCCGGTGGCGCCCCTTCACGTGCACTGCGAAGGGGCGCCACCCCGGGCGCCCGCACGGTGAGCGGTCAGCGTTACAGGTTGCTGCCGACCAGCTTGGCGAGGTCGACGATGCGGTTGGAGTAGCCCCACTCGTTGTCGTACCAGCCGATGATCTTGACCGTCTTGCCGAAGGTCATGGTCAGGCTGGAGTCGAAGGTGCAGGAGGGCGAGGTGCCGACGATGTCGGAGGAGACGATCGGGTCCTCGGTGTAGCGCAGGACCTGCTTGAGCGGGCCCTCGGCCGCGGCCTTGAACGCGGCGTTGACCTCGTCCTTGGTGACCTCGCGCTCGACCTCGACGACGAGGTCGGTGACCGAGCCGTCGGGCACCGGGACGCGCATGGCCATGCCGTCGAGCTTGCCTTCGAGCTCGGGCAGCACCAGGGCGGTGGCCTTGGCCGCACCCGTGGTGGTGGGGATGATGTTCTGCGCGGCGGCGCGGGCGCGGCGCAGGTCCTTGTGCGGGAAGTCGAGGATGACCTGGTCGTTGGTGTAGGCGTGGACCGTGGTCATGAGGCCCTTGACGATGCCGAAGTTGTCCAGCAGCACCTTGGCCATGGGGGCGACGCAGTTCGTGGTGCACGAGGCGTTGGAGACGACGTGGTGGACCGCGGGGTCGTACTTGTCGTCGTTGACGCCCAGGACCACGGTGAGGTCCTCGCCCTTGGCGGGCGCGGAGATGATGACCTTCTTGGCGCCGGCCTCGATGTGCTTCTTGGCGTCCTCGGCCTTGGTGAAGCGGCCGGTGGACTCGACGACGACGTCGACGCCGAGGTCGCCCCAGGGGAGCTGGGCGGGGTCGCGCTGCTCGAGGGTGGTGATGGAGGCGTTGCCCACCCGGATGGAGTCCTCGGCGACCTCGACGTCGCCGTCGAGCGTGCCCAGGACGGTGTCGTACTTGAGCAGGTGAGCGAGGGTGGCGTTGTCGGTGAGGTCGTTCACCGCGACGATCTCGACCTCGTCGCCGGCGGCCTGGGCGGCGCGCCAGACGTTGCGGCCGATCCGACCGAAGCCGTTCACGCCTACACGGATGGTCACGGTAACCAATCTCCTCACGTGGTCGTGGGTAGCGATGACACGTCCGGCGCCGGGCGCCGGATCGCGGAAGACGAGCGCTGGGGGTTCACGGCCGAGCCTATCGCTCCTGTCGGCGGGCAGGGGCGATGACCCCGGCCGCCTGGCCGGTCACCGCGGCGCCGCTCTCAGCTTGGCACCGCCCGGCATGGGAGGTCTAGACCATTTTCCGAAGTTTTCGCAGGTCCGGAGCGCCTCACAAAAGCGCACAGCCGCATCGGACCCTCGCCCGCCCCGCCGTCACGCAGGGTGATCGCCGGGGGCGGCGGCGGGCCGCCCGGAGCCCGGGGAGCGGGCCCCACCGCACCGCGGCCGGGCGCGGCACCGCACCCGGCACGGCGTGAACTTCTGTCGTTAACGCCGTGTTACCGGGACGGGCGGAACGCCCGGCGGTCAGGGCACGAGCATGTCGGGGGTCAGGTTGGCGTCGGTCCCGGGAACGCCCAGGTCACAGGCGCGCTTGTCGGCCATGGCCAGCAGCCGCCGGATCCGCCCGGCGATGGCGTCCTTGGTCAGCGGGGGCGCCGAGAGCTGGCCCAGCTCCTCCAGCGACGCCTGCTTGTGGGCCAGGCGCAGCCGGCCGGCGGCCACCAGGTGGTCGGGGGCTTCTTCGCCCAGGATCTCCAGGGCCCGTTCGACGCGCGCCCCCGCCGCCACGGCCGCGCGGGCGCTGCGCCGCAGGTTGGCGTCGTCGAAGTTGGCCAGCCGGTTGGCGGTCGCCCGCACCTCGCGGCGCATCCGCCGCTCCTCCCAGGCCAGCACGCTCTGGTGGGCGCCGAGCAGGGTGAGCAGCGCGCCGATGGAGTCGCCGTCGCGCACCACGACCCGGTCGACGCCGCGGACCTCGCGGGCCTTGGCGTGCACCTTGAGCCGGCGGGCGGCTCCCACGAGCGCGAGCGCGGCCTCGGGCCCCGGGCAGGTGACCTCCAGCGACATCGAGCGCCCCGGCTCGGTCAGCGAGCCGTGCGCGATGAAGGCGCCGCGCCACGCGGATTCGGCGTCGCAGGCGCCGCCGGCGACGACGTGCCGGGGCAGGCCCCGCACGGGCCGCCCGTTGTTGTCGATCAGGCCGGTCTGGCGGGCGAGGCTCTCGCCCTCCTTGATGACCCGGACCACGTAGCGGTTGCCCTTGCGCAGGCCGCTGGGGGCCAGGACGACGACCTCGGACTCGTGGCCGAACACCTCGGAGACGTCCTTGCGCAGCCGCCGCGCGGCCGCACCGGTGTCGAGCTCGGCCTCGATCACGATGCGCCCGCTCACCAGGTGCAGGCCACCGGTGAAGCGGAGGATCGTGGAGACCTCGGCCTTCCGGCAGCATGGTTTCAGAACGGTCAATCGGCTCAACTCGTCCTTCACCACGCCGGTCATCGCCATGGATGCCGCCCTCCCCTGGAACTGGCCACCGCCGGCGGCGGTGGGTGCACGCTGTCCGTCCTCCGTCGCAGACTACTGGCCCCGTGCCGGTTACCCCACGCGCCCGGCCGCGTGTCCAATCACCCTGCTAGATCCGGCGAGTCGTGGTTTCCGGCTTCGGGTGATCTTGCTCCGGAATGCGCTGGGGGCGCCGCACGGGACGGGTGCGGGGCGCGGGCGGCGGGACGGGATCGCGGCGGGAACCGGGCGGTCCAGACGGGGAAAACGGTCGGCCGGAACCGGCGGCCGACCATGGGCGGCCGCCGACCTGGCCACCGGGCCGGGGCCGGAGACAGCGGGCGGGCTCAGCGCCGGGCGTGCTCCAAGAGGTGGTCGCGCAGGACCACGGCCTGGTTGTGCTCGGGGTCCTTGGCCCCGTACAGCAGGGTGACCGGGCCCTGCCGCACCGCCTCCAGCAGCGGATCGAGTGCCTCGGGCCGCGACTCCAGCTCCGCGACGTAGCGCCGGCGGAACTCGTCCCACTTGGCGGGGTCGTGGCCGAACCACTTGCGGAGCTCGTTGCTGGGCGCGGCCTCCTTGGGCCAGCCGTCGAGGCTCAGGGCCTCCTTGCGCACCCCGCGCGGCCACAGCCGGTCGACCAGGAACACCCGCCCACGGGGCGGGTCGTGCACGGCGTCGTGGACCCGGCACAGATCGATGCGCGGTGGCTTCTCAGCTGCCATATGCGGCCACTGCCCCGCAGGCGCCGGGCCAACCCTCCCGGTCCCGGCAGCGGGCGGGGCTCACTCGCGGAAGACCTGGTCGAACGCCGCCGCCAGGCGGTCGGGGTCGTGGCGGGGCGAGCCGTCGGGGGCGCCGACATCGGCCAGGACCAGCCGGCCGCCCAGCGCCTTGGCGGCGTCGTGGAGCGGGCCGGAGTCCTCGACGACGCCGCGGTCGGCCAGCACGACGTCGACCCCCAGGCGGGGGGCGTGGGCGGCCAGGACCTCCAGGTAGGTCTCGGGGCGGAAGCCGTCGGTCTCCCCCCGCTGCGGCGACAGGTTCAGCGCCACCATCCGGCGCGCCTTGCTCTCGACGAGCGCGTCGGCGAGGTCGGGCACCAGCAGGTGCGGGAGCACGCTGGTGAACCACGACCCGGGGCCGAACACGATCCAGTCGGCCTCGCGCACCGCCTTGACGGCCTGGGGCGAGGCCGGCGGGTTCTCGGGCACCAGGGAGATCGACCGCACCCGCCCCCGGGTGCTGGCGCAGGCGACCTGGCCGCGGACGGTGGTGATGCCGTGGGGCCGGGCGGGGTCGGCCCCCTCGACCTCGGCGACGATGTCCAGCGGCACCGACGACATCGGCAGTACCCGGCCGTGGGCGCCGAGCAGCTGGCCCACCCAGTCGAGGCCGGCCACGGAATCGCCCAGCAGCTCCCACAGGGCGACGATGAGCAGGTTGCCGACCGCGTGCCCGTGCAGCTCCCCCTCGGAGCGGAAGCGGTGCTGGACGACCTCGCTCCAGGTGTGGCCCCATTCGTCGTCGCCGCACAGCGCCGCCAGGGCCATCCGAAGGTCGCCGGGCGGCAGCACGCCGAGCTCGCGGCGGAGCCGCCCGCTGGAGCCGCCGTCGTCGGCGACGGTGACGACCGCGGTGACGTCGGTGGTCACCCGCCGCAGCGCCGAAAGCGATGCGTGCAACCCGTGCCCGCCCCCCAGGGCCACCACCCGCGGCGGCGGGGCGTCGTCGCGCCCGGGGTGCCCGTGCCCGCTGCGCCGGCGCCCGGCCGCGAAGCCGACATCGGCGGTCCGAAGGCCGTGGTCGGGGCCGGGAACCGGGGCGGGATGCGCGTCGCGCCCGCCGCCGGTGGGGTCGTCTGCCATCGGAGTCCGCTTACCTCTGGGTCGTTGTCGGATGAGCACCGCGCGGAGACCCGGGATCGGGGCAGGTGAACCGATGCGCACCACGGGTGGAATGGACCAATGCTAAGGCCCGCAGGGGCGTGCGCCGATCCTCCTCGCGGGCAACGGCCCGTCGCGGTCACTCCCGGCCGAGGTCGCGGTGGACCACGTGCACCTCAAGGCCCTGTTCACGCAGCCGCTCGCCGAACTGCTCGGCCATGGCGACACTCCGGTGTTTACCGCCTGTACACCCCACGGCAAGCGTCATGTAGTGCTTGCCTTCGCGCTGGTAGCCGGCGATGACCAGGCGCAGCACCTCGGAGTAGGAGTCGAGCATCTCCTTGGCGCCGTTCTGCGCGAGCACGTACTCCAGCACGGGGGCGTCGCGCCCGTTCATCGGGCGCAGCTCGGGGATCCAGTGCGGGTTGGGCAGGAAGCGGCAGTCCAGGACGAGGTCGGCGTCGACGGGCAGCCCGTGCTTGAACCCGAAGGAGACGATGTTGGCGCGCGGCTTGGACTCCTCGGCCTCGCCGAAGAAGCCGATGACCTTCGCCTTGAGCTGGTGCACGTTGAGCTGGGAGGTGTCGATGACGAGGTCGGCCTCGCCGCGGATGGCGCGCAGGGTCTCGCGCTCGCGCGCGATGCCGTCGGTCAGGCGGCCGTCGGCCTGGAGGGGGTGGGGGCGCCGCACGCTCTCGAAGCGCCGCACCAGGGTGTCGTCGCCGGCCTCCAGGAACACCACGCGCGCGGCGATGCCGAGCCGGCGCAGCTCCTCGACGGTCGACAGCAGGTCCTCGGTGAACGCCATGCTGCGCACGTCGACCACCGCCGCCACCCGCGGCACGGCGCCCTGGGTGCGGCCGGCGAGGTCGATCATGGTCGGCAGCAGGCCCGGCGGCAGGTTGTCGACGACGAACCAGTCCAGGTCCTCCAGTGCCCGCGCGGCGGTGCTGCGCCCGGCACCCGACATGCCCGTGACGATGACGATCTCGGGCGGGAGGCTCCCGCTGAGACTGCCGTTGCCGTTGCCGGTCTTGTCATCCCCCATGGTGTGGCTCATCCTCGTCTGCTGGGCCGCGCCCTGTGGGCGGTACGCGGCTCTCGTCGTCGTTGCCTTGGCCCGGCCGCCGCACGCCTCCCCCTGGTTCGCCGCTCAGCCGGGCGTGGATGGACTCGGCGAGCCGCGCGCCGATTCCGGGGACCTCCGCGATCTCCTCCGCCGTGGCCGCGGCGAGCCGCTTCACCGACCCGAAGTGTTTCAGCAGCGCCGTGCGGCGCGTGGGCCCCAGGCCCGGCATGTCGTCGAGCGCGCTGCCGGTGAGCGCCTTGGCGCGCTTCTGCCGGTGGTAGGTGATCGCGAACCGGTGCGCTTCGTCGCGCACGCGCTGCAACAGGTACAGGCCCTCGCCGGTCCGCGGCAGGATCACCGGATCGTCGTCGTCGGGAAGCCACACCTCTTCCAGCCGTTTGGCGAGACCGCACACGGCGATGTCGTCGATACCGAGTTCGTCCAGGGCGCGCTTGGCGGCCTGGACCTGCGGACGTCCGCCGTCCACCACCACCAGGTTAGGCGGATAGGCGAACTTGGCGGGCGCCGACGGGGATTCTTTGCCTGAGGTCACAGGCGGGCCGCCCTCGGCGCCCGGGGCGGGCAGGCCATCAGTGTCGGCATGGTCGTCGCCCATGGTGGCGACCTCGCCGTGCTTGCGGCTCTCCTCCAGGTAGCGGGTGAAGCGGCGGGTGATGACCTCGTGCATGGAGGCGACGTCGTTCTGCTCGGCGTCGCCCCGGCTGGTGCCGCGGATGCTGAAGCGCCGGTACTCGGGCTTGCGGGCCAGGCCGTCCTCGAAGACCACCATGGACGCCACCACGTGCTCGCCCATGAGGTTGGAGATGTCGAAGCACTCGATGCGCAGCGGGGCTTCGTCCAGGCCCAGGGCCTCCTGGATCTCGCCCAGGGCGCGGCTGCGCGTGGTGAGGTCGCCCGCGCGCTGGGTCTTGTGCCGGGCCAGCGCCTGGTCGGCGTTCTTGGCGACGGTTTCGAGCAGTGTCTTCTTGTCGCCCCGCTGGGGCACCCGGAGGTCGACCGCGGAGCCGCGGCGCTCGCTGAGCCAGGCGGTGACGGCGGCGCGGTCGGCGGGCTCGGCCGAGACCAGGACCTCGCGCGGGATCGCGGTGGCCTCGCCGTCGGGGGCGCCGTCGCCGTTGCCGTAGGCCTGGGCGAGGAAGCGCTCGACGAGGTGGCCGGTGCCGACGTCCTCGACCTTGTCGACGACCCAGCCCCGCTGGCCGCGGATGCGCCCCCCGCGCACGTAGAACACCTGGACGGCGGCCTCCAGCTGGTCCTCGGCGACGGCGATGACGTCGCAGTCGGTGGAGTCGCCCAGGACCACCGCCTGCTTCTCCAGGGCGGTGCGCAGGGCCTGGATGTCGTCGCGCAGGCGCGCGGCGCGCTCGTACTCCTGCTCCACGGCGGCGTCGCGCATGTCCTGCTCCAGGCGGCGGATGAACCGGCCGGTGTCGCCGGCCATGAAGGAGCAGAAGTCCTCGGCCAGCGCGCGGTGCTCGTCGGCGTCGACGCGGCCGACGCAGGGGGCGACGCACTTGCCGATGTAGCCGAGCAGGCAAGGGCGCCCCGCATTGCGGGCGCTCCGGAATACCCCCGCCGAGCAGGTGCGCACGGGGAAGACGCGCAGCAGCAGGTCGACGGTCTCGCGGATGGCCCAGGCGTGGCCGTAGGGGCCGAAGTAGCGGACGCCCTTGCGCTTGGCGCCGCGCATGACCTGGATGCGGGGGTAGTCCTCGCCCATGGTGACGGCGAGGTAGGGGTAGCTCTTGTCGTCGCGGTACTTGACGTTGAAGCGGGGGTCGTACTCCTTGATCCAGGAGTACTCCAGTTGCAGCGCCTCGACCTCGGTGCCCACGATCGTCCAGTCGACGTCGGCGGCGGTGGCGACCATGTTCTGGGTGCGCGGGTGCAGGCCGGCGAAGTCCTGGAAGTAGGTCGACAGGCGCGCACGCAGGTTCTTCGCCTTGCCCACGTAGATGACCCGGCCGTGCTCGTCTCTGAAGCGGTAGACCCCGGGGGTGGTCGGGATGGAGCCGGGACGGGGTCGCAACTGGGGTTGGGCTGGCATGCCTCCATTGTGGTAGGCGGCGCGGACATCGGCCACTCGCCGTCACCGCGGCGGCGCCCCGGACCGGCGGCTATGGAGGGAAAGGCAGGTCAGCGGGGTCGCGGACAGTGGGTGCGTCCGGGAAGATGTCACGATTCGGTATCCACATGCCCTAGGTTGGGCGGGTACGAACGGAATTTTCACTAGCTCACGAGGAGTCCATCCGTGGATGTCGTCCAGTGGATCACGATCGGCGTCGCCGTCGCGGTCTCCGTGCTCGTTGTCACGGTCGCGCACTGGTTGCTCACCCACCAGCTCGGCCGGGTCTGGTCCTTGGCCGGGCCGCTCGTCGCGCGCTGCCGGGGCTCGGCCTACGCCGCGGCGGCCGTCATCGGCATCAACGTCTCGCTGCCCGCCCGCGGTGAACTGGCCGACCGGTCCCTGTTCCCGCTGATCCAGCACGGGATGTCGATCCTGCTGATCGGCGCGCTGACCTGGCTGGCGCTGACGGTGGCCTACGCGGTGACCGACACCGTCCTGGTCAAGCTCGCCGAGCGCAACGCCGACGACGACCGGCGCTCCCGCCGCTTGCAGACCCAGGTGCGGCTGCTGCGCCGGGTGACCGCGAGCATCATCGGGTTCCTCGCGGTGGCGGCCATCCTGTTCACCTTCCCCGCGGTGCAGGGGCTGGGCGCCGGGCTGCTGGCATCGGCCGGCCTGCTGTCGGTGGTGGCCGGCGTGGCGGCGCAGTCGACCCTGGGCAACGTCTTCGCGGGGTTGCAGCTGGCGTTCAGCGATGCGCTGCGGATCAACGACATCGTGGTGTTCCAGGGCGAGTGGGGGCGCGTCGAGGAGCTGAGCCTGACCAACGTGACCCTGCGGATGTGGGACGAGCGGCGCCTGGTGGTACCGGTCTCGCACTTCACCACCAACCCGTTCGAGAACTGGACCAAGCAGGGCGCGTCGATCACCGGCTGGGTGATGCTCCAGGTCGACTGGTCGGTGCCGATCGACAAGGTCCGCGAAGAGGTGGGCGCCTTCGTCACCGAGCACCCGCTGTGGGACGGGCGGCGCTGGTCGCTCCAGGCCACCGACATCCTCGACGGCGGGGTGGTGCAGCTGCGCGCGGTGGCGACGACGGCCGACTCCGACGCCCGCTGGGACCTCGCCTGCGACCTGCGCGAGCACCTCATCGGGTTCATCAACGCGAACTACCCGGAGGCGCTGCCGCGGGGGCGGACCGAGTTCATCGTCGCCGGCGAGGACGAGTACGCGACCGCATTCCCGCAGTCGGCGTTCCGCCGGGGCCGCCCATCGGGCGGCGAGGCGGGCTCCGCGGGCGGGGCGGGTTCCCCGGGTGGCGCGGGCTCCCCCGGGCCGGACGGATCGGTCGGGGTGGCCGGCTCCCGGGGCGCAGAGAGCGGATCTTCCAAGGCCGACGGGTCTGAGGACAACGGCAGCCGCGGTGACGGCGACGGAGATGGCGACGGCTCCGGAAGCGGCGACGGCGAGTAGGGCCGGGGCGGTGCGCGAAGCGGGAGCGGGCGCCCCGACCGTGCCGAGGGTGGGCGGGGTCCGGTGTCACTCCAGGGTGATGTCGGTCCCCGCCACCGAGATGGTCAGCTCCTCCAAGGGCTCCTGAGCGGGCCCGGCCAGGACGGCCCCGGTCGCGATGTCGAACTCACTGCCGTGACACAGGCAGTGGATGTTCTCCTCGACCTCCTGGATCGTGCACCCGACATGCGGGCACACGGCGTTGAACGCCTTGTACTCCCCCTCGGTGGGCTGGGTGATGACGAGCTTCCCTTCGATGATGATGGCGCCGCCGCCTTCGGGGATGTCGGTGGTCTGCGCCACCACCGTGCCCCGGAGGGCATCCTGCGGCTGGGGCTTGTTCTCCTCAGCCCCACAGGCGGCGGCCCCCACGACGGCGGCCCCCGCCGCCCCGGCAGCCCCGAGCAGCCGCCGCCGGCTCATCCCACACGCCCCCGCACACATCGCGCGATCCCCTTCGGTCCGACCGTTACTACTACACAGTGTAGTACCGGTCTGGAGGCGGCTCACCGGGGCCTGAAGGACGACGATGGCCCCAGCGCGATGCCGGGGCCATCGGTGTGTCCGGGTCAGCCGGCTCGGACCACCATCGTGCGGGCGACCTTGTCGTGGAGGCCCTGGCATCGTGGGCCGTCCCATAGGGGCCACAGGGCCACTGCCAGCAGCGCGAACGGGCCCAGGAAGATCACCGCCACCCAGCCCAGCGCCATGGTGAGGCTGCCGATGTTGAGGACCGCCGAGCGCGCGATGATCGAGGAGACCGGGATGGGTCCCGGTCGTCCTCCGGAGTCGGCAGGGGCGACCTCCAGCTTCATGAGGCTCTTGCCGAACGTGCGGCGCCTGCCCTTCACCAGCACCGTGTCGTAGATGGTGAGGATGAGGAAGTTGACCACACTGAAGATGATCACGAAGTTGCGCCAGATGACGGAGCCGTCGCGCAGGCCGTCGAGCGCCTGGCCGCCGATCCAGACCAACGCGATGATCAGCGCAACGATGGACGCGGGCACCAGCACGATCACCCAGTCGATGATCCGGGCGGCCGCCCGGGCCCCCCAGGGGGCCACCGGGCGCTCCGGCTCGACCCCACTGGCGGGCGGGGGCGGCACCGGGACGGGCGCCATGGGCTCGGCGCTCCGGTACGGCGCCGGTGCGGCGTCACGGTAGGCGGGAGGGGGCGGGGCGGCCGCGTGCCCGCCCGGAGGGCGGTAGGGCGGGGGTGCGGGTGTACCGGGATCATCTGCGCCACGGTAAGGCGGCGGCGCAGGCGTGACCGGTTCATCGGCACGGTAGGGCGGCGGTGCCGGCGTGGCGGGATCGTTCGGCCCACGGTAGGGCGGCGGCGGTTCGGGGGCGGAGTTCCTGTACGGCGGAGGATCGGCGCTCCCGTCCGGGGTCGCGTCGGCGCCCCTGTACGGTGCCGGGCCGGGGTCGCGGTAGGTCGGCAACGGGCCTGCGGGGTCGTCCGGGCCGCGGTAGGGCGGTGGTGAGCCGCCGGCCCACCCGCCCTGGTCGTGGCGTGCGGGCTGCTGCGGAACACCCGCCCCGTCGTTCCAGGGCGGCGGGTGGCTCATCGGAAGCGATACCTCCTCGGGGGCACGGCGGAAGGCTCGGCGCCTGAGCGGCGTGCCGGATGCGTCAGGCGGGGCGGACGGAGCTCCGCCGGCCCGGCCGGGCCGGGGCGGCGGGCCCGACGACGATGCCTATGACGATACCGATCCCGCCGGCTCGCCGACCACCGCCGTATCGCCGACCCTGTCGTGGATCCCGCGCCGCTGCGGCGAGGTGAAGACCGACACGACGGCGTAGGCCGACACCATGAGCGCGATCATCCCGAGCACGGGCACGAAGTTGAACAGCACCGACGCATACAGCACCGCCGAGCGCTTGAACACCGCCACGGGCACCGGCGGCTCACCCGGTCCGGGCGCCGGCTCCTCGGGCGCGGCGCCGCCGGTTCCGGCGCCCGCTGCGGCCCACGAACGGGCCTCGGGGGCCGGGGCGGTCGCGATCCGCACCCGGCACACCCACTTGCCGATGGTGCCCCCGTACAGGGCGGTGAAGACGACCTCGTAGCCGGTGTAGAGCGCGAACAGGCTGAGCGACAGCACCACCGCGGGCAGCGGCTGGATGCCCGAGGGATCGGCGCCCCCGGGCAGGGTGCGCACCGCCAGCGAGGTGACGGCCAGCCCGGCCGCGCCGGTGATGAGCAGGTCGATGAGCCGGGCCGCGATCCGCCGGCCGAGTGCGGCAGGGGGCGAGCCGGGGGGAACGCTCATCAGATCTCCTTGAACGGGGGCGCTGAGGGCGCTGACGATGCTAGACGATCTTGGCGAGGAACTGCCCGGTGTAGGACTCCGCGACGGCCGCGATCTCCTCGGGGGTTCCGGTGGCCAGCACCGTACCGCCCCGCGCACCGCCCTCGGGTCCCATGTCGATGACGTGGTCGGCCGTCTTGATGACGTCGAGGTTGTGCTCGATGACGATCACGGTGTTGCCGGAGTCGGCCAGCCGGTTCAGCACGCCCAGCAGCTTACGGATGTCCTCGAAGTGCAGTCCCGTGGTGGGCTCGTCGAGCACGTAGACGGTGCGCCCGCTGGAGCGTCGCTGGAGCTCGGCGGCGAGCTTGACCCGCTGCGCCTCGCCGCCCGACAGGGTGGTGGCGGGCTGGCCCAGCCGGACGTAGCCCAGGCCGACGTCGTTGAGGGTCTGCATGTGCCGGCGGATCCCCGAGATCGGCTCGAAGAACTCCACCGCCTCCTCGATCGGCATGTCGAGCACGTCGGCGATGGTCTTGCCCTTGTAGTGCACGTCCAGGGTCTCGCGGTTGTAGCGGGCGCCGTGGCAGATCTCGCAGGGCACGTAGACGTCGGGCAGGAACTGCATCTCGATCTTGATGGTGCCGTCGCCGGCGCACGCCTCGCACCGGCCGCCCTTGATGTTGAACGAGAACCGCCCCGGCTGGTAGCCGCGCACCTTCGCCTCGGCGGTCTGGGCGAACAGCTTGCGGATGTGGTCGAACACCCCGGAGTAGGTGGCCGGGTTGGACCGCGGGGTGCGCCCGATGGGGCTCTGGTCGACGTGGACGACCTTGTCGACCTGGTTGAGCCCGTTGACCCGGGTGTGGCGGCCGGGCACCGAGCGCGCGCCGTTCAGCTCCTTGGCGAGCACCTTGTACAGGATCTCGTTGACCAGCGTGGACTTGCCCGACCCCGACACCCCGGTGACGGCGGTGAACACGCCCAGCGGGAACGCGACGTCGACGTCGTGCAGGTTGTTCTCGCGCGCGCCCTTGACCACGAGTTCGCGCCCCTTGACGCGGGGCCGCCGGTTGGCCGGGACCTCGATGCGGCGCCGCCCGGTGAGGTAGTCGCCGGTGGAGGATTCCGTGCTGTTCAGCAGGTCCTCGACGGTGCCGGAGACCACGACGTCGCCGCCGTGCTCGCCGGCCCCGGGGCCGATGTCGACCACCCAGTCGGCCGCGCGGATGGTGTCCTCGTCGTGCTCGACGACGATGAGCGTGTTGCCGATGTCGCGCAGCCGCTGGAGGGTTTCGAGCAGCCGGATGTTGTCGCGCTGGTGCAGCCCGATGGAGGGCTCGTCGAGCACGTAGAGCACGCCGACCAGCCCGGAGCCGATCTGGGTGGCCAGGCGGATGCGCTGGGCCTCGCCGCCCGACAGCGAGGCGGCGGCGCGCTCCAGGCTGAGGTAGTCCAGGCCGACGTCCAGCAGGAACCCGAGCCGGGCGTTGATCTCCTTGAGGACCTGGCCGGCGATCACCTGGTCGCGATCGCTGAGGGTGAGGCCGCGCAGGAACTCCGCCGCCTCGTTCAGCGCCATGGAGCTGACCGCGGAGATGGAGGCGCCGCCCACGGTCACGGCGAGGATGACGGGCTTGAGCCGCTTGCCCTCGCAGACGGGGCAGGGGACCGTGCGCATGTAGCCCTCGAGGCGCTCGCGCCCGGAGTCGCTCTCGCTTTCGGAGTGGCGGCGCTTGAGCCAGGGGATGACGCCTTCGAAGTTGGTGTAGTAGGAGCGGGTGCGCCCGTAGCGGTTGCGGTAGCGCACGTGCACCTGGGTGTCGTGGCCGTCCAGCAGGGCCTTGCGCCCGGCCTTGGGCAGCTTCTCCCACGGGGTGTCGAGGTCGAACCCGATGGCGTCGCCGACCGCCTCCATCAGCCGCCCGAAGTATTCGGTGGCGTGCCCGCCCGACCAGGGCGAGATGGCGCCCTCGTTGAGGGTCTTGGCGGGGTCGGGGACCAGGAGCTCGGGGTCGACCTCCATGCGCGTGCCCAGCCCGGCGCAGTCGGGGCAGGCGCCGTAGGGCGAGTTGAAGGAGAAGGAGCGGGGCTCCAGCTCCTCGAAGGAGAGGTCGTCGTAGGGGCAGTACAGGTGCTCGGAGAACACTTTCTCGCGCCCCGGGTCGCCCTCGGGGGTGTCGACGAAGTCGAGCACGATGGTGCCGGCGGCCAGCTGGAGCGCGGTCTCGACGGAGTCGGTGAGCCGCTGCTTGGCGGACTCCTTGACCGCGAGCCGGTCGACGACGACCGCGATGTCGTGCTTCTCCTGCTTCTTGAGCGTGGGGGGCTCGTCGAGGCGGATTGCGGCGCCGTCGACGACCGCGCGGGTGAAGCCCTTGGTCTGGAGGTCCTTGAACAGCTCGGCGTACTCGCCCTTGCGGCCGCGCACGACCGGCGCGAGCACCTGGAAGCGGGTGGCCTCGGGCAGCTCCAGGACGCGGTCGACGATCTGCTGCGGGGTCTGGCGGGCGATCTCGCGCCCGCAGTCGGGGCAGTGGGGGATGCCGATGCGCGCCCACAGCAGCCGCAGGTAGTCGTAGACCTCGGTGATGGTGCCGACCGTGGAGCGGGGGTTGCGGTTGGTCGACTTCTGGTCGATGGAGACCGCGGGCGACAGGCCCTCGATGAAGTCGACGTCGGGCTTGTCCATCTGGCCCAGGAATTGGCGGGCGTAGGCCGACAGCGACTCGACGTAGCGGCGCTGGCCCTCGGCGAAGATGGTGTCGAAGGCGAGCGAGGACTTGCCCGACCCCGACAGCCCCGTGAAGACGATCATGGCGTCGCGCGGGAGGTCCAGCGAGACGTCCTTGAGGTTGTGTTCCCGGGCGCCCCGGATCACCAGCTCCTCGGCCATGTGCTTGATCAGCCCTTTCGGCATCGGCTCGCGTGTCGGGGGCGCGCAGGCCCCCAGCAGGCCCCAATGAGGTGCACGCCACGCGGGATGGGTCGCGGGAGGAGGTGCGGCGCGGAGCGCGCGCCATCCGTCGTTGGTCCCCAGACCTCTAACTTAACGATTTCGGGGGGCGGAAACTTCCACACGGGAAACGCCCGATGCCCGCCGGTTCCCCGGCGGGCATCACCACTATAGACGACGTCAGGCGAACAGTCGTTCGAACTTTCCCATCATTCTCCGCCGATGCTGCGCGGGCCCGATCCCGCCCGCTCCCCCGCTGACGGGGTCTTGCGGAGCAGGCTGGCGACGACGGTCACGGTCATCACGCCGAGGATCACGGTCAGCGAGAGGCCGGTGCTGATCTCGGGCACGTGGACGCCGTTCTCGTGCAGCGCGTGCAGGATCATCTTGACGCCGATGAACACCATGATCCCGGCCAGGCCCCAGCTGATGTAGGTGAGCCGGTCCATGAGCCCGGCCAGCAGGAAGTAGAGCTGGCGCAGGCCCAGCAGGGCGAACGCGTTGGCGGTGAAGACGATGTAGGCGTCCTGGGTGAGGCCGAAGATGGCCGGGATGGAGTCGACCGCGAAGACGAGGTCGGTGACGCCGATGGCCACGATCACCATGAGCATCGGGGTGACGTAGCGGCGCCCGTCCTTCTTCACGGTGAGTTTGGCGCCGTGGTAGTCGTCGGTCACCGGCCACACCTGGCGCACCATGCGCACGGCGAAGCTCTGGGTGAAGTCCTGTTCCTCTTCGTCCTTCTTGACGTGGTCGCGGACGATCTTGACGGCGGTGTAGATGAGGAACGCGCCGAAGAGGTAGAACACCTCGCTCCAGGCGTTGATCGCCTGGGCGCCGATCGCGATGAAGATACCGCGCATGATCAGCGCGATGACGATGCCGATCAGGAGCACTTCGTGCTGGTAGCGCTTGGGCACCGCGAAGCTGCCCATGATCAGGTAGAAGACGAAGAGGTTGTCGACGCTGAGGCTCTTCTCGGTCACGAAGCCCGCGAAGTACTCGCCGGCGATCGTGGCGCCGCCGTAGTACCAGACGCCGAACCCGAAGAGGATGGCGATGCCGATGTAGAAGGTGGCCCACCAGGCCGCCTGCTTCATCCCGAATTCCTTCGGGCCGCTCTTCTTGCTCCACGGGTGGTCGACGATCGCGAGGTCGACGGCGAGGATCACCACCATCGCGCCGATGGTGGCAAGCCACACCCACATGGGGACATCCATAGGAAAACTCCTCCGGTACGGACCGCCCGATCCGATTCGGGCATGTTCGGCTACCGGAGGTCTCTCCCGTCCCCGGGGCGGCCGCGTGCGCGGGCCACCGCGTGGACCGGCGGTACCGGGTGCGCTTCGTTGCGCTCCGTGATGACGACACCGCCGCGAAAGGGATACTCCCCTCACGTGATCCAAGGTGCGAACGTGCAGGAACCCCCGCGCGTTCCCGGATCACCTTCATGATGCCATCGATCGCTCGCCGTGAACACCACGGGCAGGCATGTTCCGTGCCATGTCAGGGCGTGACCGGATGTGCCGGGGGCGGCCCGCAGGGGGCGGGGTTGCGGGCCGTTCGGAAGTCGTCGCCGGTCACGGCGCTACGAGCCGGTCGTAGAGGCCGGTGACCTGGTCGAGCGCATCCTCCTCGGTGGGCAAGCTCACAGCCGCGCGCTGCGAGGCGCGGCGCATGAGCCCGGCCAGGGCGGCGTCGTCGAGCACGTCGCCGACGGCCCGGGCCAGGGCGCGCGCGTCGCCGGGCGGCACCAGGCGCGCGGTGTCGCCGTAGAGATCGGGGATCCCGCCGACCCGGGTGGCGACCACCGGCAGCCCGGCGCGCAGCGCCTCCATGATGACCAGGGACGGGCCCTCCCAGAAGCTGGGCAGGACGAACAGGTCGGCGGCGGCGAGCAGGTCGGCGATGTCGGTGCGGTGGCCCAGGAGGTGCACGGGCAGGTCCTCGGCCGCGGCGCGGGCCGCCAGGGCGCCGTGCAGCGGGCCGTCCCCGGCGACGGCGATGACCGGCCGCGGGGTGCGGCCGGCGATCGCGGGGGCGGCGTCCAGCAGGACCCCCAGGCCCTTCTGCGCGGCGAGGCGGGCGACCACCAGCAGCAGCGGGCGGTCCTCGGGGATTCCCAGGTCGGCGCGGACCTCTTCGCGGGTGCGGCGGGGCGGGTCCTTGGGCGGCGCCGCCACCACGGCGAGGGCGGTCCGGCGGGCGCCCAGGCCGCGCATGCGCCGCACGAGATCGCCGGAGACCCCGAGGACCGCGTCGGCCCGCCGCGCCACCACGCGCTCCAGAACGGGGTACACGAGCCGGCGCGGCCCGGTGACGACGGGCGCGGCGTTGTGCAGCGTCACCGCCAGCGGCGGCCCGGGGGACAGGGCGCACAGCGCTCCGGCGCGGATGCCGTGAGCGTGTACGACATCGGCGCCGGCCAGGCGCACGCCCAGGCGGGCGGCTGCCACGGCGTCGCGGCCGGGGTGCGGGGTGGCCCCGATCTCGATGGGGACGAACGCGGCGCCGGTCGCGGCGAACCCGAAGCGGTCATCGGTCGCCGCCGGCCCCACCACCGCCACCTGGTGCCCGCGCCCGATGAGCCCTCCGGCCAGGGAGTGCACGTGCCGGCCCGCTCCCCCGCTGCTGACCCCGATGACCAGCCCGATCCGCATCCGCCGTCCCCTTCCCGTTGTTCCGTCCGGCTCCGACGCCGTTGTCGTCCGGGCCGCCCCAGGCCGGTTCACGCCTCATCCGTGCCCCGCCCCTCCGCATCGGCACCGATGCGGCTCCGGGAGATGCCCGCGCGCACCGCCCGTGCGTCGATCAGCAGCGCCACGGCGCCGAAAGCCGCGGCGGCGGTGCCCCCCGCGGCCAGCGCGGCGCCCGCGTTGGGCCACACGCCGTGCACGTCGAGCACCGACGCCGCCCACCGGCCCGCCGCGTACCCCGCTGCGGTGCCCGCCAGCGTGGCCAGGACCGCGCGCCCCACTCCGGCGAACGCCCCGCGCCCGTGCACCGCCACCACCGTCGCGGCCAGCAGCGCCGCCCCCAGGCTCAGGCCGATCGACGCGGCGCCGCCCAGCGCCGCCACGGCCCAGTCCTCGGGCAGCGCGCGGACCAGGGCGACGCTGCCGGCCATGACGGCCGCCCAGCCGACGACCTGCGCCAGCGCCGCCCCGCGCCCGCGGTGCGAGGCGTACAGGGCCCGGCTGAGCAGCGCGACCAGGCCGAACCCCACGATGCCGGGGGCATAGGCGAGCAGCGCCCGCGCGAGCGGGACCGGGTCGTCGGCGGCGAACACCTCCGCAACGGGCCGCGCCGCTGCGGCCAGCGCGGTCGCCAGCCCGGCGGTGATGACGACGACCGCGCGGGTGCTGACGGCGAGCACCGCGTCGAACCCCGGTCGGTCCTGCTCGCCGTGGCGCACCGAAAGGGTCGTGAAGGCGCTGGTGGCGATGGGGACGGCGACGACGCCGTAGGGCAGGGTGAACAGGGTCCAGGCGTAGTTGTAGAGGACCGCCGCCCCGGTGCCGCCGCCGCGGTTGGCGAGCGCGAGGGCGAGCAGCAGGGTGAGCTGCATGGCGATCAGCGGGAGCACGGCCGCCGACGCCAGGGAGCGCACGCGCCGCCCGGTGTCGCCGGGGAAGGTCAGGCGGGGGCGCACCCCCAGGCGCAGCCGCAGGAACGGCGGCAGCGCCGTGAGGAAGAGGGCGACCACCCCTGCGGTCGTGCCCAGCGAGAGGGTGAGTTCGGCGGCGAGGGGCAGCCGGGAGAGGTCGTCGCGGTGGCCCGCGCCCAGGGGGACGAAGGCGATGTAGGCGGCGATCACCACGAGGCTGGAGACCAGCGGGGCGAGAGCGGGGGCGAGGAAGCGGCGGTGCGCCTGGAGGATGCCGTAGAGCACGGCGGCGAGCCCGTAGAAGAGGATCTGGGGGGCGAAGACCAGGAGGAAGCGCATCGACAGCGCGAGCAGGTCCGCGGCGCCGCAGCCCGCCGCCCCGCCGAGCATCAGCACCATGGCCGGGATCGCGACCGCGCACAGCAGCAGGCTCAGCGGCACGGCGATGAGGACCACCCAGGTGACCAGCGCCGACGCGGTCTCGCGCACGTGGTCGCGGTCGTCCCGTGCGGCGGCGGCCGCCAGCACGGGCACGACCATGCCCGACAGGGCACCCCCGATGACGATCTCGAACAGCACCGTGGGCACCTGGTTGGCCGTGACATAGGCGGTTCCCAGGCAGGTGTCGCCGACGGTCTGGGAGAAGACCAGCGTCCGCGTGAACCCCGCGACCCGCGCGAGCCCGGTCGCAACAGCGATCAGCGCCGCCGCCCCGGCCACCCCCGCACCCAGCCGCCGGATCCGATCGGGTGTCACCTCGGCTGCGCTCCTCGGTCAAAGCGGGCCCGTCGCGGGCGCGAGTCGGGGGTCGGACGGGAGGGACGCGTCTGGGGAATCGGTCCGGTCCGAGGCCTTTTCGGGGGCTCGACGCGTCATCGAGGGTTCTCGGACCCGGGGGCGCGGGATGGGGTGGGACCGGTCCGATCGGGCACCTTCATGCGCAGGCGGCCGCCGCTGCCGGGATCGCGGGCGGGGCGGCCGGCCTCGGGGGGAGGGGTTCGCCGACGGGGACCGGGCCGGGGGCGGGGGACGTGCGGCGGCCGAGGCCGTCGAGACGGCGCAGGGGCGGGACCTCGGTGATGATGCGGCTGAAGCTGACGAACTCGCTGGCCAGGGTCAGGCCGACGACGCCCCCGAGCAGGGCCGTGCGCGTCCGGCGCGGCAGCGAGACGGCGGCGGCCACTCCGAGGGCCGCGCCCAGCGCGTTGGCGCCGGCGTCGCCCAGCATCGCCCGTTCGGCGAGGTCCTCCGGAAGCACCGCGGCCGCGGCCCCCAGGGCCGCCCCCGCGATACCCGCTGCGGGCCCGGTGAGGGCCGGGGCGCCCGCGGCGAGGCCGACCTTGATCGCCCGGCCGGGCCGCAGGTCGAAGAGGTTGAGCAGGTTCGCGGTACCGGCGATCATCGCCCCGTTGATGAGGACGTCGAGCGGACGGCCCCGGGCGACGGTGGCGGCGGCCAGTCCGGTCGCGCCGATCCCGGCGATCTTGATCGCGCCGGTGGTGACCTCGCCGCGGGCGAGCGCCCCGAGGTGGCCGCGGAACCCCCGGGAGCGCGTGGAGCCGGAGACGTCGTCATAGGCGCCGAACACGGCGGAGCCGGCCGCGGCGACCACGGCGGCCGCACGCCACGGCCGCGGGACCCCGGGCGCCAGCGCGGTCCCCGCGCAGATGCCCGCGGCCAGGGCAGGGCCCTCGACCAGGGTGACGTCGTGCCCGCGGAAGTTGGTGCGCGTCCACACGTCGCGGGCGTGCTCGGCGACGCGGAACACGTCGTCGACGGTGCCCTGGCCCGGATGCCCGGCCAGCACCGTGTAGGCGGCACGCGCCCCGCAGGCACCGAACGCGGCAGCGGCGCCACCCGCACACACCGACCGCAGCCGCCGGGCCGCCGCCGTGAGACAGGGGATGGGCATCGTGGATGTGCTCTCTGTTCTCGGGTTCGTGGACGTCGGTCGAGGGCGGCCGGGCGGTCATGGCCCAGGACGGCCATGCGGGCCCGGAACGGCCGTCCGGGCCCGGCATGGCCGTGCGGTCACGGGTCAGGCCGACTCAGGGTCGGCGCGGCTCTCCTCGCCGTCGCGGCCGGCGCGCTCGGCGCGGGCCGACGGGTTGGCAGGCGGGCTCTTGCGGTCCTGGGAGTCCTGGTCCGCGTCGCGCGCGCCGGGGTCGGGCAGGAACCCGTCGACGCCTTCGCCGATCCCGTAGTGCCCGCTGCGGCCCTCGGCCGCGGCGGCGATGGCGAGTGCGGTCGCGACGTTGCCCGCGGCGCGCCCGGCGGTGTCGACGGTGGAGAAGGACGGCTCCTCGGCGCGCGCCTGGGCGATGAGCCCCCCGGGCCCGATCGAGGTGTGCCCGCCCACCAGCACCGCGCCCTCGGCGCCGCCCGCGAGGGCGCCGGCCAGGGCGAGCATCGCGTCGTTGCCCGGCGGCAGGGCGTCCTGCTGCGGGGCGGCCCCCTCCTCGGCGGTCGCGAACGCCTTGGCGGGCGCCAGCACGATGCCGATGTCGGCCCTCTCGGCGGGCTTGCCCTGCACGCTGAGCAGCCCGGCCCCCGCGAACCCCGACAGCACCGCCTCGGCGTCGAAGCCGCCGCCCGCGGCGGCGCCGGAGCCGGCCGGGTCCTCCTCGTCCTCGACAGCGGAGGCCCCGCCGCCGGGCGGGTCCTCGGCGTCGGCGTCCTCGCCCGTCTCGGGGCTCTGCGACGCCTCGGGGTCGTCGCCGGCCTCGTCGCGGTCCGGGCGGAGCACGGCGCGGGCCAGCTCGGCCCCGGCGCGCGCGTGTGCGCTGCCGCGGGGCAGCTCGAAGCCGCCCGCGAGCTGGCCGGTCAGCTCATTGACGAACGTCGCCTGGCCGGGGTCGAGGTACTTGTCGGTGAACACCAGCCGGCCGGGGACGCTGCCGCCGGCCTGCTCGATGCGCTCGACGACGCCGGTGCGCAGCTCCTCGTCGACCCCGGGCGACTCCAGGACGACGACCTTGCGGCCGGCGAGCCGGTCGCCGAGCATGTCGTCGGCGTAGGCGGCGGCGAGGTGGTCGCCGCCCAGGCTGTACCTGTCGGTGACGTCCTTCTCGGCCCGCAGGTCTTCACTCTGCGAGCGCAGGTCGGAGGTCTCCGACTGGAGCGTGTTGAGCAGCGGGTCCTGGAGCATGGTCGTGCCCAGGACGATGCCGACGGTGAGCGCGAGGAAGACCGCGACGATGGAGACCAGGTGATAACGGAAGTCGATCACGTGAACAGCCCCGTGAGCCAGTAGAGGAACGCGTCCCAGCGCGCGGCGAGGAAGGTCGCATAGACCTGCCCCGCCGGTGAGCTGTAGGCGGCGACCAGGATGGTGAGCAAGGATGCCGCGGCCAGCGCGAGGAGCGTCCACGGCGAGATACGGCTTCGGTACAGGCGGCTGACGCCCTTGGCGTCGACCAGCTTGCCGCCGACCCGCAGCCGGGTCAGGAAGGTGCTGGCCATGCCGGCGCGGCCCTTGTCGAGGAATTCCTCCAGCGTGGCGTGGGTGCCCACGGCCACGATGAGCACCGCCCCGGAGTCGTCGGCCAGCATCATGGCGACGTCCTCGCTGGTCCCCGTGGCGGGGAAGATGACCGCGTCGTGGCCGAGGTCGTGCACCCGCTTGAGCCCCGGTGCGCGGCCGTCGCGGTAGGCGTGCACGACGAGTTCGGCGCCGCAGGTGAGCGCCTGGTCGGAGACGGAGTCGAAGTCGCCCACGATGATGTCGGGGCGGTAGCCGGCCTCCAGCAGCGCGTCGGCCCCGCCGTCCACGCCGATCTTGACGGGCCGGTACTCGCGGATGTAGGAGCGCAGCGTCGCGATGTCCTCGCGGTAGTGGTAGCCGCGGACCACGATCAGCGCGTGCCGGCCCTCGATCTTGGTCGCGATGTCGGGGACCCCGACGCCGTCGAACAGCAGGTCCCTCTCCCGCTTGAGGTACTCCATGGTGTTGGCGGCGAACGCCTCCAGCTGGACCGACAGCCCCGCGCGCGCCTCCACCATGGCGGCCTCGATGGACTCGGTGTCCTGCGGGGCGCCCTTGGCCACGATCTCGTCGCCGCGGTAGAGGGTGTTGCCCTCCAGGCGGACGAGCTCGCCGTCGTGGATCCGGGTGAAGACCTCGGGGTCGACGTCGTCGAGGAGCGGGATGCCGGCCTCGACGAGGAGCTGGGGGCCGAGATTGGGATACCGGCCGCTGATGCTGGTCGCAACGTTGAGGACCGCGGACACACCACAGTTCACCAGGGCTTCGGCGCTGACGCGGTCGAGGTCGACGTGGTCGATGATCGCGATGTCGCCGGGCTTGAGCCGCTTGGTGAGGTTCTTGGTCCGACGGTCCGATCGGGCCGGTGCGATGATGCCGATGGATCCGCCGGGTCTGATGCGGCGGATTCTGGTGAGGCGGGCGCCGAGCGCCGTCGGGACCTTCATTGCTCGGATGTTGCCAGAGGTCGCGGCGCTACTCCCCTACCTGCACTACCCGGCGTGTTCGTCCGGTGACGGATAATTCCGGCATCGGGGAACGGGGGTGCGCGGGGCGGGTGGCGCCGCTAGCGCGAGCGGTCGATGTCGGCGATGGTGAGCAGCTCCTCGGCGTGGGCGCGGCCCAGCTCGGAGTCCTCCATCCCGGCGAGCATCCGCGACAGCTCGCGGGTGCGCCCGCTGCGATCCAGCCGGGTCACCCCGCTCGCGGTGACCGTGCCGTCGTTGGACTTCTCCACCACCAGGTGATTGTCGGCGAACGCCGCCACCTGCGGCAGGTGGGTGACCACGATGACCTGCGCACGGCGGGCCAGCCGCGCCAGCCTCCGGCCGATCTCCACGGCGGCCTTGCCTCCGACGCCCGCGTCGACCTCGTCGAACACGAACGTGGGAACGGGGTCGGCGCCGGCGAACACCACCTCGATGGCGAGCATGACCCGCGACAGCTCACCGCCGGAGGCGCCCTTGTTCAGCGGCAGCGGCGGGGCGCTGGGGTGGGGGGCGAGCAGCACCTCGATGTCGTCGCGGCCGTGCGGGCCGAACGCGTCGCCGGTGGTCACCTTGACGCTGACCCGGGCGTGCGGCATGGCCAGCGCCGTCAGCTCCTCGGTGACCGCCGCGCCGAACCGCTCGGCGGCCTCGGTGCGGATCCGCGTGAGCTCGCCGGCGAGGTCGGCCAGCCGGGCCTGCAACTCCGCCTCCTCAGCGCCCAGCGCCTCGATGCGGTCGTCATCGCCCTCGAGCTCGACCAGCCGCTTGGCGGCGTCCTCGGCCCAGGCCAGGACATCGTCAGTGGTAGCGCCGTACTTGCGCGACAGCTGGGTCAGCAGCGCGCGGCGCTCCTGCACCGCGGCCAGGCGGCCCGGGTCGGCCTCGACCGACTCGGCGTAGGAGGCCAGCTCGGTCGCCGCGTCGGACAGGACGTAGCCGGCCTCGTCGAGCCGGTCGGCCACCGACGCCAGCGCGGTGTCGTGGTCGCGGACGGCGGCCAGCGACTGGCGGGCGGCGGCGAGCAGGCCCACGACGTCGGCCTGGACCTCGGCAGCGGGGTCGCCGGTCAGCGCCTCGTGGGCGGTAGTGGCGGCCACGCGCAGCGAGTCGGCGTGGGCGAGTCTGGTCTCCTCGGTGAGGAGTTCGGCGTCCTCGCCGGGCCGGGGCTCGGCGGCGGCGATCTCCTCGGCGCCGAAGCGCAGCAGGTCGGCCTCTTGCGCCCGCTCGCGGGCGCGCGTGGTCATCTCCTCCAGCTCGGCCGCGACCTCGCGGTGGCGCCGGTAGGCCACGGAGTAGGCGTTGAGCGTCGGGGCGAGTTCGTCGCCGGCGTAGCGGTCCAGGGCCCCGCGCTGGCGCTCGGGGCGCAGCAGGCGCTGCTGGTCGGACTGGCCGTGCACCGCGACGAGGTCGTCGGCCATGTAGGCCAGCACGCTCACCGGCGCCGACCGGCCGCCCAGCGTCGCCCGCGACCGCCCCTCGGCGGAGACGGCGCGCGACAGGATCAGCACGCCCTCGTCGAGCTCCCCGCCGGCCTCGGCGACGCGGTCGGCCACCCTGCCCTCGCCGGGCACGGACAGCCGGCCCTCGACGACGGCGCGTTCGGCCCCCGGCCGGACCCTCTGGGGGTCGGCGCGGCCGCCGAACAGCAGCCCCAGGCCGGTCACCACCATGGTCTTCCCCGCTCCGGTCTCCCCCGTGACGACGGTGAAGCCGGGCGACAGCTCCAGCACGGCGTCGTCGATCACGCCGAGACCCTGGATGCGGACTTCCTCGAGCACCGAATCCTCTCCTGCTCCCACCAGTGGTGTACCGCTCGGTCGCGGCGCCCCACAGCGGGGCGCCGCCGTTCAGCCGTCGCCGACCGGCCGGGGCAGACTACACGTCGCCGTCGACACGCCCCCGCCAGCCTGCGACGGGAAGGGCGAACTTGGCGACCAGCCGATCCGTGAACGGCGCCCGCTGCAAGCGCGCGAGGAGCACCGGCACCCTGCCGCGCTTCACCTCGATTCGCGCCCCTGCGGGCAATTCGACCATACGGCGTCCATCGCACCAGAGCACGCCCGCGGTGGAATCCGGCAGTACTTCGAGGGCGATCGTGGAGTCGGGCGAGACCACGATCGGCCGCGCGAACAGCGCGTGGGCGCTGATCGGGACCACCAGCAGGGCCGAGACTTCCGGCCAGACGATGGGGCCGCCCGCGGAGAACGCGTGGGCGGTGGAACCGGTGGGGGTGGCGCACACCACGCCGTCGCAGCCCCACCGCGACAGCGGGCGGCCGTCGATCTCCAGGACCGTCTCCAGCATGCGGCGCGCCGTGGCCTTCTCCAGGGTTGCCTCGTTGAGCGCCCAGTTGCGCACCGGCGGGTCGGTGCCGTTGCGTCCCCCGTTGTAGACGGCGATGTCGAGGGTCATGCGCTCCTCGACCAGGTAGTCGCGGGCGACGACGCTGCGCACGGTGGCGTTGAGGTCCTCGCGCTCGGCCTCGGCCAGGAAGCCCACGTGGCCGAGGTTGACGCCGAGGAGCGGCACCCCTGCGGGCCGCGCGATCTCGGCGGCGCGCAGCAGCGTGCCGTCGCCGCCCAGCACCATAACGAGTTCGGCGCCTTCGGCCGCGGCGCTGCGCTGGACGATTTCGACCGGGTGGAGGACGAAGCCCTCGCGTTTGAACTCGTCCACCTCGGAGTCGAGCATCCTGACGGTCAACCCGGCCTCGGTGAGGCTGCGGTGCACCAGCTCGACGCTGCGCAGGGCGGCGGCTCGGCCGGTGTGTGCGACCAGCAGCACGCTGCGTTCAGCCGATCCAGGGCCGGTCATGGGCGTCTCCTCGCATTGCCTGGGGTAACACGTGGGGTGCGCCGCCCGGCCCAGCGGGCCGGGCCACTGCGGCCGGGCCTGCGGGCACGGCCGTGCGCTCGTAACGACGTTATCCACATCCGCGCCCGGCCGGGGTGCCGCCGAGGCGAGCGTCCCGTCCGGATACGGGTTCATCGGACCTCCGCGAGCCGGCGAACCGCCGAACAGCGGTCACCACGCGCGGACGCCCGGTGCCCGGCCGGTGGACGGCGGCCGGGCAAACGTCCATCGTTCCAGACGGCGCGGACACACCCCGCAGGATCGCCGCGCCGCCCGCGGCCCGGGTGAGCCCGTTGCCGGGGACCTCTGGAACCGCCGTCGCGCCCGGCCCTGGACAGGGGCCGGGCGCGACGGCACGGGTACCGCGCCGAGGAACCCGTGCGGGGAACACACGGATGCGGGCGGCGAGCGGTTCGGTCCGCGGGGCGAACCCTTGTTCGGGGCCTCCCGCTGGGGCGCCGGGGCGTCCCTACGGCGGCGCCGGGAGCGCGCCGGCCGCCGGGCTCCCGGTGTGCGCTACTGCGGGCCCTCGGCGATGGCGCGGCGCAGGTCGGCCTCCTCCAGCGGGGCGGCGTCGGCGCGCAGGCGCAGGAAGTACTCGACGTTGCCCGAGGGACCCGGCAGCGGGCTGGCGGCCACCCCCGCTGTACCCAGCCCCAGGGTGAGCGCGTGCGCGGCGACGTCGCGCACGGCCTCGGCGCGCAGCTGCGGGTCGCGCACGACGCCGCCGGCGCCGACCCGGTCCTTGCCCACCTCGAACTGGGGCTTGACCATCATGGCGAAGTCGGCACCGGGGTCGGCGCAGGCCACGAGCGGCGGCAGGACGAGTTTGAGGGAGATGAACGACAGGTCGCCGACCACCAGGTCCGGCAGCGGCTCGCCGACCTGGTCCGGGGTGAGGTCGCGGACGTTGCACCGCTCCTTGACGGTGACCCGGTCGTCGCTGCGCAGCGACCACGCGAGCTGCCCGTACCCGACGTCGACGGCGACGACGTGCGCTGCGCCGCGGCGCAGCAGGACGTCGGTGAACCCGCCCGTGGACGCGCCCGCGTCCAGGCACCGGCGGCCCCGGACGTCGATGCCGAAGGCGTCGAGGGCCCCGATGAGCTTGTGCGCGCCGCGGGAGACGTAGACCGGGGCGTCGTCGGGCGTCTTGACGACGATCGGCTGGTCGGTGCCGACCTGGGTGGCGGGCTTGGTCGCGAGCACCCCGGCGACGCGGACGTGGCCGCCGTCGATGAGTTCGGCGGCGTGCCCGCGCGAGCGGGCTTGCCCGCGGCGGACGAGTTCGGCGTCGAGCCGGCTGCGTTTGGCCATGGGAGAGCGGCGTGCCTATCTGCGTGTGCGTGTGCGTGGCGGTGGTGTGAGGGGCGCGCGTGTGCCGCCGGGGATACCGCTGTCACCGGGGACACCGCGCAACGCGACGATACCGGCCCGTGGCCCGCTCCCCCGCCGCGGCACCGCGGCGACGCGTGCCCCCACCCGGGCCCTATGCCGCTTTCGCATGAAACCGCTCCTTTTTGTCTTGGACGGCATCGGTGCCCGCCGCGAGACTGCTGCACGAGGCCACCGGCCGCGGCTCCGGCGGCCGGCTGCGCGGGCGGAGCCCGCTCACGCCGTCCGACGACACCGTGACCGTGAGCGTTCGATTCATTACGAACGGACCAAAGAGGGAGATCAAACCATGCCGATCCCGCACCCGCGACGCGCCGGAACGGTGGCCTCGGCCACCGCCGCGCTCGCCCTCCTCGCCGGCTGCGCGGCGGGCGGCGGCGCCGACGCGCCCACATCGGCGACCCCCGAGGGGTCCCCGGCGGGCTCCCCCACCCCCTTTGAGGAGGGGTTCGAGCGGCTCGAAAGCGACTTCGACGCCCGGCTCGGCGTCTACGCGGTCGACACCGGAAGCGACGAGACCGTCGCCTACCGCGCCGACGAGCGGTTCGCCTACGCCTCCACGCACAAGGCGTTCTCGGTCGGCGCCCTGCTGCGCGAGAACTCGCTGGAGGAGATGGAGGAGGTCGTCACCTACACCGAGGACGACCTGGTCAACTGGTCCCCCATCACCGAGGAGCACGTCGGCACCGGGATGACCTTGTTGGAGGTCAGCGATGCCGCCGTCCGCTATAGCGACAACACCGCGGCCAACCTCCTCTTCGAGGAACTCGGCGGGCCGGGCGGCCTCGACGCCGCCCTGGAGGAGGTCGGCGACGACGTCACCCGGGTGGACCGGATCGAGCCCGGCCTCAGCGAGTGGGCGCCGGGCGACGACCGCGACACCAGCACACCGCAGGCCATGGCCACCACCCTGCGGGCCTACACCCTTGGTGATGCGCTCCCGGAGGAGAAGAGCGAGATCCTCATCGACATGCTCAAGCGCAACACCACCGGCGACGCACTGATCCGCGCGGGGGTGCCCGAGGGCTGGGAGGTCGGCGACAAGACGGGCAACGCCAACTACGGGACGCGCAACGACATCGGCATCCTGTGGCCGCCGGACGGCGACCCCATCGTCCTCGCGGTCATGTCCAGCCGCGACGCCGAGGACGCCGACCACGACGACGCACTCATCGCCGAGGCCGCCGAGGTCGTCATCGACACCCTGGCGTAGCCGTCCGCCCGCCCGGGCCGTGCCGACGGAGGGGCGGGGTGGGCGGGCGGCCGCGCGGCCGCGCGCGATGAACCCGGTGACGCCCGGTGGCCATCACCGCGATAATCGCCGATGTGGACAAGGTCGAGGTCGTCGTCGCCCATCACGAGCGGGCGACCCTGCGCGTCGGCGACGTGTTCCTGAAGATCGACGCCGATCAGGCGAACGGCGTTCTTCCCACCGACGTGGTCACGCGCAACCGTCGGGTTGCCGAGGCAGCGCTCCGGCCGTGGACACCGGTGTTCACGCACGGCGACCTCCAGGTCGCCCACGTGTTCGTCAAGGGTGACGAGATCACAGGCGTGATCGACTGGTCCGAGGCGACCCAGGGCGATGCCCTGTTCGACCTCGCCACCTTGACACTCGGACACGAGGAGCGCCTCGGCGACGTCGTCGCCGGCTACGGCACCGATGTGGACCTCGACGTGATCCGCGCATGGTGGTCGCTGCGAAGCCTGGGGGCGGTCCGCTGGCTGGTCGAGCACGGCTTCGACCCCGCGCCCGAGATCGCCGTACTGGGATCCCGGCTGTGAGACCACGCTGGCCCGAGGCTAAAAGCCCGGCCGGCCGGACCGGGACCCGATCGCTGGCCTTCCGGGACCGTCGCCCCGGCAAGCGGATCGGCCGTATGACGGGCCGCGGCGGTGGCGGCCCAGATCGCGCACAACGGCGCCGACCCCTTCAGACCCTTCAGACTCCAACAGCATGGTCGAACGCTTCAAGTGCGCCTGAACCGGGAGTGCGTCTATGCCCTGACAGGTCCGAGGGGGAACGGCGGGAGGCGTTCCCCGGATGACTGCACGGATATGACCACCACCGGTTCGACGTCGCACTCGACGGCACTCCCGCCTCCCGCGTTCCCGACCTCTCAGGTCGGTACGGCTAGTCCTCGCGGTCCAGGGCGGAGAGCGCGCTGGAGAGTTCGCGGTGCAGCTCGTCGTAGACGGCGACGTGCTCGGCGGTGGGCAGGTGGTCCAGCGCCTCCAGGCGCTCACGCGTACCGTCGACGATCCGCTCGGCCATACCCGCGGCCGCCGCGTCCTCCGCCTCGGCCGACTGATCGGGTCCTGCTCCCGGAACGGTCACGGCGTCCCACCCCTCCCTTTCCCTTGCGCGCTGGTCGCACGGCCGCGCAGACGACGCGCCGACCGCTCGCCGTTGCGCCGCGGCCGCGCGGCGCTCCGGCCATCGGATCCACCGTAGGCCACTGTGCCCGGTCATGGGCGCGGGCCGCGCCTCATGGTCTGAGTGGCCGCACGCGGTCCAGCCCGCCTCAGGACGGACCCCGGCACCGTGTGCGCCCCCGTCGCAGGCGATCCGGCATCCACGGCCGTCCGCGCCTGGAGGATGGCGGGGCTGAGCGACCGCCAACGGGGGCGGCTCGCCGCGCGCGGCCGACGAGTGGACTTCGCCGGCGGGGTTCCCGCGGTATCAGCGCGCGGCCCTGGCCAAGAAGTGCGCGAGACCGACGCCTGGGCAGGTGAGGGGGAAGACCGTCCCGCCGTACGGCCCGGCACTGCCCGGGCCGATGGGCAGGCGGCCGAAAACGAGCGGATCCGAATCCGGGGCGTCTAGCACAACGAGGATTTCCCGGCGTCGTGGGCCGGGGCGGGTGAACAGCACGTTCGCCGAATTCGATGCCGACCCGGTCGTATGGCCCTCGGCGGGGCCGGTGGCCGGTGGCCGCCGATGCGCGACCGGCGGATCGGCCGGATCAGTCGGTCTTCTTCGGCGACGGGGTGCTCTTGCCGCGGGTGCCGGAGCGCTTGGTGGTGGACTTCGCGGTGGACTTGGCCCCCGTGGTGCGGGTGCGGGAGGTCGTGGCCTTGGCCTTCGTGGAGCGCTTGGCCGCCGGCTTCTTCGGCGGGTCCTGGGGCTCCGGTGCGTCCTCCGGGGTGGGCTCCGTGGTGCCCTTCGCGTCTGCGGCCTTGGCCGCTCCGCCCTTCTTCGCGGCCCGCGGCGCCGGGCCGGCGGACGCACCGCCGTCGGGCGCCGGGGCGGAGGCCACCGAAGCGGAGTCGGCGGCGGGGGTGTCGGCAGCGGCATCGGCGGGGTCTGCTGCGGGTTCGCCGTCCGCGACCGGGGCCGCGTCCTCGGCGGTCCGGGTGGCCGCCGGGACGGGCACGGGCACCGCGGCGGAGGCCGGTGCCGATTCAGAGGCCGATGCCGGTGCCGATGCCGGTGCGGGGTCCGGAACAGGGGCCGCGAAGAGCGCGTCGGCGACATGCGGTTCCGCCGCCGCTTCCGGTCTCCCCGGCCGGGTGGGGGCGGGCTCGGGCGGCCGGACCGGTTCCGGAGCCGCCGGGACGGCCTGGCCACCGGCCGGGTCGTCCGGGGCGGCGTGCGCTGCCCCGGGAAGAGTCGGGCCGACCGGATACGGGGCCGGGTCGGCCGTTGGTGCAGGCACCGGCGCGGAGGCGGACGCCGCGGGGCGCGTGGCCGTGCGCTGGGCGGCGAGCCGTCGTTCGAGTTCGGCGACCCGGCGCGCCAGCCGGTCGTAGTCGTCGCGGCTCACGAGGTCCATCCGGTCGAGGACGCGCCCGACCTCGGCCGCGACGATCTCGTCCAGCGCCTCGCGGTTGGCCTGGCTGGTCTCGATCAGGTCGGTGGCCAGCGCCTGGATCGTGTGCCCCACGCGCGGCGCCGCCTCGCCGGCGTCGACGCCCCCGGACGCGGAGTCGGGCCTGGCCCCGGCCGCCGCACGGTCGTCGCCCGCGCGCAGCAGCGTCTTCGCCGCCGCCACGGCGCGCTTGCGGGTCAGCTCGGTGAGCCCGCTGGCGGCATCGAGATAGGCGCGGACGGCATCGACGACCATGATGACTTTGCTCCTTGCTACAGGGCGCTGGCACAGGGGATCCGGGGGAGGCTCCCAACGCTACCGGGACCGGCGGGCGCGGGTGCCCGAAACGGCCACAGTGATCCACCCTTGCGGCGGTGCCGTTCCCCGCCGATCGGCCGCGCCGGGTGGGTCCGGGGAACCGGCGGTGACCGCTTTGGGGCATGATGGTGGCCATGACCAGCGTTGAAGATTGCCGCGCGGCGATCGGCAAGGTCTCCGACCGCATCCTGGAGACCGACGAAGCGGACCGGCGCAAGCACCTCGTGGAGCGCACGGTGAGCCTCACCGTCAGCGACCTAGGCACGGTGTTCGACATGCGCCTCACCACCAACGGGCTGGAGGACGTCACCTCACGGAGCACCGACTCCGCGGGCCCCAAGGCGCAGGTGCGCATCACGGTGGCCGCCGACGATCTCATCGACCTGGCCGAGGACCGGCTCGACTTCGCCAAGGCGATGTTCTCGGGCCGGGTGAAGCTCGACGCGAGCTTCGGCGACCTCATGCGCCTGCGCAAGCTGCTCTGACCGGCCCGGGGCGCCGGAGGCGGGCGACCGACCGTCCGGGTATCGTGCCAGCGTGCGCAGAGAGCCGAAGGACACGGGTGGGGATCCCCTGGAGCTGGCGCCATTGCGGGGCCTGCGCTACGCGACCCCCGACGCCCGGGCCCTCATCGACACCCCGGCTTTCAACGTCGCGCTCGCCCTGGCACCCCCTTACGACATGGTCGACGCCGCGTCGCTGACCTCCCTCCTGCGCGCCGAGCCGCTGAACGCCGCACTGCTGACCGTTCCGCCGTCGGCCGCGGAGGCCGCCGGCCCCGCAGAGGAGCTCACCGGCCCCGGCCGCTATCAGGCGGCCGCCCGCACCCTGCACCGCTGGATCTCCACGGGGGTGCTGGTGCGCGACCCCGATCCCGCGATCTACGTCTATGAACAGACCGCGCCCGACGGCGGGCGCCAGCGCGGGCTGATCGGCGCCCTGCGCCTGCCCGCGGGCGACGGCCCCGCGGTCCGCCCGCACGAGGACGTGGCGCCGGGCCCGGTGGTCGACCGCGCCGAACTGATGGCGGCCACCCGCGCCAACCTCGAACCGATCTTCCTCCTCTACCGCGGCGGCACCGGCACCGCGCGCGGCGCGGCCTCGCAGATCACCGACCGGGTGGCCGGCGGCGCCGCCGAACCGCTGACCGACACGGTCACGGCCGACGGCACCACCCACCGGCTCTGGGCGGTCACCGACCCCGGGCTCCAGGCCGACATCGCCGCCGACCTGGCCCGGCGCACCGCGCTCATCGCCGACGGACACCACCGCTACGCCGCCTACCGCAGACTGCGCGACCGCCGCCCCGGCCCCGGGCCATGGGACCACGGCCTGGCCCTGCTCGTGGACTCCGACTCCTCGCCACCCCGCGTGGACGCCATCCACCGCGTGCTGCGCGGAATCGACCCCGACGCCGCGGTCCGGGCCGCGGAGGCCGAGCAGGTGGCGCGGGTCGAACGGCTCCCCTGGTCGCCCGCCGAAGCGCACGGGCTGCGGTCGGCCGTCGACGCCCTGGCGGAAGCCGCCCGGCCCGGCCCCGCCCTGCTGGTCGCGGGGGCCGGCGCCGATGACGGGCTCCACCTGCTCCGCGGGTTCGACGACCGGCGGCTGGCCGACGCGGCCCCGGACCGGTCGCCCCAGTGGCGCGCCCTGCCCACCGCCGTGCTCGACCGTCTCCTGCTGCCGCTGTGGGGGCCGGGCGAGGGCCGCGTGGACCTGGTGCACGCCGACCCCGCCGCCGCCGTGGCCGCCGCCCGCCCCGGCTCCGACACCGCCGTCATCCTGCCCGCGCTCGCCGTGGACGACGTCTATGCGCTGACGTCCCGGGGGGAACTCACCCCCCGCAAATCGACGTCGTTCGGCCCCAAGCCGCGGACCGGCCTGGTCATCCGCGCATTCGCCCCTTCCGAAGCACCACCCCGACCCTGAAGACGGAACGCATGACCCTGCTGACTTCCACCCGGCCGCTGAACCTGGCCTACGACGCCGCTCTGCTCGATCTGGACGGTGTGGTCTACATCGGCCCGCGTGCGGTGCCCGCCGCGCCCGAGGCCATCGACAAGGCACGGGCCGCGGGGATGCGGGTGGCGTTCGTGACCAACAACGCCTCGCGCACCCCGGCGGCGATCGCCGAACGGCTGACCTCGATCGGGGTCGTGGCGGCCCCCGAGGAGGTGGTGACCTCGGCCGAGGCCGCCGCCCGGCTGATCGCCGAGCGGTTCCCCGCGGGTTCGCCCGTGCTGGTGGTGGGCGACACCGGGCTGCGCTTGGCGGTGCGCCGCCAGGGCCTGCGCCCCGTGACCCTGGCGGTCGAGCGGCCGGTGGCGGTGGTGCAGGGGTACTCGCCCCGGCTGAGCTACGACCAGCTCGTGGAGGGCACCCTCGCGGTGGCCGCCGGAGCCCTGTTCGTGGCCAGCAACAACGACGCCACCGCGCCCCTGGAGCGCGGGATCCAGCCCGGCAACGGGTCGCTGTCGCGGGTGATCGCCCACGCGACCCGGGTATCGCCCGTGGTGGCGGGCAAGCCCATGCGCCCCCTGCACGACGAGGGTGTCCTGCGCACCGGCGCGCGGACGCCGCTGGTGGTGGGCGACCGGCTCGACACCGATATCGAGGGGGCCACGACCCGCGGCTGCGCGAGCCTGCTGGTGCTGTCGGGGGTGACCACGCCCGCCGACCTGGTGGGCGCCGTGCCCGAGCACCGGCCGTCGTATGTGTCCTGGGACCTGGCCGGCCTGGGCCACGCCCACCCCGAGACCCGCCTGACCGGCCACGGCGCCTGCTGCGGCGGGTGGACCGCATCGGTGGATGCCGGCCGGGTGGCACTGGACGGCGACGGGGACCGGCTCGACGGCCTGCGTGCGGTCTGCGCCGCGGTCTGGGACGACCCCGCCCCCGCCACGCCCGCGTTCGACGACGCGCTCGCCCGCCTGGGGCTGTGACCCGGCGGTCATTCCGGGTCTCCGATCCGCCCCATCCACTCCACCGACCTGGCCTCGACCTCGATGACGCTGGTGGAGCCGCCCGGGGTTCGCCAGAACCGGCGCCGCAGCGACCCGCTGACCTGGACGATGTCGCCGATCCGCCACCCCCGGGTGGCGTCCTGCATGGATTCGTGGAAGCTCACGCAGGTGATGGGGTCGGCCGGCTGGTTGGGGCGTCGTTCGGCCGGGGGCCGGGTGATGGAGATCCGCCACGTGACCAGGTGGTCGCCGCTGGGGAGCTCGCGCACGGCGGGTTCGGCGGTGATCCGGCCGGCGAGGAGGACGTCGTTGCGGTGGCCGGTGGGATCGTGCGACCGCCCTCCGCCGGTACGCGCGGTGCCGTCGGTGCGGGCGGTGCCCTCCGAGCGGGTGGTGCTCTCGGTGCGAGTGGTGTCTCCGCGCCCGGACGGCGGAGCGGCGGTCGCGGTGGCGGCAGCGGAGGTGCCTGCGGCGGAGTCGGTGGCGGCGGCGAAGGGCTGATTGTGCATGCTGGTCCTTCCGGCTGGATATGAGGCGGCCCTTGGGCCGGGCGGCGCGGTGGGCCGCTCCAGTGACGCGAACCCAGGATCGGCCCGGCACGGCCCCCGCCGGAAGGGCGAATTCGCGGCCTGTGGACAAACGGAACGGCGAGCCGACGAGCGAGCGTAGGCGGCGCTGCCCCCTGGCCGAAGACTCGCCCCTCGGGGCCGTTGAAGCCGATTGAGAAGGCGAGCGCGACCCGTGGTCCCGAGCGGGGCCGGTTCCGGCTCCGGCCGGGGACCCCGCCGCTGCTCGTGCGCTGCCGGGTGAACTACATTCGGAGACCACCGGTGACCACCGGGTACGGGGGCCGGTCGCGGCCGGGCGGCCGGGCGATGGAAGGAGATGGACCGTGAACAACGGAGCCGACACGGACGGGCTCCCCAACGGGATCACCGCCCTGGGAGACGACGTCTTCGCCATCGACACCCGCATGGCCGGATACCCCGGCATCACGTCGAGCTACCTGATCCGGTCCGAGCGCCCCTGCGTGATCGAGGTCGGCACCGCCGGATCGGCCGAGACCCTGCGCGACGGGCTGGCGGCGCTGGGGATCGAGGCCGGCGACCTCGCCACCATCGCGGTCACCCACATCCACCTCGACCACGCCGGCGGCACCGGCGACGTCGCGAAGATGTTCCCGTCGGCAGAGATCGTCGTGCACGAACGCGGCGCCCGCCACCTGGCCGACCCCGCCCGGCTGATGCGCAGCGCACGCATGGTGTGGGGCGACCGCCTGGACCTGCTCTTCGGCGAGATGCGCCCCACCGACGCGCCCCGGATCCGCGCGGTCGCCGAGACCGGCGAGATCGACCTCGGCGGCGGCCGCCGCCTCACCACCCACTACGCCCCCGGGCACGCCAAGCACCACGTCGGCCTGGTCGACTCCGCCAACGGCGACCTCTACGTCGGCGACGCCCTGGGCGTCTACAACCCCCACACCGGCGACGTCCGGCCCGCGACCCCGCCGCCGGACTTCGACCTGGACGCGGCGGTCGCCTCTTTCCGCCTCTTCGACGGCATCGAGGCGCAGCGGCTGATGTTCTCCCACTTCGGAGCGGTCGGCGAGGTCGAGCGGACGCTCACCCGGGCCGAAGAGGAGCTGCACGCGTGGGTGGAGGCCGTCACGCAAGCCCATGCCGACGCCCCCGATCTCGACCATGCGGTCGCCATGGTCCGCGACCGGGTCCGGCACCGCTACCACGCGCCGCCCGCCGACGCACCTGCGGAATCCGCCAAGGTCATGGACGTGCTCAGCGGTGTCGAGAGCAACGTCTCCGGGATCGTCCACTGGCTCGACCGCCTCGCCGCCGAGCAGGGGAGCGGCACGGCCGGTGACACGGGCGGCTCCCCCGCCTAGGTTGCCGCGCATGCCGGTGACGATCCGCACCTTCGCCCCCGAGGACTCCCCCGCTGCGGGCCGACTGCGCGGGGCCTGCTTCCCCTACGAGATCACCACACCGGACTTCCTCGCCTGGGCCGACCGCCAGAGCCCGCCCGAGGAGCGCGCGCGGCGAATGGTGGCCGAGGCCGGCGGCCGGGTCGTCGGCTTCGGCGCGGCGAAGCTCACCCTGACCTCCGCCGTCCCGGGACAGGGGCTGGGCGCGCTGATGGTCGACCCCGCCCACCGGCGGGCGGGCACCGGGACGGCGCTGCTGGCGGCCATGGAGGACCACCTGAGATCGGTGGGCGGCCGCACCCTGCGGGTCGCCGGCCCGCTTCCGGATGCCGAGGCGTTCGCGGCCGCCGGAGGCTACACCGCACGTTCGACGGCGCACTTCCAGCAACTGGACCTGGCCGTGCTGCCCGCCGCACCGCCCCGGCCCGAGGGCGTCGAGCTGCGCCCGGTCGCGCACTACGCCGACGATCCGCGCCCGGTCCACGCAGCGGAGTCCGAGGCAGCGCAGGGGCTGCCGGGCGACCTCCCCAGCGCACCGATGCCGTATTCGGCCTGGTCCGCCACGATCTGGAGCGACCCGCGGATCGACCGCGAACTGAGCGCGCTGGTGCTGGTCCACGGAGAACCCGCGGGCATCGTGGCCTGGCAGTCCGACGGCCGGACCCGGCTGAAGTCGGCGTTCACCGGCATCGCGCCCCGGTTCCGGGGCCGGAGGCTCGCCACCTACGCCAAGACCGCGCTGCTGCACCGCGCACACGAACGCGGTTTCCGCACGGCCTGCACCGACAACGATGCGGGCAACGCCCCGATGCTCGCGATCAACGCGCGGCTGGGGTACCGGCGCTTCGTGACCGAGGCGCTCTTCGGCCGCGACCTCTGACTCTCGGGCCCTGCTGCCTCGCGCGGTGGCAGACGTCCCCGTCGGTCGGCCCCGGTGGGTGCCTTCCGCCCGTCGGTTCAGCCAGGGGCGCCGGGAAGCCCGATGGTCCGCAGAAGGTGGGCGTAGATCCCGTCGTCCCACGACAGGTCGTCGGGGAGCACGTCGAACGCCCGGACCTCCACGGTCTCGAAGTCACCCGAGAGCGGCACCGTACCGATGAGCTGCGCCTGGGTGACCACGGTGGTGTGCCCGCCGGCGAGCACGTAGTGGCCGTGGACCCGGACATCGCTGATCTCCGCGCCCGCTTCCTCGCGGGCCTCGCGCCGGGCGGTCTCCTCGATGCCCTCGCCCGCCTCGGCGTGGCCGCCTGGGAACTCCCACGCACGGTCGCGGTGGCGCACCAGGACGGGACGGTCGCCGGAGAAGAGGAGGCAGACCACCGAATCGTGGTGCTCGGGAAGGCGCCCGAGACGCACCACCGCCCCGTTCAACGGAGTGGGTCCCATGGACGACGGCACCGTGCCCCCTTTCGCCGGCCTCGGCCCGGCGCACGCAGCACCCTGCGGCACCAGTGATCAACCGGCACAGCGTACCCGCGAAGGCTCCGGTAGGCCTCGAGTCGGTGTCGAGGCGAGAGGCCGGTCGCACCGCGCAGCAGCGGGACGGGGCGCGCGCCCCGTCCCGCTGCGCCGCGCGCGGCGCACACCCTGGTAGGGGCTCGAGGACCTACTGCTGATGCTGGTCGTGTGCGTGCAACCGCCGCTGGACCTCGGCGTCGTCGGGCAGCTCACCGTGGGGCGTGGCCGCATCGGCCGCCGCAGGCAACTCTTGGGCCAGCCGGTCCGCGTATTCCTGGACGGTCAGGCCGAGCGCCTCAGCCTCGTCCGCCAAGTCGCCTGCGTCCAGAACGCTCAGCAGCTGCTCGCCGGTGATGGGCAGGTTGGCGGGCTACGGGGAAGGTGAGGGCCGGGCCCTCGGCTCCATGCCGCGGCGTCAGGGCGTCAGGGCGTCAGGGAACGAGGATCGTCTTCCCGATCGTCTTCCGATCCTCGAACGGCTGGTGGGCCGCTGCCGCCTGCCCGAGCGGCATGACCGCACCGATGATCGGCTTCAGGCCACCATCGGCACCCAACGCGAATGCGCCATCCCGCAGCAGCGCCAGGCGCTCCGGCGGAAGCATCGCCGACACGAACCCCACGACGGTCAAGCGCCTCTGGTACACCGCGGCCGGGTCGAAGCTCGGCGCCTGTCCGCCGGCCGTCCCGTAGACCACCATGCGGCCGCCTGGAGCCAGCAGATCGAACGCGGCCTCGGACACCGAACCGCCGGTGCCCTCGAAGACCACGGAAACGCCGCCGCCCGCCGCATCGCGAACGCGCCGGTCCCATCCGGGCTCGCTGTAGTCGACCACGTCGTCCGCACCCAAGCTCCGGGCGACGGCCAGTTTCTCTTCGCCCCGCGCGGTGGCGACGACCCTGGCACCGGCTCGCTTGGCCAACTGCACCAGAAGGCTGCCGACCCCTCCGGCCGCCGCTTCGACCAGGACCGTGTCCCCAGGCCCCAGGCCGGCGGCCTCGGCAACGCCGACCGCTGTGGCCCCCTGGCCGAGCAGCGCCACGGCCGTCCGGTCATCGAGCCCCTTGGGCACGGACACCGCCGAGGCCGCCGGCAGGATCGCCAGCTCGGCGTAGCCGCCGCCTCCCGGTGTCGCGCCCACCACCTGTTCGCCGACCATCGCCGGATCGCCGCCGGGCCCGACCGCCGATACCGTCCCCGCGACCTCGAACCCCGGCGAGTACGGCAACGGAAGATCCGGGAGCATCGCCCGCATCAGGCCGGCCCGCATCTGAACATCGGCGAACCCGATCCCCGAGGCCGCGACGCGAACCACCATCTCACCGGGGCCCGGCCGGGGGTCGGGTACATCGTCCAGGCTCAGCACGCCGGGCGGGCCGTACCGGTGGAATCGAACAGCACGCATGGTGAACACCCTTCGCGTCTCGGTTCGCGTTCCGGACGGTGGCCCGGCGCGCAGCGCGAAGGTATCTTTTGGAAACCGGTTACTTCAAAGGAACCTGACCACCCCAGGGATACCCATGGACCCGCTGGACCCCGACATGTTCCACCCGGCCTGCCCCAGCAGCGTCATGCCGATCCGCATCGGCGACAAGTGGTCGGCGATGATCATCGTGTGCCTGGAGCAGGGCCCCCGGCGGTTCTCCGAGATCCGCGTTCCCGTGCACGGTGCGACCCCCAAGGTGCTCACCCAGACCCTGCGGGCGCTCGAACGCGACGGCATGATCACCCGGACCGTGTACGCAGAGGTGCCCCCGCGCGTCGAATACGAGCTGACGCCTCTAGGGCGCACCCTGCTCGAACTCATCGCGGTATGCCGGGCCTGGGCGGACGAACACCTGCCGACACTCTTGGCGGCGCGTGAAGCCTACGAAGACCGCGGGAGCACCCCGGGTTCCACCGCACCGGCACCGTTCGTCGACCCGTGAGCCTCCCCGGCCGGTGACACGGCCGCTGTGGGGTGCAGCAGCGGCGCGAGGTCAGGAACGTTCCGCGCGCTCCCCGTCCTCCTCGGCCTCAGCGGCCGGAGCGTCGTCGGCTCCGGAGGCACCGGGTTCCTCGACGCTGTCGGCGGAGTCGTGGTCTGCTGCGGCGGTATCGATGTCCTCGACTCGTTCGGCCGCGCCGTCGTCGGCGGCGTCCTCGGCGACCCGCGCGGGCTCCACCGGAGCTGCCCCCTGCGCGGGCTCGTCCGGGGTCTCGGCCTCCGCCGCGCCGACGGGCTCCGCCTCTGCCGGCTCGGCCTCGACACCCGTGTCCTCGGCGTCGGTCCACATGACGTCGTCGTCGATGTCGACGATCTCGACGCCTTCCAGCTCCGCCAAGCGCTCGTCGGCATCGGTCACCCCGTCACGGTCGACCGCCGACGCCCGCGCGAAGTACTCCCGGGCGTCCTCGTTCCGGTCCAGGGTGAGCAGGGCATCGGCGTAGGCGTAGAACAGCCGCGCCACCCACGGCCGCGCGCGGCGCTCCTTCAACTCCGGCACTTGGAGCTCGACCAGGGCGGCCTGGTGCTCGCCCAAGTCGTGCCGGGCACCGGCGGCGACGATCCGCAGCTCGATACGGTCCTCGATGTCGAGGTCCTTGGCGGCGGGGTCGCGGGTGATCTCCAGAGCCCTTTCGGGGCGCCCCAGCCCACGTTCGGCATCGGCGATAACGGGCAGGAAGTTGTTGCGCCCGGTCATGCGGCGGGCCGCCCGCAGGTCGGAAAGGGCTTCCTGCCACTTGCCGACGCTGTAGGCGGCGATACCCGCGGCCTCGCGGACGACACCGATGCGCGACGCCTTGCGGCGGGCGTAGATCGCGTGCTCGTACGCCTTCTCGGGATCCTCATCCAGAAGACGCCCCGCCATGACCATGTGCCGCCCCACGACCTCCGCCAGGGTCCGCGGCAAGGTGCCGAGTTCACTGCGGATCTCGCCGTCGAGCTGGCCGATCGTCACGTCGTCGGGCAGGGCGGGCGCGATGTCCCTCGGGTCGCGCTCCTCACGGGGCCGCTCACGACGGTCATCGGAGCGACGGTCGCGTTCGAACCTGCCTCCGGAGCCACCGGAACGGCGATCGCCACTCGAGCGCCGGTCGTCGGAACGGAAACCACCGCGGCCTCCGCCCTGGCCTTGCCCTTGGCGGTCACGGCGACCGTCTCGGTCACCCCGGCCGGCAGGCCATTCACGGCGCCCTTCGCCATCGCGGCGGCGGTCGCCGTCCGACCGACCTCCCGAACGGTCATCACGGCGCTCCGAGCGGCCACGACCGAAGCGGTCATCGTCGCGGGAACGCCCGCCACGGCCGCCGCCAGAGCCACCGGAAGCGCCGCGTCCGCCTCCGCTCCCGCGGTATCCGCCACGTTCGCCTCCACCGCCGCCACCGCTGCGGCCAAAGCCGGACCGGGACCGGTCACCCGACCGGCCGCCACCCCCAGATCGGTGACCACCGGAATTGCGGGCTCCGGAGCCGTCGCGGCCCCCCGATCGGCTGTCGTCAGTCATGCGTCCGTCCGTAAACAGTCAAAAGCGCTGCCACTGAGTCGTAGCAGCGCATGGTGATTCCCAAGTATCACTTTACGGCATCGTGCCACCGTCGTCGGACGGTGCGCTTCCCACGAGCCCCCGGCGGTCGCCTGACGGGCCAGGCCCCTCGGAGAGCGGCCCGCGGTGCGCCGGCCCCGGGCCTCGATCCAGGACCATTCCACCTGGGGTGGGGCTGAGCGAAAGCCCTTGCCGCGACCGCAGGAGGATCACCGAGACCGGCCCCCCGGAAACGCACATGTTCACAATGTGCGGTAACAAAAAAGGTGGGGTGGAAGCCATGCTCCCACCCCACCAAAAAGAATGTCCGGCGGTGACCTACTCTCCCACCC
>NZ_JBHSBH010000003.1:0-60333 GCF_042650565.1 Nocardiopsis sediminis
CCGGATGCGGTGTTGGAGACGGCGGGTGTCGAGGCCGGCACCACCGGAAACGAGTAGTCCCACCTCCACCACACCCCTGCTGCAATGCTGAAAGGGCGGCCCCCTCCGGGGCCGCCCTTTCAGCGTGTCCGGCACCTGCCCGGTAGGGTGCCACCGTGGCGAACCCTCCCCAGCCCCACGGCCCCAGCGCCGGACAGTGGCCGCAGCACGCCCCTGGCCCGCAGGCCCCCGGTCCCCAGCCCTACGGCCCGCCGCCGCCCCCCGGTCACCCCGGCGGCCCGCCGCCGCGGCGCCGCAGCAGTGCAGTCCCCTGGATCATCGGCGGGGTCGTCCTGGCGCTCGTCGTGCTGATCGGCGGCGGAGGCGCGGCCGCCTACTTCCTGTTCCTGCGCCAGCCCGCAGCCGGCCAGCCCGGGACCGCCCCGCCCGAGGCCTACGCCGAACCCGGCGACATCGACGGCGTGCAGACCTTCGCCGGCCTCTCCGCCGACCACACCGACGCGCCGGTCGACTACCCGCAGCACCCGCCGGTGGGCGGCCCCCACGCCGGTGAATGGCTCAACTGCGGCGTCTACGACGACGAGGTCCCCGCCGAGAACGCCGTGCACTCCCTGGAGCACGGCGCCGTGTGGATCAGCCACGACCCCGGCCTGCCCGACGCCGACCTGGAGCGGCTGCACGGCCTCTACACGCCCGGCTCCTACCTGGTCATCAGCCCGGTGGCCGACCTTCCCGGCCCGGTCGTGCTGTCGGCGTGGGGCAAGCAGCTCGTTCTGGAGTCCGCCGAGGACCCGCGGATCCCCGAGTTCCTCAGCACCTACGAACAGGGCGAGCAGACCCCCGAACCCGGTGCCCCCTGTTCGGGCATGGACGAGCCCATGACGGTCTGACCCCGGAACGGGGCCGCGCGGCCTAGCCCGGCAGCGCGTAGCGGCCGTCGTCCAGCGGGTCGACCAGGCCGTCGGCAACCAGCGCATCGAGCGCGCGCTCGCGCTGTACCGGCAGGTCCCACACCGCGTCCAGCGCGGACTTGGGCACCGGACCCGAGGCGTCCCGCAGCACCGCCAGCAGCTTGCCGCGGACCTGGCGGTCGGTGCCGGCATAGGTCTGCCCGCGCCGCGGCGGCCCGTCGTAGGCCGGCCGCCCCGCCGCCCGCCACGCACAGTCGCCGGAGATCGGGCAGTCACCGCAGGCGGGGGAGCGGGCGGTGCACAGCAGTGCGCCCAGCTCCATCACCGCTACACCCCAGCGGGCGGCCACCGATGCCTCGGGCGGGAGCAGCGCCTCGGCGAGCGCGACTTCGGCACGGGTCTGCGCCTTGGGCGGGTACTGCACGCCTGTGACCGCGCGCGCCAGGACCCGGCGCACGTTGGTGTCGAGGATCGCGTGCCGCTGTCCGTAGGCGAAGCTGGCCACCGCCGCCGCGGTGTAGGGCCCCACACCGGGCAGCTCCAGCAGGTCGGCGTGGACGTCGGGGACCTCGCCGCCGTGCCGCTCCACGATCGTGCGGGCGCACGCGTGCAGGTTGAGCGCGCGCCGCGGATAGCCGAGCCGGTTCCACATGCGCACGGCCTCGCCCGACGGGGCTGCGGCGAGATCGGCGGGGGTCGGCCACCGCTCCATCCAGGCCTCCCACGCGGGCAGCACGCGCACCACCGGGGTCTGCTGGAGCATGATCTCGCTGACCAGCACCGACCAGGGGGAGGCGCCCTCATGGCGCCAGGGCAGGTCGCGAGCATTGGCCTGATACCAGGCGAGAACGGCTGTGCTGTAGGGGTTGTCGTTCATGTTTCAATCGGTGTGGAGATCGGCGGGTTGAGTAGGTGCCGCGCCGGGAAACCCGGAATACTACGCCCCATGGCGTCAAGTGCCGGGCAACCACGACCCGTGAGCCCTGAAACGTATTGGAAGCGGCGCGTATTCGTGCTGCTGGGACTCCTCGTAGTTGTGGCGCTCATCACATATGCATGTACGCGTCCGTCGTCATCGGACATCGAGCAGACGGCGGGCGAAGGCGCGGACCCCGCGCCGGAGCCGTCGCAGTCGGCCGAACCCTCGTCCCCGCCCAGTGTCCCACCGTCTCCGTCCCCGAGTGACGGCTCCAGCCCATCCGGTGACGCCGGCGAGGACGGCGACGCACAAGAGGGCGACGCGGCCGAGGAGGCCGAGGGCGAAGGGGGCTCCGGCGGCGATTCCG
This sequence comes from Nocardiopsis sediminis, assembly GCF_042650565.1. Classification (NCBI taxonomy): domain Bacteria; kingdom Bacillati; phylum Actinomycetota; class Actinomycetes; order Streptosporangiales; family Nocardiopsidaceae; genus Nocardiopsis; species Nocardiopsis sediminis. Next base: position 2,198 of record NZ_JBHSBH010000003.1, read on the forward strand.
GAGCGGCCGCCGCCGAGGTGCCCGCGCCCGAGCGCGACAGTGACCCCTGTCGTCCGCAGGACATCGTGGTCACCGTCGGCACCGACCGCGACGACTACGCCTGGGACGCCGAACCCGAGCTGGAGCTGAACGTCGTCAACACCGGCGAGCAGACCTGCACCGTGGACGTCGGCCCCGAGAGCATGGAGCTGCGGATCACCTCGGGCGACGACCGCATCTTCTCGACCGCCGACTGCGTGGAGGGCGACACCTCCGACGAGGTGCAGGTGCGACGCGGTGTGCCCCACACCGCCACCTACACCTGGGACCGCAAGCGCTCCTGGACGGACTGCCGCGACGACGACGTCAACGCCGACCGGCCAGGGACCTACGTGGCGACCCTGCACGGCACTTACGACACGGGAACGGAACCCGCTGTGTTCCGCCTGAACTAGCGGTCCGGCCGGGGGCGTTCGGCCCCCGGCCGCCCTACCCCCTGCTCCGCTGCCGTGCGGGGAACGCGGCCCTCAGCGCGCCGCCGACGTCGTCGACCCCGACGACCTCGATCCCGGGGACCGGCTCCTCGCTGTGCTGGGGGACGATCGCGCGGGTGAACCCCAGCCGCTGGGCCTCGGCCAGGCGCCGCTGCACGCCGCTGACCGCCCGGACGTCGCCGGCGAGGCCGACCTCGCCGATGGCGACCAGCCCCTTGGGCAGGGGGTCGTCGCGGACCGATCCGGCGACGGCCAGCGCCAGGGCGAGGTCGACCGAGGGTTCGCCCAGCCGGACGCCGCCCACCGTGGAGGCGTAGACGTCGGCGTTGGCGATCCGCACGCGGGCCCGCCGCTCCAGTACCGCCATGACCATGTTGACCCGCGCGGTGTCGAGCCCTGAGGTGGCCCGCCGCGGCTGAGGCATGTTGGTGGTGGCCACCAGCGCCTGCACCTCGGCGATCAGGGGGCGGCGGCCTTCGAGGGTGACGGTCACGCAGGTGCCGGGGACGGGCTCGTTGCGGCGGGTCAGGAACAGGCCGCTGGGGTCGGGCAGGCCGATGATCCCGGAGTCGCTCAGCTCGAAGCAGCCGATTTCGTCGGTGGGGCCGTAGCGGTTCTTGACGGCGCGCAGCAGCCGCAGCTGGGAGTGGCGGTCGCCCTCGAATTGCAGGACGACGTCGACCAGGTGTTCCAGCAGCCGGGGCCCGGCGATCGAGCCGTCCTTGGTGACGTGCCCGACCAGCACGGTGGCGATGCCCCGCTCCTTGGCGAGCCGGATGAGCGCCCCGGCGACCTCGCGGACCTGGGTGACCCCTCCGGGGACCCCGCTGACATCGGGGGAGCTCATGGTCTGCACGGAGTCGACGATGAGCAGCCCCGGCGCCACGCTGTCGACGTGGCTGACCAGGGACGCCACCGAGGTCTCGGCGGCCAGGTAGAGCTTGGGGGACAGCGCGCCCAGGCGCTCGGCCCGCAGCCGGACCTGCCCGGTGGACTCCTCGCCGGTGACGTAGAGGACCGGGCCGGAGTCGGCGCACAGCGCGGCGACCTCGAGCAGCAGGGTGGACTTGCCGACCCCGGGTTCGCCGGCGAGCAGCATGACGCCGCCGGGGACCACGCCGCCGCCCAGCACACGGTCGAGCTCGTCGAGGCCGGTGGGTATGGCGTGGGCGGTCTCGACGTCGATCTCGGTGATCGGGCGCGCCGGGGTGCGCACCCGCGCGGGCGCGATCACCGTGGAGGTGGGCGCCCCGGACTCCTCGATCGTGCCCCACGCCTGGCACTCGCCGCAGCGCCCGGCCCATTTGAACGTGGTCCAGCCGCATTCGGCGCAGCGGAACGTGGTCTTCGCAGCCTTGGCCATGGATGCACGCTAGCGGTTGGCGGTGACGGCCGGGCCCGGGAACCGCGCGGCGTGTGGACAACCCCACCGAATGACGATTACCGTGCGTATTCATCCATGTGCGTCAAGTCCATGGCCGGAATCGGCCTGGAATGTTGACCCGAGGTTACCCGCCGGTCACATTCAAGGCAGCAGCCCGTCCCCCAGCTGAGGAGCGCCGCGTGTCGCCCAGGACCACCGCCCGCCGTTTCACCGCCGCCGCACTCGGCTTCGCCGGCGTGCTCAGCTTCGCGGCGTCCCCCGCCCACGCCGCGCCGGCCGGGCTCGCCGACCGCTACGTGGCGCTGGGCGACTCCTTCACCGCCGGCCCCCTGGTCCCCCCGCCGACCGGCGAACCCGCCCTGTGCCTGCGCTCGGGCGCCAACTACCCCGCCCTGGTGGCCGAAGCCCTCGGAGCGGGCGAGTTCACCGACGTCAGCTGCTCGGGCGCCGTCACCGACGACATGACCGCCCCTCAACAGTTCCCCGGACCCGACAACCCGGCCCAGTTCGACGCTCTCGCCCCCGACACCACGCTGGTCAGCCTCCAGATCGGCGGCAACGACTTCGGCTTCGTCGAGATCCTGCTCAAGTGCGCCGCGCTGAGCGCCACCGACCCCGAGGGCGGCCCCTGCGCCGAGTACTACACCCGCGACGGCGACGAGCTCGCCGCCCGCGTCGACGAGACCGCGGCACGCGTCGCCGAGGTGCTCGACGGCATCGGCGAACGCAGCCCCGACGCCACCGTGGCGGTCGTCGGCTACCTCCAGATCCTGCCCGAATCCGGCGGCTGCTGGCCCGAGGTGCCGATCGCCGGGGAGGACGTCGCCTACCTCGACGGCGCGCAGACCGACCTCAACGCCGCCATCGCCAAGGAGGCCGCCGACGCCGGGGCCGTCTTCGTCGACGTCATGGAACGCGGCCACGACGTCTGCGCCGACAACGCCGACAAGTGGGTCGAGGGCATCTTCCCCTCCCAGGCGGCCGCGCCGGTGCACCCCAACGCCGACGGCATGGCCGAGGCCGGCGCGCGCGTGGTCACCGCGCTCGGCGGCGGGGAGCCGGCGCCGCAGGTCTGACCGGGCATTCCGGGATCAGAAGCGGGCGCACCCGCTCAGTACCTGCGCCACCACAGATTGACCGCGTAGTCCACCTCCAGCCCCTCGTGGCCCGCGATGATCCGGTCCGCGAGGGCGGGGGTGAACTCGATCCGCACGACCGCCTCGAAGTCGGCGCGCCGCTCGAAGCGCCAGCGCATGGTCAGCGGCTCCCGCTGGAACCCCCGCGCGCTCCAGAACCGCTCGACCGCCGCCGGGTCGTAGGTGGGCAGGAAGCGGCGGAACCACCCGCCGAACGTCGAGCGCGTGGCGTCGTTGTCGATGATGAACGCCACCCCGCCGCGCCGCATCACCCGGTCGAGTTCGGCCAGCCCCGGCTCGCAGCCGGGGCCGAAGAAGTACGCCCATCGGGCGTGCGCGACATCCACCGAGGCGTCGGGCACGGGCAGCCGCTGCGCCACCCCCGTGTGCACGGTGACGTTGCCCAGCCCGTGCGTGCGCGCCCGCGCGGTGCCCGCCAGCACCGGGTGCGGCTCCACGCCGGTGACCCGCAGCGCGTCCTCGGCGAACAGCGGCAGGTGGTAGCCGGTCCCGCAGCCGATGTCCAGCACGTGGGCGCCGGAGCGCCTCCGGATGCCGGCCATCGCCGCCTCGATCACGCCATCGGGGTCGACCGCCTCGTTCTCCAGCTCATAGACCTGCGGGGTGTTCCAGATATTGGGGCTGGGAACCGCCCCCGGGATCGCTGTCGTCACCCGCCGAGCATAGGGAGTACACGGGGGATCCGGGGCGGGCCGGGGTGCCCTCATCAGGCCCGCGCCGGGTACACGGCGGACCACGTGTGCGCGGGGTGGGCCAACTCGCCCCGGTACCGCATAGTGTTGTTGGAGTGAGCGCCATCCAGGTTCCAGACGCGCCCGTCGTGCTCTCGACGGCGTCGGTCTACCCTGAGAAGACCCCGGCGGCCTTCGAGATCGCCGCACGCCTCGGCTACGACGGCATCGAGGTCCTGGTCTCCTCCGACCCCGTCAGCCAGGACATCGACATGCTCCGGCGGCTGTCGGACTACCACCGGATCCCGATCCTCGCCGTGCACTCACCGTGCCTGATCATCACCCAGCGTGTCTGGGGCCGCGACCCGTGGGGCAAGCTCATCCGCTCCAAGCAGATGGCCGAAGCCCTCGGAGCCAAAACGATTGTCGTCCACCCGGCGTTCCGCTGGCAGCGCGACTACGCACGGGAGTTCGAGAACGGCATCGCCCGCATGCAGGACGAGACCGACGTCGTCTTCGCCGTCGAGAACATGTACCCGGTGCACATGCGCGACAAGGAGGTCGTGCCCTACGCGCCGAGCTGGAACCCGCTCGACCGCGACTACCCCGACGTCACCCTCGACCTCTCCCACACCGCCATGTCCCGCTCCGACGCCATGGACATGGCCCACAAGCTCGGCGGCCGGCTCTCCCACGTGCACATGGCCGACGGCACCGGCGGCCAGAACCTCGACGAGCACCTGATCCCCGGCCGCGGCGCCCAGCCCTGCGCCGAGCTCCTCGAACACCTGGCCGCCACCGGCTACGAGGGCCAGATCGTGCTGGAGGTCAGCACCCGCAAGGCCCCCGACCGCGAGTCCCGCCAGCTCGAACTGGCCGAGGCGCTGGCGTTCACCCGGCTGCACTTCGCCGCGGGCGCCCGCGCGCAGGCCGTGCCGCCCCGCAGGTTCTCCGTCGGCGCCGACGGCACCGTCTCCGGCGACCCCCGTCCCTAGCGCCTATGGCACGGACCGGACGACGCCCCGGGGCGACCCGCACCCGCGACCAGATCCTGAGCGCCGCCCGCGAGCAGTTCGCGGAGCTGGGCTTCGGCGGCGCGACCATCCGCGGCATCGCCCGCGCCGCAGAGGTCGACCCCGCCCTCGTGCACCACTTCTTCGGCAGCAAAGAGGACGTCTTCGTCGCGGCCATGCGGCTCCCCTACAACCCGGCCACGGTGATCCGGGAGATCCTGGCGCAGGCGGGGCCGGACCCCGCGCCCTCCGTCCTGCGGGGCCTGCTCCGGATCTGGGACGCGCCCGAGACCCAGGCGACGATGGTGGGGCTGATCCGCTCGGCGGTCGCCGACGACCGCACCGCCCGGGTGATCCGCGACTTCCTGAGCGACATGGTGGTGCAGCAGGTCTCGGCGGAGCTGGGGGTGCCGCCGTTGCGCGCCACCGCCGCCGCATCGCAGCTCCTGGGCCTGATCGTGCTGCGCTACGTGCTCCGCATCGAACCCGTCGCCTCGGCCGGCCACGAGGACATCGTGCGCGAGTACTCCCCGGCCCTGGGCGCGCTGATCGGCGCCGCCGCACCACCGACAACGTAGGCTGGGCGGGCAAGGACGCATCAGGGCCTGATCCCCCGTCGGGGCCGCCGCGCGGTGCCGCCCGACGACCGGCCCTCGTCCGAGACCCCCATTCGGCTGCGGAAAGAACGACAGACGACATGAATCCTCTCCGGCTCCTGCCGCTCTCGCCCGGCACCGGCACACCCATCGACCCTTCCGAGGGCTACGAGGGCTTCATCGGCTGGGTCCTGCAACTCATGACCGACCTCGGCGAGGTCGGCGTGGGCCTGGCCCTGCTGATCGAGACCTTCTTCCCCCCGATGCCGAGCGAAGCCGTCCTCCCGGGCGCAGGGTTCCTCGCCTACGAGGGGCACATGAACGTCTGGCTGGCCATCACGGCCGCCACCATCGGCGCCCTCCTCGGCGCCTGGGGCTTCTACTTCCTGGGCGCGCTCCTGGGCCGGGAGCGCACCCGCTGGATCGTCGAGAAGACCCCGCTGCTGGAGGTCGAGGACTTCTACAAGGCCGAGCGCGTGTTCTCCCGCTGGGGCGGCATCGCGGTCCTGGTCGGCCGCTGCGTGCCGATGGTGCGCAGCTTCATCTCGATCCCCGCGGGCATCGAGCGCATGTCGTTCTGGAAGTTCTCCCTCTACACCACCGTCGGCAGCGCCGTGTGGAACAGCATCTGGATCGGCCTGGGCTACGCCTTCGGCCCGGCGATCAAGCCGGTGCTGGAGGAGTGGAGCGGCGTGCTGAGCAACGTCGTCGTCGTGATCGTCGCGCTGCTCGTCCTGTGGTTCGTCGTCGTCCGCGTGCGCAAGCAGATCCTCATCCGCCGCGGGGTGCTGCCCGCCGGCGGCACGCAGGACGACCAGCACAGTTCCACCCCTCGCTGACCTCCGGGGCGTAGCCTCGGAAGGAGGCGACCCGACGAGGGAGGGGCGGGCCATGGTGCTCCGGCGGACCCTGCTGGCCGCGGCGGGAAGCGAGCGCCTGCGCGCACTCGTCGCGGGCACCGGCCCGGCCCGGCGGCTGGTCGGCCGGTTCGTCGCCGGCGAGGACATCGGCGACGCCCTCGAGGCGGCCCGCCGGCTCGCCGCCGACGACCTGTCGACCTCCATCGACCACCTCGGCGAGGCCACCGCCCACCCCGCACAGGCGGAATCCGCCACCCGCGCCTACCTCGCCCTCCTCGACCGCATCGGCGACGCCGGGCTGGCCCGCCGGGCCGAGGTCTCGGTCAAGCCGACCGCGGTCGGGCTGGGGCTCGGGCCCGAAGGGGAGGCGCTGGCCGCCGCCAACATCGGGCGCGTCTGCGAGGCCGCGGCCGCGCACGGCACGACCGTCACCGTCGACATGGAGGACGCCGCCGCAGTCCCCGCCACGCTGCGCATCGTGGCGGGGCTGCGCGCCGAGCACCCCGACCTGGGCTGCGTGCTCCAGTCCTACCTGCGGCGCACCGCCGACGACCTCGCCGCCATGGCCGGCGCGGGCGCCCGCATCCGCCTGTGCAAGGGCGCCTACGCCCCCGACCCGGCCACCGCCTACACCGCCCACCGGGACGTCGACTCCGCCTACGTGCGCCACCTGCGGTTCCTCATGGCGAGCGACGCCTACCCCATGGTCGCCACGCACGACCCCCGGCTGATCGCGATCGCGGGCATGCTGGCCGAACGCGCGGGGCGCGGCCCCGATGCGTTCGAGTACCAGATGCTCTACGGCGTCCGCCCCGATGAGCAGCGCCGGCTGGCCGCCACTGGCGCCCGGGTGCGCGTCTACGTGCCCTACGGGCAGGAGTGGTACGGCTACCTCGCCCGCCGGCTGGCGGAGCGCCCCGCGAACGTCTCTTTCGCGGCGCGGGCGGTCGTGACGCGTTCCTGAGTACCCGGGCGGTCCGCTGCCGTTCCTGACCCCGCCGCTGGTCACCGCGTACGCCGGGCCCTTCCACCCCCGCTACCGTGGGAAGGGTCCGAAAGGTGGAAACAGATGATCGCGATCATTGGCGGCGGCAAGATGGGCGAGGCGCTGCTCGCCGGGCTGCTGGCAACCGGGCACGACCCCGCCGACCTGCTCGTCACCGAACCGCACGGCCCCCGGGCCGACGACCTGCGCGCGAAGTACGGCATCACCGTCGTACCGGCCGCGGAGGCGGCGCAGCGGGCCGGCACGCTGATCCTCGCGATCAAGCCGCAGGACATGGTCGACCTGCTCGACAACCTCGCCGCAGAGCTGCGGCCCGGCCCGCTGGTCATCTCGATCGCGGCGGGCATCACCACGTCGCTGCTGGAGAAGCACCTCGGCGCCGGCATCGCCGTGGTCCGCGCGATGCCCAACACCCCGGCCCTGGTCGGCGAGGGCATGACCGCCATCGCCGGCGGCGTGCACACCACCGTCGACCAGCTCGACCACGCCGAGGCGCTGCTGCGCGCCGTGGGCGACGTCGTCCGGGTCCCCGAACGCCACATGGACACCGTCACCGCGCTGTCGGGGAGCGGGCCCGCCTACTTCTACTTCATCGCCGAGACCATGATCGAGGCGGGAGTGGCCATGGGCATGACCCGGTCCACCGCCCACCGCCTGGTCACCCGCACCATCAGCGGCGCCGCCACCATGCTCGACTCCTCCGGCGAGCACCCCGTGGTCCTGCGCGAGGCCGTGACCTCGCCCGGGGGCACCACCGCCGCGGCGGTGCGCGAGCTGGAGCGGCACGGCGTGCGCACGGCGTTCACCGACGCCATCGAGGCGGCCCGGGACCGCAGCAGGGAGCTGTCGGAGGGCTGACCCGGGGAATCATCCCGCCCCCGCCCCCGTTTGAGAACATGTGCGCGCATCTGGCTACTGTGTACGGCAGGCGGGGTGACCCACCCCACGCGCGCACCACTCGACCGGCTGGGAGGGCCCATGGGCTGTTCGCTTCACATGGCCTGGAACGACGGGCTGACGTCGTACAACTTCGGTCCTGAACACCCGCTCAACCCGGTCCGGGTGGAGCTGACCATGGCCCTCAGCCGTGAGCTGGGGGTCTTCGACGCCCCTCAGGTGCGGTTCATCGACGCCGAGCCCGCCTCCGACGACCTCCTCCAGCTCATCCACGACCCCGGCTACATCGAAGCCGTCAAGCGCGCGGGCAAGACCCTCCAGCCCGACGCCCCCTATTGCCTGGGCACCTCCGACAACCCCGTCTTCCCCGACATGCACGACGCCGCCGCCCTCGTCGGGGGCGCATCGGTGGCGGCGGCGCGCGCGGTGTGGAACGGCGAGACCGAGCACGCGGCCAACATCGCCGGGGGCCTGCACCACGCCATGCCCAAGAACGCCTGGGGGTTCTGCGTCTACAACGACGCCGCCCTCGCCATCGCCTGGCTGCTGGAGCAGGGGGCCAAGCGGGTCGCCTACGTCGACGTCGACGTCCACCACGGCGACGGCGTGCAGACCATGTTCTACGACGACCCCCGGGTCCTCACCATCAGCCTGCACGAGTCCCCCCTGACCCTCTTCCCCGGCACCGGGCGGCCCAATGAGACCGGCGGCCCCGCGGCCGAGGGCTACGCGGTCAACGTCGCCCTGCCCGCCGGCAGCGACGACTCCCGCTGGCTGCGCGCGTTCGACGCGGTCGTCCCGCCGCTGCTGGCCGAGTTCCAGCCCGAGGTGCTGGTCACCCAGCAGGGCGCCGACACCCACGCCCTGGACCCGATGGCCAACCTCACCCTCAGCCTCGACGGCCAGCGCCGCACCTACCGTGCGCTGCACCGGCTGGCCAAGGAGACCGCGGGCGGGCGCTGGGTGGTGCTCGGCGGCGGCGGGTACGAGCTGGTGCAGGTCGTGCCGCGGGCGTGGACCCACCTGCTCGCCGAGGTCGCCGGGGTCGACATCGACCCGCAGGCCGAGACCCCCGCCGAATGGCGGCGCTTCGTCCGGGAGCGCACCGGGGAGGTCCCCCCGCTGTACATGACCGACGGCCGGACCGCCGAGTTCACCCCGTTCGAGGCCGGGTTCGACCCCGACGACCCCGTGGACCAGGCGATTCAGGCCACCCGGCGGGCGGTATTCCCCAGCCACGGAATGGACCCGAGCCTGTGACGCGGGTGACGCGTGATCGGGACGATCGTTACCCGTGGGCAGAGTTGAACCGGGTATGAACAGGGTATGACGACCGCTCGGGCGGAGGCGTCGCGTTTTGTGGTGCATCCTGCCCGAAAGCACGGTCTGCGAGTGGAAGGGGGACGCAGGTGACGCCGCCTTCGCGCGCGGAACTCATCGCTCACCTGGTGCGCACCGGGATCGCCGGGCATGTGGACACGCCGCGGCAGAACAACCTCCGGCACTACCGGAGACTCTGCCATAAGGACCCGTACTACCAGTTCGGGCTGACCTTCGCGCACGAGTGGTCGTTCTCCGAGGTCCTGTCGCTGATGTCGAAGCGCTGTGGCGTCGTCGCCGACGAGTCCTACCTCTGGGGCATCGACACCATCGACCCCGACCGCACCGTCGACGCGCTGGAGGCCGTGGCCGACCGGCTCGCCGAGGCCGCGCAGCGCCGCGAACGCGTCATGTTCGCCACCGGGCACCCCCGCAACCTCGCCGACATCTACCGCGAGTGGGCCATCGCCCTGGAGGAGCGCGGCTGCGAGGTCGTCACCGCGGCGGCCGGCTACGCCTACGAGGTCGCCACCGAGCAGCCGCCGCACCGCCGCGTGCTGGTCTGGCGCGACCGGATCGGCATGGTCATGGACGGCCGGTCCCCGCGCCACAGCCACCACCCCTTCGCCATGCGGGCCGCCCTCACCGAGCTCTCCGACCGCGGCGAGCCATGGCCGCAGCTGGTCATCGCCGACCATGGTTTCGCCGGTGCGGCGGGGGAGGCGGGGGTCCCGACCCTCGGTTTCGCCGATTCCAACGATCCGGCACTCTTCCTCGGCGAGCACGAGGGAAAACTCGTCGCGACCGTCCCCCTCGACGACGGATACACCACCGAGGACTACCGTCCGCTATCGGCCTACGTGCTCCACCGCGCCGGGCTGGACGGCCAGGGGAGCAGTGGCGGCGCTTTTATACCCACCCCCTAAACCTCACCAGACCCCCCGCCCTCATGTAGCTGCACCGACAGCAAACCCGCCCTTTCAATGGAGTGCACCCGGATCTACTCTGAAACAGGACGTGTCAGCAGTTACCGATTGACACATCGGCACGGCGACGGGGTGTAGTGGCCACGAGTCCCCAGACGTGGCCGCTACGGGGTCGACTCGTGCCGGTAGGCAGATGCAGTGACACCTACGCTCACGTCCGGAAGTGAGGGCGTCGGAAGATGAGTGGGAGTAAGGCTCCTCTGGACGAGGTCAGGTTCCTGACCGTGGCCGAGGTCGCGACGATCATGCGTGTTTCGAAAATGACCGTCTATCGGATGGTCCATTCCGGTGTGCTCCCCGCGATCCGCGTGGGCCGCTCGTACCGGGTACCGGAGCGCGCCGTGCACGACTACCTGCGCGAGGCGTTCGTCGAGGCGGGCTGACCTCGACCGCGCAGACCCGATGAGGGCGGTGCCACCCCGCCACCGCCCTCCGGGTGCGCACCGTCTGTGACGAGGCGCGATGCGCGTTGTGCAGGGGGGCCGAGACGTCGGCACGGCGTCTACTACACTTTGTCGTTGATGACACCGTGCCCGCCTCACCTCCTTCTTTGAGGACCCCTGCGATGCCTTGCTCTCCACCCGGTGCCCGCGTGCGCGCCGCCGCCGCGCTGGCCGCGCTGGTCACCCTGACCGCCGGATGCGCCGGGGGGCTCGAATCCGAGAACGGCACCACCGACGGCCGCTACATCGAGGGCGACGGCACCGCCACCGAGTTCGACGCCGACGACCGCTCCACCGCCCCCGACATCGAGGGCGAGACCCTCGACGGCGACCCCGTCAGCCTCGCCGACTACCGCGGCGACGTCCTGGTGCTGAACTTCTGGGCCAGCTGGTGCGGCCCCTGCCGCTCCGAGGCCCCGGTCCTCGACGAGGTCTACAACGACCACAAGGACGCCGGCCTGGACTTCCTCGGCGTCAACATCAAGGACAACGAGACCGCGGCCCGCGCGTTCGAGCAGGCCCAGGAGGTCCCCTACCCCAGCCTCTACGACCAGCCCGGCGAGGTCTCCCAGGCGTTCCGCGACACCGTCCCGCCGCAGGCGGTCCCCACCACCCTGGTGATCGACCGCGAGGGCCGCATCGCCGCCCGCGTCATCGGCGAGACCACCTACAACCAGCTCACGGGCCTGGTCGAGACCGTTCTCGCTGAGGGCGGCGAGAGCGACACCGACGAGGGCGGCGACGGCGGCGACCCGGCCGCCGCCGGAGACCGGGCGCCGGAATGATCGCCGAAACCGTCATCCAGGGCTCGCTGCTCCTCGCCGTCCCGCTGGCCTTCGCCGCCGGCCTGGTCTCCTTCCTGTCGCCCTGCGTGCTGCCGCTCGTGCCCGGCTACCTCTCCTACGTCACCGGCATGAGCGGCGCCGACTACGCCGCCCGCCGCCGGGCCGCCGCGGCGCAGGAGGCAGCCGGTGGGGCCGCAGAGGGCGAGGGAGGCGCCACCGCCACCCTCGTCTCGGCCGACGAAGAGCTCGCCGGCCGCAGGTGGACCATGCTCACGGGAAGCCTGCTGTTCATCGCCGGCTTCACCGCGGTGTTCGTCGCGGTCGGATCGTTCGTCGGCGGCATCGGCGGGCTGCTCCTGGACTACGCCGAGCCCATCCAACGCGTCCTGGGCGCCCTGACCATCGTCCTGGGCCTGGCGTTCATGGGCGTCGTCCCCGGGTTCACCCGGGAGTTCCGGTTCCACCGCCTGCCCCGGGCGGGCCTGGCCGGAGCGCCCATGCTCGGGGTGCTGTTCGGCCTGGGCTGGACCCCCTGCATCGGCCCCACACTCGCGGCCGTGCAGACCCTGGCCTTCACCGAGGGCAGCGCCGGCCGCGGCGCGCTGCTGTCCCTGGTCTACTGCCTGGGGCTGGGGCTGCCGTTCATCCTCGCGGCCCTGCTCTACCGCCGCGCACTGGGCGCCTTCGACGCGGTCAAGCGCCACTACCGCGCGGTCATCGTGACCGGCGGGGCGATGCTGGTGGTCATCGGCCTGCTCCTGGTCACCGGTGTCTGGACCGACTTCACTGCCGTCATCCAGCGCTGGGTGGCCGACTACACGACGGTGATATAGCAGTGGCTTCCACCACGACCGACGCCCCGAGCGACCCCACCCCCGTCGACCTGCCGCGGCTCTCACCCGCGGGCTGGGCGCGGTGGGCGTGGCGGATCCTCACCTCCATGCGCACGGCGCTGATCCTGCTCTTCCTGCTCGCGGTCGGCGCCATCCCGGGATCGATCCTGCCCCAGCGCGGGGTCAGCGTCGACCAGGTGCAGAACTACTACACCGACAACCCCGACCTCGCGCCGTGGTTCGACCGGTTCTACCTGTTCGACGTCTACTCATCGCCCTGGTACGCGGCGATCTACCTGCTGCTGTTCATCTCGCTGACCGGCTGCGTGCTGCCGCGCGCCGCGGCGCACTACCGCGCCATGCGCGCCCGCCCGCCCAAGACCCCCCGCAACCTCGGCCGGATGCCCTACTCCGCGCGCTTCACCACCGGCGCGCCGCCCGAACGGGTCCTCACCGAGGCCCGCGCGCTGCTCAAGGGCTACCGCACCGACACCGACGCCGACTCCGTCAGCGCCGAGCGCGGCCATCTGCGCGAGACCGGCAACGTCGTCTTCCACATCGCCCTGCTGGGGCTGCTCATCGCGCTGGGCGCCGGCTCGTTCCTCGGCTACCGCGGCAACATGCTGGTGGTCGAGGGCGACGGCTTCGCCAACACCGTCCCCGCCTACGACGCGTTCTACCCCGGCACCGCGGTCGACGCCGCCGACCTCCAGCCGTTCTCCTTCACCGTCGACGACTTCGAGGCCACCTATCTCGAAGGCGGCGACCTCCAGGGCCAGGCCGACTCCTTCGCCGCCGACCTCACCTACACCGCCGCACCCGGCGACGCCGAGGGAACGCACCGGCTCCAGGTCAACCACCCGCTGTCGGTCGACGGCGCGCAGGTCTACCTCCTCGGCAACGGATACGCGCCCGAGTTCGAGGTGACCGGCCCCGACGGCGAGGTGGTGTTCGACCAGCCGGTGCCGTTCCTGCCCCGCGACACCGCGACCTTCACCTCCGACGGGGTCATCAAGGTCCCCGACACCGGGGGAGAGCAGCTGGGATTCAGCGGGGCCTTCGTGCCCTCGGCCGCCCAGGCCGCCGACGGCACCCTGATCTCCGACTTCCCCGGCCCGCGCGACCCCGTGGTCACGCTCACCGGCTACACCGGCGACCTCGGCATGGACACCGGCGCCTCGCAGTCGGTCTACCGGCTCGACACCGACGCCATGACCGAGCTCGGCACCTCCCCGGAGCTGCGGCCGGGCGACGTCTGGGAGCTTCCCGACGGCGCGGGCACGGTGACCTTCACCGGCTACCGCGAATACATCAGCATGCAGGTCAACAGCAACCCCGCCCGGCTCCCCGCGCTCATCGCCGCCTCCGCGGCCGTGATCGGGCTCATCTGCACCCTGTTCGTCCGGCCGCGCCGCGCCTGGGTCCGTGCCCGGACCGGCGACGACGGGCGTACGGTGGTCGAGGTCGCGGGGTTGAGCAAGAGCGAAGGCGCCGGGGCGACCGCGGGGTTCCACGAACTCGGCCTCGCCCTCCGGGACCGGCTGCGGGACCGGCCCGCGGCCGACGACGAAGGCACGAAGGAGTAGCCGGTGGTGCAGCAGTTCGCCGCTGAGGCGGCGGTCGACCAGAACATGGCATCGATCAGCGACGGCCTGATCATCGCCATGATCGTGGCCTACGCGCTCGCCCTGTTCCTGTTCGCGATCGAGGCCGCGTTCGGCCGGCGCGAACGGCTGCGCGGCTCCCGGCTGGTGGCCGTGGGCGCGAGCACGGGGGCGGTCCCCGCGGCCGGGGCCTCGGGCACCGTCGACCTCGACGACGACATGACCGTCAACGTCCGCCACAACGAGCCCGAGGCCAGCGCGTCCCGGCACGTCGTCGGCGTGGTCGCCCTCGTGGTCACCGGCCTGGCGTTCCTCCTCAACGCCGGGCAGATCGTCACCCGCGGGCTGGCGGCCGACCGCTGGCCGTGGGGCAACATGTTCGAGTTCGTCGTGGCGATCTGCCTGTGCACGGTGGGGGCGTTCCTCTTCGCGGCGGTCCGCTACCAGGCGCGCTTCCTCGGCACGTTCGTGCTGGTGCCGGTGGTACTGCTGCTCGGCATCGCCGCCCGCTGGCTCTACAGCGAGGCGGGGCCGGTGGTCCCGGCGCTGCACTCCTACTGGATCGCCATTCACGTCTCGGCGGCCATCCTCGCCACCGGCGGGTTCCTGGTGTCGGGGTCGGCGGCGGTCACCTACCTGGTCGCCAAGCGCACCGAGCTGAAGCGGGCGGCGGGCGAGACCGTGGCCGGCATCGCGGCGAAGCTGCCCAGCCCGGAGCTGCTGGACCGGGTATCGCACCGGTTCATCCTCTTCGCGTTCCCGCTTTGGACCTTCGGCATCATCGCCGGCGCCGTCTGGGCCGACGAGGCCTGGGGCCGGTTCTGGGGCTGGGACCCCAAGGAGGTCTGGTCCTTCATCACGTGGGTGGTCTACGCCGCCTACCTGCACGCCCGGGCGACCGCGGGCTGGCGCGGGAACAAGGCCACCTGGATCGGGCTGGTCGGGTTCGCGTGCCTGCTGTTCAACTTCTTCGGCGTGAACTACATGTTCAGCGGCCTGCACAGCTACGCCTGATCCGGCCGGAACACCGGGAACGTACAAGGGGCCACCCCCGCCGGGGTGGCCCCACAGTGTTGTCCGTCGTAGTCCGTGGTCGTCCGTCGCCTGCCGCTGTTGCCGGTCGTCGTCAGTCCTCGGGGTTGATGCGCCGGTTCAGTCGGCGCAGGAACTCCGGGTCGTCGTCCGGGCCGACGGGATGCTCCCTGCCGGACGGCGTATTGAAGTCGGACGGGTCGAGGTGCTCGATCGAGTCGGCCTGGGCGGAGGGCGCGGGCGGCGCTGTGACGTCCGAGGCGCGGGGGCGGCCCAGGAACAGCCAGAGAAGCGGGCCGACCGGCGTGAGCAGCGCGACGACGACAAGCCAGAGGATCTTTGGCAGAGTGCGCACTTCGCCAGCGGGGGTGGTGAGCGCGTCGAAGAACGCGTACACCCAGAGCACGATCGTGAGCAGCGTGATCAGTCCAACGAGCCACACCATGCGTTCAGCCTATCCGCCGATCGTCCCCCTGGGGTGCCGGATGGAGGAGCCGGAGCGTCCCGGCGGGGGTCAGGTCACGTCTCAGTGGGCTCCCCGTGCAGCAGTGCTCGGACTTCGGACTCGCGGAACCGGCGATGGCCGCCGGGCGTGCGGATGCTGCTGATCCGTCCCGACGCGGCCCACCGGGTGACCGTCTTGGGGTCGACCCGGAAGAGGGAGGCCACCTCTCCGGGGGTCAGCAAGCGTTCGCTTCCTCTTTCCACCTTCACAATCCCCCTTCGGGGCCCGCCATCGCGTGTGAGGGCGGGCGTTTGATCCCTTAGTGTGCATGAGATAGTCCGTTTCCTCCCTAGTTTTCGTAAAAAACGGGGGGAAGACGTGGCGAGTGCGCGATATGTAACCGGAACGTAACCTTCGATATGGACTGTCGGTTTAACGACGTCCCATGATCGGCATTCCGCCCCGGTCCCGCGCCGCGACCCCGCCCGCGCAGGGGTGGTAGCGCCCTGCCGGCGAGTGGCCCTTACCCTGGGAGGAAGGGCGGTCGCGGTGCCGCACGCACGGGATTCGCGCACGCGGCGGCATCGGCGGCACCTGGCGGTCCCGCCGACGCACATCGCTCAGCCCTCAATCTATTCCTGAATCATCCGTTGTGAGGCACTTTTCATGCGTAGCGTCCTCGTTTACACCGCGGCCCGGCTCCTGCTTTTCGGCGCCGCGTTCGGCGTCGTCTACCTCTTGGGCGCCCGCGACTTCCTGGCCCTGGCGCTCGCGTTCCTGATCAGCGGCATGGTGAGCTACGTTCTGCTGTCCGCTCAGCGCGACGCGATGTCCTCGGTCGTGGCCGAAGGCCTGGCGAAGATGCGTGGAATGGGGGACCGCATCGAGGCCGGCTCGGCCAAGGAGGACCCGGGCGCCAAGGAGGACGCGGCGGCGAAGGAGGGCCCGGCCGCCAAGGAGGACCCGGCGGCCAAGGAAGACGCGGCGGAGAAGGAAAAGGCGGACGCGGGCGCGTCGGCGAAGGAGAACACGGGGGCCTGAGGCTTCCCTCCAGCCCTGCGGCGAACGGCCCCGAGGGGCCCGCTCAGCCCCGCAGGAGCCGCCCCGGGAACCCCGGCAGGCGCTCGCCCAGCCGCGCCCCGTGGCGCGCCATCCAGTGCCGGCGCACGACCCGCACGGCAACGCATGTGTCCAGCGCGGTGATGTCGGCCGAGGCGCCGAGGTCGTCGGTCGTGAAGCGGGCGAGGTCCTGCTCGTCGCGGAACACCCCGTAGTGGATGACCGACGACGACCCCGCCACCATCGCCACATAGCGCGCCGAGGGATGGTCCCCGAGCCGGGCCAGGACATCGGGGATCGCGTGGGGGCGCACGGTCAGCGCCATGAGGGCGTTCAGCGGGTAGCCCAGCGCCGCCGGCTCGATCTCCACACGGGGCCACACGGCCCCGCTCTCCAGCAGGGTCTGCGTCATCCGGTAGGCGGCCGAACGGCTCACCTGGAGCTCACGCGCCACCTCCGCCGCTGAGACCCGGCCGTCGGCCGCGAGGAGCTCCAGCGCCCGCAGCTCCATCGCGTTCAGCTGGTGCAGGCCGGTCAGCGGCTCCTGGCGCACCTGGTCGCCGAACCCGGCGAGCGCCGCCACCCGGTCCCCGGACAGGCGGCGCAGCCGCCACGACTGGCCCATGGACTGCGTGCGCAGCACCAGCATCGACTGGGTCGAGACGATGCCGGGCAGCCCGGGCAGCCGCCGGGTCAGCAGGTCGAAGATGTCGCTGCCCAGCAGCGGATACACGGTGCAGTAGATGTCGGCGCTGCCCGTGGTGATCAGCAGGGTCTGTACTTCCTCCAGCTCCGCTATGCGCCCGGCGACCTCCTGCGAGCGCCCCGGCGCGCACCGGATCCACACCAGCCGCGGGTTCTCCGTGGTGATCAGCGGCCAGTCCAGGCGCCCCACGACCCGCAGCAGCCCCTCGCGGCGCAGCCGGGCCATCCGCCGCGCGATCGTGCTCGGCGAGCTGTCGACGGCCTCGGCCAGCGCGTTGACCGGCGCGCGAGGCGCGATCTGGAGCGCTGCGATGAGGTCGAGGTCGGTGTCGTCGAGCAGGCCGTCCTCGGCCGCCGGAGGAGCGGGGAGCATGAGCCGATCGTACCGGTGAATTAACACGGGCGATATCACCGTTGATCGACTCGATCTTGACACGAACAACCTATCTGCCGTCTTATTGGGGAACATTGCACCAAACCCCTGGTCAAGGGCAGAAGGGACCGACGGTGACCACACAGACGGGGGACGCCCCTCCGCGTTCCGCAGGCTTCGTGCTGCGCGCACTCGCCGTGATCGAACGGGTCGGCAACAAGCTGCCGCACCCCTTCTGGCTGTTCGTGATCCTCACCGCGGCCATCACGCTCATCAGCTGGCTGCTCAGCGCGCTCGACGTGTCGGTGGTCTCGCCCGCCGACGGCGAGACCGTCGCCGTCCAGAGCCTCGTCTCCGAGGCCGGCGCGCGGATGATGGTCGAAGGGGCCATCGAGAACTTCGTGACGTTCCCGCCGCTGGGCGTCATCCTCGTGGTGATGCTCGGCGTGGCGGTCGCCGACAAGGCCGGGCTGCTCGCCGCGATCCTGCGCGCCGCGCTCTCGCGGGTGCCGGCCAGGCTGGTCACGTTCGTCATCGCGTTCACGGGGATGATCTCCCACATCGCCTCGGACGCGGCGTTCGTCGTCATGATCCCCTTGGGCGCGATCGCCTACCGCTCCATCGGGCGCAGCCCCATGCTCGGCGCCGTCGTGGCGTTCGTGGCCGTCTCCGGCGGCAACAACGCCAGCCCCCTGGTCACCGGCAGCGACGCGATGCTGGCCGGGCTGACCACCGCCGCCGCGCACACGATCGACCCCGACTACCTGGTGACGCCCGTCGCCACCTACTACTTCTCGCTGGTCTCCTCGATCGTGCTGTCGGTGGTCATCACCGTCGTCGTCGAGACCGTGCTCAAGCGCCGCGTCGCGGCCATGAACGCCGAGAGCCCCGAGCAGGCCGACACCGAGGACCTGCCCGACCTCACCCTCTCCGCCGACGAGCGCCGCGGCCTGCGCAACGCGGGCATCACCGCGGTGGTCATCATCGGCGCCCTCGTCCTGGCGATGGTCCCCACCGGCTCACCCCTGCGCGGCGAGGCGGGTGAGATCGTCGCATCGCCCCTCATCCAGAACATCGCCGTCTTCCTGGCGCTGCTGTTCTTCGGCACCGGCGTCGCCTACGGCCGCGCGGTCGGCGTCGTCCGCGCCGCCCGCGACATCCCCGACCTGATGGCCCACGGCGTGCGCGAACTCGCCCCGATCATGGTGCTGTTCTTCGCGGTCTCCCAGTTCCTCGCCTACTTCAGGTGGACCGGGCTGGGCGAGGTCATCGCCATCTCCGGAGCCCGCTCCCTGGAGAGCATCGGCGTCAGCCCCCTGGTGCTCTTCCTCGGCTTCATCGTGCTCGTCAGCCTGATGAACCTGATCATCACCAGCGGCTCGGCCATGTGGTCGCTGATCGGGCCGATCCTCGTCCCCATGCTGATGCTCCTGGACATCCCGCCGGAGGTCACCTGGGCGCTCTACCGGATCGCCGACTCCTGCACCAACTGCATCACGCCGATGAGCCCCTACTTCGTCCTGGCCCTCGGCTTCATCCGCCGCTACCGGCCCAACGCGGGCATCGGGACCCTCATCTCCCTGACCCTGCCCATCGCGATGAGCCTCCTGGTGGCCTGGGTGCTGCTGTTCCTGGCCTGGTACGCCCTCGGCATCCCCCTGGGCCCCGGCGCGCCCATCCCCTAAGCCACCGGACCCCACGCAAGGAGACAGGGGGAGCACGGCGCCGGCCCCGGGTGCGGCCGGGGCCGGCCGCCGGGCCACCCCTGCCACGAAGAAACAGGAGACGGGAACCCCATGCCCCACACCGCCGCCCTGGCGACCTGGCTCGGCGAGCACCGCGCCGGCATCCTCGATGACATCCGGACCCTGGTGGAACGCGAGTCGCCCAGCGCCGACAAGGCACTGCTGGACGCCGCCGCCGACCACCTGACGGCCTGGCTGCCCGAACGCCTCGGCGCCACCCCCGCCGAGACCGTCCGTCGCCGCGCCGAGGACCACGGCGACGTCGTCGAGACCGTCATCACCGGCACCACCCCCACCACCGTGCTCCTGGTCGGCCACTACGACACCGTGTGGCCGGCCGGGACCATCGAGGGGTGGCCGTTCACGGTCAACGGCGACACCGCCACCGGGCCCGGGGTCTTCGACATGAAGTCCGGCATCGTCCAAGGGGTGTGGGCCCTGCGCGCCCTCCGCGAGCTCGGCCTGCCGCGGCCCACCGTCCGGTTCCTCTTCAACGGCGACGAGGAGCTCGGCAGCGCCTGGTCCCGGCCGCACGTGGAGCGCGCCTCGGCGGGCGTGGCGGCGACCATCGTCACCGAGCCCGGCGGCGGCTGGGCGGCCAAGACCCACCGCAAGGGCACCGGGATCTTCACCGTCACCGCCGAGGGCGTCGAGTCCCACGCGGGCCTCGACCCCGCCCGGGGGGCCAGCGCCATCCATGGGCTCTCCGACGCCGTCCAGACCCTGGTCGACGCCGCCGACCTCGACCGCGGGACCTCGGTCAACATCGGCACCATCACCGGCGGCACCGCCCGCAACGTCATCGCCGGGCACGCGAGCTGCCTGATCGACATCCGGGTCACCGACACCGCCGAGATGGAGCGGCTGGACAAGGTCTTCGCCGCCCTCCGCCCGCGTGATGCCCGCGTCCGCCTCACCGTCGGCGGCGGCTGGAACCGCCCCCCGATGACGCCGGGCGCCGAGAGCCGTCGGCTGTTCGAGATCGCCGACACCGTCGCGACCGACCTCCGCGGCCCCCTCGGCCAGCCCCACGTCGGCGGCGGCAGCGACGCCAACTTCATCGCAGCCCTCGGCCGCCCGGTCCTGTGCGGAATGGGCGCGATGGGCGACGGCGCCCACGCCCGCCACGAGCACATCACCGTGCCCGACATCCCCGACCGCACGGCCCTCCTCGCCGGAACCCTCCTCCGCCTCGCCGAGGGGTAGGGTCTCCAGCAATGCGTGGCCGGTCCTGCCCCCACCCCTCCGGGGGCAGGACCGGCCACACGCGGTTCACCCCGCCGACGGGACATTTTTCGTCGTCGACTCGATGGTGATCCGATGGGTGTCGATCTTCAGCGTGACCTTGAAGACGCCGCTGCGGCCACATGCCGTGTGACGCGCTGCATGAGTAGTCGCTTCGCTGACCAGCAGCACGGCCGAGGCGATCGTGTCCAAGGGGATCTCGAACCCCTTGTGGGCGGAGAGGATGTCCTCGGTCCGCTCCCGCATCTTCCGCGCGTGATCGGCCCACCCGGGAAACCTCTGCTCGTACGTCACCGCCGTCACCACCTTCCGGCTTCGTGCAGCTGCTCCCGGCGGAACGAATAGGGACGAATTCTCCCCAGCCTGTGCCGCCGGGTCTTTCGATGGGTTGAGAAATTCATGCGGAAAGCATTTCGGGTAACGCCCTGGCCTGCAATAAGTGCGCCAGAGGTGGTTCATTTTGGAGCAGGAGGTTCATTCTGGCGCGGTGGAGGCGCATCATGGAACGCCTGAAGCCCGAATAGGAAACGTGGTGAAGGTCGTTTTGCGGAAGAGCGCGCCATAGGCCAGTGCGGAGAGGACGTAGCCGACCGGGCCGGGCTGGGCGCGGATGGTCTGCGTGGTCGCGGTGTTGGGATTCAAGCGGGCAGCGACGGCGGCGAGGGGCCTGGGGCGGCGTTGACGGTCCGGGTGGTGCGGGGTCGGCGTTCAGGCGGGCAGCGGCAGCGGCGGCGGTGAGGGGTTGGGGCGGGCTCGGATCGTTCGGTCGATCGGGTGTTGGGGTCCAAGCGGGCGGCGACGGCGGGTAGGGCCCCGGGACGGCGGTAACGGTCCAGCTTGTGCGGTGGCTTGGGTTCAAGCGGGCAGCGACGGCCGGTGGTGGGGAGGTTCGGGCCCCTCGGGGGTTCCTCCCTCTTTCCCCGGCCTCCCTGGTCCCTTCCCGGTCCCCCTTCCCGGCTTCCGGGTGGTTATTGGCTGGGGTAGGGGTCGCGGGTGGTGGTGTGGGTGCGGTTGTGGGGGGTGCGCCAGACCAGGGTGCCCGGGGAGGGCTGCGTCAACGACCAGGCCGGGTGCTGCTTGAGCCGGTGGTGCCGCCGACACAGGGCGGCCAAGTTTGCCGCGCTGGTAGACCCGCCCAGGTGGTGGGGCATGGTGTGGTCGGCATCGCATTCCACTGCGGGGCGGTTGCAGTGGGGGAACCGGCAGGTCCGGTCCCGGGAATCGATATGGGAGCGCAGTAGTGGGGGCGGCCGGTAGGCGGTGGTGCCATCGGCCACCGGGTTTCCGTCGTCGTCGACCACGGTGTAGCACCAGCGGGTGGCCTTGGAGGTGGCGCCCTTGGCCAGGTCCCGGGCCGCTTCTGCGAGGATCGGCCCGTGCCCGGCGATCTCCCCCAGGGCGCGGGACTCGCTCCCGCCCATTTCCTTCGGCAGCGCCGAGAGCGGGATGATCACGTGCAATTTTCCGACCGGGGAAGTGACGGGTGAGCGGGGGGCGTCGGTGTGTTTGCCGACGTCCCCCGTCTGCTGTCTGACCTGGGGCGAAGCCGGTTCGGGGGTCGCGTGGTGTGCCAGGGTAGGTCAGCGTATGTCGGGGTTGGCCAAGCTTCCCGGGCCATACACGGGCCAGAACCCCCGGCTGACCTGGGCGGACGCGCCCTGGCCCGTGCGGGGTCCCCGTCGTCGGCGGGTGGCTGCGGGGTCCGGGGCGGACGGTGCGGCGTGGCTCGATGCCGCGTCGTGCCGTTCCCGCGCGGCGCGGTGCCCGTTCGGGGCCTGAAGTGCCCGGTGTCGGCGGTGGGCGCCGCTGCGGGTCGCCCGTGTGGGGTCGTTGCCGACAGCGGCGGGCGGCGCGTGCGGAGGGTGGCGGGATCTGGTCGCGGGAGCGGCGCGGCGCGGGTGATCGGGGGCCGCTACGCTCGCTGAGCGGTTGGGGCCCTTCGGGCTCCACCGGGTCTTTGCCCAACTGGCCCCCGATCTTCGGGTCCCGCGTCGTGTCGTGGACGTGGACAGATCCGGACGCCCGGTCACCCCTGGGTGGTGTCGTCGCCGTTCAGCCACGGGAACAGGGGTCCTTGCTGTTCGATGAGCCGGTTGGTGCGGGCTTCGTCGGCCTGGGCCTGCAACGGATGGTTGCCCCGGTCGTCGTCCCACACCCCGATGCCGCCCTCGACGGTGGTCGTGCGTACCCGGCGGCCGATGATCCCCCCTGCCCGGCGCGCGACCTTGCGGGCCTGCTTGCGCTCGGCGTCGTCGGCGGCGGGGATCACCACGGCCCCGGTGGCCTTGAGGTGGTCGGCGACCTTGGCGGCGCGTTCCTCCTGGTGCCGGTCCTCGGCCCGTTGGGCGGCATCCTCAAGACGCTGACGGGCGCGTTCGCTGGGCGCGTCGGTGATCGGGCGGGGCTCCTGGTCGGCCATGGGGGCGACGATACCCGGCCAGGTGGCAGTACACGTGTGTGCGGGCGGAAACGGCCTCGGCCACGCGCGGCGGGCAAGGTCGAAGCGGCGGGGAGGTCCGGGAGGGGCCGGGTGGCGGGCGCCCGCGCGAGCACGCGACGCAGTCGCGCGCGCAGTCGCGAGGATGTCCGCAAGCCCGGCCCCGACCCATGGCCGCCCCCGGGCGCGGTGGTGCCGAAGTCGCCCGCGCAGGCTCACGCGGCTCCCCCTTCGGCTCCCGTCGTCAGCAGGTGGAGTATCCCGGATGATCGGGTGAGCGGTGCGCGCGGGCGGGAGCAGGCCCCGGCCACGCGCGGCGTGTCGGTTCGCAGCGGCGGGGAGGACGGGGAGGGGGCGGGCTGCGTGCGCCGCCGAGCACGGCCGACGCAGGAGGCCGCGCGCAGGCGGATGTGCGCAAGCCCGGCCCCGACCGATGTCCGGCCCCGGGCGCGGGTCGCGCCGAAGCCGCCCGCGCGTAGCGCGGGCGGCTTCCTTGATCCTGTAGGGGGAAGCTGACCGACGATCCCAGCCCCTGCCCTCCCCGTCGGACGGCGCGGGTGCGGTCCCCTGGCCGGTCTCTACCGCCAGCCTTTCCGCTGTTTCTCCTCCGCGCGCTCGGCGCCCTGCTCGATGGCGTGGTGCACCTGCTTGAACGCCTTCCACCGCTCCACGCACGCATGGGAGCAGAACACCGAGATGTCGTAGTGCACGGGGGCGGTGACCGGCCCCTCACATTCCCAGCAGGGCTCCAACGTCAGACCAGCTCTCTTCGATCGGGGTGACGGCCACCGGGCAGGGTCCGGGCCCGGCGACCGGCCCGCCCCCGGGTGACGGTGTCCACCAGGGAGCGGAGCACGGGGGGCGTGCCCCTGCCTGCCCTCCGCGCTCGGGCAGGGACACACCCCGGTTCAGGGCCAGCCCAGGTAGAAGTACACGCCCCCGTCGTCGGGGAGTCGACCCCAGACGTCGGTGAACGCCTCGATGAGCGCGGTGGCGTACCGCTGGGTGTCGGCATCGGCAGGCGGCCGGGGCGCGCGGGCACACACGCTTTCGGCGGGGCGGGCCTCGACGTAGAGCCAGTCGGCGCCCAGCGACACCGAGAGCATGACGGCTCCGGTGCGGGCCATGGCGGCGGTCATCGCCTCCGACAGGCACAACACGGCGGCGGCGGCCGTGTCGTCGGGGATCCCGGCGCGGATGGGCAGCAACGCCGTCAGCCACGCGCGTGCGTCGGCGACCTCGGCGCCGGAGTGGAAGACGCGTTCGCTGGTGCTGACCTTGGGGGCCTGGGTGTGCATCACGCGGCCACCAGGTCGTGAGCGCTGTAGGCGCCGGTCTCCCACGCGGCGTAGCCGCCGCGTACCACGTTGGCGGGGGGTGCGAGTTCGATCCGGTTGACGACCGGTGCGGGCTCGGGCTGGTGCGGTGCGGAGTTCAGGCGGTGCCTGGCCTCGTAGCTGGGGGCTCTGCGGCTACGGACCCTGGTCCCGGTGTGCGGGGGCCAAACAACCCGGCAGACGAGCACGAGTAGGGCGGTAAGGTGCGTCATGTCATCAGCTCCTCAACAGCTGGTGGCCACGCCCCCGGACGCGCTCCGACAGTTCGTCGCGGGGGCCCTTGCTGTCCAGACGTTGCCGGGTCAGGTAGGGGCTCGCCCATCCCCTGACGGGGATCTCACGGTGAGATAACCTCTTCCGCATGACCGCCCTCATGGAGCTTCCCGGCCGGGTATGGCGCGATGAAGAGACCCGCGCCATCCTGCGGACTCGCGACATCGCTGCCCTGCTCCGCCTCGCGAGCAGTCACGGGGCGTCGCAGTCGCGCATCGGTGCCGCCATCGGAACGACGCAAGCCCGGGTTTCGGAGATCATCAACGGGTCACGCATGGTGACCTCGCTGGAGGTGTTCGAGCGGATCGCCGATGGGATGGGCATGCCCGATGAGGCGCGGGTGCTGCTCGGCCTGGCTCCCAAGCATCCGGCCGGGCTGGACCACCTTGGCGCGGCGGGACGGGCCGAGATCCTGAGCGTCTTCCCCTCACAGGCTTCCGCCGTCGCGCAGATCAGGGCAGACGCAGCGCAGGCCAGCACGATGGACATCCTTGCCGTGCGTGGACTCGGCATCATCGGGCTCAACGACTCGCTCCTTCG
Organism: Nocardiopsis sediminis; assembly: GCF_042650565.1. Classification (NCBI taxonomy): domain Bacteria; kingdom Bacillati; phylum Actinomycetota; class Actinomycetes; order Streptosporangiales; family Nocardiopsidaceae; genus Nocardiopsis; species Nocardiopsis sediminis. The sequence continues at coordinate 27,417 of NZ_JBHSBH010000003.1, forward strand.
CGGATCCGTTCGCGCTGGCCGGATCCTGCTGCGCGTCCTGCTGCTCGACCCGGACTCACCGGTGTCTGCGCGCCGGGCTGAGGAAATCGGCGAGTCCACCGAGACGTTCACGGCGGGTATCCGGCTCGCGCTTGCCCAGCTTCGGGAACTCGCCGATGACGGACCGATCGAGGTCTACGTGTACTCGACGCTTCCTGTGTGGCGCGTGATTTCCCTGGACGACGTCATGTACGTGTCGTCGTTCGGCGATGAGTGGGAAGGACATGAGTCGGCCATGTACAAGCTCGCCGCGACGCCTTACGGTGCCCTACATCGCGGAATCCGACGCGAGCTTGAAGAGGTGCGCCGGTCCGCGCGTCGCATGATCTGAGCGAGCACGTGAAGGGACAGCAGTGCCGATCGAAGCGGAGTTGAAGGCACGGGTACGCAACGTCAAGGACACACGGGAGAGGCTCCGATCCCGCGCCATCGAGCGGACCGCCGTCTACCGCGACACCTACTACGACCGACCCGGCCAAGAACTCACCAGCGAGGGGCGCGAACTCCGGGTACGTGTCGTGGAGTGGGACACCGACCGTCGCGTCCTGCTGACCTACAAGGCACCTGCCGTTGATGAGGCGAGCGGTTCGAAACCCGAGCATGAGACGCGCGTCGGGTCACCGGAAGTCCTGGATGAGATCCTGCATGGCCTCGGCTTCGAGCACCACGTCCGGCTCGTCAAGCACTGCGCGAACTTCACGTTCACGGCAGAAGACCGAGAGTTCACCGCGACCCTCGTCACCGTCCCGGAACTCGATGGGACGTTCCTGGAAGTCGAAACCCTCGTTGCCGACGAAGAACTGACTGAAGGGCTCGCGGCGGTGCGACGCGTCATTGCCGACTTGGGGATCAACGATGACGACCTCACGACCGAGCAGTACACCGACGCCGTGAGGCAGAAGCGCGCCTAGCGAGCCGATCGCCCTCGCCCCAATCCGGAAACGCGGCCCGCTGCCCTGTGCGCTCCTACGCGAGCGGCCTGCCGACGGCCGTGCGGTAGGAATCCCGGCTGTTCTCCATCGCCGCCGGCAGGGTGCGCCTGGTCTCAGATGCCTGTGACCAGGGGGTTTCCTCGCCCGCGGATTTACCGCAAAGTCGGCGGCTGGAATCCGGCATTTCCCCGCAGACTCGAAGTGAAGGGGATTGCGGTGCGCGGGCGGCGTGGTCGTCGGCCTCGCCATGGCGGTCCCGATGGGTCGGAGTGTGGACAGACGGCGGGGTGGTTCGGGTGCCAGCGGCGGGCGGGATGTCTCCGGGCGAGCGGGCGTTGTTGGATCGGGTGACGGCGGAGGATTACGGGGCGTGGCGTCGGCAGGTGGAGCGGACGGGGCACTGTTCGTCGCCGGTTCGGGTCTCCGGCGGTGCGGCGGCAGTCGATGCCGCTACGGGTGAGGTGCGGGCGTCCTATGACACCAGGGACCAGCCGGACCACACGTTGTTGATCGCGTGCGGTGACCGGCGGGCGTCGGTGTGCCCGTCGTGCGCGGAGACGTACCGCCGGGACATGTGGAATGTGGTTGCGGCGGGGGTGCGGGGGCGGCCCGGTGCCGACACGGAGACGGCGGGGCCGCGTGGGGTGGCGGTGGCGGAGTCGGGGGTTCCCGCGTCGGTGGCGGAGCACCCGAGGTTGTTCGTGACGCTGACGGCGCCCAGCTTCGGGCCGGTGCACCGTGCCCCGGCCGGTGGTGGGGTGTGCCGTCCCCGGTCGGGCCCACACCGGAAGTGCGTGCACGGGCGGCCGGTGGGGTGCGGGCTGGTCCACGACCCGGGGCATCACATCGTCGGTAGCCCGCTGTGTGCGGATTGCTACGACTACGTGGGCAGCGTCTTGTGGAACGCGGCGGCGGGGGCGTTGTGGCACCGGACGCGTATTGCGGTGAACCGGGCGCTGGCGCGGCTGGCGTCGGCGGTGACGGGTGAGCGTGTCTCGGAGTCGGGGCTTGGCGACCTGTTGCGTGTCTCCTACATCAAGGTCATGGAGATGCAGCGGCGGGGCCTGGCGCACTTCCACGTCATCGTGCGCCTGGATGGCGTGGACCCCTGCGACCGGTCGCGGATCGTCGCACCCCCCGCATGGGCAACGGCCGCGATGCTGGCTGAGGCGGTGGCGTCGGCGGTCGACCGGGCCTCGGTCGCGATGCCCTCACCGGACGGCGTCATGCGGGTCGCGCAGTGGGGTTCGCAACGCGACATCAGCGACGTGTCGGCGGGCGGCCCGGCCGGGGACAGCAAGCGCCTTGCGGCGTATCTGGCGAAGTACAGCACGAAGACCGCGAGCGACGCCGCCGGGGAGTCGGGGGCGCTGGCGCGGCGGATCACCGTCCTGCACTCGCAGTATCTGCGGCGCAAGATCGGGCCGCACCTCACGAGGATGGTGGAGACGTGCTGGAAGCTGGGGGGCCGGAAGGACCTGGAGCACCTGCGGCGGTGGGCGCACACCTTGGGCTTCAGGGGGCATTTCGCGACCAAGTCCCGGCGGTACAGCGTGACCATGGGGGCGCTGCGGGCGGTGCGGCGGCAGTGGCGTGCCCGGCAGCGCGCGGAGGAGGGGACGCCGGACCCCTGGGCCACCGACGACAGCGCCCGTGCCGACGACGGCGGTGACGGGCCGGTGGTGGTGCGGGAGTTCACCTATACGGGCAAGGGCTACCTGAAGTCGTGTGACCTGGGCCTGGTGGAGCGTATGGCTGAGGCGCACGCCATCGCTCTGGCTGAGTACCGCGATCTTCTCCGGCGTGAGGCCGAGATGCGGGAGTGGTGCGATCTTCCTGTGCCCCAGGGCGGCAGCTCTGGAAAAGAGCCGCGCGAAGCGCGTCCTTCTGGTGTGCGGCCGTGACTTTGACGACTTCGCGCGCCATTGGAACAGCAAATACTGAGCGCGTAGCGCTTCTTTTGCACCTCGGCTCCGCCGGGTGTTGGGGCGGGTGGTCGGGGGACGGCAGGTGGATCGACCTCGGCGTTTCCTGTCAACCTATTTCAAAAGAAACGTCCGAAAGTCGCTGTCCGGTTGCGGACAGGAATTGGGGTGCGTTTTCTGGTGGCCCGTGGCTGGCCCGTGGGATCGGTGCGGGGTGGTGCAGGAATGGGGCGTGAAAGGTCGCTGTCGCCCTCCGAGATGGCCACTGAGCTGGGATTCAGTCGCCGGACGGTGTATCGGTGGATCCATGACGGGGTGGGCCCACGCGTATTCAGGTCCCCGGGCGGGCATATTCGAATTCGCTGGGCGGACTTTATAGAATGGGCTAAAGCCCACGATTACTACAGCGAAGGGAATGGTCAATGAAGACTCCGCGCGGGCAAGAGGTCGAATTCTGGGAGCCGCGTAAGCGCGAGAACCGGTCGAAGCCGTGGGAGCTGCGGTGGCGCGTCGATGACCGGGTGAAGTCCAAGAGCTTCAAGACGAAAGCCCTGGCCCAGAACAGGGAGAAGGCGTTGCACGCGGCTGCGCGCGACGGTGAGGCGTTCGACCCCGTGACGTGTGAGCCGGTGTCGTGGCTGCGGTCGGCGGAGACGTTCTTCGCGCACGCCATCGCCTTCACGCAGGCGCGGTGGGTGGACTCGGCGCCCAAGACGCGCAGCAACCGGTCCGAGATGCTGATGCGGCTGATCCTGGCGCACGTCGACGCCAAGAAGGTGAAGAAGACCCCTGCCCCGGCAAGCGACCTTGCGGTGCGCCGCGCGATCGTGAACTACGGGCTGAGCTTCACCGTGGCCGAGAACGCTTCGGGCCAGCGCACCGCTGAACCCCGCAAGCGCCCCGCTGAGGTCGCCCGGATCCTGGCGTGGGTCGAATCGGTCTCGCGCCCGGTCGCCGAGCTGGGCGACCTGGACACGGTGACCGATGTCGTGGACGCCACGGGGGCCAAGCTCGTGGGCAAGGGCCGGTGCAGCCCGACCACCATGCGCAACCGGCGCAAGATCCTGCGCGCCTGCCTGCAACACGCCGTGGCGCGGGGCATCATCGCCTCCAACCCGCTGATGGGTGTGCGGTTCCAGCAGACCCGCAAGGAACTGGCGGTCAACCCCCACACCACCCCCGACCTGGAGCAGGTACAGCGCATCCTCGGCGCCGTCGTGGCCTCCCCCGTCGCGCGTGATAGGCGTCTGGTGGCGTTCTTCGGGATCGCGGCGCTGACCGGGATGCGCCCCGGTGAGCTGCGCGCGCTGCGGGCCGATGAGGTCACCTGGCCCCAGCACATGCCCAAGGGATCGCGCCCCGGGTGGGGTCGTCTGACTGCGTCGTCGTCGCGCGCCGATATCGGGGAGCTGTGGACCGACGATGGGGGACGCGTGCAAGCCCGTGAGTTGAAGCAGCGCGGCGAGGATGAGGTCCGTCCGATCCCGCTGCCTCCTGAGGGTGCCGCGCTGCTGCGGTGGCATCTGGACGAGTTCGGGGCCGCGCCGGACGGGCGCCTGTTCAGCCTCGAAGAAGGTGACGACGTCCATGGTGACGTGTACCGGAGGGCGTGGGAGCGGGCGCGCAAGACAGCGCTGACCGACGACGAGTTGACGCGCGGTGTCGGCAAGCGGGTCTATGACCTGCGGCACTGCCACGCCTCCACGCTCATCAACGTCGGCGTGCCGACAACCGAGATCGCCCGGCGCCTGGGCCACAGCGTAGAAGTCCTGCTCACGACCTACGTACACTGGTTCACCCACCTGGAAGACGAAGCGAACGCGCTGATTGACCAGGTGTTCGCCGACCACGGGCCTATCACGGGCCACCTGCTCTCTCCGGCACCCGAACCCCCGGAAACCCCCAGCTCAGAGGCACAGTAGGTCGGGCATGTCGTTTCACGACCGGGCTGAAGGGCGCCGGGTTGGGGGTGGCCATCCCGGGGATGACCACCTGCCCCCGACCCCGGCCCTGGCTCTCGCCCTGCCCTTCGCCGGGGGTGCGGCCGCAGGCGGCGCACGCAGCGGCGGCCGGGGCGGCCGCAGTGCCTTCGGACCGCTCGGCGCGTTCTGCTCCGGTGTCCTCGACACCATGCTCGGCGGCATCGGCCGGGATCTCCAGCCCCAGGGTCAGCGGCAGGCGTCCCAGCAGCAGGCCCACGGCCACATCGGCGCGGATCTGGTCGAGGGTCAGTTCCTTGGTGGCGCCGTCCGTGTCCTCCACCCCAGGGGTGTCGGCTCGGAGGGCGCGGGCGATGGAGCTGATCCTCTGGTGGACGGCCAGGGCGTCGGTGGTGTCGATGTCGGTGATCTCGACCGAGCCGGTTCCGGCCTGCTGGGGGCCGCCGTCGTAGATGCGGACCTGGCGGTTGGCGATGGTGCGGGCTTTGCGCTCCTCGGCCTTGGCGGGGTCGAGTTCCGCGACGGTCTTCTTGGCGAGGTTGGTCAGCGCGCGGCCGGACTTGTCGCCCATCTTGTGGAGCATGCGGGTGGCGTAGGCGGCGGTGGTGGCGGGGTCCCAGTCCTCGGGGGCGGCCTCGCAGATCACGCGGGTGCGGTACTCGTCGATGTCGCCTACCACCAGTGCCTCACGCACGGCGGGGAAGGTCGCGCCCAGCCTTTGTGCGTGGGTGAGGCGGGCGTAGGCCAGGCCGGGCGGGATGCCGAGTTCGCAGCCGATCTCGGCGGCGGCGTCCTCTTCGGCGGAGACCTGCAGGGCGGGCGGGGCTTCCTTCTCCCGGGTGCGGGCGAAGGTGGCCATGGCGTCGAGCTGGAAGGCCTCCAGCCACCGCTTGCAGGTCTCGGCGCGGACGATGAGGTCGAGCTGTTCGTCGCCGGTGAGGGTGGCGGTGTCGAGGGTGAGCATCCACTCCGGCATAAGGCCACCGGCCAGCGGTTCGGGCTGGTCGGTGGTCACCTCCTCGCGGAGGGCGGTGGTGGGGGGAGTGCTCATGACCTCATTCTATCGAACACCTGTTCGCAATACAAGGAGTTATTTGATGATTTCTCTGGGTGGTTCGTGCTGGTGGGGCGCAAACCCGGGCACGCGCGGCACCCCCACCCAGGCCCCACCGGGACGCTGCCGCTCGGCTGCGGCCCTTCCACCCACCGCCGCCGGGGCCGCCCCGACCCTTCTCCGTGCCGAACTCCCGAGCCGCCCAGGCACACGCGATACGACCCCACACGCCCGGCGCCGTCCTGTCCTGCGGATCTGGATGCATGACGAAGAGCATTCCACTGTGGCGGTACGCCGCCTTCGACACCGCCAACGAGTCAGGCCACCCGTTCACGAGGCCATGCGCGCGGGCGACCCGCCCGGCGGGCGCATCCCACTCCGCTGTCGGTGGAGCGTTCTACGGTGGCCCCATGACCAGGCTGACCTACGACCACCTCTGCGCGGGGATCGTCGCCCAGACCGACCTGCTGAGGTCGCACATCGCCGGTGCGGACATGGCGGACATGACGGTCCCCGTGCCCTCCTGTCCGGGGTGGAACGTCGGCCAGCTCGTGCGCCACCTGGGCGGCGGCCAGCGCTGGGCCGAGGAGATCGTGCGGACGCGGCCCTCTCGGCCGCCGTCCGACGACCACTTCCGCGACCTCTCGCCCTACGCGCACGAGGACCCCGCCGTTCTCGACGGCTGGCTGGCCGAGGGCGCGGCGCTGCTCGCGGGCACGCTGAGCGCGGCCGGACCCGACATGGAGATCTGGACCCCGCTTCCGGACGCGGGGCGGACGACGGCGTTCTGGGCACGCCGCTTCGCCCACGAGACCCTCATCCACCGCGCCGATGCCGCCCTCGCCCTGGGCGCGGCGTACGTGGTCGCCCCTGAGGTCGCCGCCGACGCCGTCGACGAGTGGCTGGACCTCGCCTCGCTGCCGCAGATGCTGGAGTTCCACCCGCAGTGGCGCGAACTCCTGGGCCCTGGCCGCACTCTGCGCTTCCAGGCCACCGACGCCCCGCCCGACGTGGCCGCCGACTGGCTGGTCGACCTCACCGGCGACGCGATCGCCTGGCGACCCGGCCCCGAGGAGGCGGCCGTCACGGTGCGCGGCCCGCTGACCGACCTGCTGCTCCTGCTTTACCGCCGGTACCCGGAGCCGGCCGAGGGCACCGGGGTCGTGGGGGACGCGCGGCTGTTCGACTTCTGGCAGGAGCGCGTCGCCTTCGGGTGACCGGTCGGTCCCCGGGCCGCCACCCGCGGGGGCGTCCCCGCTGGACCGTCACCGCTGGGCTGCCACCGCTGGACCGCCACCCACCAGGGCGTCCCTGCCGAGCCGTCCCCGCCAGGCCACCCTTTCGGGCCGCGGCCATTCCGCCGAGCCGGCCCCTACGGCCGTCCGTCCACCACTCTTACCCCGCTCCCGCCGCTACCGCACCGGGAAGAACCCCAGCCTCGGGTGGCGCTCGCCCGCCAGGCGTTCGGTGTCGCTGCCCACGTAGAGGCCGTCGGCGGTCGTGGTCAGGGCCTCGGCGCCGTGGCCGCGGTCGCGGCCCGGGTTCCAGGGCAGTGCCTTGCCGGTCGACGGGTCCAGGGCCGCGATCCCCGACCGTTCCACGGCCCCCGGACCCTTGTCGCGCTCGCCTTCGGGGTTGTCCATCCACCGCTGGTGCCCGCCGACGTAGACCGCCGCTCCGGTCACCTCGACCGAGTACAGGGAGTCGCCCCCACTGTGGTTGACCCAGGTGGGACGGGCGCCGGCGGTGTCGTCGCTCTCCCAGCGCGTCGCGGTCTTGCACAGGCCGGGCTTGATCTCGGGCCCGCCGGAGGTGGCGACGGCGAAGTAGGAGCCGTCCGGCGCGAAGTCGATCTGCCGGACGTAGGTGTGGATGTTCGAGTAGTCGCACGGCGCCGCGTAGACCTCGGTCGACCAGGCCGACAGCCTCGCCTTCCCTCCGCCCGCCCCCGGCAGCCCGCCGAATGGGCCGCCCCACACGGAACCGGACCGGGCGCCCGCCCCCGTGTCGATCGCCGCGATCTGGTAGCGCCGCTCGCCCTCCACCTTGGTGAACGTCCCGGCGATGACCAGCCGCCGCCCGTCGGGGCTGACCGCCAGCTCGCCGACCCGCAGCGTCCCGCGGCGCGGTTCGGCGATCGTGATGTCGAACGCCGGGTCGACCGCCCCGGTGCGCGCATCGAGGCGGGCGAGCCCGGTCTTGGGCGTCCCGCTGATCCCGGTGAACGATCCGCCCACGTAGAGCGCGCCGCCGTGGGTCTCCAGCCGGTTGACCGCCCCGTCGTCGGCGACCGCCCCGAACCCGCCGGCGGCCTCGCCGTCGCGCAGCGACAGCCGGGCCAGGCCGCGCCGCTTCTCCCCGTTCACGCGGCGGAAGTCCCCGCCCGCGATGACCGTGGAGTCAGGTCCCGCGGCGACCGAGACGACGGTCCCGTCGACCTCGGGCGCGAAGTCCGGCAGGAGGGCGCCCGTGGCGCGGTCGAACGCGAAGATGTTGTCGCGGGCCTCGGCGGGGCCGCCCTCGGGCCCGCTCACGCGGGTGAACTCGCCGCCCGCCACCATCACGTCGCCCACCTGGGCGATCGACTTCACCACCCCGTCGAGCACCTGCGGTACGGCCCGGACCGGGCGGTCGGCGACCACCGACGCGTGCTGCGCGCCCGCTGCCGCGGGCGCCGCCGCGAGCGGGGCGGCGGTGATGAGCAGCAGGGTGCCGAAGGCGGCGGTGAGCGCCGCTCGGGTGCGTCGCACGGGTGAGGTCTCCTGTTCGTTCCGCCGGGGTGCCGGGTGCCGGATACGGCGTCGCACACCCCGTCGTTGCGTTGAACATCCGAACCGTCACCGAAGGTAATCGAATGGAGATCGGGATGGCGCGAAACCCGCCGTGAGAGCGGAAGAAATGGTCCTCACCGACCGGGCGCGGCCATAGGCTGGGGGCATGACGCACGCCGAACTGGACAAGTCCCCCACGGACGTCGCTGCGATGTTCGACGACATCGCGGGCCGGTACGACCTGGTCAACGACGTCCTGTCGCTGGGGCAGGACCGGCTGTGGCGGCGTGCGGTGGTCAACGCGGTCGACGCCTACAGCGGCGAGCTGGTGCTCGACCTCGCGGCCGGGACCGGAACCTCCTCGGAGTCGTTCACCGGCAAGGGGGCGCGGGTCATCGCCTGCGACTTCTCCCAGGGCATGCTCAAGGTCGGCGCCGAGCGCCGCGGCGGCGCCTCACGGCGCGGGGTCACGTTCGTCGCGGGCGACGCGCTCTCGCTGCCGTTCGCCGACGAGACCTTCGACGCCGTGACCATCTCCTTCGGGCTGCGCAACGTCCACGACGTCGGGCAGGCCCTGCGCGAGCTCCACCGCGTCACCAAGGTCGGCGGCAGGCTGGTGATCTGCGAGTTCAGCCACATCCCGGTCGGCGCGCTCGACACGCTCTACAGCGGGTACCTCATGGCGGCGCTGCCGAAGATCGCGCGCGTGTTCACCGACAACACCGGGGCCTACGAGTACCTGTCGAACTCGATCATGGACTGGCCCGACCAGGCGGCCCTCGCCGCGAACATCCAGTCGGCCGGCTGGTCCCAGGTGGCGTGGCGCAACCTCTCCATGGGCGTCGTGGCGCTCCACCGCGGCTACCGCCGGAGCTGACGCGCGCAGCGTTCCGCCCGCTCAGGTCAGGCCCCCCGGAGTCCCCGGCTCGCCGACAGCCGACCGCGTCGCGCCGCCCGGTCGGCGTCCCTCCGGGTCGCCGCCCCGCCCTCTCCATCCCTCCCGCCGCCCCCCGCACCCCTCCCTCTCCGGCCCCTCGGCCGGCTCCCGTGACCCGTGGGAACGCCGCGGTCATCCGGCCGTTCCGCGGTCCCATCGCGGCCTCTCTGAACCGCCCCATTTCCCTCATATAGGGTTATTGGTTCATTTCGCTATTCACGTGACAATCTCGGGCAAATCGCCCTTAGGTCATCCTTATAAAGCCAGGTAGCGACCTCGCCATCCCGTTTGTCACAGAAACGGCATGATCAAGATGAATGGCCGCCAGGGGTCGCCCATGGGACGTGAAAGGTCTAGACTGCGGAGCGGAATCCTTGTGAAGTCCTTCACAAGCGTACGAGTCCTTCGTTACACACCCGTCCCGACCAGCCCGACCACCAGCCAGACCACCAGCCAGACCACCGCCCCGGCCACCGACCGCCACTCGACCGACCGTCGACCGGTCCCGGCCGGGCGCCGACCCGAGCCGCATCTACCGCCCCAGCCACGAAAGCGCACACCAGCGCACCCCCAAGCGCACTGCCGCGCGGAGCACGCCGAGGACCTAGCCGTGAGCGAGACAGCAGTCACCCACTCGTCCGATCGGGCCGTCCGGGACCGCCCCGATGCCGAGGCCGATGTCATCGTCGTGGGGGCGGGGCCCGCCGGCTCGACCGCCGCGTACTACCTCGCCCAGGCCGGGCTGGACGTCCTCCTCTTGGAGAAGACCGCGTTCCCCCGCGAGAAGGTGTGCGGCGACGGCCTCACCCCGCGGGCCGTCAAGCAGCTGACCGCCATGGGCATCGGCTTCGAGGACAAGGGCTGGATCCGCAACCACGGCCTGCGGATCATCGGCGGCGGGGTCCGCCTCGAACTCCCCTGGCCCGACCTCGCCGAGTACCCCGGCTTCGGCCTCGTGCGCACGCGGATGGACTTCGACCAGATCCTCGCCGAGCGGGCCAAACAGGCCGGGGCGAACCTGCTGGAGCGCACCAACGTCACCGGCCCGGTGATCGACCCGCGCAGCAACCGCATCGTCGGCGTGAACGCCAAGACCCCCGACGGAGAGCGCGCCACCTACCGCGCCCCGCTGGTCATCGCCGCCGACGGCAACTCCTCGCGCCTGTCCGTGGCCATGGGCATCCGCAAGCGCGACGACCGCCCCATGGGCGTCGCCGTGCGCACCTACTTCACCAGCCCCCGCCACGAGGACGACTTCCTGGAGTCGTGGCTCGAACTCTGGGACAACACCGACGGCAAGGACGTCCTGCTGCCCGGCTACGGCTGGGTCTTCGGTGTCGGTGACGGCACCAGCAACGTCGGCCTGGGCATCCTCAACTCCACCGCGTCCTTCCAAGACGTCGACTACCGCAAGCTGCTCCGCCGCTGGACCGCGAGCATGCCCGAGGAGTGGGGCTTCACCGAGGAGAACCAGCGCGGCCAGATCCGCGGCGCCGCCCTGCCCATGGGCTTCAACCGCACCCCGCACTACTCGCGCGGGCTGATGCTCGTCGGCGACTCCGGCGGCATGGTCAACCCGTTCAACGGCGAGGGGATCGCCTACGCGATGGAGGCCGGCAACATCGCCGCCGACGTCGTCGTCCAGGCCCACGGCCGCGCCACCCAGCAGCAGCGCGAACGGGCCCTCCTGCGCTACCCGCAGGTCCTCTCCGACGTCTACGGCGGGTACTACACGCTGGGCCGCTACTTCGTGAAGGCCATCGGCCAGCCCGAGCTGATGAAGTACGCCACCCGGTGGGGCCTGCCGCAGCGCACGCTCATGCGGTTCATGCTCAAGATGCTGGCGAACCTCACCGAACCCAGTCGGGGTGACGCGATGGACCGCGTGATCAACGGCCTGTCCAAGATGGCGCCCGCGGCCTAGCCCGGCGACCCGCGACCCCCGAGGGATACCAGCGATGCCACCGCACGACGACCGGCCGAGGGCCCGGTACGTGAAAGCAATCACAAGCGGGTGCGCCCCACCGGCGCCCGCCCGCCCCGCCATGGCGCACGCGCGCCCCATCGGCTCGAAGGGGAACGGCTAGCAATGGAGCTGTACGCACCCGTATTCGTACTCGCCGGGATCGGCGCCGCGTTCGTCGTGGTCTCGATGGTGGCCGGCGCCGTCGCGGGGCCGAAGCGCTACAACCGCGCCAAGATGCAGGCCTACGAGTGCGGCATCGAGCCGACCCCCCAGCCCGCGGGCGGCGGCCGGTTCACGATCAAGTACTACCTCACGGCCATGCTCTTCATCGTCTTCGACATCGAGATCGTCTTCCTCTACCCGTGGGCCGTCCACTTCGACGCGCTGGGGCTGTTCGGGGTCATCGCGATGGTCCTGTTCCTGGTGAACGTCTCGATCGCCTACGCCTACGAGTGGCGCCGCGGAGGGCTCGAATGGGAGTGACGGCAGTGACGCAGGTGACGGCAGCGACGGTGCGGACCGGGCCAAGGTGCGCCCACGGATCCGATGACCGCAGGCACAACCGGAAAGGGGGTTCACCGCATGGGGATTGAAGAGAAACTGCCGAGCGGGGTCTTGCTGTCCACGGTCGAGCAGATCGCGGGGCTCGTCCGCAAGAGCTCGATGTGGCCCGCCACGTTCGGGCTGGCGTGTTGCGCCATCGAGATGATGTCCGCGGGCGGACCGCACTACGACATCGCCAGGTACGGCATGGAGAAGTTCGGCGCCACGCCGCGCCAGGCCGACCTGATGATCGTGGCCGGCCGGGTCAGCCAGAAGATGGGGCCCGTCCTGCGGCAGATCTACGACCAGATGCCCGAACCCAAGTGGGTCATCGCCATGGGGGTGTGCTCCTCCAGCGGCGGGATGTTCAACAACTACGCCGTCATCCAAGGCGTCGACCACATCGTTCCCGTTGACATCTACCTCCCCGGCTGCCCGCCCCGCCCGGAGATGCTGTTCGACGCCGTGCTCAAGCTGCACGACAAGGTCCAGAACACCAAGCTGGGCCCGCACCGCCAGCGCGAGATCGACGAGGACGAGGAGCGCATGCTGCGCAGGTCGCTCCCGCTCATCGAGAAGACCGAAGGGGCGGCCCCGTGAGCGCGAAGAACGGGCATGAAGGCAAGCCTAACCTGAACGGCGAGGAGTCCGCGGAGAATCTGCCCGCGAAGGCCGGTGAGGAACGTCTCAGCGCGCCCGTGACCCGCACGGGCATGTTCGGCACCGGCTCCACCGGCGACACCTCCGGCTACGGGCGGCTGCTCGTCCGCCGCCCCGACGCCCCCGGCTCGCAGCGCCCCTTCACCGACCCCGACGACCCCCGCACGGCGGACTTCGACGCGATCGCCGACGCCGTGGAGCGCACGCTGGCCGACGCCCCCGCCGACTACCGCACGGTCGTCGAGCGCGTGGTCGTCGACCTCGGCGAAATCTGCTTCCACGTGCGGCGCGAATCGCTCCTGGACCTGATGGGCCGGCTGCGCGACGACCCCGACCTGCGGTTCGAGCTGTGCCTCGGCGTCACCGGGGTGCACTACCCCGACGACACCGGCCGCGAGCTGCACGCGGTCTACCAGCTGCGCTCCCTCACCCACAACACCGAGATCCGGGTCGAGACCGCCTGCCCCGACGCCGACCCGCACGTGCCCTCGGTCGTCTCCGTGTACCCCACCTGCGACTGGCACGAGCGCGAGGCGTGGGACTTCTTCGGGATCGTCTTCGACGGCCACCCGGCCCTCACCCGCATCCAGATGCCGGACGACTGGCACGGCCACCCGCAGCGGAAGGACTACCCCCTCGGCGGGATCCCCGTGGAGTACCGCGGTGCCAGCATCCCGCCGCCCGACGAGCGGAGGTCCTACAAGTGATCACCACGATCACCACCGGCGCGAGGAGGGGAGTACGGCCATGAGCACTCAGGTCACCGAAGAATACGTAGATGCGTCGGGCGGCGACTGGGACGAGGTCGTCGCCGCGGCCCAGGCCGGCGGCGCCGAGCGGCTGGTGGTCAACATGGGCCCCCAGCACCCCTCGACCCACGGGGTGCTGCGGCTGATCCTCACCCTCGACGGCGAGACCGTCACCGAGGCGCGGGTCGGCATCGGCTACCTGCACACCGGCATCGAGAAGAACATGGAGTACCGGACGTGGACCCAGGGGACCACGTTCGTGACCCGCATGGACTACCTCACGCCGCTGTTCAATGAGGCCGCCTACTGCCTGTCGGTCGAACGGCTGCTCGGCATCACCGACCGCATCCCGGAGCGGGCCACGGTCATCCGGGTGCTGATGATGGAGCTCAACCGGATCTCGTCGCACTTCGTGGCGATGGCGACGTTCGGCATGGAGCTGGGCGCCACCACGATCATGACCAACGGCTTCCGCGAGCGCGAGATGGTCCTCGACATCTTCGAGCTCATCACCGGCCTGCGGATGAACCACGCCTACATCCGCCCCGGCGGGGTCTCCCAGGACCTCCCCGACGGCGCGGTCGGCAAGATCCGCGAGCTTCTCACCGACATGCCCAAGCGCATCTCGGACATGCGCAAGCTCCTCGACGCCAACCCCCTGTTCCTGGCCCGCACCCGCGACGTCGCCTACCTCGACGTCGCCGGGTGCATGGCGCTGGGGGTCACCGGCCCGATGCTGCGCTCCGCGGGGCTGGCGTGGGACCTGCGCAAGGCCAAGCCCTACTGCGGCTACGAGACCTACGACTTCGACATCCCGGTCTCCGACGGCTGCGACGTCTATGCCCGCTACCGGGTACGCATGGCCGAGCTGGAGCAGAGCATGCGGATCATCGAGCAGTGCCTGGACCGGCTGGAGCCGGGCCCGGTCATGATCGAGGACGCCAAGATCGGCTGGCCCGCCAAGCTCGCCCTCGGCCCCGACGGCCTCGGCAACTCCCCGGAGCACATCGCCCACATCATGGGCGGCTCCATGGAGGCGCTGATCCACCACTTCAAGCTCGTCACCGAGGGCTTCCGGGTCCCGGCCGGGCAGGCGTACGCGGCGGTGGAGAGCGCAAAGGGCGAACTGGGCTGCATGACCGTCAGCGAAGGCGGCACCCGCCCGCACCGCGTGCACTTCCGCGACCCGTCCTTCACCCACCTCCAGGCGGTGGCGGCCCTGTGCGAAGGCGGCACGGTGGCCGACGTCATCGCGGCGGTGGCCAGCATCGACCCTGTGATGGGAGGGGTGGACCGGTGAGTACCCCCGTGTTCTCCGACGAGATCCGCGCGCGGCTGGAGGTCGACGCCAAGGAGATCATCGCCCGCTACCCGCGCGAGCGCTCGGCGCTCCTGCCGCTGCTGCACCTGGTGCAGGCCGAGGAGGGGTTCGTCAGCAGCAAGGGCATCCGCTTCTGCGCCGACCAGCTGGGCCTGACCACCGCCGAGGTCACCGCCGTGGTGACCTTCTACACGATGTACAAGCGCCGGCCCACCGGCGACTACCACGTGGGCGTGTGCACCAACACGCTGTGCGCGGTCATGGGCGGCGACGAGATCTTCACCGCCCTAAAGGACCACCTCGGCGTGGGCAACGACCAGGTCACCGACGACGGCAAGGTCGCGGTGGAGCACATCGAGTGCAACGCGGCCTGCGACTTCGCGCCGGTCGTGATGGTCAACTGGGAGTTCTTCGACAACCAGACCCCCGAATCCGCCAAGCGCCTGGTCGACGACCTGCGCCTGGGCAAGGATGTCACCCCCACCCGCGGGCCCGACCGCCTGTGCACGTGGAAGGAGGCGTCGCGGATCCTCGCCGGGTTCCCCGACGGCCGCGCCACCGAAGGCACCCAGGCCGGCGAGCCCTCGCTGACCGGGCTGCGGCTGGCGCGCGAGCGCGGGTGGACGGCGCCGGACCCGGCCGCGCTGCCGGCCAAGGACACGCAGGAAGGCGGCGCCGCGTCATGAGCAACACCTTGACCCCCATCCTGTCCCGCAACTGGGACCGCCCCGACTCCTTCACCCTGGAGGGCTACCGGGCCACCGGCGGCTACGGGGCGCTGCGCAAGGCCGTGACGATGGAGCCCGATGCGCTGGTCGACCTCGTCAAGGCGTCGGGCCTGCGCGGGCGCGGCGGGGCCGGGTTCCCCACCGGGATGAAGTGGGGCTTCCTGCCGAAGGACAACCCCAACCCGCGCTACCTGGTGGTCAACGCCGACGAGTCCGAGCCGGGCACCTGCAAGGACATCCCGCTCATGCTCGCCAACCCGCACGAGCTGATCGAGGGCGTGGCGATCTCCGCCTACGCCATCAAGTGCTCCCAGGCGTTCATCTACGTGCGCGGCGAGGTGCTGCACGTCATCCGCCGGCTCCGGCACGCGGTCGCCGAAGCCTACGAGGCCGGCCTGCTGGGCAAGGACATCCTCGGCAGCGGGTTCGACCTTGAGGTGGTGGTGCACTCCGGCGCCGGCGCCTACATCTGCGGCGAGGAGACCGCGCTGCTGGACTCCCTGGAGGGCTACCGCGGGCAGCCGCGGCTCAAGCCCCCGTTCCCCGCGGTGGCCGGGCTCTACGCGTCGCCCACCGTGGTCAACAACGTGGAGTCCATCGCCAGTGTCCCCAGCATTGTGGACAACGGTGCCGACTGGTTCACCTCCATGGGCACCGAGAAGTCCGCCGGGTTCGGCTTCTTCTCCCTGTCCGGGCACGTCACCCGCCCCGGCCAGTACGAGGCGCCGCTCGGCATCACCCTGCGCGAGCTCCTCGACATGGCGGGCGGCGTCCGCGCCGGCCACTCGCTGAAGTTCTGGACCCCGGGCGGCTCGTCCACCCCGATCTTCACCGACGAGCACCTGGACACGCCCCTGGACTTCGAGTCCGTCGGCGCCGCCGGGTCGATGCTCGGCACCCGCGCCCTCCAGATCTTCGACGAGACCACCTGCGTCGTCCGGGCCGTGGGGCGCTGGATCGCGTTCTACGCCCACGAGTCCTGCGGCAAGTGCACGCCCTGCCGCGAGGGCAACTTCTGGATGGTCCAGGTCCTCGACCGGCTGGAGAACGGCGAGGGCACCGAGGCCGACCTCGACAAGCTGCTGGACATCTGCGACAACCTGCTCGGCCGCGCCTTCTGCGCGCTGGGCGACGGCGCCGCGAGCCCCGTCATGTCGTCGATCAAGTACTTCCGGCAGGAGTACATCGACCACGTCGAGCGCGGCGGCTGCCCGTTCGACCACGCGAAATCGACCGTGTGGGGCGGGGGAGCATGAGCACCGTGCTGCGGACAGGAGAGGAGGGCGAGCGATGACCGTCGCGACCAATACGACATCGGGCGGGGTGCCCGCCGTACCGCCGGAGGATCTCGTCACCGTCACCATCGACGGGTTCCAGATCAAGGTCCCCAAGGGGACGCTGGTCATCCGGGCCGCGGAGCTGCTGGGCATCCAGATCCCGCGCTTCTGCGACCACCCGCTGCTCGACCCGGTGGGCGCCTGCCGGCAGTGCCTGGTCGAGATCCCCGACATGGGCAACGGCCGGGGCATGCCCAAGCCGCAGGCGTCCTGCACCATCACCGTCATGGACGGCATGGTGGTCCAGACCCACCTGACCTCGCCCGTGGCCGAGAAGGCCCAGCGCGGGATCATGGAGTTCCTGCTGATCAACCACCCGCTGGACTGCCCGGTCTGCGACAAGGGCGGCGAGTGCCCGCTCCAGAACCAGGCGATGTCCCACGGGGCGGGCGAGACCCGCTTCACCGACGTCAAGCGGACCTTCCCCAAGCCGATCCCGCTGTCGACCGGGGTGCTGCTCGACCGCGAGCGCTGCATCCAGTGCGCCCGCTGCACCCGGTTCTCGGCGCAGATCGCCGGGGACCCCTTCATCGAGCTGCTGGAGCGGGGCGCCGACGAGCAGGTCGGCATCGCCGAGGGCGAGCCCTTCCAGTCCTACTTCTCCGGCAACACGGTGCAGATCTGCCCGGTGGGCGCGCTCACCGGTGCGGCGTACCGCTTCCGGTCGCGCCCGTTCGACCTGGTGAGCACCCCCAGCATGTGCGAGCACTGCGCCTCGGGGTGCGCCCAGCGCACCGACCACCGGCGCGGCAAGGTCACCCGCCGCCTCGCCGGCGACGACCCGCAGGTCAACGAGGAGTGGAACTGCGACAAGGGCCGGTGGGCGTTCACCTACGCCAGCCGCCCCGACCGGCTCACCCACCCCCTGGTCCGCGACGAGGACAGCCGCGCGCTGGAGACCGCCTCCTGGACCGAGGCCGTGACCATGGCCGCCCGCGGCCTGGAGCGCGCCCGCGGCCGGGTCGGCGTCCTCACCGGGGGCCGCCTCACCGTCGAGGACGCCTACGCCTACGCCAAGTTCACCCGGATCGCGCTGCGCGGCAACGACATCGACATGCGGGCGCGCGCCAACAGCGAGGAGGAGGCCGACTTCCTGGCGGCGCGGGTCGCCGGGACCGGCATCACGGTCGACTACGACCGCCTGGAGAACGCCCCCGCTGTGCTGCTCGCCGGGTTCGAACCCGAGGACGAGTCGCCGCTCGTCTTCCTGCGGCTGCGCAAGGCGGTCCGCAAGAACGGCACCCGGGTCCACTCGATCGCGGCGTTCGCCAGCCGCGGCCTCACCAAGACCAGCGGAACACTGATCCCGGCCGCGCCCGGCGCCGAGGCCCGCACCCTCGACCGGCTCGACGAGATCTCGCCCGAGACCCTGGAGGACCTGCGCGCCGACGGCGCCGTCATCCTCGCCGGGGAGCGCCTGGCCGAGACCCCCGGCGCGCTGTCGTCGGTCACCCGGCTGGCCGACCGCACCGGCGCCGCCCTGGCGTGGGTGCCGCGCCGGGCCGGCGAGCGCGGCGCCATCGAGGCCGGGGCGCTGCCCAACCTGCTGCCCGGCGGGCGGCCCGTCGCCGACGCCACCGCCCGCGCCGAGGTCGCCCGCGCCTGGGGCGTGGCCTCGCTGTCGGGACGCGAGGGGCGCGGCACCGACGAGATCATCGCCGCGGCGGCCGACGGCCAGCTCGACGCCCTGGTCATCGCGGGCGTCGACCTCGACGACCTGCCCGACCCGGCGGCCGCGCGCGCCGCGCTGGCCCGCGTGCCGTTCATCGTCAGCCTGGAACTGCGGGCGAGCAGCGTCACCGACCGCGCCGACGTGGTGTTCCCGGTCGCGGCGGTCGCCGAGAAGTCCGGCACCTTCCTGGACTGGGAGGGGCGCGACCGGCCCTTCGGCGACGCGCTGAAGATCCCCGGCATCCTCTCCGACCTGCGGGTGCTGTCGGCCATCGCCGACGAGATGGACGTCCACCTGGGGCTGCCCGACTCCGCCGCCGCCCGCGCCGAGCTGGCGGCGCTGGGCGCCTGGACCGGGGAGCGGGTCCCCGACCCGCTGACCCGCCCCGCCGAGCCGCCCGCCCCCGAGCCGGGGCAGGCCGTGCTGGCCACCTGGCGCCAGCTGCTGGGCAACGGCCGGATGGAGGACGGCGAGCCCTACCTCGCCGGGACCGCGCGGTCGCCCATGGCCCGCGTCTCGGCCGCCACCGCCGCCGCGATCGGCCTGGCCGACGGCGGCCGGCTCCGGGTCACCGGATCCGCCGGGTCGGTCGGCGTGCCCGCTGTGGTCGCGGAGATGCCCGACGGCGTGGTGTGGCTGCCCGCCAACTCCCGCGACTGCGACGTCCGCAGAGACCTGGGTGCCGCCGCGGGGACGGTCGTCGGCATCAGCGCCGGCGCCGCCGATGCGGAAGGGAGCGGCGCGTGATGACGAACGTCCCCACTGCGGCCGGCGCCGTGCTGGCCGCCGAACCCGGGCTCGACGCCTTCGGCAACGACCCGTGGTGGATCACGCTGATCAAGGCGCTCGTGATCTTCGTGTTCCTCATGGTCTGCGTGCTCATGATGATCATGGCCGACCGCAAGGTCATGGGCCGGATGCAGCAGCGGCACGGGCCCAACCGCTTCGGCCCCTGGGGGCTCCTCCAGTCGCTGGCCGACGGCGTGAAGCTGTCGCTCAAAGAGGACCTGATCCCGCGCGGGGTCGACCGGGCGGTCTACATCGCAGCGCCGATGATCGCCGCGGTCCCCGCGTTCGTCGCGTTCTCGGTGATCCCGGTCGGCCCCGAGGTCAGCATCTTCGGGGTCGTCACCCCGTTGCAGCTCACCGACCTGCCGATCGCGGCGCTGCTGGTGCTGGCCACGGCCTCCGTCGGCGTCTACGGGATCGTCCTGGGCGGCTGGGCCTCGCAGTCGCCGTACGCCCTGCTGGGCGGGCTGCGTGCGTCGGCGCAGGTCATCAGCTACGAGATCGCGATGGCGCTGTCGTTCGTGGCGGTGTTCATCTACTCCGGCACGCTCACCACATCGGGCATCGTCGAGGCACAGGAACCGGTCTGGTTCGGCCTCATCCTCTTCCCGTCGTTCCTGATCTACCTGGTCACGATGGTGGGGGAGACCAACCGGCTGCCGTTCGACCTCGCCGAGGGCGAGGGCGAGATCGTCGGCGGGTTCATGACCGAGTACGGGTCGATGAAGTTCACCATGTTCTTCCTCGCGGAGTACGTGAACATGGTGACCGTCGCCGCGATCTCGGTGACCTTCTTCCTCGGCGGGTACCTGGCGCCGCCGCCCATCACCGCGTTCTGGCCCGGCGCCAACGACGGCTGGTGGCCGGTGCTGTGGTGGCTCGGCAAGTTCCTGGTCGTGATGTTCCTGTTCATCTGGGTGCGCGGCAGCGTGCCCCGGGTCCGCTACGACCAGCTCATGCAGCTGGGCTGGAAGATCCTCATCCCCGTGCAGCTGGTGTGGATCACCGCCGTGGCCGCGATGCGCATCCTCCAGAACGAGGGCGCCCCGGCCGTCGCCGTCGGCGGCGTCGCCGTGGCGTTCGTGGCCGTGGTCGGCGCGGCGCTCTACGCCGGGGCCCGCTCGTCCGCGCGCCGCCGCCAGGCCGACGCCGAGGACAACGCCGAGGAGCTGCGGCGCATGCGCGAGGAACCGATGTACGGCGGGTTCCCCGTACCGCCTGCGACCGCGCCGCACTACGGCAGCAGCGTCCCGGCCGAGGCACCCCGACTGAACCGACCGGCCCCGACCGGAAAGCGTGAGGAGGTTACCGGTGCTTGACTGGCTCAACCCTGTGAAGGGGTTCGGCGTCACCTTCCACACCATGTTCAAGAAGGTGCCGACCGTCGAGTATCCCGAGGTGCAGCGCCCGACCGCGCCGCGCTTCCACGGGCGCCACCAGCTCAACCGCTGGCCCGACGGCCTGGAGAAGTGCATCGGCTGCGAGCTGTGCGCGTGGGCCTGTCCGGCCGACGCCATCTATGTGGAGGGCGGCGACAACACCGAGGAGCAGCGGTTCTCCCCGGGGGAGCGCTTCGGCCGGGTGTACCAGATCAACTACCTGCGGTGCATCCTGTGCGGCCTGTGCGTCGAGGCGTGCCCCACGCGGGCGCTGACCATGACCAACGAGTACGAGCTGGCCGACAGCGAGCGCGAGAGCCTGATCTGGACCAAGGAGCAGCTGCTCGCCCCCCTCATGGAGGGCATGGAGCAGCCGCCGCACCCGATGCGCATGGGCGACCACGAGGACGACTACTACCGGTCCGGGCGCATCGTCCCTGAGAACGGGGAGACCCCATGACCGAGAGCGCAGCGTTCTGGGTGATCGGCACGGTCATCGTCCTCAGCGCGATCGGCGTCGTGTTCAGCCGCAAGGCCGTGCACTCCGCCGTGATGATGGCCGGCGTGATGCTCGGCCTGGCGATCTTCTACGGCGTGAACGAAGCGCCGTTCCTGATGGTCGTGCAGATCGTCGTCTACACCGGCGCGGTCCTGATGCTCTTCCTGTTCGTGCTGATGCTCGTGGGCGTCAGCTCCGCGGACTCCCTCGTCGAGACCATCCGCGGGCAGCGCCTGCTCACCGCGGTCGTGGCGATCTGCTTCCTCGGCGCCCTGGCGACCGGCCTGACCCGCATCACTGCGGGCCCGCCCGCCGGGCTGGGCGCGGGGGTGGCCGAAGCGGGCGGCAACGTCCCGTGGATCGCCGGCGAGGTCATCTACCGCCACGTCATCGCCTTCGAGGCCACCGGCGCGCTGCTCATCACCGCGGTGCTGGGGGCGCTCGTCCTGGCCCACGCCACGCGGATCAAGAAGCGCCGCACGCAGCGGGAGGTCTCCCGCGAGCGCATCCGCGGCGACCACCCCACCCCGCTGCCGGGGCCGGGCACCTACGCGCGGCACAACGCCATCGACATGCCGGCGCTGCTGCCCGACGGATCGGTGTCCTCGCTCTCGCTCAACCCGGTGCTCGCCGCGCGCGACCCGGAGCTGCAATCGGACGTCCCGCGCGACGTCCAGCAGGGCAGGATCCCGCTGGCCGGCAGCGCGTCGGACGCGACGCGGCTCAAGGAGGGCGACCCCGAGGGCGTGCGGCCGTCCGAGGCCGAAGAACGGGAGGGGGAGCGCTCGTGGACCCGATGAATTACATCGTGCTGGCCGCGATCGTGTTCACCATCGGCGCCGTCGGCGTGCTGGTACGGCGCAACGCGATCATCGTCTTCATGTGCGTGGAGCTGATGCTCAACGCCTGCAACCTGGCGCTGGTCGCGTTCGCGCGGATGCACGGCGACATCGAAGGCCAGGTCATCGCGTTCTTCGTGATGGTCGTCGCGGCCGCAGAGGTCGTCGTGGGACTGGCGATCATCATGCAGATCTTCCGGACACGCAGGTCGGCGTCTGTCGATGACGCCAACCTGCTCAAGCACTAGAAGGCGACGTGGCTGTGTCTGACGTATACCTCGCCGCCGAGCAGCACGTGATCACCACGGAAGCGAGCGGGGCGATCCTGGGCAACGCCTGGCTGCTGATCGCCTTCCCGCTCCTGGGCGCGGCGATCCTGCTGCTGGGCGGCCGACGCACCGACCGCTGGGGCCACATCCTGGCCACCGCCCTCCCCCTGGCGAGCTTCGCCTGGGCGGTGGTGGCGCTGGTCCAGCTGATCGGCCTGCCGGCCCAAGAGCGGAGCCTGTCGGTCCCGGTCTACACCTGGTTCTCCGTCGGCGACTTCACCATCGACGTGAACCTGCTGCTGGACCCGCTGTCGATCAGCTTCGTCCTGCTGATCACCGGTGTCGGCTCGCTCATCCACATCTACTCCATCGGCTACATGGCCCACGACGAGGGGCGGCGGCGGTTCTTCGCCTACCTCAACCTGTTCGTGGCCGCCATGCTGGTGCTGGTGCTGGCCGACAACTTCGCGCTGCTGTTCCTCGGCTGGGAGGGCGTCGGCCTCGCCTCCTACCTGCTCATCGGGTTCTGGCAGTACAAGGACTCCGCGGCGGTCGCCGCCAAGAAGGCGTTCCTGGTCAACCGGGTCGGCGACATGGGCCTGCTGATCGCGATCATGCTGATGTTCACCACCTTCGGCACGGTCGCCTACAGCGAGGTGCTCGGCGCCTCGGGCGAGGGCTCGCCGGGCGTCATGACCGCGATCGGGCTGCTGCTCCTGCTCGGCGCGTGCGGCAAGTCGGCACAGCTGCCGTTGCAGTCCTGGCTGCTGGACGCCATGGAGGGCCCCACCCCGGTGTCCGCGCTCATCCACGCGGCCACCATGGTCACCGCCGGCGTCTACCTCATCGTCCGC
This sequence comes from Nocardiopsis sediminis, assembly GCF_042650565.1. NCBI lineage: Bacteria > Bacillati > Actinomycetota > Actinomycetes > Streptosporangiales > Nocardiopsidaceae > Nocardiopsis > Nocardiopsis sediminis. The sequence goes on from NZ_JBHSBH010000003.1 coordinate 50,620, forward strand.
TCCGGCCCGGTGTTCGAGGTGGCCCCGGCCGCGCAGCTCGCCGTGGCCATCGTCGGCGCGGCCACCCTGCTCGCCGGTGCGATCATCGGTTGCGCCAAGGACGACATCAAGAAGGCCCTGGCCGGGTCCACCATGAGCCAGATCGGCTACATGATCCTGGCCGCCGGGCTGGGGCCGGTCGGCTACGCGGTGGCGATCGCCCACCTGATCACGCACGGCTTCTTCAAGGCCGGGCTGTTCCTCGGCGCCGGGTCGGTCATGCACGGCATGAACGACGAGGTCGACATGCGCAAGTACGGCGGCCTGCGCAAGGCCATGCCCGTCACCTTCGTGACCTTCGGCCTGGGCTACCTCGCCATCATCGGGTTCCCGTTCATGTCGGGGTGGTGGACCAAGGAGGGCATCATCGAGGCCGCCTTCGCCAGCGGGGGCACCAGCGGGCTGATCCTCGGCGGCGCGGCGCTCCTGGGCGCCGGGCTCACCGCGTTCTACATGACCCGGGTCATGATCATGACGTTCTTCGGGGAGAAGCGGTGGGCCGAGGACGCCCACCCCCACGAGTCGCCGCGGTCGATGACGGTGCCGATGATCGTGCTGGCGGCCGGGTCGGTCGCGCTCGGCGGGATCCTGGTATTCGGCTACCGGTTCGCGGCCTTCCTCGAACCCGTTGTCGGCGCACCCGACGACCACCACGAGTTCAGCCTCGCCACCATGCTCACCAGCGCCTCCAGCCTCGCGGCCCTGGGCCTGATGATCGTCGGCGTCGCGGTCGCGTGGTTCAAGTACGCGCGCGTGCCGGTGGCGCGGACCGCCCCGGCGGGCAACGTCGTCACCGTCGCCGCGAGCAAGGAGCTGTACGGCAACGAGGTCAACGAGGGGCTGTTCATGCGCCCCGGCCAGGTGCTGACCAAGGCCCTGGTCGCCTTCGACACCAAGGTGGTCGACGGCCTGGTCAACGGGGTCGGGACGAGCGTGCGCGACGGCTCCCAGGGGCTGCGCGGCGCCCAGACCGGGTTCGCCCGGACCTACGCACTGACGATGCTGTTCGGGGCCGTCATCGTCGTCGCAACGCTGGCTGTGAGGATCTGATGACCGACATCCCCTGGCTCACCCTCGCCATCGCGCTGCCCGCCCTGGGCGGCCTCGGTGTGGCGCTGATGCCGCGCGAACAGGCGGAGCAGGCCAAGCGCGTGACCCTGGGCGTCACCCTGGCCACCCTGCTGCTGCTGGTCGCGATGGCCTCGGCGTTCGTGCCGTCGTCGGCCGAACGCCTCCAGTTCACCGAGGTCTACCCGTGGATCCCGCGGTTCGGCGTGAGCTACGCCGTGGGCGTCGACGGCATCGCCCTGCTGCTGATCCTGATGTCGGCGGTGCTGGTGCCGCTGGTGGTGCTGGCGGCGTGGCGGGAGAACGACGACGCCGACGACCGGGGCAAGGGCTACTTCGCGCTGATCCTGGTCCTCGAGGCGATGATGATCGGGGTCTTCGCGGCCACCGACGTCTTCCTCTTCTACGTGTTCTTCGAAGCCATGCTGATCCCGGTCTACTTCATGATCGGGCGCTACGGCCGGGGCGAGGGACGGCGCCGCGCGGCGGTGAAGTTCCTGCTCTACAGCCTCCTCGGCGGGCTGCTCATGCTGGTCGCCGTGATCGGGGTCTTCGTCTACGGCGGCACGTTCCTGTGGAGCGACCTGGTCGGCCCCCAGGGCGGGCTCGCCGGCCTGGACACGTCGGTGGCCCGCTGGCTGTTCCTCGGCTTCTTCATCGCCTTCGCGATCAAGGCGCCGATGTGGCCGTTGCACACCTGGCTGCCGTCGGCGGCCGGGTCGTCGCGGCCCGGCACAGCGGTGCTGCTGGTCGGCGTGCTCGACAAGGTCGGCACCTACGGCATGCTGCGCTACTGCCTGGAGCTGTTCCCCGAGGCGTCGGCCTGGTTCGTCTGGCCGGTGCTGGTGCTCAGCGTGGTCAGCATCGTCTACGGGGCGATCCTGGCCATCGGGCAGAGCGACATGCTCCGCCTCATCGCCTACACCTCCGTCTCCCACTTCGGGTTCATCACCCTGGGCATCTTCGCGATGACCACCCAGGGGCAGTCCGGGGCCTCGCTGTACATGGTCAACCACGGCTTCGCCACGGGGGCGCTGTTCCTGATCGTGGGCTTCCTCATCGCGCGGCGCGGCTCGGCGGAGATCGCCGACTACCGGGGCGTGCAGAAGGTCGCCCCGGTGCTGGCCGGATCGTTCCTGGTGGCCGGCCTGGCGGGCCTCGCCCTGCCCGGGCTGTCGCCGTTCGTCAGCGAGTTCCTGGTGTTCATCGGCACGTTCACCGCCTACCCCGTCCCGGCGGTCATCGCCGCCGTGGGCGTGGTGCTGGCCGCGCTCTACATCCTGTGGATGTACCAGCGCACCATGACCGGGCCCACGCCTGAAGCGCTGGCCAAGCTGCGCGACCTGTCCGGGCGGGAGGTGTGGGCGGTCGCCCCGCTGCTCGCGCTGATCGTGGTCTTCGGCGTCTACCCGCAGCCGCTGCTGAACGTCATCAACCCCGCGGTCGCGGAGACCATGCGCCAGGTCGGCACCACCGACCCCGCGCCGGAGATCGACGCCGCCGGCCTCAGCGCCGAAGGCCAGGAAGGAGAGACCGAGTGATCCCCGCGATCCACCCGGCGCCCGCCGCGGCCCTCGCCGCGCCGACGGTCACCCAGGCGCCCCCGCACATCGACTACTGGCTGCTCTCCCCGATGCTGGTGGTCTTCGCCGCCGCCGTCGCCGGGGTGGTCATCGAGGCGTTCGTGCCCCAGGCCCGCCGCCGCGCCGTCCAGTTCGGGCTGGCGCTGATCGCTTTGGCCGCGGCGTTCGTGCTCACGGTGCTCCAGGTCGGGTCGCTGCCGCCCGGCGAGGCCGGTGTCACGCTGGCCATGGGCAGCGTGGCGGTCGACCGGGTCGCGCTGTTCCTCCAGGGGACCATCCTGGTCCTGGCGGTGATCAGCCTGCTGCTCATCGCCGAGAACCGGCGCGGCGAGAGCGCGTTCGCCGCGCAGGCGGCCACCGTGCCCGGCAGCGAGGAGGAGCGCGGCCACGTCCTGGCGGGCTCGCAGCACACCGAGGTCTACCCGCTGGTGATGTTCGCGGTGCTGGGGATGCAGCTGTTCCCGGCGGCCAACGACTTCCTGACGATGTTCATCGCGCTGGAGGTGCTGAGCCTCCCGCTGTACCTGCTGTGCGGGCTGGCCCGCCGCCGGCGGCTGTTCTCCCAGGAGGCGTCGGTCAAGTACTTCCTGCTGGGCGCGTTCTCCTCGGCGTTCTTCCTGTTCGGCATCGCGCTGGTGTACGGCTACGCCGGCTCGGTCAACTTCGCCGACGTCAACGACGTGATCACCTCGGGCTCCTCCCCGCTGTTCGGGCAGGGCGGCGAGGCGGTGCTGCTCATCGGGATCGGGCTGGTGGGCGTGGGCCTGCTGTTCAAGGTCGGCGCGGTCCCCTTCCACAACTGGAAGCCCGATGTCTACCAGGGCGCCCCCACCCCCATCACGGCGCTGATGGCCTCCTGCACGCTGGTGGCGGCGTTCGGCGCGCTGCTGCGCGTGTTCTACTCGGCGTTCGGCGGCTCGGTGGAGCAGTGGCGGCCGATGCTGTGGGTGGTGGCGATCCTCACCATGGTGCTCGCCGCGGTCGTTGCGGTCACCCAGCGCGACATCAAGCGGCTGCTGGCCTACTCCTCGGTCGTGCACGCCGGGTTCGTGCTGACCGCGGTCATCGCCGCCAGCCCCGAGGGCGTCGCGGGCGCCATGTTCTACCTGGCCGCCTACGGGTTCACCACGATCGGCGCGTTCGCCGTCGTCACCCTCGTCCGCACGCACGAGACCGGGCCCGAGGCCGGGGAGCTGACCCAATGGGCCGGGCTGGGGCGCACCTCGCCGATGCTCGCCGGCGCGCTGGCGCTGTTCCTGCTGGCCTTCGCGGGGATCCCGCTCACGAGCGGGTTCATCGGCAAGTTCGCGGTGTTCCAGGCGGCGATGGCCGCTGGGGCGACCCCGCTGGTCGTCGTCGGCGTGCTCAGCAGCGCCGTCACCGCCTTCTTCTACGTCCGCATCATCGTGCTGATGTTCTTCGCCGAACCGGCAGAGGCGGGGCCGAAGGTGGTCAGGGCCGGCGCCCTCACGGGATCGGCCATCGCCGTCGGGGCGGCGGCGACGTTCCTGCTCGGCGTGTACCCCACGCCGGTCCTGGACAATCTCGTCCCCCAGCCCGGGCAGGAGGGAGCCGAACCGGCTGCGGCCACCGCCGACGGGTTCACCCGGTAACGTCGGGAGCGGCCCGGGGACGTGGCTTTGGCGGTTGAATCCGGGTCCGCTAACTTGGCAGTCGGATTATGTTCATCCCGAGAGCGCGCGATATGTCCGGTTGGAGATATCGCGCGCCGTTGACATGTGGAGCTTTCAGGTGAGCGGTGCTGTCCCGAGCGGTTTCCTCGCTCTGCCGAGTGTCGACGCCGGCCTCGCCCGGGAGGTCCAGGACTCCCTCGACCAGGTCGAGAAGGTCCTGCGCGAGGCGGTCGCGGCGAGCGACCCCATCCTGACCGAGGCAGCCACCCACCTGGTCTCCGCCGGCGGCAAGCGGTTCCGCGCCACGCTCGTCCTGCTCGCGTCCCACTTCGGCGACCCCACGGCGCCCGACCTCATCCGCGCCGCCGCCGTGGTCGAGCTGACGCACGTCGCCACCCTCTACCACGACGACGTCATGGACGAGGCCGAGCTGCGCCGCGGCGAGCCCAGCGCCAACCAGATCTGGGGCAACACCGTGGCGATCCTCGCGGGCGACTACGTCTTCGCCCGCGCCTCGGAGATGCTCGCCGACCTGGGCACCGAGGCGGTGCGCATGCAGGCGCGCACCTTCGGCCGGCTCGTGCAGGGCCAGATCCTCGAGACCTCCGGGCCGCGCGACGGCACCGACCCGCTGACCCACTACACCAACGTCATCGCCGACAAGACCGCGTCCCTCATCGCGGCCTCCGCGGAGTTCGGCGCCACGTTCGGCAAGGCCGAGCCCGAGGCCATCGACACCATCACCCGGGCCTGTGACGCCCTGGGGATGGCATTCCAGCTCTCCGACGACATCCTCGACGTCAGCAGCGACACAGCGGAGTCGGGCAAGGTCCCCGGCACCGATCTGCGCGAGGGCGTCCTCACCCTGCCGATGTTCTACGCGCTGCGCAGCACCGACCCCGCCGACGAACGGCTGCGCGGGCTGCTGGGGCGCCCGCTCGACGACGACGAGACCGCCGAGGCGCTGCGGCTGCTGCGCGCCCACCCGGCCATGGAGCAGGCGCGCGCGTCCACGGGCGAATGGGCCGACAAGGCCCGCTCCGAACTCGCCTCCCTGCCGGTGGGGCGGGCGCGTACCGCGTTCGAGGCCCTGTGCGACTACGTGGTGGAACGCACGGGCTGACCGCCCGCCCCGCCGGCTCCCCGGCGCTCTCTTCCCCGGCGCTCCCCGCAGGCCCGGTAACGCCGGGGTCTGAAGTTGGTCATGCGGTGACAACCGCCGCATGCCCGACCCCCCCGGTGGGCATGCGCGCCCGTTGGCGGCGGGACGCCGCCGACGGACGGCAGGGCCGGTGAAGGGGAGCGTGGAGCAGTGGCGGTTGACAATGGGGCGGAGTGGCTGATCGGGCACCGGCTCCTGGACCGGGACGGCAGCAGCGTCGGCAGGATCGGGCAGGTCTTCTACGACGACCAGACCGATGCGCCCAAGTGGATCACGGTCCGCACGGGGCTCTTCGGCAGCCGTGAGTTCCTGGTCCCGCTGCTGGGCGCGCGCTCCGTCGACGAGGGGCTGCAAGTCCCCTTCGAGCGCGATCAGATCAAGACCGCCCTCGGCTTCCCGATCGGCGTGCACATCTCGGTGGACCAGGAGGACCTGGCCTACCGCCACTACGGGCTGCGCGCCGAGGTCCCCGCGCAGCGGCGGCCCGAGGACGAGGGGCGCCCGAGGGGACGGCACGCCCGCCCGCCGGAGCAGGAGGAGCCGATGCGGCAGGAGGAGCCCGTGGGGGCCGCCGGCGTCGCCAACGCGGCCGGGGACCCCGAGCCGCACGAGCGCCCCGAGGAGGAGAGCCGCGGGTAGGGCGCGGCCAAGCCTCAGGCCGACGGGGCCGGTGAGCCCGAAGGAGCGGTCCCGGTGTCCTCGCGCGCGGCCGTACGCGCGGCATCGCGCGACGCCGCCCGGTTCAGCCGGGCGGTGCGCAGCATGTCGGTGGCGAACACCACCAGGGCCACCCACACGATCGCGAAGCCGAACCAGCGGCTGGCGGACAGCGGCTCCTCGAAGATGAGCCAGGCGAACAGGAATTGCAGCACGGGGACCATGAACTGGAGCAGCCCCAGCATGCTCAGCGGCACCCGCCGCGCCGCGGCGCCGAAGCACAGCAGCGGCACTGTGGTGATCAGGCCGGTGGCGACCAGTAGCGCCGTGTGCGTGCCCGACACGCTGAACAGGGTGCCCGCGCCGGTGGCCTGGAGGTAGACGACGTAGGCCGCGGCGGGGACGAACATCAGCAGCGTCTCGATGGCCAGGCTCTCCAGGCCGTCGAGCCGGGTGAACTTCTTGAGCACGCCGTAGGTGGCGAAGGAGAACGCCATGCCCAGCGCCAGCCACGGGGGCGCCCCGTAGGCGAAGCCCAGCACGGCCACGGCGACCCCGCCCAGCCCCACGGCGACCCACTGCGCCGGGCGCAGCCGCTCGGCGAACACCAGCACCCCGAGGGTGACGCTGACGAGCGGGTTGATGAAGTAGCCGAGGGCGGCCTGGGTCGCCTGGCCGGAGTTCACGGCGACGATGAACAGCCCCCAGTTCACCGAGATCAGCGCCGCCGCGCCCGCGAGCATGAGCATCTGGCGGGGGCTGCGCAGGACACCGATCAGCCAGCGCCAGTGGCGCCGGACGGCGAGGATCACCAGGATCGTCGCCAGGGACCACACCATGCGCTGGGCCAGGATCTCCAGCGGTGCTGCGGCGGCGACGAAGGGCCAGTAGAGGGTCGAGAACGCCCACATGAGATAGGCGCCGGCGCCGAGAAGGACACCGCGGTTCGCGTCGGACACATAGCGAGACTAAAGGAGGAATCATCCCATGAATACTTAGATTTCCTTACTCCGCTGTGAAGTGGACGGAAACCCCGCACCGCACCGGCGGGTCCACCAGCGGGGGAGGGGCGCGAGGTGAGCAACGCCACGGCGGTGGGAGGGTGACAGTGGTGGGGGCAGGATCATTCTTGCCCGCCGGAGTAGGCTGAAGCCATGTTCGGGCAGAAGGCAACAATGGTCGATCCGGCGCGGGCGCTGCCCGGCCGTGACACTCCGATTCCCGTTCCCGCCGCGCATGAGGTGCTGGGCACCCCGCTGACCCCGCCCTACCCCGAGGGCAGCGAGATCGCCGACATCGCCATGGGCTGCTTCTGGGGCGCCGAACGCGCGTTCTGGCGGCTCGGCACCGAGCACGGCATCATCACCACCGCGGTGGGCTACGCGGGGGGCTACACCCCCAACCCCACCTACGAGGAGGTCTGCACCGGACGCACCGGCCACACCGAAGCCGTGCGCGTGGTGTTCGACCCCCGGGTGGTCTCCTACGCCGACCTGCTCAAGGTCTTCTGGGAGGGCCACGACCCCACCCAGGGCATGCGCCAGGGCAACGACGTCGGCACCCAGTACCGCTCGGCGATCCTCTACCACGACGACACCCAGAAGGCCGCGGCCGAGGCCACCCGCGACGCCTTCCAGCCGGTCCTCACCCGCGCCGGCTACGGCCCGATCACCACCGAGATCATCCCCGCCGGCCCGTTCTACTTCGCCGAGGGCTACCACCAGCAGTACCTGAGCGACACCAAGAACCCCAACGGCTACTGCGGCCTCGGGGGAACAGGCGCCTCATGCCCGGTGGGGGTCGCCGGGACAGAGTCGTGAGCGGACCCGTCCCGTCGCGCTGATCCGGGGTCGGCGGATCGTCTGCTACGGCTCGGTGAGCATGAAGCTCGGCCGAGGCGCACGCCTGTCTCCGGTGAGCCCTCCCGGCACGTGACCCGCTGTTTCGAAGGTGAAGTGAAAGCGGAATGTCACCGGCGTGCGGAAGAGTGGCGTCATGGAGAACCATGAACTTCGGCACGATGCGGGTGGGCGCCCGGTTCGGCGGCGGCGGGTGCGGATCGATGCGGTGCTGGCCGACCTGCGGCGCAACGAGCAGCGGCGGTGTGACGCCTACGAGGATGCGGCCGTCCGGGGCCAGGAGCGCCGGGGCGACTCCGCACGGGGGCACCACCACGCTCAGTGATCTCGGTTCACGCGTGACCCGGTGGTCCTAGGCCGGGGCCGCCGCGAGGGTCCATACCCGATGCGCAAGGGTGGGCTCATGCGTGATGTCGATGGTGTGCGCCTGTATGTGGAGAACGCGGCGGGGATGTGGCCGTGCCGGGGGCCGGAGTTCCACTGTCCGCTGCCGGTGCCCGAGGGGGCGCTGCTGCACCGGGTGCCGCGGGTGGGGAACGTGCGGGGGCTGCTGACCCGGCGTGTGCGTGCCGCGGTGCCGGAGCTCGTGGAGCCGGCCGTGGTCCGGCGCGGGGCCTACACCTTGGAGGACCCGTTCGGCGACCTGGAGTGGGAGGGCCCCGTGCCCGACCGGGTGGCGGAGTACCCGGTCATGGTCCTGCGGCCCGGGACCGGCGGGCATGCCGCCGACGGCGCGCCGGCCCCGGGGGGTGAACGCCGGTCCGGCATCCGTGTGGCTCCCATCGCCGGACCGGCGGACCTGGCCGAGGCGGAGCGGGTCATCGCCGAAGGGTTTCCGATCCCGGCTGTGCTCCCGCTGCTGCCCGGCGGGTTCCTGCCGCACCGGATCCTGGCGGATCCGGCGGCGGGTGTGCTGCTGGCACGCTCGGCCGGTCGTGCGGCCGCCGCGTGCGTCACCTACGACAGCGGTGCCGCCGTCGGCGTCTACTGGCTGGCGACCCTGCCGGCGTACCGTTCGCGAGGACTGGGCCGCGCCGTCATGAACGCCGTGCGCGCCGCCCACCCCGGGCGTGTCCTGACCTTGGTGGCGACCCCCGACGGTGCCCCGCTGTACGCGTCGATGGGCTTCGCCGAGGTGTCGCGGTCATGCTGGCGGTTCTGGAGTTGACCGCCGATGCGCTGGAGCATGCCCCGGCATGCCCCAGCGCGTGTCCCGAAACGCGCACTGGCCGTTCCGGGCCCTTCCGCCGCTATGACGTGGGCCGAATGCGTCCACTCGAACCCCCGAACGGTTTAGCTGTGGCCGACGTTGCCGATGTCGTGGATGTCGACCACGTTGCAGCCGATGTCGTTGACGCCGGTGAACTGGAGAACGTCCACGCAGATCGGCACGGTGATGTTCTGGATGTCGGCGTTGTTGTCCGCGGACGCCGGGCCGGCCATGGCGCCGAAGGCGAGCGCGGTCGCCGCGAGCAGACCGGAGACGGTGGCAATACGCTTCATTGTCTTCCCTTCACGAGTTGGTGGGGCGGGCGGTCCCGCCCGCCCGTTGTAACTTAGCGTAGTGTCACCGGTGCGTCATGTGATTCGGGGGAGAATTCGGAAGATCGCCGCCCCGGTATACGAGATCGCCGCCCCGGTGCCGGGGATCGCCCCCCGGTATCGGGGATCGCCGCCCCGGAAACGGAAACGGCCCGTGTGCGCCAACGCGC
>NZ_JBHSBH010000003.1:60351-77326 GCF_042650565.1 Nocardiopsis sediminis
CCGCCTGTCGGAAGGCCGGGTCACCAGCCCTGCTGCTGGCCGTATCCCGGCGGGTACTGCTGGCCGTAGCCCGGCTGCTGCTGACCGTATCCCTGCTGGTAGCCCTGCTGCTGGCCATACCCCTGCTGGGGGTCGTACCCCTGCTGGCCGTAGCCCGGCTGCTGGTAGCCCTGGCCGTACTGCTGGCCGGTCTGGTACTGGTAGCCGGCGTAGGGGTCCTGCTGCTGGCCGCCCGTGGGGTGCTGCTGGTAGGCCTGCTGCTCCCCCGATGCGTCCTTCGCCTTCTCCGGCTTGGCCTCCTCGGCGGGGGCGGCGTCGCTCTTCGGCTCGGGCCGGAAGATGAACAGCCGGGTGGTCGCCCCTTCGGCGCCGGTGCTCGGGGCGGTCTGGTCCAGCCGCCACCCGGCTTCCTCGATGCCTTCGAGGATGCGGGTCAGCCCGGGGCGGACCTTGCTGGACTCCTCGTCATAGCTGTTGACGTCCAGCTGGATGATGAACATCCGGCGGTTCTGCTGCGCAGCGACCTTGGCGTGCTCGACGACGGTGCTGTCCCTCACGACCTGCGTGACGCTCATTGATCAACCGTACCCATCTGCTCTCTGGGGCGCTCGCGAGCCCGTCGAGCCCAATTGCCCGTCTTCCACGTCCGTCGAGGAGTCGGCCGACTGGCCGCTTCGCCACCCATGATGCCCCCTATGCGGGGTTATGGCCACAAGCTCCCGCTCACGGCCGGTTCCGGACCGACGCCACTGCTTCGTCTATCGGTGTCGGACCGCCCACCAGTTCCAGGACCTGACCGATCGTCGCCGGCTCGTCCAGCACGGCGGCGACCACGGCGGCCACGTCCTGCCGGGTGACCTCCCCCCTCTCGACCTTGGGCGCGAGCCGTACCCGTCCGGTTCCCGGATCGTCGGTCAGGCGCCCCGGCCGCAGGATCGTCCAGTCGGTCTCCAGGCTACGGCCGCGGAGGTCGTCATCGGCCGCGCGCTTGGCCTCGACGTATGCGGCGAACACCGGGTCGGACCCGGGCGGCGGGCCCTCGTCGACCGCGATGGCCGACACCATGACGTAGCGCCGCACCCCCGCCAGCGACGCGGCGTCGGCCAGCAGCGCCGCGGCGTCGCGGTCGACCGTGGTCTTGCGCGCCGCACCGCTGCCGGGCCCGGCGCCCGCTGCGAACACCACGGCGTCGGCGCCCATGACCTTCTCGGTCAGCCGGGTGACGGTGGTGTCCTCCAGGTCGACGACCACGGGCTCGGCGCCGGCGGCGCGCACGTCGCCGGCGTGGTCCGGGTTGCGGATGAGTCCCACGGGGGAGTCCCCGCGGTCGGCCAGCAGCCGTTCCAGCCTCAGGGCGATCTTGCCGTGTCCTCCGGCGATGACAATACGCATACCCCGCAGGCTACGCGCCCTGGGAGCGGGCCGGGGGCTCCGCCGCCAGGACTCAGGACGGCACGAACCGCTCGCGCAGCAGCCGCTTGAGCAGTTTCCCGCTGCCGTTGCGCGGCAGCTCGTCGACGAGCAGGACCCGCTTGGGCACCTTGAAGCCCGCCAGCCGGCCGCGGGCGAACTCGATCAGCTCCTCCTCGGTGGCCTCGCCCTTGAGGACGGCGACGGCGGTCACGGCCTCGCCCCACGTGTCGTCGGGCACCGAGATGACCGCGACCTCGGCCACCGCCGGATGCAGGTAGAGCGCGTCCTCGACCTCGCGCGACGCCACGAGCACCCCGCCGGTGTTGATGACGTCCTTCACCCGGTCGACGATGGTGAGGTACCCGGCGGAGTCGCGGCGTGCGACGTCGCCGGAGCGGAACCAGCCGTCGCGGAACGCCTCGGCGGTCTCCTCGGGCTTGTCCCAGTACCCGTCGCACAGCTGCGGGGAGCGGTACACGATCTCCCCCGGCTCGCCGTCGGCAACGTCGGCGCCGTCCTCGTCGACGAGCCGCGCCTCGACGAAGAGCACCGGCCGGCCGCAGGAGTCCATCCGCTCCTCGACGTGCTCCTCGGGGCGCAGCACCGCGGCCAGCGGGCCGATCTCGCTCTGCCCGAAGCAGTTGTAGAAGCCCAGCCCCGGGTAGCGCCGCCGGATCCGGCGCAGCACCGGAACCGGCATGATCGCCGCTCCGTAGTAGGCCCGGCGCAGCCCCGACAGGTCGCGCTCGACGAAGTCGGGGTGGTTGGTCAGTGCCACCCACACCGTCGGCGCCGCGAAGAACGAGGTGATGCCGTCGCGCTCGATCCGCCGCAGCAGATCCGCCGGCTCCGGGGCCTCGACGATGTCGTTGACCGCCCCCGCTGCCAGCGCCGGCAGCAGGAAGACGTGCATCTGCGCCGAGTGGTACATCGGCAGCGCGTGCAGCAGGTGGTCGGACTCCTCGATGTCCAGCGCGTGCAGGCAGCTCATGTACTCGTGCACCAGGGCGCGGTGGCTCATCATCGCGCCCTTGGGCTGCGAGGTGGTGCCCGACGTGTAGAGCAGCTGGACGAGGTCGGTGTCGGCGATGTGTTCGAGGACGTCCTCGGTGGCGTCGGCGTCGCGGGCGACCTCCAGGACCGACTCTGGGGCGCCGCGCAAGGCCAGCACCTCGCGCGCCGGGATCTCGGAGCGCACGTCCTCGACCCGGCCGGCGAGGTTGGGGTCGGTGAGCACCAGGGTGCTGCCCGACTGGGCGAGCAGGTAGCTCAGCTCCGCCCCGCTCAGGCCGTTGTTCACCGGGACGTGCACGAGCCCCGCGCGGGCGCAGCCCAGGAACGCCAGCAGGTAGGCGTCGGAGTTGCGGCCATAGGCGGCGACGCGGTCGCCCCGGGTCAGCCCGAGGCCCAGGAGCCAGGCCGCCACCCGGCTCACCCCGCGGTCCAGCTCCGCGTAGGTCCACACCCGGTCGGCGAAGCGCACCGCCACCCGATCGGGCGTCCGCGCCGCCGTCCGGTGCACGATGCCGTCGACCGTGCTCGAAGTCGTCATTGCCCCATCCCCGGCCCCCATGCCGCCTCCCACCTGACCGGCCCGGCCGGCCGTGCCCGGCCGGGCGGACCACGCCGCGCACGTGACGTGTCGCACACCAACCTAAAGGCGCGGCCCGCCGGAGGCCAGGAGTCGCGGGCGGGGCGGGCGGAGCGCGCCCCGGCGGCGCAGGTGCGGGGGCCTTCCTCCTACCCCACCGTCCAGGTGTCGCCCCCGCCGAGCAGCGCGGCGAGGTCGCCGTCGCCCTGCGCGGCGCGGGCGCCGTCGATCTGCTCCCGCATCAGGTCGTCGTAGGCCGGCCGCTGCACATCGCGGAACACCCCGACCGGGACGTGCGCGAACGCCGGGCGGTCCAGCCGCGACAGCGCGAACGCGTAGCCGGGATCGGCGCGATGGGCGTCGTGCCGGAGGACCCGGTCCTCGCCGACTTCGGCGATGTCGGCGACGCGCAGCTCCCCGTAGTCGCCCATGACCACGCCCCGGTCGGCACCGATGCGCAGCGGCTCGCCGTGCTCCATCCGCAGCAGCCGGGAGTCGCGCTCCCCGGCGTCCTTGAGGGGCGCGAACGCGTCGTCGTTGAAGATCGGGCAGTTCTGGTAGATCTCGACGAACGAGGCGCCCTCGTGGTCGGCCGCGGCGCGCAGCACCCCGGTGAGGTGCTTGCGGTCGGAGTCGACGGTGCGCGCCACGAACCCCGCCTCGGCGCCCAGCGCCAGCGACACCGGGTTGAACGGGGAGTCCAGCGACCCCATCGGCGACGACTTGGTGATCTTCCCGGACTCGGAGGTGGGGGAGTACTGGCCCTTGGTCAGCCCGTAGATCCGGTTGTTGAACAGCAGCACGTTGATGTTGACGTTGCGGCGCAGCGCGTGGATCAGGTGGTTGCCGCCGATCGACAGGCCGTCGCCGTCGCCCGTGATGACCCACACCGACAGGTCGGGCCGGCTGGCCGCCAGGCCGGTGGCGATCGCCGGCGCGCGGCCGTGGATCGAGTGCATGCCGTAGGTGCTCAGGTAGTAGGGGAACCGCGACGAGCAGCCGATGCCCGACACGATCACGATGTTCTCGCGCGGCACCCCCAGCTCCGGCAGGAAGCCCTGGAACGCGGCGAGGATCGCGTAGTCGCCGCAGCCCGGGCACCAGCGCACGTCCTGGTCGGACTTGAAGTCCTTCATCTTGTAGGCGGTATCGCCGCGCGGGACGAGCTTGAGGCCCTTGAACCCCTCGCCGGTGGTTCCCGCGCCGTTGGTCCCTGCGCCGTTGGTCCCCGCGCCCGCTCCGGTCCCGTTGTCACTCCGCACGGTCGATGACCTCCTGAATCACGCCCGCCAGCTCTTCGGCCTTGAACGGCAGCCCGCGGACCTTCGTGTAGCCGATGACGTCGACCAGGAACCTGCCGCGCAGCAGCAGGGACAGCTGACCGAGGTTGATCTCGGGGACGAGCACCCGGTCATAGGAGCGCAGGACCGCGCCCAGGTTCTCCGGGAACGGGTTGAGGTGGCGCAGGTGGGCCTGTGCGACCTCGCCGCCGGCGCGGCGCACCCGGCGCACGCCGGCGGCGATCGACCCGTAGGTGCCGCCCCAGCCCAGGACCAGCACCTTCGCCGTGCCGGTGGGGTCGTCGACCTCCAGCGGGGCTATGTCGCGCGCGATGCCGTCGATCTTGGCCTGGCGCGAGCGCACCATCAGGTCGTGGTTGGCGGGGCTGTAGGAGATATCGCCGGAGCCGTCGGCCTTCTCGATGCCGCCGATCCGGTGCTCGAGCCCCGGTGTCCCCGGCACCGCCCACGGGCGGGCGAGGGTGCCGGGGTCGCGGCGGTAGGGAAGGAACGCGTCGCCGTCGCCGTTGGGCGCGGTCGCGAACTGGACGGACAGGTCCGGCAGGTCGGCGGTGTCGGGGATGCGCCACGGCTCGGAGCCGTTGGCCAGGTACCCGTCGGACAGCACGATCACCGGGGTGCGGTAGGCGGTGGCGATCCGGGTGGCCTCGATCGCGATGTCGAAGCAGTCGGCGGGCGACCGCGGCGCCAGCACCGGCACCGGGGACTCCCCGTTGCGCCCGAACATGGCCAGCAGCAGGTCGGCCTGCTCGGTCTTGGTGGGCATCCCGGTGCTGGGCCCGGCGCGCTGCACGTCGATCACCAGCAGCGGCAGCTCGGTCATGACCGCCAGGCCCAGGGTCTCGCCCTTGAGGACCATGCCGGGCCCCGATGTGGTGGTCACCCCGAGGGAGCCGCCGAACGCGGCGCCCAGCGCGGCGCCCACCCCGGCGATCTCGTCCTCGGCCTGGAAGGTGCGCACCCCGAACCGCTTGTGCTTGGACAGCTCGTGGAGGATGTCGGAGGCCGGGGTGATCGGGTAGGAACCGAGGAACAGCGGCAGCCCCGACAGCCGCGACCCGGCCACCAGGCCGTAGGACAGCGCGAGGTTGCCCGTGATGTTGCGGTAGGTCCCGGAGGGCAGCGGGGCCGGCTCGATCTCGTAGGAGACCGCGAAGTCCTCGGTGGTCTCGCCGAAGTTCCAGCCGGCCTGGAAGGCCGCGATGTTGGCGGCCAGGATGGCCGGCTTGCGCGCGAACTTCGCCTTGAGGAAGCCGAGCGTGCCCTCGGTGGGGCGGTTGTACATCCACGACAGCAGGCCCAGCGCGAACATGTTCTTGGCCCGCTCGGCGTCCTTCTTGGACACGTCGATGCCCGAAAGGGCCTCGACCGTCAGCGACGTCAGCGGCACCGGGCTGAGCTTGAAGCCCGACAGCGAGCCGTCGGCCACCGGGTCGGCGGCGTAGCCGACCTTCGCCAGGCTGCGCTTGGTGAACTCGTCGGTGTTGACGATCACGGTCGCACCCGGCGGCAGGTCCTCGACGTTGGCCTTGAGCGCCGCGGGGTTCATGGCCACCAGCACATCGGGGGCGTCGCCGGGGGTCATGATGTCGTGGTCGGCGAAGTGCAGCTGGAAGCTGGAGACCCCCGGCAGGGTGCCCGCCGGGGCGCGGATCTCGGCCGGGAAGTTGGGCAGGGTCGACAGGTCGTTGCCGAACGACGCGGTCTCCTGAGTGAACCGGTCGCCGGTCAGCTGCATGCCGTCGCCGGAGTCGCCTGCGAATCGGATGATGACGCGATCGAGTCGTTTGACCTGTTTGGTCACTGAGATCGCCGACCTCCTCGGTGGGCCGCGAACGCGCGGTGCGGCCCGGTTGCCACGGCCCGCGCCACCACCGTGAGCCGCCGGCGGGCGCCGGGAGGGAAGCGGTGACGGGACCCGATCGGGGTTGGAGCGGGGTCCTGGAGAGGGGGCGCCTGGAACGATGGGCGCGTGGTCAGGGCCGGGCCCGACACAGCGCGCTGGCGGTGCGGGCGAGGTCCACATGTCGACGGATCACGAGCAATGCCCCCGGTGTGGTGATCAACGTGATGACAGCCACTCTCGCACTATAGGTCGTCGCCCTCGGCGGGACCGGGGGTGGGTGGGGGATGTCACACGTGCGCCCGTCGGGCGGACGGCGGGGACGCCGCTGGTCCGCCCCGCAGGGGTTCGTACCGTTCACCGCCGCCTGCCGGGAACGCAACACCCCGATCCGCGCGTTCGACTGAGTGACCGGCCTGGAGGGGGCCGTGCGATGGGAAGGAGGCCGTGAGCCGTCGTGCACCGCAACACGTTCCGTGCCGCGGCCCTGCTCGCAGGGGTCTCGGGGGTCGCCATCCTCGCCGGATGGGCCTTCGCCGGGAGCAAGGGCCTCCAGTTCGGCATCGTCGTCGCCGTGGCGATCAACGGCCTGGTCTACTTCTACGGCTCCACCGCCGCGCTGCGCGCGATGCGGGCCCGGCCGATCAGCGAGATCGAGCAGCCGGTCCTCTACCGGATCGTCCGCGAGCTCGCCACCGAGGCGCGCCAGCCCATGCCCAAGGTGTACCTGTCGCCCACGGCCTCGCCCAACGCCTTCGCCACCGGCCACAGCCCCCGCTCGGCGGTCATCTGCTGCACCACGGGGCTGCTGCGCCTGCTCAGCGAGCGCGAACTGCGCGGCGTCATCGCCCACGAACTCGCCCACGTGCGGCGCCGCGACACCCTGGTGTGCTCGGTCGCCGCGACCGTCGCCGCGATCATCGGCTCGCTCACGGCGCTCGCGCTGCTGCTGCCCTTCGGCGATTCCGACGACGATGACGGCCCCGGGCTGCTGAGTGAGCTGCTGTTCCTAATGCTCGGCCCGATCGCGGCCGCCGTGATCCACCTCGGGGTGAGCCGGGCGCGCGAACACCGGGCCGACACCGACGCCGCGCGGCTCACCGGCGACCCGATCGGCCTGGCCAGCGCGCTGCGCCGGATCGAGGTCGGCGCCCGCACCCACCCGCTGCCCGCCGAACGGCCGCTCCTGGCCTCGGCGCACCTGATGATCGCCCACCCGTTCCCCGACCGCGGCATGGGACGGCTGTTCTCCGCCCACCCCCCCACGGCCGAACGCATCCGCCGCCTGCGCGCGCTGGCCGCGGAATGGGAGATGCCCTGAGCCCTGCCCCCGCGGGGGCAGGACGGGCACGGGGGATCGTCGTCAGCGGTAGTTCACGAACTGGAGGGCGACGTCGAGGTCCTTGTCCTTGAGCAGGGTCATGACGGACTGGAGGTCGTCCTTCTTCTTGGAGCTGACGCGCAGCTCCTCGCCCTGGATCTGGGCCTTGACGCCCTTGGGGCCCTCATCGCGGATGATCTTGGAGATCTTCTTGGCGTCGTCCGAGGCGATGCCCTCCTTGAGGGCGATCGGCAGCCGGTACTCCTTGCCCGAGGGCTTGGGCTCGCCGTCGGTGTCGAGGACCTTCAGGGACACCTTGCGCGCGATCAGCTTGCTCTTGAAGACGTCGAGGGCCGCGTTCACGCGCTCCTCGGAGTTGGCGCGGATCTCCACGCCCTGGTCGCCCGACCACGAGATGGCGGCCCCGGTCCCCTTGAAGTCGAAGCGCTGGGACAGCTCCTTTGCCGCCTGGTTCAGCGCGTTGTCGACCTCTTGCCGGTCGAGCTTGGATACGACGTCGAAACTGGATTCAGCGGCCACGTGCGCTCTCATTCTCACAGGACGGGTGGTCAGAGCAGCCGGCCCGCCGCGGGGCGCGCCGTCTGCGGCAGCACCCGAGCTTAGCCGGGCACCGTCGGCCACCGCGGCCGCGCCGCCACCGGAGGGCCGCCGTTATCGATTTCGTGTCCGCACCGGATATCCGCTATCCTCATGCATGCGCCGCGGCCCAGAGCCGCCGCACCCCAGGCAGGTTGCCCGAGTGGCCAAAGGGAGCGGACTGTAAATCCGCCGGCTCAGCCTACGTAGGTTCGAACCCTACACCTGCCACCCAGGGATAAGACCCCGTTGACCGGTGTGTACCGGTCCCGGGGTCTTGTCTGTTTTCGGGGCGACGCCTTCTTGTGTGCCCGTGCCCCTGCGCCCGTGTGGGCGCCGGGGTGATTTCGGTGTGCCCGTAATCGGGTGGCCTCCTCTTCGCGGGGCCCGGGGCGGGTGTTCGTCGTGTACTCGTTCGCGCGCTGCGCCGTTCCCGGCCGTGTTCCGCCGACGCGCCGTGCCCCCGGATGATCGTCCGCGCCGGTGTCGGGTGTCGCCTTTGTGCGGACGCGTCCCGGCAAAGGAACAGGCAACCGGCGAAGGGGACGTCAAAGGACACGCCCAGCAATCGGGAAGCGCCGGTAAATTTATCTACCGTCATTCTTCTCTGACGGCGAGAAATATGCGCCCATCGGGTGAACTGGACATTTTGATTTTCCTGTTTTTGGCGTTGACAAAAATCGCCGTGTCGGTCGATGATTGCCACGTCCACCGCGACCAGGACGCCTGCGGGCGTTTTTCCATCCTCGTTTATTTACTCGGGGGAATCACATGAAGAAGCTGACCGCTGCGGCCCTGATCGCCGCCACCGCGATGGGCGCCATGCTCATGGCCTCGCCTGCTCAGGCGAGCGACCATGGGAGCTACGGGGGAGACCAGCAGTTCAACCAGAACTTGCAGCTGGTTCCGATCCAGGTGTGCAACGCCAACGTCTCGGTGCTGGGTGTCACCGTTCCGATCCTGTCCCCGCAGACCACGGGCGACTGCGTGAACGGTCCGATCGCCACCAACGTCGAGGACTAGTCCGCGGAACTCGAATCCGAGTCCGTCACAGGCTTCTCACTGGGAAAGGAATCCAGATGCTGCGCAAACTGGGAATCGCAGGCCTCGTCGCTGGCGCCGCCATCGGTGTCGTCATGTCCGGTACGCCCGCAATGGCGAGCGACTACGACGGCGACCAGCAGTACAACCAGAACCTTCAGGCAATTCCGATCGAGCTGTGCAACCCGAACATCAGCGCGCTGATCGGTATCACCATCCCGGTTCTGTCGCCGCAGACCACCGGCGACTGCGTCAACGGCCCGATCAGCACCAACATCGAGTAGGGGAAGAACATGCTGCGCAAGCTCGGTATCGCGGGTCTCGTGGCCGGTGCCGCCATCGGTGTCGTCATGTCCGCCACGCCCGCAATGGCCGGCGGCCACGGCGGCGACTACGACGGCGACCAGCAGTACAACCAGAACCTCCAGCTGATCCCGGTCGAGGCGTGCAACGCGAACGTCAGCGCGCTGATCGGTGTCACCGTTCCGGTTCTGTCGCCGCAGACCACCGGCGACTGCGTCAACGGCCCGATCGCCACCAACCTCGACGACTGAGACGAGTCGGTGACCCCCGGCGGAACCCCCGCCCTCCGGTGACGACCGGGCGGCGACGTTCCGCGGGGGTGCAGAAGAAGTAGAACCGGTCGGCGTGACCGGTGGCCGCCCCGGAGGCGCCAGGCCACCCGGCCGATCCAGGGGTTCGGATCCCCCGGTCCCGTGCAGCGCACGGGGCCGGGGGATTCCCGTTGTGCGGGGGGCTCTTACGGGTGTCACCCGCGCACGACCACCGCCGAGCCGTGGCCGAACAGCCCCTGGTTCACCGCGATCCCGACCCGGGCTCCCTCCACCTGACGCGGCCCGGCCCGGCCGCCGATCTGCCGGGCCAGTTCGCAGACCTGGGCGATGGCCTGGGCCGGCACCGCCTCGCCGAAGCTCGCCAGGCCCCCGCTCGGGTTGACGGGGATCCGGCCGCCGATGGCGGTCGCGCCGTCGTGCAGCAGCGCCTCAGCGCCGCCCGGCGGGCACAGCCCGATGTCCTCGTACCAGTCCAGCTCCATCGCCGTTGACAGGTCGTAGACCTCGGCGAGGTCGAGGTCCGCTGGCGCCACGCCCGCCTCCTCGTAGGCGGCCGCGGCGATGGCGGCGCGGAACGGCACCTCGGGGGGATCGGCCGCCGCGCGGGAGTCGGTGGCGAAGTCCGGCATGGCCAGGTCGGGTTCGGGGAAGCGCGGGGAGACGGTCGCGACGGCGGCCAGGCCCACCCCCTCGCGGCCGAGCCGGCGGGCGCGGTCGCGCCCGGTCAGGACGAGGGCCGCGGCGCCGTCGCTGGTGGCGCAGATGTCCAGCAGGTGCAGGGGGTCGGCGACCATGGGCGACGTCAGCACCTGCTCCGCGGTGACCTCGGACCGGTAGCGCGCATGGGGGTTGGCCGCCCCGTGGCGGCTGTTCTTGGCCTTCACCGCGGCGAAGTCCGCCGGCGTGCTGCCGTGCACCGCCATGCGCCGCCGGGCCGCGAGCGCGAAGTAGACGGGGTTGGTCGCGCCCAGCACCCGGAACCGCAGCCAGTCGGGGTCGCCGGGCCGCTCGCCGCCCACGGGGGCGAAGAACCCCTTGGGCGCGGAGTCGGCGCCCACGACGAGGGCGACGTCGCACAGCCCGGCCAGGATCTGCGCCCGGGCCGCCCCGATCGCGTGCGCCCCGCCGGCGCAGGCGGCGTAGGAGGTGGTGACCCGTTCCCCCGCCCAGCCCAGGGCCCGGGCGATGGCGGCGCCGGCGATGAACCCGGGGTAGCCGTTGCGGATGGTCCCGGCCCCGGCCAGGAAGCCGATCTCGGTGCGGTCGACCCCGGCGTCGGCGAGGGCGGCTCGTGCGGCGGCCACGCCGTACTCGGTGAAGTCGCGCCCCCATTTGCCCCAGGGGTGCATGCCGATGCCCGCGATGACGACCTCGTCGGCGCTCACCCCGCGCCCCCTCGGGGGAGGGGCCGCCAGTTCCACACGGTGTGGACGGGGGCGGCCGGGCCCGTGTCACCGGCCGGCAGATCGCCTTCGACGAGTTCCATCTCACAGCCCACGCTGAGATCGGCCGCGGCGGTCCCGGGGGCGACCCGGCCGAGCACGATGATGCCCTCGGCGGCCAGCTCGACCGCCGCCAGGGCGAAGGGGACGAAGGGGTCGGGGGCGGCGAACGGCGGGGGCGGTGGATAGCGGCAGTCGGTGTAGGACCAGACCCGTCCGCGCCGCGACAACGGGACGTCGGGGAGTTCGCCGCCGGGGCAGCGCGGATTCCGGCAGAAGCGGGGCTCGGGCGGGAAGTGCACGGTCGCGCAGGCGGTGCAGCGGGTGCCGATGAGATGGAGGCCGTCGGGCCCGGAGGCGAACCAGCCGTCCACGGCCGGCAGGCGTGTGGCGCTCATCCACCATGTATAACAGCCAAGCGCTTGGTTGGTCGACGGTCCGGGCGCGGCGCACCCGCCCCGATTGCGCCGCGTGCGTAGGCTGGCGCACACAGTGACCCCGGGCGCCGCCGGCCGGGCCGGCGGGGATGTTGGAGGACGCATGAGGACGACGCACGCGGCCGTGATCGCGCTCGTGAGCCCCTTCGTACTGCTCGCCGGGTGCTCGGGGGCCGAGGGCGGGCCGTCCGATGACGGCACGTCGCTCCCGCCCGCCCCCGAGGAGACGCAGTCGGTCCCCGCTGAGGAGACGGCATCCGCCCCGCCCGAGGCGTCCCCGTCCTCCGGCGCCGACGTCTTCGTCTTCAACACCTACGGCGACGAGCCGGGCCGCCCCGACCGGGAACCGGCCGGACTCACCGCGTCGGAGTTCACCACCTTCACCGGGCTGACCTGGCGGACGTGGGAGCCCGATTCCGCCGAGGCCCGGGGCCGGCTCTCGGGCACCTGGTGCCTGCCCGGCTGCCAGGACCGCCCCTACGAGGTCGTGGTGGAGCTCACGGAGCCGCAGGACGTCGAGGGCACGGAGTACTTCACCACCTATGAGATCACCGACAGCGGCGACCTCCCGGAGGACATGCGACAGCGCATGACCGACGCCGACCAGGGCCGCCTGATGCTGCCCACCTCCCGGTGACCGGATCGCGGCGCGGCGGCCCTCGGGGACGGGCCCCGGCCGGGGCCCGTCCATGGCGCGGACACGGGCCGCCAAGAAATACGGCCGATCGTCCAATCGCAGGTCAAGCGTTACTTCTTCGGCGCGTTACGGCCCCGGAGAACCGGATTTTGGGCGCGGCAGCGGCCCGGGGTCTTTAGTCTGCTGAGTTGTGGGTGACTCAGCGAACCAGGTGCCGCCGCCCCTCGCCGACGCGACCGCGCGAGGGCGGTCGGCCGTGCCGCACGGCCACCGGCCGGCGCCCGCCCCCGGGACCGGCCGCGACCCGCAGACCGACCCCGAGGGGCCGGTGCCCCGGCACGGCCGCGCGGCGCTCCTGCGCCTGGCCGGCTGGTTCGAGGCGGCCGACGACGCCACCGCCCACGCGATCTTCACCGCGGCCTTCGGCATGCACGCCGCAACCCACCTCGGCGGCTCCGGCGAGGAGGAGTCCGTCGCCGCCACCGCGAGCTGGTGGGACGCGCCGCTGGCGCACACCGCCGCCGCGCGGCTGAGCAGCGCGCTGCCCGCCGCCCCGGTGCGCTTCCACGGCGACCAGCGGGCGCGGCTGCGCGACGCCGCCGAGTCGTCCGCCCACTGGCGCCGCTCGGCCGCCCAGGAGGCCCGCCGGGTCCTCGCCGAGCCCACGGGCACCGATTCCCGGCTCCACCTCTCCAGCGCCGCGCTGGACGTCCTCATGGAGCTGCTGACGGCCGCGCTGGGCTCCGGCGACGCCACGCGCTCCGCGGTGTCGGCGGGCGACCTCGAGCTCGGCATCCGCCTGCACGTGCGGCACGTCCCCGAGGCCACCATCAGCATGCGTGCGAGCGGCGGCGACCTCACCCTTGAGGGGCTGTGCCTGTGGGTCACCCCGTTCGCGGCCGCCGACGGCGGCACCGCGGGCCAGGACGACCCCGGCTCCGGCCCCCGCCTGGTGCGCCACGCGTGAGCCCGCGGCGCGCACCCGGCGACCGCCCACCGAGCAGGAGACGAGATCACCAGTGACGTCGCATGAGGACATCGCACTCATCGGCGAGCGCCAGGCGGCGGCCCGGCGGCTGCTCGCCGACCCCCTCATCACCGCCCGCACCCACCCCGACGACTTCGCGGTCGTGCGATCCCACTCCGACTGGCTCATCCAGCGCTTCCGCCGGGTCCTCGGCTACGACCTGACCGTCGCCGCCGACCACGCGCGCCTGGCGAAGACCGGGCTGGTCGGGCCGGTCACGCGGCCGCTCGCCCGGCACAGCGGCGCCCAGTTCTCCCCGCGCACCTACGCCCACCTCGCGCTGTGCCTGGCCGCGCTGGTCGAGGCGCCGCGGTCGCTGACCGTCGCCCGCCTGGCGGCCGACGTGCACGCCGCCGCGGCCGAGGCCGGGCTCGACTTCGACCCCCGCGACCGCATGGGGGAGCGGCGCGCCTTCGTCGCCGCGCTGCGCCACCTGGCCGGCTGGGGCGCCGTGACACCGGCCGAGGGCACGCTGGGCGACTACGCCGCCGATGCCGGTGCCGGCGTCCGCCTGACCGTCCATTCCGAGGTCGTGCGCCGCGTGGTCGCCCACCCCCCGCACTCCACCGCCGACGCCGACGACTTCGTGCGCGGCATGGAGGCCGGCGACCCGGCGGGCGACCTCGCCGGAGAGGTCGCCCTGCGCCGCATGCTCGCCGAGACCGCCGTCGTCTACCGCGACGACCTCACCCCGCGCCAGCGCGACCGGCTGGCCCACCACCAGTGGCGCGCGGTCGCCGAACTCGCCGACCTGCTCGGCTGCGACGCCGAGATCCGCGCCGAGGGCATCGCCCTGATCATGCCCGACGAGGCCGAGACCGAGCGCACCGTGGCCTTCCCCAGCGCCGACCCGGCCGGGCAGGCGGCCCTGCTGCTGGTGGAGCGGCTGATCGCGCGGCTGCGGCCGGAGGCCGCCCCCGTCGCGGGGGTCCCCGTTCCGGCCGGGGTGCTGGACGAGGAGCTGAGCGCGGTCATCGACGACGGGGCCCAGCGCCGCTGGGGCCGCTCCGCTGTGAGCCACGTCCCCGACCCCGGCGACATCGCCGCCCGCGCCCTGCGGCTGCTGCACGGCACCGGGCTGATGCGCGGGCCGGGGGGCACACCGGGCGGCGGCCACGAGGGGTGGACCCTGCTCGCCGCCGCCGCCCGGTACGGCGGCAGACCCTCCTACGGCGGCGAGACCGGGGCCGGGGAGCCGGCCGGTGCCGACGCCGCGTCCGGGGGAGAGGGGTGACCCGGCATTCCGGTCGAACCGGATGCCCCGGCACCGCGTGTGTCCAACGGGCCCTTCCGCCCCGGCGACCCCTCGCCCGAGCGGCCGGCCGCGCGGGACCGCACAGCGGCGGCATCGCAGCCCCGCCGGCCGGCCCGCACGTCCGCACCCTGCGACCCCCGACCCGACCCCGGGCACTCTCGCCATCCGGGACAATGACAGGACCGCCGCGGCAGGTGACCACCCCCAGCGGCGGAAGAGCACGGCACGGAGCGGAGGGCGGTCGATGACCGACGCGAGCGCGAGCGAGCGAACGGCGGACCCGACGCCCCCCGGCGGCGCGAACGACCCCGGGGCGGCCGACGCCGCACAGGACGGTACCGGCGGGTGGGTGGTGACCCCGCCCGCAGGCGTGCGCGGGGCCGACCTGCTGGACGATCCCGGGTCCGCGGCACTGGGCGGCACGCGGGCCCCCGCGCCGCGGACCGGCCGCGCCGCCGATGTGCTCGACGCCTCGCGGGCCGGCGGATCACCCGCCTCCGGCGGGACGAAGGCGGAGCCGGCGCGGCCCGAGGCCGGCGCCGACCCCTCGCCCGGCGACCCCACGCCCGCCCACGCGCGCACGCGCCACCGGCTCACCCGCGCCGGGATCCAGAACGTCTGGCAGTACGACGACCACGTCTTCCACTTCGCCGACGGCCGGCTGCTGCTGCGCGGACGCAACGGCGCCGGGAAGTCCAAGGCGCTGGAGATGCTGCTGCCGTTCCTCCTCGACGGCGACGCCCGGCGGCTCGACACC
The DNA here is from genome assembly GCF_042650565.1 of Nocardiopsis sediminis. Lineage (NCBI taxonomy): Bacteria > Bacillati > Actinomycetota > Actinomycetes > Streptosporangiales > Nocardiopsidaceae > Nocardiopsis > Nocardiopsis sediminis. Next base: position 75,589 of record NZ_JBHSBH010000003.1, read on the forward strand.
ACCGGCACCAGCCGCACCAGCCTGCGCTGGCTCCTGCTCGACGGCCGCACGCCACCGCCCGAGGACGACACCGCCGAGGGCACCGACACCGGCGACACCGCCGGGCCGGGCGAGGGCGAGGACACCGAACCCGCCACCGCGATCCTCGGCTACCTCTGGGTGGAGTTCACCCGCGACCCCGCCGCCGAGGACACCCCCGACGGCGCCGGCACCCCCGATGACGGCGGACGCCCCGGCCGGATCACCCTCGGCGCCGCGATCACCGCCTCCCCGGGCACCGACGCCCGCAGCGTGTTCTTCGTCACCGGCCGCGCCGTCGGCACCGACCTGCACCTCATCGCCGACGGCCGCCCCATGCCCATCGACCGGCTGCGCACGGAGGTCGGCCCGGAGAACTGCTACGACACCGCGGTCTCCTACCGCGCCCGCGTCATGCGCGAGCTGTTCGGCATCGACGACCCCGTCCGCTACCGCAACCTCATCCACCTCCTCTACCGGCTGCGCCGCCCCACCATCGGCGAGCGCCTGGAGGCCGGCGAGCTGGTGTCGGTCCTCGCCGAGGCGCTGCCGCCCATGGACGACACCGTCCTGGACGAAATGGCGCGCAACATCTCCGACCTGGAGGAGGCGCGCGCCCGGCTCGGCTCGCTCACCTCCGCCAAGGAGCAGGTCGCGTCGTTCCTCACCGACTACCGCGGCTACCTGCACGGCCGGCTGCGCGCCCAGGCGCGCGTGGTCCGCGACCAGATCGACGCCCACCGCGACCGCGACACCGAGGTCGACCGGCTGCGCGAGGAGCTCGACCGCCTCGTGGGCGTCGAGAGCGGCGTGCAGGAGGAGCGCGACCGGCTGCGCCGCACCCGCGACACCGCCGCCTCCGACGCCGGCACCCTGACCGCCGGCGGGTCCGCGCCCGCCCCCACCGAGTACGAGCACCAGGCCCGCCACGCCGCCGTCGCCGCCTACATCCGCGCCGCCGAGGCCACCTGGGCCGCCGCCGACTACGCCCTGTCCGCCGAGGAGCAGGCCAAGGAGGGGATCGCGGGCGACATCGCCGCCATCGAGCGCGCCCTGACCGAGCTGCGCCGGCTCAACGGCCGCCTGGCCGAGTCCGCCCGCGCCGGCGGTGTCGCGACCGCCGCGCAGGCTCAGGTCCCGCACCCCGTTCCCACCACCCTCGCCCCGCGCGAGAGCGTCACCCACGTCGACCTCCAGGGCCTGGAGCAGGCCGTCGAGCGCGACCCCGTCGCCGGTGTCGACGTGGTGGAGCTGCGCGCCCGCCTCGCCGAACTGCACGACCTGTTCGGCCGCGCCGACACCGAGGCCGCCGAGCGCATCGCCGTGGCCGCGGAGCTGCGCGAGCGTGCGGTGGAGCGGGCCGCGGCCGAGCGCCGCGAAGCCGCCCTCGACAGCGAGGCCGAGGCCGCCGACGCCGCCCTCGAACGCGCCAAGGAGCGCGAGCGCGCCGCCATCGACACCGTCCGCACCGCCAGCGCCGACTACGCCGCCGCGGTCCGCGACTGGAGCGCCCGGCTGCGCGCCGCGGCCGCCGACCACGACATCACCGACGCCCTGGCCGCTCTCGACGAAGGGGTCGAGCTCCCGCTGACCGACGAACTCCGCGTCCTGGACGCGGACGTGCCCGCCGGCATCGCCGACCGGGCCCACAGCGCCGTCGACCCCCTCCTGCACGAGCTGCGCACCCGCCGCGACACCGCGGTGGGCGAGGAGCGCGAGC
>NZ_JBHSBH010000003.1:77342-91658 GCF_042650565.1 Nocardiopsis sediminis
TTCGCCGCCGAACTCGGCGAACTCGCCGAGCGCAAGGCCGCCGGGCCCGCCGGCGCCCCCGCACCGCCCGCGTGGGCCGCCGCCGACCGCGACGACACCGCCGGCACCCCCTTCTACCGGGCCGTGGACTTCGCCGACGGCCTCGGCGCCGCCGAACGCGCCGGGCTCGAAGCCGCCCTGGAGGCCGCCGGGCTCCTCGCGGGCTGGATCACCCCCGACGGCGCGCTCGCCGACGCGGCGACGCGCGACCTCCTGCTCTCCCCCGGGCGCCCTGCGAGAGGCCGAAGCCTGCTCGACGTGCTCACCCCCGTCGACCGCTCCGAATCCGGCATCTCCACCAGCACCGTCACCGCCCTGCTCGGCTCCATCGCCCTGCTGCCCGCCCCCGGCGAGGAGGAGCCCGAACCCCGCCACCGGCGCGACAGCGTCCCGCCCCCCTCCACCGCGGCGTCGCTGGACGGGCGCTGGCGCATGGGCGCCGCCTCCGGGGCCCACCGCAAGGCCGCCGCGGAGTACATCGGCGCCGACGCCCGCGCCGCCGCGGCCGACCGCACCCTCGCCAACCTCGACCGCCGCATCGCCATCGCCGAGGCCCTGCTCGCCGAGGCCGAGGAGCGCCGCGCTGACACCGAGCGCCGGCTCGACGAACTCGTCGCCGTCGTCCGCGCCGTCCCCGACCCCACCGCCCTGACCCGCGCCTGGGCCGCGCTCGACAACGCCCGCTCCTGGCTGACCGCGTCCGTCCGCGAGCACGCCGCCGCCCGCGCCGCCGCCGAGTCGGCCCGCTCCACGGTCCTGGAGCTGCGCGCCGGGCTGGCCGACCCCGCCGCCCGCCACGGCCTGCCCGCCGGCCCCGACGACCTCGCGGCCGTCCTCGGCGCCCTGGAGCGGCTGCGCGTCGAATTCGCCGCCGCCTACCGCGACCTGGAGGCCCTTGCGGTGCTCCTGGAGCGCTATCAGCTGCGCGTGGTGGTGTGGGAGCAGGCGAGGGCCGGGCGGGTCCTGGCCGAGGACGTCCGCGGCGCCGCGATCGACGACATGATCACGGTGCGCCGCGAGATCGAGCTGACCGACCGCGCCCGCGCCGCCGCACCCGACCAGATCGAGACCGCTGTGGGCGAGGTCCGCGGCCGCATGGAGCAGGCCGCCGGGCGGCTGCCCGAGGTCGAGCGCGCCGCCCAGCAGGCCCGCGACGACCGCGTGGCCGCGGAGACCCGGCTCGACACCGCCGTCTTCGAACGCGCCGAGCAGGCCGGCCGCGCCCTGGACGCCGGCGACACGCTGCGCGCCATGCTCGCCGCGGGCGGCGACGGCCGCCCCGACCCCGCCCTGCTCGCCGCCGCCGGCCTCACCGGCATCGGCGACCCCGACGCGGTCCCCGAATCCGCGTCCGGCGGCGCCGACCCCGGCGACCGCTCGCTCGCCGAACGGGTCGGCGAACTCGACACCCTCCTGCGCGCCGTCGAGGACGGCCTGGGCCCCGCACCCGAACCCGGTACCGAACTCGACGACAGCGGCATCCTGCGCCGCCGCGAGGAGCTGCACCGGATGCTCTCGGCGAGCGACGCCGCCGGGGCCTGGACCGAGCTCACCGAGTCCGCGGGGGTCAAGCGCCTCACCGTCCACGACGACGACGGCGCCCACGACATCACCGCCTACGCCGAACGCCTCGACCAGGCCATCGCCGGCGCCGAGGAGGCCGCGATCCAGCGCGAGGAGGAGGCGTTCGAGCGCCACCTCCTCGGCGAGCTGGCCGGGCACCTCTCGCACCAGATCGACGAGGCCAAGGCGCTCATCTCCACGATGAACGACGTGCTCGGCGACGTCACCACCTCCCAGGGACTGGGGGTCCGGCTCGACTGGCGGCTGGCCCCCGACGCCGACGAGGACATCCGCGCCGTCGTCCCGCTCCTGGCCCGCCCCGCCGCCAAGCGCACCCGGGTCGAGACCACCCGCCTGCGCGACGCGCTGCGCCGCTGCATCGAGGCGATCCGCCGGCTCGACCCCGAGGCCACCGGCGGCGCCCAGCTGCGCGCCGCCCTGGACTACCGCTCCTGGTTCGCGTTCACGGTCTATGTGACCGACGCCGCCCACCCCGGGCGCGAGCGCCGGCTGGGCCATCGCACGGCCCTCAGCCAGGGCGAGCAGCGCGTGGTGGCCTACCTGGTGCTGTTCGCCGCGGCGGCGGCCCAGTTCGGGTCCCTGGCCGCCCACGCGCCCGACGCCCCGCGGCTCATCCTGCTCGACGACGCCTTCGCCAAGGTCGACGAGCCCACCCACGGCCGCCTGCTCGGCCTGCTGGTCGAACTCGACCTGGACTTCGTGCTGACCTCCGAGCGCGTCTGGGGCTGCTTCCCCAGCGTGCCGAGCCTGCACATCTACGAGTGCCTGCGCGACCCCGCCGTTCCGGGCATCGCCACCCTGCACTTCACCTGGGACGGCAACAGACGGCGGCTCGTCGGGGTATGAGGCCGCCATCTCTCCGGGGCGCACGCCCCGGGGGGAGGGGCCGCGGGCGGCGGGCCGGTGACCCGGGCCTGCCGCACCTCCCGGGGTGCAGGCCCCCGGGGGCGGTCCGTGGACTCGGGCCTACTGCTTTCCACCGGCCTGTCCTAATCTGAAGCGCAAGGTCGACAATGGAGCGGTGTGGTGACGAGTGTGACGACGGTCCCTGCGGCGTTCGCCGGCGAGCCCCCGCGGCCGGACGACGACGGTGCCGCCGGCCGCGCCGTCCTCGCCCGGCTCGCCCATTCCCCCCTCGACGCACCGGCCCGGCGGTGGATGGCGGCCGCCCTCCTCGGCGACGACGCGCTGGCCGCCTGCGCCCGCGGTGAGGACGTCCCCCTGCGGCCGCCCGGCGAGGCGGAGCAGGGCGGCGGGCACCCGCCCGATGTCCCGGCGCGGCGGGGCTACATCGGCCGCATCGAGGTGCAGGGCTTCCGCGGGATCGGGCGCCCCACGGCGCTGGAGTTCCCGCCCGGGCCGGGGCTGACCGTGATCGTCGGGCGCAACGGGTCGGGCAAGTCGAGCTTCGCCGAGGCCGCCGAGGCCGCCTTGACCGGCCGCAACCTGCGCTGGGACGGGATGCCGGCGGCGTGGCGCGACGGCTGGCGCAACCTGCACTTCGACGAGCACACGCGGGTGAGCGTGCAGCTGCACGTCGCGGGTGAGGCCGCCCCGTTGCGGGTGACCCGCACGTGGACGGGCGAGAGCGTGCGCTCGGCGCGCGGGGAGGTGGTCCACCCCAATGGGCGGACCGGTCCGCTGCGCGGCCTGGGGTGGGAGGCCGACCTCGCGCGCTACCGCCCGTTCCTGTCCTACGACGAACTGGGCCGGGCCGTCACCGGCCGCGCGGCCGAGCTCTACGACACGCTCACGGCGCTGCTCGGGCTGACCGACCTCGCCGAGGCCGAGCGCCGCCTGGCCAAGGCCTGCGACAAGCTGGCCAAGCAGCAGGACCGGCCCGGCCGCGACCTCGGCCACCTCGTGGAGCGGCTCCGCGAGAGCGGGGACCCCCGCGCGCATCGGGCCGCCGAACTGCTGGGCGCCGCCCCGATCGACCTGGACCGGCTGGCCGCCATCGCCGCCGACGACGGCCCCGCCGACCCCGGCCGCCAGCTCGTCCTGCGCCGCCTGCGCCGCCTCGCCGTGCCCGAGCGCGCCCTGCTCGGCGACATCGTCAACGAGCTGCGCGGCGCCGCCATGGAGCTCGCCATGGCGGCCGGTACCAAGGGCGACCGCGCGCACGGCGTCGTGGAGCTGCTGCGCCAGGCGCTGGAGCACCACCGGCGCCACCCCAAGGAGACCGACTGCCCCACGTGCGGTGCCGGCGGGGCGCTGGGCCCGCAGTGGGAGGCGCGCGCACAGGCCGAGATCGCCACGCTCGACCGCGTCGCCGCGGGGGCCTCCGCGGCCTACGAGCGCGCCGACAACGCACGCGACCAGGCGCGCTTCCTCATGGCCCCCATGCCCTCGTGGCTGCCGGCCGACAGCGAGCTGGGCCGGGTCTGGGCGCAGTGGTCGGCGGGGACCGAGATCACCGACCTCGGCGAGCTGGCCGAGCACATCGAGACCGTGGGCCGCCGGCTGCGCTCCACGGCCATCGCCGCGCGCAAGGAGGCCGGCGCGCGGCTGGACGACCCCACCGACGGCTGGGCCGACCTCGCCGAGGCCCTGAAGGCGTGGGTGGCCGACGCCCGCGCGGCGATGCACGCCCGCGAGGTCCTGCACCCGGCCGGGCAGGCGCTCAACTGGTTCACCGGGCTGGCCCGCGAGATCCGCGCCGAGCGGCTGCGCCCGCTCGCCGCCCAGGCCGAGCACGTGTGGCAGCGGCTGCGCCAGGAACGGCACATCGACCTGGAGGCGCTGCGGCTGGTGGGCCGGGGCGCACAGCGGCGGGTGGCGGTGGACGTCGCCGTCGACGGCGCCGACACCGACGGCAACGCGCCGGGCCTGCTCAGCCAGGGGGAGTTCCAGGCGCTGGCGCTGTCGATCTGCCTGCCGCGCACCCTCGTGCCCGGCAACCCGTTCGGATTCCTGCTGCTGGACGACCCCGTGCAGGCCATGGACACCGAGACCGTGGAGGGGCTGTCATCGGTGCTGGCCGAGGTGGGCCGGCACCGGCAGCTCGTGGTGTTCACGCACGACACCCGGCTGCCCGACGCCCTGCGGCGCCTGGGGCTGCCCGCGGCGATCCGGCTCATCCACCGCGACGCGATGTCCAACGTCTGGGTGGCGGATCCGGGGGAGTGAAGGGGGTCGCGGGGCCGCCCCGCAGGGGCCGCGAGGGCTGCCGTTCGAGTTGGCAGAGCACCCCCCGATCCCTGTATAGTCGTGACCACGCGAAGGGCGGAACCCCGCAAGGGGGAGCGCCACAGCAGGCCCCTTTAGCTCAGTCGGCAGAGCGTCTCCATGGTAAGGAGAAGGTCTACGGTTCGATTCCGTAAAGGGGCTCCACCACTTGAATGAGCTTCCGGTCCACTCAGGTGGGTGGCCGGCGGAAATCTGATTCGCCGGCCGGACCGGGTTCCGGTAACCTCTCCGAGGTCGCGCCGGTCATCCCCGGTCATGGCGGAGTAGCTCAGTCGGTAGAGCAAGCGGCTCATAATCGCTGTGTCGTCGGTTCAAGTCCGGCCTCCGCTACAACCTGCGCGCGGCCCCTGTTCTCTTGATCAGGGGTCTCCGCGGGTCCTTTTCGATGTTCATAGCTTCCAGCGAGAAAGGCACTCCGACGTGGCTGCCACCGACGTGAGGCCGAAGATCACCCTGGCCTGCCAGGAGTGCAAGCACCGTAACTACATCACGCGCAAGAACCGTCGGAACAACCCCGACCGTCTCTCGCTGAAGAAGTTCTGCCCGAACTGCCGGCAGCACTCCGAGCACCGCGAGACCCGCTAACCCGCCCAGCGGAGCGGGTACGCGGCCTCCGGCCGCGCTACTCCGGTGTGCCATGTGCGCCCGTGCCCGGTGAGCATCCCTTGCTCACCGGGCCATTAGTGTGTGATGGGCCCAGACCACCAGCCGAGAGGGAGCCGATGGCGATCAACCGTGACTACCTGGGGCGGGTGTACGAGACCCCGCAGCCCTATGAGGTGACGCGCGGCAAGATCCGCGAGTTCGCCGCCGCCATCCAGGACCCCAGCCCCCTCTACACTGACACCGCGGCCGCCAAGGCCGCCGGCCACACCGACGTCGTCGCCCCGCCGACCTTCCCCATCATCATGGCCATGGACGGCGCCGGGCAGGCCATCGTCGACCCCGACCTGCGCCTGGACTTCTCGATGGTCGTCCACGGCGACCAGTCGTTCCGCTACAGCCGGCCGCTGCGCGCCGGCGACGTCGTCACCACGGTCACCACGATCGCCGACATCAAGGCGCTCGGCGGCAACGAGATGATGACGCTCGAAAGCGAGATCAGCACCGTCGAGGGCGAGCACGTGGTCACCTCGGTGATGATGTTCGTCGTGCGCGGCGGGGCCGCGGAACAGCAGGGGAGCAGCGCATGACCGCCACCGTCCGCTACGCCGACGTCGAGGTCGGAGCCGAGCTCCCCGAGCAGGTCTACCCGGTGCGCCGGATCGACCTCGTCCGCTACGCCGGCGCCTCCGGCGACTTCAACCCCATCCACTGGAACGAGCGGTTCGCGAAGTCGGTGGGGCTGCCCGACGTCATCGCCCACGGCATGTTCAGCATGGCCGAGGCCGGCCGGCTGGTCACCGACTGGGCGGGCGACCCCGGCGCCGTCGAGGAGTACTCGGTGCGGTTCTCCGCGCCCGTCGTCGTCCCCGACGACGACAACGGCGCCGAGATCACCGTGAGCGGCGTCGTCAAGGAGAAGCTCGACGGCGACCGCGTCAAGATCGCCATCACCGCGCGCTCCGGCGGCGCCAAGGTGCTGGCCCGCGCCACCGCCGTCGTCCGGCTCGCCTGATCCGGTTGCCCGGGGCGGCGGCTTCGCCGCCGTACCCTGGGCACCGGCCCGTCCGTCCCATCCGAGGTGCCCGTGACCGCTGATCCGTCCCGTTCCACCGTCCTCGCCGGCGCCCGCAGCGGCGTCAGCCTGGCCGGCTACACCACCCTGGGCCTCGGCGGCCCGGCGGCGCGCTTCGCCACCGCACGCGATACCGGCGAGCTCGTCGCCGCCGTCACAGCCGCCGACGCCGCCGGCGAGCGGCTGCTCGTCCTGGGCGGCGGCAGCAACCTGGTGGTGGCCGACTCCGGCTTCGACGGCACGGTGGTGCACGTCGACTCCCAGGGCACCGCGGTGGAGGCCGACGACGGGCGGACCGTCCGGCTCCGGGCGGACGCGGGCGTCGAATGGGACCCCTTCGTGGCGTCCACGGTCGCCGAGGGCCTGAGCGGGATCGAGTGCCTGTCCGGCATCCCCGGGCGCGTGGGCTCCACCCCCATCCAGAACGTCGGCGCCTACGGCCAGGAGGTCGCCCAGACCATCGCCGAGGTCGTCGTGCACGACCGCGCCACCGGGCGGCTGCGGACGCTGTCCAACGCCGAGTGCGGGTTCGCCTACCGCGACAGCGCGTTCAAGGGCGACGACCGCTACGTGGTGTGCGAGGTCGTGTTCGAGCTGACGCGCGCGCCGTCGAGCCGCCCGCTGCGCTACGCCGAGGTCGCCCGCGCCCTGGGGGTCGAGGCCGGGGGCACGGTGCCGCTGGCCGATGCCCGCGCCGCCGTCCTGGAGCTGCGCCGCGGCAAGGGCATGGTCCTCGACCCCGCCGACCCCGACACCCGCAGCGCCGGGTCGTTCTTCACCAACCCGCTGCTGTCGGCCGAGGAGTTCGAGCGGTTCCGCGCGCGGGCCGCCGAACGGCTGGGCCCCGACACCGTCCCGCCGGCCCACCCCGACTCCGACGGCCGGGTCAAGCTCTCCGCCGCCTGGCTCATCGACCGGGCCGGGTTCACCAAGGGCTACGGCGCGGGGGCGGCCCGGATCTCCACCAAGCACACGCTCGCCCTGACCAACCCCGGCGGGGCCCGCACCGAGGACCTGCTGGAGCTCGCGCGCGAGGTGCGCGCGGGGGTGGCCGAGGCGTTCGGGGTCACCCTGGTCAACGAGCCGGTGATGATGGGCGTGGCCCTGTAGCCCGCGAGTTCCGCGGGCCCGTGGCCGGGCCGGCGCGCTCAGGGTCCCGGGGACTCCGGCGGCGGGGCCGCCAGCCAGGCGTCGACCCCGGCCAGCAGGTCCTTCTTGAGGCCGTCGGGCGCGGCCGAGCCGCGGATGGACATCCGGGCCAGCTCGGCCAGCTCCGGGTCGGTGAACCCGAAGACCGTGCGGGCGGTCTCGTACTGCTCGGCGAGGCGCGGCCCGAACAGCAGCGGGTCGTCGGTGCCCAGGGCGATGGGCGCCCCCGCGTCGAACAGCCGCCGCAGCGGCACGTGCTCCATGTGCTCCACCACGCCCAGCCCGACGTTGGAGCTGGGGCAGACCTCCAGCGTGGTCTCCTGGGTGGCGATCCGCTCGACCAGGTAGGGGTCCTCGATCGCGCGCACGCCGTGGCCGATCCGGTCGGCCGACAGGTCGTCCAGGCACTCCCGGACGCTGCGGGGGCCTTGCAGCTCGCCGCCGTGGGGCGCCGAGAGCAGCCCCGCGCGCCGGGCGATGCGGAAGGCGCCCTCGAAGTCGAGCGCACGGCCCCGCCGCTCGTCGTTGTTGAGGCCGAAGGCCACCACCCCGCGGCCGGCGTACTGGGCGGCCAGGCGGGCGAGGGCCTTGGCGTCGAGGGGGTGCTTGGTGCGGTTGGCGGCGACCATGATCCCGATCCCCACCCCGGTGTCGCGCTCGGCGGCGCGGGCGGCGTCCAGGATCAGCTCGAGGGTGGCGGTCAGGCCGTCGAACCGCGCGGCGTAGCCGCCGGGGTCGACCTGGATCTCCAGCCAGCCCGAGCCGGCGGCGCGCTCGTCCTCGGCGGCCTCGAGCAGTAACCGGTACATGTCGTCGGGCCGGCGCAGCACCGACCGGGCGATGTCGTAGAGGCGCTGGAACCGGAACCAGCCGCGCTCATCGGTCGCGCGCAGTTTGGGGGGCCATTCGGCGACCAGGGACTGGGGGAGCTGCACTCCGCGCTCCCGTGCCAGCCCGACCAGGGTCGGGTGCCGCATCGACCCCGTGAAGTGCAGGTGCAGGTGGGCTTTCGGCAACTGGGCGATCGGGCGTTCCATCCCACAAGGGTGCCCTAAAGCGCAACCCCGCGATGCCGCGTCGGCGCAACAGGCCCGGACGCGGCGAGGGGGCGCCCGGGATCGGGCACCCCCTCGCGTGCACGCCGCCGGGCGGCGCGGGGCCGGGCGGCCGGAGCGGCCGCGGGCGCGGCTACCGGGCCTCGCCCAGCAGCTTGCCCATGCGGCCCACGCCTTCGGCGAGGTCCGCGTCGCCCAGCGCGTAGGACAGGCGCAGGTAGCCCGGTGTGCCGAACGCCTCGCCGGGGACGACCGCGACCTCGGCCTGGTCGAGGATGACCTCGGCCAGCTCGGCGGAGCTCTGCGGGCGGCGGCCGCCGATCTCCTTGCCGAGCAGCTCCTTGACGGAGGGGTAGACGTAGAAGGCGCCCTGCGGTTCGGGGCACACGACGCCGGGGATGTCGTTGAGCAGCCCGACGATGGTGCGGCGGCGCCGGTCGAACGCGGTGCGCATCTCGGCGACCGCCGACAGGTCGCCGGAGACGGCGGCCAGCGCCGCGGCCTGCGACACGTTGGCGACGTTGGAGGTGGCGTGCGACTGGAGGTTGGCGGCCGCCTTCACGACGTCCTTGGGTCCGACGACCCACCCCACGCGCCAGCCGGTCATGGCGTAGGTCTTCGCGACGCCGTTGACCACCACGGTGCGGTCGGCCAGCTCGGGGACCTCGACCGGGATGGAGCTGAAGCGGGCGTCGCCGTAGACGAGGTGCTCGTAGATCTCGTCGGTGAGCACCCACAGCCCGTGCCCGGCGGCCCACTGGCCGATCTCGCGGACCTGCTCGGGGGTGTACACGGCGCCGGTCGGGTTGGACGGCGAGACGAACAGCAGCACCTTGGTGCGCTCGGTGCGGGCCGCCTCGAGCTGCTCCACGGAGGCCAGGTAGCCGGTGGACTCGTCGGTGACCACGTAGGAGGGCACGCCGCCGGCCAGGGCGATGGACTCGGGGTAGGTGGTCCAGTAGGGGGCGATGACGATGACCTCGTCGCCCGGGTCGAGCAGGGTCGCGAACGCCTCGTAGATGGCCTGCTTGCCGCCGTTGGTCACCAGGATCTGCGAGGGCTCCACCCGGTAGCCGGAGTCGCGCAGGGTCTTGGCGGCCAGCGCCTCCTTCAGCTCGGGCAGGCCGCCGGCCGGCGTGTAGCGGTGGAAGCGGGGGTCGCGGGCGGCCTTGACCGCCGCCTCGACGATGTAGTCGGGGGTGGGGAAGTCGGGCTCCCCTGCGCCGAAGCCGATGACGGGGCGCCCGGCCGCCTTCATGGCCTTGGCCTTGGCGTCGACGGCCAGGGTCGCCGACTCGGAGATGCCGCCGATACGTGCGGAGATACGGGGTCGGTCAGTCATGGGCCCATGGTTTCATGCGCGCGGGGGCGGCGGTGCGGAAGGGGAGGCCGGGGGGTATGCGGGGGGTGTGGCGCCGCCGGCCCGGCCCGCGGCGCGTGGTGCTGCGGCGACGCTGCGGGTCCGCCCGGGTTGGTTCTCAGAGGGGAACTGGCATAGACTCTGGCAACCGATGGGCCGGGGCCCGGATCGTGCCGCGTGGAAAACCGCGCGACCGAACGCCGGAATCCGGCTATGGTGGGACCACGCGGTTTCCGCCGAAGGGCAGTGGCTCAATTGGTAGAGCACCGGTCTCCAAAACCGGCGGTTGGGGGTTCGAGTCCCTCCTGCCCTGCAAGGCCTCTTGGGCGAGATACGGGCATCGCGCTTCATCGCGATCGGCAACCCCGCCTCATCCGAGACAGTTCCGCCGGAGTAGTGCCAGCCGAACCGTCGACTCCTAAGGACCTCAGGTGACACAGACTGACGCCGACGCGAAGCCGGAGAAGGAGCGCAAGCGTCGTACCGGTCCGGTGACCTTCACCAAGCAGGTCGTCGGCGAACTCCGCAAGGTGCGCTGGCCCACCCGCCGCGAACTCGTCACCTACACGATCGTCGTCATCGTGTTCGTCGTGATCATGGTCGGTTACGTCTCGCTGCTCGACTTCGGCTTCGGTGAGGCGGTCACGTGGCTCTACGGCCAGTTCGGCTCCGGCGGCGGTGCCACGGCGGCCTAGCCGCGCACCCGCCACACTCCTGTGCGGCTTCGCGCCCTGCCTGGTCTCATGACGCCCACTGAGACCGTAAGCTGGCATGAACTGGTATCGGCGCCATTTGTTCCCGCGCCGTCCCAGGGTGCGCAACCGACGAGAGAAAGAGCAGCCGTGTCCGAGTCCCCTTTGACCTCTGGCGATCTCCCCGCTGAGGAGCAGGATCAGTCGTCAGAGGACGAGACCGGTCGGCTCGCCGAGCACGCTCAGGAGCCCGGCGAGGACGCCGACGAGACCGCGGCCCCCACGGGGGAGGGCGCCGCAGAGGCCGCCGACGAAGGCGACGCCGCAGCGGAGCCCGGCGGCGAAGAGGAGCCTGAGGAGCCCCAGGTACCCAAGCTCGACCCCGTCGAGGAGTTCAAGATCGAGCTCCGCCTGCTGCCGGGCGACTGGTACGTCGTGCACACCTACGCCGGCTACGAGAACCGGGTGAAGGCCAACGTCGAGAGCCGCACCCAGTCGCTCAACATGGAGGAGTACATCTTCCAGGTCGAGGTGCCCACACAGGAGGTCACCGAGGTCAAGAGCGGCAAGCGGCAGCAGGTCACCGAGAAGGTGCTGCCGGGCTACGTCCTGGTCCGCATGGAGCTGACCGACGAGTCCTGGGCCGCCATCCGCAACACCCCGGGTGTCACCGGCTTCGTCGGCCTGTCCAACCGGCCGGCCCCGCTGAGCATCCAGGAGGTCGCCGACCTCCTCGCCCCCGAGCCCGAGGTCGCGCCGGAGCAGGCACGCAAGGAGAAGGCCGAGGCCCGATCCGACGTCGCCTACGACATCGGCGAGTCCGTCACGGTGATGGAGGGCCCGTTCGCCACGCTGCCCGCGACGGTGAGCGAGATCAACCCCGACACCCAGAAGCTCAAGGTGCTGGTCTCGATCTTCGGCCGCGAGACCCCGGTCGAACTCGCGTTCAACCAGGTCTCCAAGATCTGACCGGCACGGCCACCGGCCGGTGGCGCGTAGACTTGCCGGGTCCGCTTCGTCGAGGCGGACCCGTCGTGCCCCGCTCATGCGGGGCTTCTTCGCGCCCCGGCCGGGCCCCGGTGCGGGCGCCCTCCGCCACCCGTGGCGGAGACCGGCCGCCCCCCTCCATCCGGTCCATCCGGCGGAACCCGTGCACGTCCGCGTGCACGGGCCAGGGGCCCAAGTAAATATCGCGAAACAGGCTGATTCAGGACAGGACCCGACATGCCTCCGAAGAAGAAGATCGCGGCACTCGTCAAAGTGCAGCTGCCCGCTGGCCAGGCCACCCCGGCGCCGCCGGTCGGTACCGCCCTCGGTCCGCACGGCGTCAACATCATGGACTTCTGCAAGCAGTACAACGCTGCCACGGAAGCCCAGCGCGGGAGCGTCATCCCCGTTGAGATCACCATCTACGAGGACCGCTCGTTCAGCTTCATCACCAAGACGCCGCCGGCGCCGAAGCTGATCCTCAAGGCCGCCGGCCTGGAGAAGGGGTCGACCGACCCGAGCCGCTCCGTGGCCGGTTCGATCACCGCCGACCAGGTCCGCGAGATCGCGCAGACCAAGCTGCCCGACCTCAACACCGACGACATCGACGCCGCCGCCAAGATCGTCGCCGGCACCGCCCGTTCCATGGGCATCGAGGTCAAGTAGCCGGTTCCGGCACCGAAACCGTGGAAGGGCCTGCGCCGGCCCGCACCACACGTCTCAGTAGGAGATCTTTCCGTGAAGCGCAGCAAGAACCACCGCAAAGCCAGCGACCTGGTGGACCGCAGCAAGCTGTACTCGCCCAACGAGGCCGTGAAGCTCGCCAAGGACACCAGCGGCGTCAAGTTCGACGCGACCGTCGAGGTCGCCCTGCGCCTGGGCGTCGACCCGCGCAAGGCCGACCAGATGGTGCGCGGCACCGTCAACCTGCCGCACGGCACCGGCAAGACCGCACGGGTCCTGGTCTTCGCCACCGGTGAGCGTGCCGAGCAGGCGCGTGCCGCCGGCGCCGACTTCGTGGGCGACGACGACCTGGTCGAGGAGATCCAGAAGGGCTTCCTCGACTTCGACGCGGTCGTCGCCACCCCCGACCTGATGGGCAAGGTCGGGCGCCTGGGCCGCGTGCTCGGCCCCCGCGGCCTGATGCCGAACCCGAAGACCGGCACCGTCACCCCCGATGTGGCCAAGGCCGTGACCGAGATCAAGGGCGGCAAGATCGAGTTCCGCGTGGACCGCCACGGGAACCTGCACTTCATCATCGGCAAGACCTCGTTCGGTGAAGAGCAGCTGCTCGACAACTACTCCGCCGCGCTCGACGAGGTGCTCCGCCTCAAGCCGTCCGCCGCCAAGGGCCGCTACATCAAGAAGGCCACGGTGACCACGACGATGGGCCCGGGCATCCCGGTCGACCCCAACGTCACCCGCGCCGCCTGATACAGGCGCACAGCGCACCGCGCACCGCCCCGCGTGCCCCGGACCGTTCCTTCGGTCCGGGGCACGCGGCGTTGGGGGGACAGGGCCGGGTGGCAGGCGGGTGACGGAGGTGTGGCGGCGGGGCCGGCCGGGCAGGCGTCCGTACCACTCCTGACATCGCCTAAGATGGGTGATTGCCGAAGACCGCCGGTCGCCACCCATCGGGTGGCCCAAGGTCCCATGCGAATGGGCGGCCTGCGCAGGTGCGATGTGAGCTGTGGTGGTGTGTCCCCGTATCCGGGGTGCCTCCCGCCGCGCCCCGTGCCCCTGCGCCGGGGCTTTTTTTCTGCCCTCCTCCCATTCGCGTGGCTCCGTGGATTCACCGGTGTTCACTGTTGGAAGGAGTCCCATGGCGAGGCCGGATAAGGCAGCCGCGGTCGCCGAGCTGAAGGAGGAGTTCTCCAGCTCGCAGGGTGCCGTGCTTGCCGAATACCGGGGGCTCAGTGTGGCGCAGCTGACCGAGCTGCGCCGTAGCCTCGGCCAGAACGCGCGCTTCCGCATCGTCAAGAACACGCTGAGCAAGATCGCCGCCAACGAGGCCGGTCTTGACGAGCAGGTCCGTGACCTGTTCGAGGGCCCCTCTGCCATCGCCTTCGTCCACGGTGACGTGGTCGAGGCCGCCAAGGGCCTGCGTGACTTCTCGAAGGCGAACGCGCCGCTGGTGATCAAGGGCGGTGTCATCGACGGTAAGGCGATGACCCCCGACGAGATCAACCAGCTGGCCGATCTCGAGTCCCGCGAGGTGCTCCTCGCGAAGCTGGCCGGCGCCCTCAAGGCCAAGCAGGGCCAGGCCGCCGCGCTGTTCCAGGCGCTCCCGAGCAAGACCGTGCGGCTCGCTCAGGCGCTGCACGACAAGCGCTCGGAAGAAGCCTAACCACCCACTGTGCCTGCCGGCGCTCCCGCGCCGGACGTCTGGCCCGGCACGGCGTCGCGCGACGCCCGTGCCGTGAGAGAAAGAGAGATCGCAATCATGGCGAAGCTCAGCACCGAAGAGCTGCTCGGTCAGTTCGAGGAAATGACCCTGCTCGAACTGGCCGCGTTCGTCAAGGAGTTCGAGGAGAAGTTCGACGTCACGGCCGCCGCCCCGGCCGCCGTTGTCGCCGCCGCTCC
>NZ_JBHSBH010000003.1:91683-163561 GCF_042650565.1 Nocardiopsis sediminis
CGAGGAGCAGAGCGAGTTCGACGTCATCCTCGAGGGCGCGGGCGACAAGAAGATCCAGGTCATCAAGGAGGTCCGCAGCCTCACGAGCCTGGGCCTCAAGGAGGCCAAGGACCTGGTCGACAACGCCCCCAAGCCGCTGCTGGAGGGTGTCGCCAAGGACGCCGCCGAGAAGGCCAAGGCCGCCCTCGAGGGCGCCGGCGCCACCGTCACCCTGAAGTAGGAGCGAGAGCAGCCTCGATAGGCGCTTTCCGGGCGGCCACCCCACACTTGGGGTGGCCGCCTTTCGCCGTCTCCGGGGATTTCCCGGACGAGGCCGGGTGCGCGGTGGTATCACTCCCGTGTCACCGGTTTCCGACGATGAGGGAGTGGCGCGATGACGGTGTGGTCCACGGATGCGGAGCCCGGCGGGCTCGCAGGCGCTGAGGCGGTCGACGAGGCCGCCGCTGAGAGCGTGCGGGCGTGGTCGGACCTGCTGAGGAGGCTCGGCGCGTGACGCGGCCGGCGCGGTGGCACGGCCCTGCGTCCCGGGATGGCCTGGGGCGCGGGGGGTGGCGGGCCCTGGACCCAAGGATCTTTCCCCTATGTCGGGTGGCTCACACCCCGAGGGGTCTGTGGGACCTCTCACGACGGCGGAATGCCCCGATACGGGCGGCCTGGGCTTGACGGATTCGGCTGTTGGAGCGATGCTGCGTGGTGTCGTGACTGACTCCGGGGGGCGTTGTTGGACAGCGGTGTAGTATTCGGCTACACTGCCCTTTTGCGCTGCCCTTTGACGTTCCCTGTGCCGGTGTCCGTGCGTGGAGCCCGATTCATCGTTGTCTCGGCCCACTCCGCACCCTAGAGTCTCCGACCTGCCTCGGCTTCTCTTCGCGCATCAAGGGACGTCTGGCGTGCGCGCGCATCAACCGCCACAAGCCTTCGGAAGGACCCCTGTTGGCAGCCTCGCGCAACGCCTCCGCTAACGCCCTTGGTCCGAACCGCGTTTCCTTCGCTCGTATTCAGGAACCACTTGAGGTCCCCAACCTTCTCGCCTTGCAGACCGAGTCGTTCGACTGGCTGCTCGGCAACGAGAAGTGGAGTACCCGAGTAGAGGCGGCCCGTAACGCCGGCCGCAAGGACGTTCCGGAGCAGTCCGGCCTCGAAGAGATCTTCGAGGAGATCAGTCCCATCGAGGACTTCTCGGGCACGATGTCGCTTTCGTTCCGCGACCACCGCTTCGAGCCGCCCAAGTACTCCGCAGAGGAGTGCAAGGACAAGGACATGACCTACTCCGCCCCGATGTTCGTCACGGCGGAGTTCATCAACAACGACACCGGTGAGATCAAGAGCCAGACCGTGTTCATGGGCGACTTCCCGCTCATGACCGCCACCGGCACGTTCATCATCAACGGCACCGAGCGTGTCGTCGTGTCGCAGCTCGTCCGTTCGCCGGGCGTCTACTTCGACCGCACGGTCGACAAGACGTCCGACAAGGACCTCTTCGGCTGCAAGGTCATCCCGTCGCGCGGCGCCTGGCTGGAGTTCGAGGTCGACAAGCGCGACTTCGTCGGGGTCCGCATCGACCGCAAGCGCAAGCAGGGCGTCACCGTGCTGCTGAAGGCGCTCGGCTGGACCACCGACCAGATCCTGGAGCGGTTCGGCCAGTACGAGTCCATCCGCAACACCCTGGAGAAGGACCCCACCGCGGGCACCGACGACGCGCTGCTGGACATCTACCGCAAGCTGCGTCCGGGCGAGCCGCCGACGAAGGAGTCCGCGCAGGCGCTCCTGGAGAACCTGTACTTCAACCCGAAGCGCTACGACCTCGCCAAGGTCGGCCGCTACAAGATCAACAAGAAGCTCGGCGTCGAGGCCGAGTACACGCAGGGCACGCTGACCGAGGACGACATCGTCGCCACGATCGACTACATCGTGCGCCTGCACGCCGGCGAGGACGAGCTGGAGACCCCCCACGGCTCCCGCCCGATCGAGACCGACGACATCGACCACTTCGGCAACCGCCGCCTGCGCACCGTCGGCGAGCTGATCCAGAACCAGGTCCGCCTGGGCCTGGCGCGCATGGAGCGCGTGGTCCGCGAGCGCATGACCACCCAGGACGTCGAGGCGATCACGCCGCAGACCCTGATCAACATCCGGCCGGTCGTCGCCTCCATCAAGGAGTTCTTCGGCACCAGCCAGCTGTCGCAGTTCATGGGCCAGACCAACCCGCTGGAGGGCCTGACCCACAAGCGGCGGCTGTCCGCGCTGGGCCCGGGCGGCCTGTCGCGTGAGCGCGCCGGGTTCGAGGTCCGCGACGTCCACCCGTCGCACTACGGCCGCATGTGCCCGATCGAGACCCCTGAAGGCCCCAACATCGGCCTGATCGGGTCGCTGGCCGGGTACGGCCGGGTGAACTCCTTCGGGTTCGTCGAGACCCCGTACCGCAAGGTCGCCGACGGCCGCGTGACCGAGGAGATCTTCTACCTCACGGCCGACGAAGAGGACCGCTTCGTCATCGCCCAGGCGAACACGCCGGTCAACCCCGACGGCACCTTCGCCGAGGACCGCGTCCTGGTCCGTCGCAAGGGCGGGGAGTTCGAGGCCGTCGCCGCGGGCGAGGTCGACTACATCGACGTCTCGCCGCGCCAGATGGTGTCGGTCGCGACCGCCATGATCCCGTTCCTGGAGCACGACGACGCCAACCGCGCGCTCATGGGCTCCAACATGCAGCGCCAGGCGGTGCCGCTGCTGCTCGCCGAGTCCCCGCTGGTCGGCACCGGCATGGAGTACCGTGCCGCCACCGACGCCGGCGAGGTCGTCCTGGCCGAGAAGGCGGGCGTCGTCGAGGACGTCACCGCCGACTACGTCACGGTCATGGCCGACGACGGCACGCGCAAGACCTACCGCCTCGGCAAGTTCCGCCGCAGCAACCAGGGCACCTGCTTCAACCAGCGCCCCATCGTCGACGAAGGCCAGCGGGTCGAGGAGAACCAGGTCCTCGCCGACGGCCCCTCGACCGACCAGGGCGAGATGTCGCTGGGCAAGAACCTGCTCGTGGCGTACATGTCGTGGGAGGGCCACAACTACGAGGACGCCATCGTCCTCTCCCAGCGCCTGGTGCAGGACGACGTCATGTCCTCGATCCACATCGAGGAGCACGAGGTCGACGCCCGCGACACCAAGCTGGGCCCCGAGGAGATCACCCGGGAGATCCCCAACGTCAGCGAGGAGGTCCTGGCCGACCTCGACGACCGCGGCATCATCCGGATCGGCGCCGAGGTCGTCGACGGCGACATCCTCGTCGGCAAGGTCACCCCCAAGGGCGAGACCGAGCTGACCCCCGAGGAGCGGCTGCTGCGCGCGATCTTCGGTGAGAAGGCCCGCGAGGTCCGCGACACCTCCCTGAAGGTGCCGCACGGCGAGTCCGGCAAGGTCATCGGCGTGCGCGTGTTCAGCCGCGACGAAGGCGACGAGCTGCCGCCCGGCGTCAACGAGCTGGTCCGCGTGTACGTGGCGCAGAAGCGCAAGATCACCGACGGCGACAAGCTCGCCGGCCGCCACGGCAACAAGGGCGTCATCGCCAAGATCCTCCCGCAGGAGGACATGCCGTTCATGGAGGACGGCACGCCGGTCGACATCGTCCTCAACCCGCTGGGCGTGCCCGGCCGGATGAACGTCGGCCAGATCCTGGAGATCCACCTCGGCTGGCTGGCCCAGAACGGCTGGAAGGTCGACGGCGACGACGCCGAGTGGAAGAAGGCGATGCGCGCCATCGGCGCCGACGACATCCCCGCCGGCACCAAGGTCGCCACGCCGGTCTTCGACGGCCTGCGCGAGGACGAGATCGGCGGCCTGCTCGGCTCCAGCCTGCCCAATGAGGACGGCATCCGGCTGGTCAACGAGGAGGGCAAGGCGCGGCTGTTCGACGGCCGCACCGGCGAGCCCTTCGCCGAGCCGATCGCGGTGGGCTACACCTACTTCCTGAAGCTGCACCACCTCGTCGACGACAAGATCCACGCGCGCTCCACCGGCCCGTACTCGATGATCACCCAGCAGCCGCTGGGCGGTAAGGCGCAGTTCGGCGGGCAGCGCTTCGGCGAGATGGAGGTGTGGGCGCTGGAGGCCTACGGCGCCGCCTACGCCCTCCAGGAGCTCCTCACGATCAAGTCCGACGACGTTCTGGGCCGGGTGAAGGTCTACGAGGCCATCGTCAAGGGCGAGAACATCCCCGAACCGGGCATCCCCGAATCGTTCAAGGTGCTCATCAAGGAGATGCAGTCGCTCTGCCTGAACGTGGAGGTGCTGTCCAGCGACGGTATGTCCATCGAGATGCGCGACACGGATGAGGACGTTTTCCGTGCGGCGGAAGAACTGGGAATCGACCTGGGTCGGCGCGAGCCGAGCAGTGTCGAAGAGGTCTGACTTTCCGCGATCTTCAAGAGCAGGGGACGAAATAAGTGCTCGACGTCAACTTCTTTGACGAGCTGCGAATTGGCCTCGCGACCGCCGACGACATCCGCCAGTGGTCGCACGGCGAGGTCAAGAAGCCGGAAACCATCAACTACCGAACCCTGAAGCCGGAGAAGGACGGGCTCTTCTGCGAGAAGATCTTCGGCCCCACCCGCGACTGGGAGTGCTACTGCGGTAAGTACAAGCGGGTCCGCTTCAAGGGCATCATCTGTGAGCGCTGCGGCGTCGAGGTCACCCGCGCCAAGGTGCGGCGCGAGCGCATGGGCCACATCGAGCTGGCCGCGCCCGTGACCCACATCTGGTACTTCAAGGGCGTGCCCAGCCGCCTGGGGTACCTGCTGGACCTCGCCCCGAAGGATCTGGAAAAGATCATCTACTTCGCGGCGTACATGGTCACCTGGGTCGACTCCGAGGCCCGCGAGCGCGACCTCCAGTCCCTCGAGGCGCACATCTCGGTCGAGCGCCAGCACATGGAGCAGCGCCGCGACTCCACCGTCGAGGAGCGGCACAAGAAGCTCGAGGCCGACCTCGCCGAGCTCGAGGAGCAGGGCGCCAAGGGCGACGCGCGGCGCAAGGTCCGCGAGTCCGCCGAGCGCGAGATGCGCCAGATCCGCGACCGCGTGCAGCGCGAGATCGACCGCCTCGAAGAGGTCTGGACCCGGTTCAAGAACCTCAAGGTCCAGGACCTCGAGGGCGACGAAATGCTCTACCGCGAGATGCGGGACCGCTTCGGGAAGTACTTCCGCGGCGGCATGGGCGCCCAGGCCATCCAGGAGCGGCTCGCCAACTTCGACCTCGACGCCGAGGCCGAGAAGCTGCGCGAGACCATCCGCAGCGGCAAGGGCCAGAAGAAGGCCCGCGCGCTCAAGCGGCTCAAGGTCGTCTCGGCGTTCCTCAACACCCGCAACAGCCCCATGGGCATGGTCCTGGACTGCATCCCGGTCATCCCGCCGGACCTGCGCCCCATGGTGCAGCTCGACGGCGGCCGGTTCGCCACCTCGGACCTCAACGACCTGTACCGCCGGGTCATCAACCGCAACAACCGGCTCAAGCGGCTTCTCGACCTCGGCGCGCCCGAGATCATCGTGAACAACGAGAAGCGCATGCTCCAGGAGGCCGTCGACGCGCTGTTCGACAACGGCCGCCGGGGCCGGCCGGTCACGGGCCCGGGCAACCGCCCGCTCAAGTCGCTGTCCGACATGCTCAAGGGCAAGCAGGGCCGGTTCCGGCAGAACCTGCTGGGCAAGCGCGTCGACTACTCCGGCCGTTCGGTCATCGTCGTCGGCCCGCAGCTGAAGCTGCACCAGTGCGGCCTGCCCAAGCAGATGGCGCTGGAGCTGTTCAAGCCGTTCGTGATGAAGCGCTTGGTCGACCTCAACCACGCGCAGAACATCAAGAGCGCCAAGCGGATGGTCGAGCGGTCGCGCCCCGTGGTGTGGGACGTCCTCGAAGAGGTCATCACCGAGCACCCGGTGCTGCTCAACCGTGCGCCGACCCTGCACCGCCTGGGCATCCAGGCGTTCGAGCCGCAGCTGGTCGAGGGCAAGGCCATCCAGATCCACCCGCTCGTGTGCACCGCGTTCAACGCGGACTTCGACGGTGACCAGATGGCGGTGCACCTGCCGCTGTCCGCCGAGGCCCAGGCCGAGGCGCGGCTGCTGATGCTGGCCACGAACAACATCCTCAAGCCGTCCGACGGCAAGCCGGTGACCATGCCCACCCAGGACATGATCATCGGGCTCTACTACCTGACCACCCTCAAGGAGGGTGCCAAGGGCGAGGGCCGGGCGTTCCGCACGCCCGCTGAGGCGATCATGGCCTACGACCTCGGCGACCTCGACCTCCAGGCGAAGATCCGGCTGCGCGTCGAGGGCGACGCCCCGCCGCCGCGCGACTGGGTGCGCCCGGACAACGTGGAGCCCGGGGAGTCCTACGTCCTCGAGACCACGCTCGGCCGCTACCTCTTCAACGAGACCACGCCGACCGACTACCCGTTCGTCAACTACCAGGTGGGCAAGAAGCAGGTGTCCGCCCTGGTCAACGAGCTGGCCGAGAACTACCCGAAGGTCCACGTCGCGACCACCCTGGACGCGCTCAAGGACGCCGGGTACCACTGGGCCACCCGCTCGGGGCTGACCATCGGTATCAACGACGTGCTGGCGCCGCCGCGCAAGCAGGAGATCCTCGAGGGCTACGAGCGCCAGGCCGACAAGATCCAGCGCGAGTACGACCGCGGTCTGATCACCGACGACGAGCGCCGCCAGGAGCTCACGGAGATCTGGACCAAGGCCACCAACGAGGTCGCCAAGGAGATGGAGGACAACTTCCCCGCCGAGAACCCGGTGTGGATGATGGTCCAGTCCGGCGCCCGAGGCAACCCGATGCAGGTCCGCCAGATCGCCGGTATCCGCGGCCTGGTCTCCAACACCAAGGGCGAGACCATCCCGCGGCCGATCAAGTCCTCCTACCGCGAGGGCCTGTCCGTGCTGGAGTACTTCATCTCCACGCACGGCCAGCGCAAGGGCCTGGCCGACACCGCGCTGCGCACCGCCGACTCCGGGTACCTCACCCGGCGCCTGGTGGACGTCGCGCAGGACGTCATCGTCCGCGAGATCGACTGCGGCACCGACCGGTCGCTGTGGCACGACATCGGCGAGAAGAACGCCGCCGGTGTGGTCGTGCGCAAGCACAACGTCGAGAACACCGGTTTCGGCCGGACCATCGCCGAGGACGTCGTCGTCGACGGCCAGGTGCTGGCCCCGGCGCTGACCGACACCTCCGAGCAGATGATCGACAAGCTGGTCGCCGCCGGCGTCGAGCGGGTGCGCGTGCGCAGCTCGCTCACCTGCGAGGCCAAGATCGGCGTCTGCACCACCTGCTACGGCCGCTCCATGGCCACCGGCAAGCCGGTGGACGTCGGCGAGGCCATCGGCATCATCGCGGCGCAGTCCATCGGTGAGCCCGGCACCCAGCTGACCATGCGGACCTTCCACATGGGCGGCTCGGCCGGCCAGGACATCACCCACGGCCTGCCGCGTGTCACCGAGCTGTTCGAGGCCCGCATCCCCAAGGGTGTGGCCCCGATCAGCGAGCTCGACGGCCGGATCCGGATCGACGACACCGAGAAGAGCCGCAAGATCGTGCTCATCCCGGACGACGGTTCCGAGGAGATCGCCTACCCGGTGCCCATGCGGGCGCAGCTCCTCGTGGGCGAGGGCGAGCACGTCTCCGTCGGCCAGCAGCTCATCCAGGGCGCGATCAACCCGCACGAGGTGCTCCGCATCCAGGGCCCGCGCGCGGTGCAGCAGCACCTGGTGTCGGAGGTGCAGGAGGTCTACAAGTCGCAGGGTGTCTCGATCCACGACAAGCACATCGAGATCATCGTGCGGCAGATGCTCAAGCGGGTGAACATCCTGGAGTCCGGCGACACCGAGCTGCTGCCCGGCGAGATGGTCGAGCGCCCGAAGTTCGAGGCGATCAACCGCCGCGTCGTGGCCGAAGGCGGCCAGCCGGCCGCCGGCCGCCCGGTGCTCCTGGGCATCACCAAGGCGTCGCTGGCCACCGAGTCGTGGCTGTCGGCCGCCTCCTTCCAGGAGACCACCCGGGTGCTCACCGAGAACGCCATTCACGGCAAGAGCGACCCGCTGGTCGGCCTCAAGGAGAACGTCATCATCGGTAAACTCATCCCGGCCGGTACCGGCTTGCCGCAGTACCGCAACATCCGGGTGGAGCCGACCGAGGAGGCGAAGGCATCGATGTACTCCGTTTCGGGCTACGAGGAGCCGAGCGAGTACACCTTCGGTCAGGGGTCCGGCGAGGCCGTCCCGCTGGAGGAGTATGACTTCGGCCCGTATAACCGGTGACACGAATATCACCGGTGGGATCGGAGCGTTGACCTGACGACGGCGGTAGTTCCACCCCAAGTGGGGTGGAACTACCGCCGTTCGTCTTTGACGGTCGGCATACTCGTAGACGGATGGGGACTTGAGCGCTCACGCGCGGTCGGGAGAACGAGAACAGTGACGGACAACGGGGGAGCGCGGTTCGGGTCGTCCGGTGACGACGACGAGCCCCGGCAGCAGCAGGGCTCGTGGTTCACTCCGGCCGGAGACCGCTCCCGCACAGAGCCGGACGGCCGGGACGGCCAGGACGAGCGGCAGGAGCAGGGCGGCGTGCCAGGTGGCGGTGCCGCCGGGCGGCCCGCGGGCAACCCCTTCGGCGGGTTCCCGGCCAC
Source organism: Nocardiopsis sediminis (assembly GCF_042650565.1). NCBI lineage: Bacteria > Bacillati > Actinomycetota > Actinomycetes > Streptosporangiales > Nocardiopsidaceae > Nocardiopsis > Nocardiopsis sediminis. Next base: position 100,367 of record NZ_JBHSBH010000003.1, read on the forward strand.
GGGCGGCTTCCCGGGAATGGGCGGCGAGCGGCCGGGGATGGCCGAGCCCTACCCGGCGGCGCTGAGCGGCCTCGGCGCGCCCGCCACCGGGGAGACCACCGACGCGCTCCCGCTGGGCGGCGGCACCGGGCCCCAGGGGCCCGAGGCGCAGCAGCCCGCGGCGGGACGCCCCTACATCGGCGCAGATCCGGCGTCCGGGCCGGCGATGGGGCCGGATTCCGCGGCTCCGGGCGCGCCGGGCCGCGACCCGGGTGTGGCGAGCAGAGAACCCGGCGCTCCGGCGTCCCCGAACCCGGGCTTTCCCGGTGCGGTTCCGGGGGGGCCGGGGAGTCCCGGGGGCTCAGCGGGTCCGAACCCGGGCTTTCACGCGGGAGCCCCGGGATCCCCGGCGACCGAGCCGTTCGCCGCGAGCCCGTCGTACCCCGACCCGCTCGCGGGCCCCGCTCGCGGCGACAGCGGAGCGCCGCGTACCGCTGCCGGGTCCGACGACCCGCTGGGACAGCGGCCGCGCCCCGAGGGCGACCCGGCGCCGGCCGACCCGGCGGCGGGCGTGTACCGCGCGCCCACGGGCGGCTGGCCGGCGTCCGCCCTCGGCGGGGGCGCCGAAGCGCGGAGCGGCGGGACCGGAGGCTACCCGGGCTTCGGCGAGGGCGCGCGGCCGGGGGACCGCGCGGCCGGCCCCGGCGCGCCCGACCGCCCCGGCCGTGACGACCCTGCGGGCCCGGGGAACGGCCCGCAGGACCGGCACCCCGGCGCATCCGGCCGGGCCGACTCCCCCGCCCCCGGATACGGACGCGATCCCCTCGCCGCCCCTCTTGGCTCCCCCGGAGCCACCCCCTCCTATGACATCTCCTCGGGCGGCGGGTACGACCCCGCGCCCGAGACCGCGCCGTTCAGCTCCACGGCCGACGCCGACCCCCTCGCCGGACCGGGAACGGCGGCACCCGGCGACCCCGCGGGGCGCCATGAGCCTCAGGGACCCTACAGCGGAGAGCCCTACCGCGGGGCGGCCGCCGGCGGGCCCGGCGGCCCGGGGGGCTTCCCCGACGGGCCGGGAGCCGGTGGTCCCGGTGGCCCGGGTGCTCCGGGCGGTCCGGGAACGGGCTCGCGTCCCGAGTGGGACGGGTCCGGGTCGGGCTCGGTCGGCTCGGGTGGTCCCGGTGGCTTCTCCGAGGCGCCGGGTTCGGCCGGCTCCGGTCTGCGCGGTGGCGATGCTTACGGCGGCGGGTCCGACCTCGGCGGGCCGGGCTCCGGCTCCGCCGGATCGGGTGACCTTGGCGGCTTCTCCGGCGGGCCGGGTTCGAGTGGTCCGGGGACGGGCTCGCGTCCGGAGTGGGATGCGCCCGATGCGGGCTCCGTCGGCTCGGGCGGCCCTGGTGGCTTCTCCGATGGGCGGGGTTCGGGAGACCCCGGTCTGAGTGGTGGCGACGCTTACCGTGGCGCGTCCGACTTCGGTGCCCCGGCCTCCGCCGGCTCGGGGGCGGGTCCGCGTCCGGAGTGGGACGGGCCCTCTTCCGGCTCTGTCGGCTCGGGCGGTCCCCTGGGCACCCCGGCGTGGGACGCATCGGCGGCGCACGCCGCCTCCGGCGGTCCCGGAGGAGCGGGCCCGTACGGCGGCGAGCCGTACGGTAGCGCCCCGGGCTCGGCGGGTCCGGGCTCCTCCGACCCCCTCGCCGATCCGCTCGCCGACCCGCTTGGTCAGCCCTCGTCCGGGCGCGGGCCGCGGGCGGACGACGGTTTCCGGCGGGATCCCGCCACCGAGCCCTGGGCGAGCGCGTCCTCTGCCGACGGTTCCGGTGGTTTCGGCGATGGCGGTGCCGACCGCGGCTCTTATGGGGGGCCCGGGCAGGCGCGCCCCTACGACGCCCCGGCGGGAGATCCGTTGGGCGGCCCGCTGGATCGGCCGGTCGGCGACCCCTCTCGCGATCCCCTCGCCCCCGGCGCCGGAGGATCCATGCCCTCGTGGGGCGGTGGCCCCGGCCCTGCCTCCGAGAGCGGCGAACGCTGGGGGGCCCAGCCGCGCTACGACGGCCCCGACCGCTACGGCGACGAACTCTCCGCGGCCCCACGGCCGGCCCCTGGGCCGCTCGATGGGCCGGGCGGGGATCCGCTGGCCGATCCGATCGGCCGGTCCTACCTTGGCGCCCCGGCCGAACCGGCCACCCCCGCCGAGTCCCGGGGCGGGCCCGGCGGCCACGACGACGTCTCGCGCGCCTATCCGGGGTCCGGCTGGGACAGTGCGGGGCCCGACGCTCCGCTGTCCGACGAGCCCGCCTCCTCGGGCGGGCCGCGCACCCCGGCGCGCCCCGCCAGCGAGCAGACCGGTGACCTGGGCACGGGCAGCGGGAACACCTGGGCGTTCAGCCGCGACGACCCCCGGCTGCCCCAAAGCGTCCGCGAAGCCGCGATCAAGGCACAACAGAAACGACGAGACGGCTCCCCCGAGCACACCACGCACGACTTCGGTGGGGCGTTCGACGACCCCCGGCCCGCGGGGTCCGGCATCGGGCCGGGCGAGGGCGGCGACTTCGCCGACCGGCTCGGCGGCGGAACACCGTCGTGGGAGCGTGCCGCCGACGGTCTCGGCGACGCGCCCGGCCAGGCGGACTTCGGCCGCCCGGGGTGGGACAGCACGCAGGCCATCCCGGCGGTCTCCGACGAACTGGGGCCCGACAACCGGGCCGGCCGCGACGACGCCCTGTATGGCGGCTACCCGGCGAGGGCCGGGCAGGAGCCCGCTCCGTGGGATGCCCGCCAGGAGCCCGGTTACCCGGATCCGGGGGAGGGGACCCAGGCCATGCCCGCGATCCCCGACGAGCTGGGCGGCGGGCCCCGTCACGGCGATGCCGGGGCCTACGGTTCCGGGGCCGAGCCCGGGGGCTACGGCGCGGGCACCGATTTCGGTGGCCCCGGCCGGCCCGGCGAGTACGACCCGAGCGCCTATGGCGGTCCGCTCGCCGATGACGGGCGCACCGGGTTCGTCGACAACGGCTACGACTCCGGCGTGCAGCCGGCCTACACGGGCGGCCCCGGGGGCGGCTATGAACCGCCGAACGGCCCGGGCGCTCCCGGCTACGGTGACCCCGGCGACCGGTTCGGGCAGGGGTACGCCGGGGACGGCTACTCCGCTGTGGCCGGTGGGGGACCCGGCCACGGCGACCCCCGCGGGTTCGACGACCGCGGCCCCGACCAGGGGTACGGCCCGCAGGGCCCGGGGCAGGGCTACGGCCGTCCCGAGGAGGGGTACGGCGTTCCTGCGGACGGCTATGGCGGTCCGGGTGACGGCTACGGCGGACCGGCGGACGGGTACGGCGCTCCCGACCAGGGGTACGGACCGGACGGCTACGGCCGGCCGGGCGAGGGCGGCGAGCCGGGCTACGACGGCCCCTCGGGGCCGCAGGACGCGGCCGGGCAGCGGAACCGCCGCGGCCGCGATGCCGTCGCCGACGAGTTCCCCGGGTTCGACGGCCCGCCCGGCGGGGACGAGGGCGGCGACTACCCGGGCTACGACAACGTCGACTACTGGGGCCCTGAGAACGCTCCGGGAGCCTCGGCCACGCTGTGGCTCGGCATCGCCGGCTTCGTCCCGCTGATCGGCCTGTTCACCGCCATCGCGGCGCTGGTCGTCGGCTCGGGCGCGCGGCGCGCGATCCGCCGGTCCAACGGCGAACTGGAGGGCGGCAACCTGGTCACGATCGGCACGGTCCTGGCCTGGATCAGCCTCGGGCTCACCGTCGTCGGAGCGATCGGCGGCGCCGTCTCCATGTTCCTTCTCTGACGGACACGATCGACGGACACCACGCGTGCCCGGTGCGGCCTCGGCCGTACCGGGCACCGTCGTTTCCGGCCGCGGCCTCCGGTGCCGCCCGCTCGTTGCCGGCCCACGGTCACTCTTCGCCGGAGAAGCGCTCCCAGGCGGACTGGCGGGAGACGCCCAATGCTCCGCCGATTCTTGCCCAGGTGACTCCGCGGGAGCGCAGTTCGGCGACCCAGGCGCGCAGGTCGGCTTCGACCTGGTCGGCTACCGCCGCGACGCGGGGGATGTGGTGGAGCATCTCTTCGTCGGCCATCGAGGTCCACAGCGGCATGGGGGCGGGGGCCGGCTTGTCGCGGTGCGCGTCGATGACCGACACGGCCAGGCCGACGCACTCATTGCAGATCTGGACGCCGGGCCCGGCCACCAGCTGGTCCACCTCGGGGGCGGGTTTGCCGCAGAAAGAGCACCGTGGCCCGGCAGGGGGGTTCGTCATGGCCGTCTCCCTTGTTGTCAGGGTTATCCTGACGGAACGATAGATGTGTCAGGGATGTCCTGACAAGTCCTGGGGGTGGATCGATCCGGTCGGGATCCGAACGGGGGTTCGCGGTCGCCGGAAACCGCACCCGCAGGTGGCGCGGCGCCGCCGAGCGGCAAGTGGCGCATCCCCGGGGGAGCAATCGGGCGAAGGCGGTCAGAGTCCGGCCCGCCTACACCTGATGACGCGCTGTCATCGCGCGCCTACACTCTCCTTCGTCATCCTCGAACGCGTGTTCCCTGTCCCCGGACATGCCACTGGAGCCCGTATGCGCCTGCGCCGCCGCACCGCCCGTCCAGCGCCCGAGCAGCCCGAAGTCAAAGCCAGCCGCTACAACCCCTGGGTCCACGAACTGGAGGCCGCGTCCTTCTGGGTGGTGGCCACCCGCCTGCCCGCGATGATCGCCCTGGCCTTAGGCCGGGCCTGGCGTGCCAGCCGCATCGACACCTTCGCCACCGTCGGGCTGAACCTGGGGGCCGGGGTGGCCAGCGCCGCCGGGCTGCTGGCCGTCTCCGGCGTCCTGGAGGAGCTGTTCGCCGCCGGCCCCACCCCCGACCGCGTCCGCGACGCGCTACCCGCCCTCCTGATGGTCGCCGGGGCCGCCCTGGTCCGCGGCGCCCTCAGCGTCGGCGCCGGCTGGGCGCAGGCCCGGCTGGAACCCCAGGTGGAGCGGGCCGCCGAGCTGGAGCTGTTCGACCTCACCTCGCGCATGCACCTGGAGGCGTTCGACGACTCCGACCTCGCCGACGCGATGTACCGGGCCCGCGACCGCGGCGTCGGGGAGGTCGCGCGGACGGTGACGTGCGCGATCGACATCCTGAACGGCGCGATCAGCCTGATGGCCGTCGCCGGCGTGCTGACCGTGCTGCACCCGCTGCTGCTCGGGCTGCTCGTGCTCACGGTCGTGCCCGACGGCTGGGCCGCCGCCCGGGCCGCCCGGCTGCGCTATACCCGGATCCGGGAACTCACCACCACCCGGCGGCGCCAGTACATCATCGGCGCGCTCATGGCCGAACGCCAGTCGGCGGCCGAGCTGCGCTCCTACAACATGCGGACCTTCCTGCTCGCCGAGTACACCGCCATCGCCGACCACGTGCGCGCCGTGCTGCTGGCGGTGGCCCTGCGCCAGACCCGGGTGCGGGTGGCCGGCGACGCCGCGGGCGGGCTCGCCGCGGTGGCCACCTATGTCGCGCTCGGGGCGCTGCTGCTGTCGGGGAGCATGCCGTTGTCGGTGGCCGGCACCGCCGTGCTGGCGATCCGCCAGGGGCAGGGCTCGCTCGCCCAGCTGCTGTACTCGGTGAACTTCTGCTACGAGTCCGCGCTGTTCTTCAACGACTTCCTGGAGTTCTGCCACCAGGCCCGCACCCGGCTGCCCGCACCGTCGTCCGGGGTGGACCCGGGGGAGCTGAACGAGCTCACCGCCAGCGACGTCGTCTTCGCCTACCCCGGTGACCAGGAGCGGCCCGTGCTGCGCGGGGTGGACATCGTCCTGCGCAAAGGGGAGATCGTCGCCCTGGTCGGGGAGAACGGCTCCGGAAAGAGCACCCTCGCCCGGCTCCTGGCCGGCCTCTACCTCCCGCAGCAGGGGACGATCGCCTGGAACGGGGCCGACACCACGGCCCTCGACCCCGAGAAGCTGCGCGACCGGATCGGGCTGATCAGCCAGGACTACACGCAGTGGCCGCTGTCCGCGCGCCGCAACATCACCATGTCGGCCGAGACCGACGACCGGCGCCTGCTGCGGGCGATGCGGCTCAGCGGCGCCGACGCAGTCGTCGGCGAGCTGGACGACGGCCTCGAAACCCTCCTGGACAAGCGGTTCGTCGGGGGTGCGGACCTGTCCGGGGGGCAGAAGCAGCGCATCGCCGCGGCCCGTGGCCTCTACCGGCGTGCGGATCTCGTGATCGCCGACGAGCCGACGGCGGCGCTGGACGCCAAGGCCGAGAAGCGGCTGTTCGACACCCTGCACGCCGCCGCGCAGGACACCACGGTGCTGCTCATCACCCACCGCCTGGCCTCGGTGCGGATGGCCGACCGGATCTACGTGCTCGACCGCGGCCGCGTGGTCGAGCAGGGCACCCACGAAGAGCTGATGGCCCTGCCCGACGGCCGCTACCGCTACCTGTTCACCCTCCAGGCCGACGCCTACTCCGGCATCGTCGGCGGCGCCGAGCCCCCCGACCCGGCCCTCCCCGGCGCGGCGGCCGGCTGATCCCGCTCCGACTGTGTGCGTCCCCAGCGGCCCCGTGCTTCCGGGGACGCACACCTCCGGTCGGCCGGTCACCCCCTGCGGCCGTATGTGAGCCGGCGCAAGAGCACCTCGGCGGGACCGCGGAGGGATCGGCGGTGCATCAAGTAGGCGGCGACCACCGTGGCCACCCAGACGCCTACCGCGCAGCCGGCCGCGATGAAGGCGATGCTGCCGGGAGAGTCCCCCAGTGCCAGGGCGAACGGAGACACCAGCACCACCCACGCGACCGACTGGACCAGGTAGCCGCTCAGCGAGCGCTGCCCCAGCGCGGTGAGCGCATCGACGACCACGCCCGGCCGCCGGGCCGGGCGGCGCTTCGACAGGGCCAGTGCGATCAGCCCGAACAGTGCCACGTAGCCGACGCCGCCGAACTGGCCGGACGCCTCGTACAGGTACTTGATCGTCCCCGCCGCGGGGACGTCGGCGTGCAGCCATCCGGCGCTGAACAGGCCCATCGGCAGGCCGCCCGCGATGCCGATGCCGATGCCGATGGTGGCGGTCCACAGCAGCAGCCGCCGATGGGCGGCGGGGCCCTGGGCCCCCGCTCCGGGACGCGGGGCGTGGATGTGGTCGTCGACGGACACGGATCCTCCTGTCGGCTGATGGTGTTAATTTATGAGCGAAACTAAAGTAATGCAAGCGGGGAAGGCCGACGTACGGCGAGAACGGGCCCGTGCCCGGCGCGGTAGCGTGTGCGCATGGCCCAGGACGACGTGCCCGCCGAGCTGGGGCGGCTGTGGCGGCTGCCGGCGGCGGCGCCCGTCGGCCGCCCCGCCGAGCTCGGCATCGACCGCATCGTCGGCGCGGCCGTCGCCGTGGCCGACCGCGAAGGCCTGTCGGGGGTGTCGCTGGCGAAGGTCGCCAAGGAGCTGGGCTACACGGCGATGTCGCTCTACCGCCACGTCGGATCCAAGGACGAGCTGTTGGTCCTCATGGGCGACGCCGCTGAGGGCACGCCCCCGGAGTCCGGCCCCGCCCCCGGCGACTGGCGCGAGGGCACCCGGCAGTGGGCCTTCGCGCTGCGGGAACGGTTCGTGCGCCACCCGTGGCTGGCCGACCTCCCGGTCTCCGGCCCGCCGAGCGGCCCCAACGCGGTCGCCTGGCTCGACGCGGGCCTGCGCGCCCTGCGCGGCACCGGGCTCGGCTGGGGCGACAAGGTGGGCATCGTGTCCGTGCTCTCCGGGTACGTGCGCACCATGAGCTCGATGGCGCGCCAGATGGAGGAGGGCCGGCGGGGGACCGGCCTGGACCAGGCGCAGGTCGAGCGGGACTACGGCAGGTCGCTCGCCCGCCTCGTCGACCCGGAGCGCTTCCCCGACGCCGCGGCCCTCTTCGCGTCGGATGTCTTCGAGGCACCCGCGGAGCAGCCGGCCGCCGGAGCCGAGGACCCCGACTTCGCGTTCGGCCTGGAACTCGTCCTCGACGGCGTGGCCGCGGCCATCGCAGCGGCGAAGGCTCCGCCGGCGCGGCCGACGTCCTGAGCCCGGTCGGTGGAGCGGGGTCGAGCGTCCGGCCGCCTCGCCCCGATCCCACCCCCACGGTCGAATGTGAAGGTGGCCACCCGACGGATCCGGTGATGCGCGGCGTCCTCGTCCTCTTCACCGAGGACGGCATGCCCAACGACGACGGCGTGACCCCCGACGGGCGCGACGAAGCCGTCGTCCACGCCTGCACCAACGAATACCCGGGCCGGGCGACCAGGTGCCATCGGGCGGTGGCCGGAGACGGACGCTCTCCCACCCGGGTTCTCCTGAATTTCGTTTGGGCATCCCTTGGGACCGCGTACACTATGTAGTGGCCTTCGACGGATCGAGGATGCGAAGCACGGGTACCATGGGCGGCCGCTGTCGTTTTGACCGGCTCTCGCCGGTTCGGTACTCTTCAACTTCGTGCCCGTGAGTCGACGGGTCATACGCGCGCGCTGTTAGGTCGGACCCGTACGCCGGGCGGCGAGTGAGAGCGGCGCGTAAACCTCCTCCCAAGATGTTTCGGCCACCGCGGCCGGGCTCGATCGGTTCCGCCATGCTTCAGGTAGAGCGCGACACGCCCGGATACGGGGGTCGGCGGGAACCAGAGGAACAGCAGGTCAGCAGCGACATCGGCTAACGGCTAACAGAACCGGCGTAGGTCACGAGAAAGACGGAGACGCGGTGCCCACCATCCAGCAGCTGGTCCGAAAGGGCCGACAGGACAAGGTCTCGAAGAACAAGACCCCGGCGCTGAAGGGGAGTCCGCAGCGTCGTGGTGTGTGCACGCGTGTCTACACCACTACGCCCAAGAAGCCGAACTCCGCTCTGCGCAAGGTCGCCCGTGTGAAGCTCAGCAGCGGGATCGAGGTCACGGCCTACATCCCCGGCATCGGGCACAACCTCCAGGAGCACTCCATCGTGCTCGTGCGCGGCGGCCGTGTGAAGGACCTGCCCGGTGTCCGTTACCGGATCGTCCGTGGCTCGCTCGACACCCAGGGCGTCCGCAACCGCAAGCAGGCGCGCAGCCGTTACGGCGCGAAGAAGGAGAAGTAAGCATGCCGCGCAAGGGCCCGGCGCCGAAGCGCCAGCTGATCACCGACCCGGTCTACGGATCGCCGCTGGTCACCTCACTGATCAACAAGGTGCTGCTCGACGGCAAGCGCTCCATCGCCCAGGGCATCGTCTACGACGCCCTCGAGGGCGCCCGTGAGAAGAGCGGCCAGGACCCGCTCGTCGTGCTGAAGCGTGCGCTGGACAACGTGAAGCCCGCCCTCGAGGTGCGCAGCCGCCGTGTCGGTGGCGCCACCTACCAGGTGCCGGTCGAGGTCCGTTCGTCCCGCAGCACCACCCTGGCTCTGCGCTGGCTGGTCAGCTACTCCCGCCAGCGCCGCGAGAAGACCATGACCGAGCGCCTGATGAACGAGCTGGTCGACGCCAGCAACGGTCTCGGCGCCAGCGTCAAGCGTCGCGAGGACACCCACAAGATGGCGGAGTCCAACAAGGCCTTCGCCCACTACCGCTGGTAACCCCCGCGGCTGAATCGATACGAGAGACCGAGAGAAGACGAGCCAGATGGCTACCACTGCTCTTGACCTTGCCAGGGTCCGCAACATCGGGATCATGGCGCACATCGACGCGGGCAAGACCACCACGACCGAGCGGATCCTCTTCTACACCGGTGTGAACTACAAGATCGGTGAGGTCCATGAGGGCGCAGCCACCATGGACTGGATGAAAGAGGAGCAGGAGCGCGGCATCACGATCACGTCCGCCGCGACCACCACTCACTGGGACGACCACACGATCAACCTGATCGACACGCCGGGCCACGTCGACTTCACCATCGAGGTCGAGCGGAACCTGCGCGTGCTCGACGGCGCGGTCGCGGTGTTCGACGCCAAGGAAGGGGTCGAGCCCCAGTCCGAGCAGGTGTGGCGCCAGGCGGACCGCTACGGCGTTCCGCGGATCTGCTTCGTCAACAAGATGGACAAGATCGGCGCGGAGTTCCAGCGCTGCGTCGACATGATCACCGACCGACTGGGCGCCACCCCGCTGGCGATCCAGCTGCCGATCGGTGCCGAAGGCGACTTCAAGGGTGTCATCGACCTCGTCCGCATGAAGGCCTACGTCTGGAGCGACGAGGCCACCAAGGGCGAGATGTACGACACGATCGACATCCCCGACACCCACGCCGACGCCGCCCGTGAGGCGCACGACAAGATGATCGAGACGCTGGCCGAGGCCGACGACGAGATCATGGAGCTCTACCTGGAGGGCGTCGAGCCCACCGTCGAGCAGGTCGTGCCCGCCATCCGGCGCGTGGCGATCGCCGGCACCGCCATCCCGGTGCTGTGCGGCACCGCGTTCAAGAACAAGGGCGTCCAGCCCCTGCTCGACGCGGTCGTCGCCTACCTCCCCTCGCCCCTGGACGTCGAGGCCATCGCCGGCCACGACCCCAAGGACGAGACCGAGGCGCCCGACCTGGTCCGCCGGCCCAGCGAAGAGGAGCCCCTCTCCGCGCTGGCGTTCAAGATCATGAGCGACCCGCACCTGGGCAAGCTGACCTACCTGCGCATCTACTCCGGTGTGCTGACGGCCGGCTCGCAGGTCCTGAACAGCGTGAAGGGCCGCAAGGAGCGCATCGGCAAGATCTACCGGATGCACGCCAACAAGCGCACCGAGATCCCGCAGGTGGGCGCCGGCGACATCATCGCCGTCATGGGCCTGAAGGACACGACCACCGGCGAGACGCTGTGCGACCCCGCGCAGCCGATCGTGCTGGAGTCGATGACCTTCCCGGCCCCGGTCATCGAGGTCGCCATCGAGCCCAAGACCAAGAGCGACCAGGAGAAGCTGGGCACCGCGATCCAGCGCCTGGCCGAGGAGGACCCCTCCTTCCAGGTGTCCTCCGACCAGGAGACCGGCCAGACCGTGATCTCCGGTATGGGCGAGCTGCACCTTGAGGTGCTCGTCAACCGCATGCGCGACGAGTTCAAGGTCGAGGCCAACATCGGCAAGCCGCAGGTGGCCTACCGCGAGACCATCCGCAAGAAGGTCGAGAAGGTCGAGTACACCCACAAGAAGCAGACGGGTGGCTCCGGCCAGTTCGGCCGCGTCATCATCGACCTCGAGCCCATCGTGGCCGATGCCGATGGCGACAGCGCCGGCTACGAGTTCGTCAACAACATCAGCGGCGGCCGGATCCCGCGGGAGTACATCCCCTCCGTCGACGCCGGGTGCCAGGAGGCCGCCGAGTTCGGCGTGCTCGCTGGGTACCCGCTGGTCGGCGTGAAGGTGACGCTCCAGGACGGCGCCTACCACGATGTCGACTCCTCGGAGCTCGCGTTCAAGGTCGCCGGCTCCATGGCGTTCAAGGACGCGGCCCGCAGGGCGAAGCCCGTCCTGCTGGAGCCGGTCATGGCGGTCGAGGTCACGACTCCCGAGGACTACATGGGAGACGTGATCGGCGACCTCAACAGTCGGCGCGGGCAGATCCAGTCCATGGACGAGCGCGCCGGCGCGCGGGTCGTCAAGGCCCAGGTGCCCCTGTCGGAGATGTTCGGCTACGTGGGTGACCTGCGCAGCCGCACGCAGGGTCGAGCCAACTACACGATGGTGTTCGACTCCTACGCGGAGGTCCCGTCCAACGTCGCAGAAGAGATCGTGGCGAAGGCCCGCGGCGAATAACCGCGACACGTAACCAAAGTCAGCTAGCAACCCTGTACGTCTAGGAGAAATCCAGTGGCGAAGGCCAAGTTCGAGCGGACCAAGCCGCACGTCAACATCGGCACCATCGGTCACATTGACCACGGTAAGACCACCCTTACCGCGGCTATCACCAAGGTCCTGCACGACGCGCACCCGGACCTCAACCCCTTCACGCCGTTCGAGGACATCGACAACGCTCCTGAGGAGCGCGAGCGCGGTATCACCATCTCCGTCGCCCACGTCGAGTACCAGACCGAGGCGCGCCACTACGCGCACGTCGACTGCCCCGGGCACGCCGACTACGTGAAGAACATGATCACCGGTGCGGCGCAGATGGACGGCGCCATCCTGGTGGTGGCCGCGACCGACGGCCCGATGCCGCAGACCAAGGAGCACGTGCTCCTGGCCCGCCAGGTCGGCGTTCCCTACATCGTCGTCGCGCTGAACAAGGCCGACATGGTCGACGACGAGGAGATCTTCGAGCTGGTCGAGCTCGAGGTGCGCGAGCTCCTCAGCGAGTACGAGTTCCCGGGCGACGACGTCCCGGTCGTCAAGGTCTCGGCGCTCAAGGCGCTCGAGGGCGACGCCGAGTGGGGCAACTCCGTGCTCGAGCTGATGAACGCCGTGGACGAGAGCATCCCGGAGCCGCAGCGCGACATCGACAAGCCGTTCCTGATGCCGATCGAGGACGTCTTCTCGATCACCGGCCGCGGCACCGTCGTGACCGGCCGCATCGAGCGCGGTGTCATCAACGTCAACGAGACCGTCGACATCGTCGGTATCAAGGACGAGAAGCAGACCACCACGGTCACCGGCGTCGAGATGTTCCGCAAGCTGCTCGACCAGGGCCAGGCGGGCGACAACGTCGGCCTGCTCCTGCGCGGCACCAAGCGCGAGGACGTCGAGCGCGGCCAGGTCGTCATCAAGCCGGGCACCACGACCCCGCACACGGAGTTCGAGGCGCAGGTCGTCATCCTGTCCAAGGACGAGGGTGGCCGCCACACGCCCTTCTTCAACAACTACCGTCCGCAGTTCTACTTCCGCACCACCGACGTCACCGGCGTCGTGACGCTGCCGGAGGGCACGGAGATGGTCATGCCCGGTGACAACACCGAGATGACCGTCAACCTGATCCAGCCGGTCGCCATGGAGGACGGCCTGAAGTTCGCCATCCGCGAGGGTGGCCGGACCGTGGGCGCGGGCCGCGTTACCAAGATCATCAAGTAGCACGAGCGCGCAGGGACGGCGCCGGGGGCGACCCCGGAACCGTCCCTGGGTGGCGGTCGGGCCGCATGCCGGCCCGGCCGCCACACCATGAACGACGTCATCGGGCTCTGTAGCGGTGATGCACCTCAGGGGACAGCCCTGTAGTGGTTTCTCAGGTGAATAGGGCCTCGAAGAGACAAGGGCATCCCCCTGCGGGCACAGGGCCGGTCAACTGGCACGGCGCCTCTACGGACACTAAGCGAAGGACGAAAAGGCCACCATGGCGGGACAGAAGATCCGCATTCGGCTCAAGGCCTATGACCACGAGGTCATCGACAGCTCGGCTCGAAAGATCGTCGAGACCGTGACGCGGACCGGCGCGCAGGTCGCTGGCCCGGTGCCGTTGCCGACGGAAAAGAACGTTTACTGCGTCATCCGCTCGCCGCACAAGTACAAGGACTCGCGCGAGCACTTCGAGATGCGCACGCACAAGCGGCTGATCGACATCATCGACCCGACGCCGAAGACCGTCGACTCGCTCATGCGGCTCGACCTTCCGGCCGGCGTCGACATCGAGATCAAGCTTTAAGGGACGCACAGACATGGCCACCAAGCAGATCAAGGGAGTCCTGGGCGAGAAGCTCGGCATGACCCAGGTCTTCGACGACTCGGGCAAGATCGTGCCCGTGACGGTCCTGAAGGCCGGTCCGTGCGTCGTGACGCGCGTCCGCACTCCGGAGACCGACGGCTACACCGCCGTCCAGCTCGGCTACGGGCAGATCAACCCGCGCAAGGTCAACAAGCCGCTCGGCGACTACCTGCGCAAGCACGACCTGACCCCGCGCCGCCACTACGTCGAGGTGCGCACCTCCGACGCCACCGAGTACACGCTCGGCCAGGAGGTCACCGCCGACTCGTTCGAGGCCGGCCAGAAGGTCGACGTCACGGGCAAGAGCAAGGGCAAGGGCTTCGCCGGCGTCATGAAGCGCCACGGGTTCCGCGGCCTCAGCGCCACGCACGGTACCCAGCGCAAGCACCGCTCGCCCGGTTCCATCGGCGGCTGCGCCACGCCCGGCCGCGTGTTCAAGGGCCTGCGGATGGCGGGGCGCATGGGCAACGTGCGCAAGACCATCCAGAACCTCACCGTCCACGCCGTGGACGCCGAGAAGGGCCTCATCCTCGTCAAGGGCGCGGTGCCCGGCCCCAACGGCGGTCTGGTGCTCGTCCGCACGGCCGCGAAGGGGGAGAAGTAACCATGGCGACCATCGAGGTCAAGAACCCCGAGGGCGCGGCCGGGCGGAGCGTCGAGCTCCCGGCGTCGATCTTCGAGCAGAAGGTCAGCATCCCGCTGATCCACCAGGTCGTCGTCGCGCAGGAGGCCGCCGGCCGCCAGGGGACGCACTCCACCAAGACCCGCGGCGAGGTCCGCGGCGGTGGCAAGAAGCCCTACCGCCAGAAGGGCACCGGCCGCGCCCGCCAGGGTTCGACCCGCGCCCCGCAGTTCACCGGCGGCGGCACCGTGCACGGCCCCAAGCCGCGCGACTACTCGCAGCGCACGCCCAAGAAGATGAAGGCCGCCGCCCTCCGCGGCGCCCTGTCCGACCGGGCCCGCCACGGCCGTGTGCACGTCATCAGCGCCTTCGTCGCCGAGGACACCACGACCAAGCGCACCCAGACCGCCCTGAAGGCGCTCCGCCAGGTCACCGACTCCACCAAGGTGCTGGTCGTCCTGGAGCGCGCCGACGAGGCGAACCGCCTGGCGCTGCGCAACCTCCCCGAGGTGCACGTCCTGGACGCCGACCAGGTGAACACCTACGACGTCCTCTACGCGGACGACGTGGTCTTCACCGAGGCCGGCTACGACGAGTTCGTGGCGCACGCCACCGGCACCTCGCAGGCTGAGACGTCTGAGGAGGACGACCAGTGAGGATCCCCGACCCTCGGGACATCATCATCGAACCGGTGATCTCCGAGAAGAGCTACGGGCTCATGGACCAGAACAAGTACACGTTCCTGGTGCAGCCCGATGCCAACAAGACGCAGATCAAGATCGCGGTGGAGAAGATCTTCGAGGTGAAGGTCACCAGCGTGAACACGATCAACCGTCAGGGCAAGCGCAAGCGCACGCGGTTCGGTTTCGGGAAGCGTCCCGACACCAAGCGCGCGATCGTGAGCCTGCGGGACGGCGACCGGATCGACATCTTCGGCGTCTGATCCGCGGCGCCCCGCGCCCGCACGACCGCTTCACACCGAGTATCACGTAAAGGAATGCGCGAAGAAGATGGGCATTCGTAAGTACAAGCCGACGACACCGGGTCGTCGCGGCTCCAGCGTGAGCGACTTCGTCGAGATCACGCGCTCGGAGCCCGAGAAGTCCCTGGTGCGTCCGCTCCACTCCAAGGGCGGGCGGAACGGCCACGGCCGTATCACCGCTCGCCACCAGGGTGGGGGTCACAAGCGCGCTTACCGCGTGATCGACTTCCGCCGCCACGACAAGGACGGCATCCCCGCCAAGGTCGCCCACATCGAGTACGACCCGAACCGCACCGCGCGGATCGCGCTGCTCCACTACATCGACGGCGAGAAGCGCTACATCCTCGCTCCGGCCGGCCTCAAGCAGGGCGACCGCGTCGAGAACGGGCCGACCTCCGACATCAAGCCGGGCAACTGCCTCCCGCTGCGCAACATCCCCACGGGTACGTTCGTGCACGCGGTCGAGTTGAAGCCGGGCGGCGGCGCCAAGCTGGGCCGCTCCGCCGGCACGCAGATCCAGCTGCTGGCCAAGGAGGGCGCCTACGCCACGCTGCGCATGCCCTCCGGCGAAATGCGCCAGGTCGAGGTCACCTGCCGCGCGACCGTCGGCCAGGTCGGCAACGCCGAGCAGTCCAACATCAACTGGGGCAAGGCCGGCCGCATGCGGTGGAAGGGCAAGCGCCCGACCGTCCGCGGTGTCGCCATGAACCCGGTCGACCACCCGCTCGGCGGTGGCGAGGGCAAGAGCTCGGGTGGCCGTCACCCGGTCAGCCCGTGGGGCAAGCCCGAGGGGCGTACCCGCAAGCCGAACAAGGGCAGTGACCGGCTCATCGTGCGTCGGCGTAGCAAGAAGAAGCGGTAAGGAGCACGTCTGATGCCACGTAGCCTTAAGAAGGGTCCCTTCGTCGACCACCACCTCATCAAGAAGGTGGAAGGGCAGAACGAGAAGGGCACCAAGAACGTCATCAAGACGTGGTCGCGGCGGTCCATGATCATCCCCGAGATGATCGGCCACACGATCGCCGTCCACGACGGTCGCAAGCACGTCCCGGTGTTCGTGTCCGAGTCGATGGTCGGCCACAAGCTCGGCGAGTTCGCTCCCACGCGCACTTTCCGGAGCCACGTCAAGGAAGACCGCCGTAGCCGCCGTTAGCGGTTGCAGTAGGAGTAGAAGCCAATACCCCCGCGGTGTGTGGGGGTGATGAATTCCGTGAGCGAGGGAAAAGCGATGGGAACGAGGGCACAGGCACGGTTCGTCCGTGTTACGCCCCGAAAGGCCCGCCGGGTGGTGGACCTTATTCGCGGGTTGCCCGCTGACGAGGCACAGGCGGTGCTCCGGTTCGCGCCCCAGGCGGCGAGCGAACCGGTGGGCAAGGTGCTCGCGAGCGCCATCGCCAACGCCGAGCACAACGACAAGCTGGACCGCGAGACGCTGATCGTCGGAAGCGCGTGGGTGGACGAGGGTCCGACCCTGAAGCGCATCCGCCCGCGGGGCTTCGGCCGCGCCTTCCGCGTCACCAAGCGGACGAGCCACATCACCGTGGTCGTTGAGCCGCGCGAAAGCGCGGGCGCCTCGTCCAAGAAGACGAAGGAAAGGACCCGATAGTGGGGCAGAAGGTCAACCCGCACGGGTTCCGGCTCGGCATCACCACCGACTACAAGACCCGGTGGTACGCCGACAAGATGTACAAGGACTACGTCAAGGAAGACGTGGCCATCCGCCGGATGCTGAACCGTGGCATGGAGCGCGCCGGGATCTCCAAGGTCGAGATCGAGCGCACCCGTGACCGCGTCCGCGTCGACATCCACACCGCCCGGCCGGGCATCGTCATCGGCCGCCGCGGCTCGGAGGCCGACCGCATCCGCGCGGACCTGGAGAAGCTGACCAACAAGAAGCAGGTCCAGCTCAACATCCTCGAGGTCAAGAACCCCGAGACCGACGCCCAGCTCGTCGCCCAGGGTGTGGCGGAGCAGCTGTCGAGCCGGGTCGCGTTCCGCCGGGCCATGCGCAAGGCGATGCAGAGCGCGATGAAGAGCGGCGCCAAGGGCATCCGCATCCAGTGCGGCGGCCGTCTCGGCGGCGCCGAGATGTCGCGCTCGGAGTTCTACCGCGAGGGCCGCGTGCCCCTGCACACCCTGCGCGCCGACATCGACTACGGGTTCTTCGAGGCCCGCACGACGTTCGGCCGCATCGGTGTGAAGGTCTGGATCTACAAGGGAGACGCCCCCGCGACCCGCGCCGAGCGCGAGGCGGCCCAGGCCGCCCAGCGCGCGCCGGGCGGCGGCGGTGGCGGCGGCCAGCGGCGCGAGCGCCCGCAGCGGCGTCGCCGCGGCGGTCAGCCCGGTGGCCAGAACCAGCAGGCCGAAGGCAAGCCCGCGTCGGCCGAGGCCGGCCAGGGCGGCGAGAAGTCCGGGAACGAGGGGAGCTGACCGATGCTCATTCCCCGCAAGGTCAAGCACCGCAAGCAGCACCACCCGTCCTTGAGCGGGCGCGCCAAGGGTGGCACCAAGGTCAACTTCGGTGAGTACGGGATCCAGGCACTGGAGTCCGCCTACGTCACCAACCGGCAGATCGAGTCCGCTCGTATCGCCATGACCCGCCACATCAAGCGCGGCGGCAAGGTCTGGATCAACATCTTCCCGGACCGCCCCATCACCAAGAAGCCGGCCGAGACCCGCATGGGTTCCGGTAAGGGCTCCCCCGAGTGGTGGGTCGCCCCGGTCAAGCCGGGCCGCGTGATGTTCGAGCTCTCGGGTGTGCCGGAGCCCATCGCCAAGGAGGCGTTGCGGCGTGCGATGCACAAGCTCCCTATGAAGTGCAAGTTCGTGAAGCGCGAAGTGGAGGCGTGATGGCGAAGTCCCTGACCGCCCAGGAGCTGCGGACCGAGTCCCAGGAGGACCTGGTCACCAAGCTCAAGGAGGCGAAGGAAGAGCTGTTCAACCTCCGCTTCCAGGCCGCCACCGGGCAGCTCGACAACCACAACCGGCTGCGCACGGTCAAGCGCGAGATCGCGCGGATCTACACGGTCATGCGCGAGCACGAGCTGGGCATCATGCCGCTGGCGTCGGCTGAGGAGACGAAGGAAGCAGCCGAATGAGCGAAGAGAAGGCTCTGACCCGCGACCAGGAGCGCAACTACCGCAAGGTCCGCGAGGGCCTGGTCGTCAGCGACAAGATGGAGAAGACCGTCGTTGTCGAGGTGGAGGACCGCGTCAAGCACGCGCTGTACGGCAAGGTCATCCGCCGCACCACCAAGTACAAGGCCCACGACGAGGCGAACTCCTGCGGGATCGGTGACCGGGTCCGCCTGATGGAGACCCGTCCGATGTCCGCGACCAAGCGCTGGCGCGTCGTGGAGATCCTGGAGAAGGCTAAGTAGACCCCCGTCCGGCGGCCGGTTCGTGGAGATCGGTCGCCGGGGGGTGAGACCACCTAGCGCGCGAGCGGAGTGAGTTCGCGCGCACATATCAGGAGCAGACGTGATTCAGCAGGAGTCGCGACTCAAGGTCGCCGACAACACGGGGGCCAAGGAGATCTTGACCATCCGTGTCCTCGGCGGCTCGGGTCGGCGCTACGCGGGCATCGGCGACACCATCGTGGCGACGGTGAAGGACGCCCTTCCCGGCGCGGGCGTGAAAAAGGGCGATGTCGTCAAGGCCGTTATCGTGCGCACCACCAAGGAGCGCCGCCGGCCCGACGGCTCCTACATCCGCTTCGATGAGAACGCCGCCGTGCTCATCAAGGACGGTGGGGATCCGCGGGGCACCCGCATCTTCGGCCCGGTCGGGCGCGAGCTGCGGGACAAGAAGTACATGCGCATCATCTCGCTGGCGCCGGAGGTGCTTTAGGCGATGAAGGTCAAAAAGGACGACGAGGTCATCGTCATCGCCGGCAAGGACAAGGGTGCGACCGGGAAGGTCCTGCGGGCCATTCCCAAGGAGCAGCGTGTCGTCGTCGAGGGCGTCAACCTCATCAAGAAGCACAAGAAGGCCAACCCGGCGGGCGGCCAGCAGGGTGAGGTCGTCACCAAGGAGGGCCCCATCCACGTGAGCAATGTCGCGCTCGTGGAGGACGGCAAGCCCACCCGTGTCGGTTACCGCTTCGAGGAAGACGGAACCAAGGTTCGGGTCTCCCGCCGTACCGGTAAGGACATCTGATGACGGTCACCACTGACACCGCCGCCCCGGCGCTGCCGCGGCTCAAGGAGAAGTACCGCACCGAGATCATCGCCGGGCTGCGCGACGAGTTCGGCATCGGCAACATCATGCAGGTCCCCGGTCTGACGAAGATCGTGGTCAACATGGGTGTCGGTGAGGCCGCGCGCGACGCCAAGCTGATCCAGGGCGCGATCGCCGACCTGTCGGCGATCACCGGGCAGAAGCCGAAGATCAACCGGGCGAAGAACTCCATCGCGCAGTTCAAGCTGCGCGAGGGCCAGCCGATCGGGGCCAGCGTCACGCTGCGCGGCGACCGGATGTGGGAGTTCCTCGACCGCCTGCTCTCGCTGGCGCTGCCCCGGATCCGCGACTTCCGCGGGCTTTCCCCGAAGCAGTTCGACGGCCGCGGCAACTACACCTTCGGCCTGACCGAGCAGGTCATGTTCCACGAGATCGACCCGGACAAGGTCGACCGCCAGCGGGGCATGGACATCACTGTCGTCACCACGGCGACCAACGACGATGAGGGGCGCAGCCTGCTCAAGCGGCTCGGTTTCCCCTTCAAGGAAGCCTAGGGGGATCGACGATGGCTAAGAAGGCGCTGATCGCCAAGGCGAACAGGAAGCCCAAGTTCGCTGTTCGCGCGTATACTCGTTGCTCGCGGTGCGGCCGTCCGCGCGCCGTCTTCCGGAAGTTCGGCCTGTGCCGTATCTGCTTCCGCGAAATGGCGCACCGGGGCGAACTGCCGGGCATCACCAAGTCGAGCTGGTAGCCGCCGGCAGGGCCGGCCGCGGTCATCCGCGGCCGGCCCCGGCTTGGGGTCGCCGCCATAGCCCCGCCATGGCGCGACCGCAACATCGAAGCGGCCGGTAGGACACCGCCGCGAACCACAAGAACCGACCGGGCACGGTGCGGAACACCCCGCACGGTGCCCACGACCACGCCGTAGGTCCTAGAGGAATCCGCGCCTGGCGCGCGGGACCAGGCCATGAGGGAATGGCCTGCCCTTGGGGAAACCGCGGTGAGGAAGGGCCAATCGGCCATGACGATGACCGACCCGATCGCAGACATGCTCACGCGTCTGCGTAACGCGAATTCGGCGTATCACGACACCGTGACCATGCCGTATTCCAAGATCAAGGCGCACATCGCCGAGATCCTCCAGCAGGAGGGCTACGTCCAGGGCTGGCGCACCGAGGAGGCCCCCGTGGGCCAGAACCTCGTCGTCGACCTGAAGTACGGGCCCACGCGTGAGCGTTCCATCGCCGGCGTCCGCCGGGTCTCCAAGCCCGGTCTCCGGGTCTACGCGAAGAAGGACAACCTTCCGCGGGTCCTGGGCGGCCTCGGCGTGGCCATCATTTCGACGTCCGGCGGCCTGATGACGGACAAGCAGGCCAAGAAGCGCGGCGTGGGCGGCGAAGTCCTCGCCTACGTCTGGTAAAGGGAGAGATTTCCGCATGTCGCGTATCGGTCGACTGCCGATCTCGGTCCCCAAGGGCGTCGAAGTCACGATTAACGGGCAAGACGTCACCGTCAAGGGGCCGAAGGGCGAACTGAAGCACACCGTCGCCGCTCCGATCACCGTCTCCCTGGACGACGGCACCTTCCAGGTGGCGCGTCCGGACGACAAGCCCGAGAACCGCTCGCTGCACGGGCTGACCCGCGCGCTGATCGCGAATCTCATCGAGGGCGTGTCCAAGGGCTACAGCAAGACCCTGGAGATCCACGGTGTCGGTTACCGTGTCCAGGCGCGCGGCTCCAACCTGGAGTTCTCGCTGGGCTACAGCCACCCCGTCGTGGTGGAGCCGCCGGACGGCATCACCTTCCGCGTCGAGAAGCCGACCCTGCTGCACGTGGACGGCATCGACAAGCAGCTTGTGGGCCAGGTCGCCGCCAACATCCGCGGTCTGCGCAAGCCCGACCCCTACAAGGCCAAGGGCGTGCGCTACCAGGGCGAGCACATCCGCCGCAAGGCCGGAAAGGCTGGTAAGTAGCATGGGCAAGAGCTCGACGCCGGTCCGCAAGGGGACGGCATCGCGCACGGCTTCCCGTGCGCGGCGGCACCTGCGGGTCCGCAAGAAGATCTCGGGTACGGCGCAGCGTCCGCGCCTGGTCGTCACCCGCTCGTCCAAGCACATGGTCGCGCAGATCGTCGACGACACCAAGGGCCACACCCTGGTGTCCGCCTCGACCCTCGACCCGTCCGTGCGCACCGACGACAGCAAGAAGTCCGAGAAGTCGCAGAAGGTCGGCGAGCTCCTGGCGCGGCGCGCCCAGGACGCCGGCATCACCGCCGTCGTGTTCGACCGCGGCGGGTTCCGGTACCAGGGCCGTATCGCGGCGCTCGCCCAGGGTGCGCGTGACGCCGGGCTGGAGTTCTAGCGATATGAACATCGACGGGAAGAGGAACCACTGATGGCCGCAGCTCCGCGCCGCGGCGCCGGTGGCGAGCGGCGTGACCGCCGTGACGATCGCCGCGGCGGCGCCGCAGACAAGGGTGTCTCGTACATCGAAAAGGTCGTGACCATCAACCGGGTCGCCAAGGTCGTCAAGGGTGGTCGGCGCTTCAGCTTCACCGCGCTGGTCGTCGTCGGCGACGGCAACGGCATGGTGGGCGTCGGCTACGGCAAGGCCAAGGAAGTCCCCGCGGCCATCGCCAAGGGTGTCGAGGAGGCGAAGAAGAACTTCTTCCGCGTCCCCCGCATCCAGGGCACCATCACCCACCGGGTCCAGGGTGAGGACGCCGCCGGCGTCGTCCTCCTGCGTCCCGCCGCCCCCGGTACCGGTGTCATCGCCGGCGGTCCGGTGCGCGCGGTGCTGGAGTGCGCGGGCATCCACGACGTGCTGAGCAAGTCGCTCGGCTCGTCCAACCCGCTCAACATCGTGCACGCGACCGTCGCGGCGCTCAAGGGGCTCAACCGTCCCGAGGAGATCGCGGCCCGCCGCGGCCTGCCGATCGAGGACGTCGCTCCGGCGGCCATGCTCCGGGCCCGTGCGGAAGCGAAGGCGGGGGCCTGACCATGGCGAAGCTGAAGATCACGCAGGTCCGTTCCAAGATCGGCGGGGTGCGCAAGCAGCGCGAGACGTTGCAGTCCCTCGGTCTGCGCCGGATCGGCACCTCGGTCGTCCGTGACGACCGCCCCGAGGTCCGCGGGCAGATCAACGTCGTCGCGCACCTCGTGACTGTCGAGGAGGTCAGCGAATGAGCGACTACAACCCCGACGAGCTGCTCAAGCTCCACCACCTGCGGCCCGCCCCGGGCGCCAACAAGGCCAAGATCCGCAAGGGTCGCGGCGAGGCGTCCAAGGGCAAGACCGCGGGTCGCGGTACCAAGGGCACCAAGGCTCGCAACACCGTGCCCGTCGGCTTCGAGGGCGGCCAGATGCCGCTCATCCGCCGGGTCCCCAAGCTCAAGGGCTTCAGCAACGCCCGGTTCACGACCGTCTACCAGGTCGTCAACCTGGACAAGCTGAGCGAGCTCTACCCCGAGGGTGGCGAGGTCACCGTCGAGGGGCTCGTCGCCAAGGGCGCGGTCCGCAAGAACGAGCTCGTCAAGGTGCTGGGCACCGGCGAGATCTCGGTGGCCGTCCAGGTGAGCGTGAACGCGTTCTCCGAGTCGGCCAAGGCGAAGATCACGGCCGCCGGCGGCACCGTCACCGAGCTGTAGGGCCGGTTCGACGTGGCGTTGCAGGGGCGTCCGCAGGCAGTACCCACGAGGTGGGGATGCCGGCGGGCGCCCCTGCGCCATATGCGGGGCGGTCCGCGCCGGTTCCGGCCGGTTTCGACGTCTGCGCTGTTCCCTGCGGGGACGGTGTGCGGGTGCGATCGGGCGGGTACCGGTTGTTACCCACGTGATCCTGCTTACCCGCCGAATCACTGTTACAGTGCGATACTGCTTCACCGATGACTTCCGAGCACCGGGCGGACGCCCGGCGCTGACGCTCTACGACGATTCAGGATCGGCCGCGATGTCTCGAACCGGTTCCGCCGCCGAAGCCTCGCAGGAGGAGACGTGCTAGGTGCGTTCGTCCGTGCGTTCCGCACGCCTGACCTGCGTAACAAGCTGCTGTTCACGCTGTTCATCCTGACCATCTACCGGCTCGGGTCGGTCATCCCGGCACCGGGCATCGACTCCGCGGCGATCAGGGATCAGCTCGAAGCCGTGCAGAACGCGGACACCACCGGTGTCTACGCGCTGGTCAACCTCTTCAGCGGCGGCGCGCTCCTCCAGCTCGCCGTCTTCGCCCTGGGCATCATGCCCTACATCACGGCGAGCATCATCATCAACCTGCTCACCGTGGTGATCCCGCGCCTCGAAGCGCTGAAGAAGGAGGGGCAGGCGGGGCAGTCGAAGATCACGCAGTACACGCGTTATCTGACCCTCGCCCTGGCCGTTCTGCAATCCACGAGCATCGTCGCCATGGCCCGCACCGGCCAGCTGTTCCAGAACCAGATCCCGGTGTCGGCGTACATGCCCAACCAGGACATCCTCACCCTGGTCACCATCGTCTTCACCATGACCGCGGGCACCTGCGTCATCATGTGGTTCGGCGAGCTCATCACCGAGCGCGGCGTCGGCAACGGCATGTCGCTGATGATCTTCACCACGGTCATCGCCATGTTCCCCTCGTCCATCGCCACGATGTACCAGGAGCAGGAGACCTGGGTCTTCGCGCTGATCTGCATCGCGGGCCTGGTGCTCATCGCCGGCGTGGTCTTCATGGAGCAGGCGCAGCGCCGTATCCCGGTGCAGTACGCCAAGCGCATGGTGGGCCGGCGCATGTACGGCGGCAGCTCCACCTACATCCCGCTGAAGGTCAACCAGGCCGGCATCATCCCGGTGATCTTCGCGTCCTCGCTGCTCTACCTGCCGCAGCTCGGTGTCGGCCTCCTCGGGCAGGACTCCGACAACGCGGTGGTGCGGTTCCTCAACGAGTACTTCGTCAGCGGCTCGCACCCGGTGTACATGGCGACCTTCTTCGTCCTCATCATCGGCTTCGCCTTCTTCTACGTGGCCATTACCTTCAACCCCACTGAAGTGGCCGACAACATGAAGAAGTACGGTGGGTTCATCCCGGGTATCCGTCCGGGGCGTCCGACCGCCGAGTACCTCGACTACGTCCTGACCCGGCTGACGACCCCTGGTTCGCTGTACCTGGGTGTGATCGCTCTGCTTCCGATGATCGCGATGGGCGCGTCCGGCGCGTCCCAGAACTTTCCCTTCGGCGGCACGAGCATCCTGATCATGGTCGGTGTCGGGCTGGACACGGTGAAGCAGATCGAGAGTCACCTCCAGCAGAGGAACTACGAAGGTTTTCTGCGATAGTGCGTGCCGTATTGGTGGGACCGCCTGGGGCCGGAAAAGGCACCCAGGCCCAGATCCTGGCGTCAGAATTGTCCATCCCGAAGGTGTCCACGGGCGACATCTTCCGGGCCAACGTGAGCGGTGGCACCGAGCTCGGTAAGCAGGCCAAGTCCTACATGGACGCCGGTGACCTCGTCCCCGACGAGGTCACCAACGCCATGGTGCGCGACCGCCTGGCACAGCAGGACGCCCAGCGCGGCTTCCTGCTCGACGGCTTCCCGCGCAATGTGGCCCAGGCCGAGACCCTGAAGAAGATGCTCGACGACCTCGGCACCCGCCTCGACGTCGTGCTCGAACTGCGGGTCGACGAGGAGGAGGTCGTCAAGCGGCTCTCCGGCCGGCGTTCCTGCCGCAACTGCGGGCACGCCCAGCACGTCGTCTTCGATCCGCCGAAGACCGACGGCGTCTGCGACTCCTGCGGCGGCGAGCTGTTCCAGCGCGAGGACGACAAGGAGGAGACGATCCGGCACCGGCTGGACGTCTACCGCGAGCAGACCGCGCCTCTCGTGCAGTTCTACGAGAGCGAGGGCATCCTGGTCACCATCGCCGCCGTGGGCGACGTCAAGGACGTCACCGCGCGGGCGAAGGCGGCGCTGGGGCGCGCCTCCTGATGTTCCGGAAAGCCGAACCCGAGATCCAGCTGAAGACCTCGGCGGAGATCGAGAAGATGCGGGCGGCGGGGCAGATCGTCGCCCGCACCCTCGATGAGCTGCGCGCCGCGGTGCGCCCGGGGATCAGCACGCTGGACCTCGACACCATCGCCGAACGCAGCATCCGCGCAGCGGGCGCCGTGCCGTCCTTCAAGGGCTACCACGGCTTCACCGGCTCCATCTGCGCCTCGGTGAACGAGGAGGTCGTCCACGGCATCCCCAGCGCCGAACGGGTGCTGGCCGACGGCGACCTCATCTCCATCGACTGCGGCGCCATCCTCGACGGCTGGCACGGCGACTCCGCGATCACGGTGGCCGTCGGCGACCCGTCCGAGGACGACCGTCGGCTGATGGAGGTGTGCGAAGAGGCCATGTGGCAGGGGATCGCGCAGCTGCGCCCCGGCAACCGCCTGGGCGACATCGGGTACGCCATCGACGGCCACATGCGCTCCCAGGGCCGCTACGGCAACGTCCAGGAGTACGGCGGCCACGGCATCGGGACCGAGATGCACATGGAGCCGCACGTCCTCAACCACGGCAAGCGCGGCCGCGGGCTGGAGCTGGTCGAGGGGATGTGCCTGGCGATCGAGCCGATGGCCAACCTGGGCACCCGGCACGTGCTCCAGCTCGACGACGGCTGGACGGTCGTCACCCGCGACTCCAAGCGCTCGGCGCACTTCGAGCACACGGTCGCCATCACCGCCGAGGGCCCGCGGGTGCTCACCGCGCGCACCGAGAACCGCGACAAGATAGCCGCCATGGGCCTGCCCGACCCCGGGTTCTGAGCGCGCACCGTTCGAGCGCCCCCTTGAGCCGGACCCCATGGCACGGGGTGAGGAACCCCTTACGATGGACCGTGCGGCCGTCCGGCCCGACACGACATCGGTGAGGAAGGTGGGCGATGTCCGAGCAATCGCCTGAGATCAGGGCCTCGGACTCCGACCGCGACCGTGTGGCCAAGCTGCTCCAGGAGCACTTCGCCCATGGCAGGCTCGACAGCGAGGAGTTCAGCGGCCGCCTGGAGAGCGCCTACAAGGCGCGCACCCACGGCGACCTCGCCCCGCTCACCGAGGACCTGCCCGAGCGCGACCTCGCCGACCTCCCGCCCGACGAACCCGCCCGCCCGGCCGCGCGGGGCGACCAGCCCCCGCTGCTGCGCGACCCCGCCCTGCTCATCCCGTGGGGGCTGTGGGCCGGGGTCAACACCCTCTGCTTCACGATCTGGCTGATCCTCTACCTGGCCGAGGGGGCCACCTACCCGTGGTTCCTGTGGGTGCTCGGCCCGTGGGGGATCGTGATGGGCTTCATCACCCTGGCGGTGGGCGCGACCGACCGCCGCACCGACGGCCACAGGTGATCCCGGCCTCGCCGGCGGCGGCGCGTCGGAAGTGGTGACGCGGGGCGGGTAAGATGGCGATGCCCACACTCGGGCTGTTGGGTCAGGCTGCCTTTGCTCGCATGCGCCTCGCTCTCGGCGTATGCTGTCGCAGTTGACCTGATTTCTCAGTGTCAGTGTTCGAAACCCAGCTCAAAGGTCCGGGGCCGCCTTACGTCGGCCCCTGACTCGTTGTTACCCCGCGCAGGCGGGGGTGATCCCGAAGCGTGGAGGATATGGCAAAGAAAGACGGCGCCATCGAGATCGAGGGCTCCGTTATCGAGTCCCTACCCAACGCCATGTTCCGAGTGGAGCTCGACAACGGGCACAAGGTCCTTGCCCACATCAGCGGCAAGATGCGGATGCACTACATCCGTATCCTCCCCGACGACCGCGTCGTCGTGGAGCTGAGCCCGTACGACCTCACGCGCGGGCGCATCGTTTACCGCTACAAGTAGTCCGTCACGCGCGGCCGGCCTTGTCGGCGGCCACGGTGACGGCTGAGTCCGGAGCCACCATGAAGGTCAAGCCGAGCGTCAAGAAGATCTGCGCGAAGTGCCGAGTGATCCGCCGCAACCGCCGGATCATGGTCATCTGCTCGGACCCGCGTCACAAGCAGCGTCAGGGCTGACGCCGACTTCGCGACAGCAGGACCGCCGCGCGGCCACAGCGCCCCCGGCGGAAGATGAAGAGACCCGTTCCGATCCTCTCCCTGCGGGAGGGGACCACCCCCGGTCGGAGGCCGGGGCCTCGTCGATTGGGCGACGAGAGGACAGTGGGACGGGTGAGACCTCCGCACAAGCACGAAGGAGTTCGCCCACATGGCACGCCTTGCCGGCGTCGACCTCCCCCGCGACAAGCGGGTGGAGATCGCTCTCACCTACGTTTTCGGGATCGGGCGCACCCGCGCCATCGAGACCCTGAAGAACACGGGCGTCAACCCCGACACCCGTGTCCACCAGCTCTCCGAGGACGAGCTGGTCAGCCTGCGCGACTGGATCGACGCCAACTACAAGGTCGAGGGTGACCTCCGCCGCGAGGTCCAGGCCGACATCCGCCGCAAGATGGAGATCGGGTGCTACCAGGGCATCCGGCACCGCCGCGGCCTCCCGGTCCACGGTCAGCGGACGCAGACCAACGCGCGCACCCGCAAGGGCAAGAAGAAGACCGTGGCCGGTAAGAAGAAGGCCGGCAAGAAGTAGTCCGTCCGGACGCAACGCCAGTGTCCGGAACGCCAACGGACCGATGATCTTGGGAGTTTTGAGGTATGCCGCCTAAGGGCCGTCAGGGCGCCGCACGCAAGGTGCGCCGCAAGGAAAAGAAGAACATCGTCCACGGGCATGCTCACATCAAGAGCACGTTCAACAACACGATCGTGAGCATCACCGACCCCACCGGCGCGGTGATCTCGTGGGCGAGCTCCGGGCAGGTCGGCTTCAAGGGTTCGCGCAAGTCCACCCCGTTCGCCGCGCAGATGGCCGCCGAGGCCGCGGCCCGCCGCGCGCAGGAGCACGGGGTGCGCAAGGTGGACGTCTTCGTCAAGGGCCCCGGCTCCGGCCGCGAGACCGCCATCCGCTCGCTCCAGGCCACCGGGCTCGAGGTCGGCTCCATTCAGGACGTCACCCCGGTCCCGCACAACGGCTGCCGCCCGCCGAAGCGCCGCCGGGTCTGACCGAGCACACGCCGCGCCGCCACGCGGGTCCGCCGCCGATGTCGGCTGGCCCGCGCGGCCGGGTAGAGACCGGATAGCACGATGATGAGGCCCCGCGACCGCGGGGCCGTCCAGTGGCCGTCAAATAGCGGGCGGCCGTGGGAAAGGAATCACGGACCATGTTGATCGCTCAGCGTCCAACGCTCACCGAGGAATCGATCTCGGAGTTCCGCTCGAAGTTCGTCGTCGAGCCCCTCGAGCCGGGCTTCGGGTACACGATCGGCAACTCCCTGCGCCGCACCCTGCTGTCCTCCATCCCCGGTGCCGCTGTCACCAGCATCCGCATCGAGGGCGTCGAGCACGAGTTCACGACCGTGCCCGGCGTCAAGGAGGACGTCACCGAGGTCATCCTGAACCTCAAGGGGCTGGTCGTCAGCTCCGAGCACGATGAGCCGGTGCTCATGTACCTGCGCAAGCAGGGACCGGGCGTCGTCACCGCCGCGGACATCGCGCCGCCGGCGGGGGTCGAGGTGCACAACCCCGACCTGCACATCGCGACGCTCAACAGCAAGGGCAAGCTGGAGATGGAGCTGACGGTCGAGCGCGGCCGCGGCTACGTGTCGGCGACCCAGAACAAGCAGCCGGGTCAGGAGATCGGGCGCATCCCGATCGACTCGATCTACTCGCCGGTTCTGCGCGTCACCTACAAGGTCGAGGCCACCCGTGTCGAGCAGCGCACGGACTTCGACCGGCTGATCGTGGACATCGAGACCAAGCCGAGCATCCGCCCCCGCGACGCCGTCGCGAGCGCCGGCAAGACGCTGGTCGAGCTGTTCGGCCTGGCGCGCGAGCTGAACGTCGACGCCGAGGGCATCGA
The DNA here is from genome assembly GCF_042650565.1 of Nocardiopsis sediminis. Taxonomy (NCBI): domain Bacteria; kingdom Bacillati; phylum Actinomycetota; class Actinomycetes; order Streptosporangiales; family Nocardiopsidaceae; genus Nocardiopsis; species Nocardiopsis sediminis. The sequence goes on from NZ_JBHSBH010000003.1 coordinate 129,621, forward strand.
CATGGGCCCGTCGCCCACGGACGCCGCGCTGGCCGCCGACCTCGCTCTGCCGATCGAGGACCTGAACCTCACGGTGCGGTCCTACAACTGCCTCAAGCGCGAGGGCATCCACAGCGTCGGCGAACTGGTCGCACGCTCGGAGCAGGACCTGCTCGACATCCGCAACTTCGGTGCGAAGTCGATCGAAGAGGTCAAGCAGAAGCTCATCGACATGGGGCTGTCGCTGAAGGACTCCCCGCCCGGATTCGACCCGAGCAGCGCGGCCGACTCCTACGGTTCCGACGACGAGGACGAGTCCTTCGTCGAGACCGAGCAGTACTAGAAGACCTTCGTCGCCCAAGGTCCCCGGCGCTATGGGAAAACACGCCGGGGACCGGCACCCCTAGGAGAACGACACCATGCCCACGCCAACGAAGGGGCCTCGCCTGGGTTCCGGCCCGGCTCATGAGCGGCACATTCTGGCGAACCTGGCGACCTCGCTGTTCCAGCACGGCCGCATCAAGACCACGGAGGCCAAGGCCAAGCGCCTGCGCCCCTACGCGGAGAAGCTCATCACCCTGGGCAAGCGCGGCGACCTGCACGCCCGCCGCCAGGTGATGACCAAGATCGCGGACAAGTCGGTCGTGCACGAGCTGTTCACCGAGATCGGCCCCCGCTACGAGAACCGCGCGGGCGGCTACACCCGGATCACCAAGATCGGTCCGCGCAAGGGTGACAACGCGCCCATGGCCGTGATCGAGCTGGTCGAGGCAGGCCCGGCCACCCCGGCCGCGCCGCGTGCGGCGGCCGCCCCCGCCGAGGAGGCCCCGGCCCCCGCCGCGGAGCAGGCCGAGGAGACGGCGGAGGACACCGCCGCCGCCCCGGTCGCCGAAGCCGCCGACGAGAAGGCCGAGGGTGACACCCCGGCCGCGGAGACCAGTGAGGACAAGGGCGAGGACAAGTAGCCTTCGCGTCGTGGTCATCCGGTGCCCGATCCCCTCATGGGGGTCGGGCACTCTGTCGTAGAGGGGTGGGGACATGAGCGGGGCCGGAACGGTCCGGGTGCGGCTGGACATCGGCTACGACGGCACGGGGTTCTCCGGCTGGGCCGAGCAGCCGGGGCGGCGGACGGTCCAGGGCGAGGTGCAGGCGGCGCTGGCGCGCGTCCTGCGCGTGGACGCGGCGCAGCTGACCGTCGCGGGCCGCACCGACGCGGGCGTGCACGCGCGCTGCCAGGTGGCGCACGTGGACCTTCCGGGGGAGGTGTGGGAGGCCGAGGGGGAGCGGCTGCTGCGCCGGCTGGCGGGGGTGCTGCCCGCCGATGTCCGGGTGCGGTCGGTGGGGCGCGCCCCGGAGGGCTTCGACGCGCGGTTCTCCCCGATGTTCCGCCGCTATGTCTACCGGGTCAGCGACGCCCCCGGCGGGGTCGACCCGCTGCGCCGGCACGACGTCCTGTGGCACAAGCGCCCGCTGGACATCGACCGCATGAACGCCGCCGCGGCCGAGCTGATCGGCGAGCACGACTTCGCGGCGTTCTGCCGCAGGCGCGAGGGTGCGACGACCATCCGGGAGCTGCTGCGGCTGTCGTGGGAGCGTGAGGGCGACCACCTGTATGCGGGCACCGTTCAGGCCGACGCGTTCTGCCACAACATGGTGCGTGCCCTGGTGGGGGCGCTGCTGGCGGTGGGCGACGGCCGCCGCGGCCCGGACTGGCCGCGCAAGGTGCTGACCGCCGGCGTGCGCGACTCCGCGGTCCACGTCGTTCCCCCGCACGGCCTCACCCTGGAGGAGATCCGCTACCCCGCCGACACCGACCTCGCCGCCCGCGCCACCGCCACCCGCCGCGTCCGCACCCTCCCGGGGGTGTGAGCGGGGCCGGACACACCACCGGGACCCCCGCAGAGCGGGGGTCCCGGTGAGTGCGACGGCGGTGCCCGGCCCGGGGCGGTGCCCCGGGCCGGGGGGTCAGCCGGACTGCGCGGCCAGCGGCTCCATCGGGATCTCGACGAAGCCGTCGCTGAGTTCGGACAGTTCGTCGGCCTGGCCCGCTGCGGCGCGGCCGTCGCTGTTGGCGGCCAGGGAGTACACCAGGTAGGGGCCCCACTGCCCGCCGGAGCCGTGGCCGGCCGCGAAGGCCATGCGCTCGGCCCCGGTGCCCTCCTGGCCGGAGAGGCCGGCGAACCACTCGCCGGCGCCGGGGTCCTGCGCCTCGAGCGCCGCACCGGCGTCCTCCGGCGTGCCCATGGCCGCGATGCCGACGGTGACCGCCCGGGTGGCGTCCTCGTTGACGTAGGTCGCGCGGACGATCTGCCGGCAGTCGTTGTCGGCGAGCACCTGGCCGTAGTCGCCGTGGGCGACGGTGTCGCAGTCGGTGGTGTCGTCGGTGATGGCCAGCGTGTAGGGCTGGCCCCCGACCTCGACGTCGCCGGGGAAGAGATCGCCGGATTCGAGCGCTTCGGGTGCGCTGGGGGCGTCGCCCCCAGCGACCGCGGAGCCACCGGGACCCCCGCTGGTGGCCACCCAGAACGCTCCGCCGCCGCCGGCTAGGAGCAGCACCACGAAGCCGACGCCCATCAGCACCTTCGTGGTGGTGCTCAGCCCGCCGCGGGACTCGCGCTTGGGGCCGGGGCCGGGCGGGCGGGTGTAGTCCTCCATGCCCGCCAGGTCGAACTGGGCCGTGGCGTCGCCGCCGCGCGGCGCTTCGTCGCGGAACATCTGCCGGCCGCCGTATTCGGCGGACACCGGCGGGATGGCCTGGGTGGCGCCGTCGTCGACGACGGCGTTCATGTTCTGGGTGGCCGCCCCGGCATCGGGCGGGAACATGGGCGCGTCCTCGACGGAGTCGGGAACGGCCGTGCCGGGCTGCACGATGCGGCCCTGGAGCGGCTGGTGCGGGTCGGCCGACGGCCAGGGCGCGCCCATGGGCTGCTGCCCGCCGGTGGGGGCGCCGCCCATGGTGCCCGGGCCGCCCATGGGCTGCTGTCCGCCCGTGGTGCCGCCCATGGGGTACTGGCCCCCCGTGGGACCGCCCATGGGCGGGTGCCCGCCCATGGGCCCGCCGGGGTAGGCGGCCGGTGCGCCGGCGGGCCCGCCCATCGGCTGCTGCCCGCCTGTGGGGGTCGCGCCGGGGTAGGTCGGTGCGCCCGTCGGCGTGCCCGGGGGCGGCTGCTGCGGGCCGGTCGCCGGGGCCGCCCCGATGGGGAGCGGCGCGGCGGGCAGGCCCGGCCGGCCGGGGTCGGGCGTGTGTCCGGGGTACCCGCCCTGCTGGGCGTGGCCCGGCCCGCCGGGCCCGGGGTAGGGGCCCTGCGGGCCCGTCCCGGTGGCCGGGGGCGCCGCCTGCGGCGGCTGGACCGGCCCCGGTGCCTGGGCCCCATAGGGGCCACCGGGGTAGGCCGGCTGCCCGTTCGCCGGGCTCGGGCCGCCGTAGGCCGGGGGCTGGGGGACGCCCTGCTGCTGCCCGGGGGCGCCGTAGGGCTGCTGCCCGCCCGTGGCGGAGGGAGGGGCCATGGGGTCCTGGCCGGCGCCCGGGTGGCCCATGGGGGGCTGCTGGCCGCCCGACGACGCGCCCACCTGGTACTGGTTGGGGTCGGGGGCGCCGGCGGGCTGCTGCCCGGCCGGGGACCACGGGGCTTCGGCGGGTGCGGCCGCGGGGTATGAGGGCGCACCGGTTGCCGGCGGCATCGGGGGGTGGCCGCCGGTGGGCTGTCCCTGGGGGGCGGGCTGCGGCGTGTAGGGCCCCTGCGGGCCCCCCGGCTGCTGCCGGGCGGGCGGCGCGGTCATCGGGTACTGGCCGCCGGTGGGCGAGTGCAGCGGGGGCTGCCTCCCGGTGGGGCCCGCCACGGGGTACTGCCCGCCGGTGGGCGTGCGCCCCTGCGGGTAGGCCGCCGCGGGCGGCGCGCCCGGGGTTCCCTGCTGCACCGGTCCGTGCGGTCCCGCCGCCTGCCCCTGCGGGGGGAACTGCGGGCCCGAGGGGGCCTGCGGCGCGCCGTAGCCGTGCGGCCCGGCGGGCGCGGCGCCCGGAACCGTATAGGGGCCGGGGGCGGCGTGTTCCTGTCCCGGTGGATAGGGGGCCTGCCCCCCGTGGGCGGGGTCGGCCGGACCCCCGTGCGGGGGCACCGGCCCCGGGTCGGGCGGCGGGGCCACGGGGAAGGGGTGCGTGGAGTCGTCGGGTCCCTGGCTCATGGCGTCACCTTGGCGCTGCGGTCGGCCGTCGGGGCCAGGGCGGCCGTGGTTGGGATCATCTGAAGACTCCTTGCGTGGAACCCCCGGTCACGGCCGGAGGGCGAACACATCCTGGGACAGACACGTGTGATAGCTTCAACACGCTCGGTTAGCGAAATCCAAGGTATCCGGGTCTACCGCCGGGGCGGCGGCGAGTGATGTCTAGGTGTCTCGGGTGCGACCACTGGGCGCTACACCGTCCATTGCCTCGGTTCGGGGGTGGCTGCGGGCTGCGGGACACGGCATCGGTGCCCGCGGGGGCGCGGATCCTCCGTTCACAGGGGAGGGGCGCCGTGCGGATGCGGGGCGATGGCCGGCCCCCGGGACTTCGTTGGCGGGACCCGTCCATGTGGCTCCAGCTGAGGCCGTCGGTGTCGGACTGCGGGCGGCCCGCCGAAGCGGCCGGCCGCGGCGCGTTCCCACCCCGGGTATCGGCCGTGCGGGCCGAGAATATCCGCTCGACGCGGGAGGCGCCCGTGGCGGAGGGGGCGGGCGGGCCGATCCACCGGGGGCCGGGGCGGTGGGTGCGGCGCGCCGGGCGAGGCCGCGGCGCGCACGCGCTATGCTCACACCCGACTTTAGCGCCCGCTTCGACGCGGGTGGTCGACTATGACGGTAATCTCCCAAGTCCCGATATCCGGTTCGCACCGTGGCCTGACCCCCGTGCCCCTGCGCCGATCCCGCCCGGCCCAGCCCCGCCGCCGCGGGCGGGCGGCTCTGTGATCCGGCCAAACCACTCACCGGGCAGGGCATAATGAGAGTGGAGTAATCACGGATCGCGGTGCCGCTATGGGTCGGTCCAGGATCAGGCAGAGTATGATCATGGGCCGCTTTGACCTGTGGTGTCTCCGGTCGGTATGATACTCCGTCGTTGTGCGTTGAGTTGCCGTGGGTTCCCGCGCTTTCCGCTGGGCGCCGATCACGCATCACCGTCTGCGCACTCAATCGTCGGTACGTCCCTCATACGACGAACCGCCGGCCCGGAAATTACGAGTTCTCCATCTCCGTTCGCGGGGATGGACCCCGCCGACTGAGACGAAGGCATACGATCGTGCGCACATACAGCCCCAAGCCCAACGATGTCCAGCGTCAGTGGCACGTCATCGACGCCAGCGACCTTGTGCTCGGTCGGCTGGCCAGCCACGTCGCCACGCTGCTCCGAGGCAAGCACAAGACCTACTACGCGCCCCACATCGACACCGGCGACTTCGTGATCATCGTGAACGCCGACAAGGTGGCGCTGACCGGTCGCAAGCTGGAGCAGAAGCGGGCCTACCGGCACTCGGGCTACCCCGGCGGTCTGCGTTCCGTCGCCTACAGCGAACTGATGGCGAAGCAGCCCGAGCGCGCCGTCGAGAAGGCCGTCAAGGGCATGCTGCCCAAGGGTTCCCTCGGCCGCCAGATGGCCAAGAAGCTCAAGGTGTACGCCGGCGCGGAGCACCCGCACCAGGCCCAGAAGCCGGTGCCGTTCGAAATCAAGAAGATCGATCAGCCCGCTTAGGCGTTCGCGAGAGTCAAGGAATTACGAGGAGAACCGTGGTCGAGCCCACCGGCATCGAAGACGCCGCCGCACAGGACTTCGAGGAGAACTCCGAGGAGTTCCCCGCTGAGTACACCACCCAGACGCCCGAGGGGGCCGTCGAGGGATACGTCCCCACCGCGTCCGGCCCCGGCGCCGGAACCGGCCGCCGCAAGCAGGCCATCGCCCGCGTCCGCATCACCCCCGGCTCCGGGGAGTGGAAGGTCAACGGCAAGTCGCTGGAGGACTACTTCCCCGACAAGGTGCACCAGCAGCTCATCAAGGAGCCCCTGGTCACCCTGGGCTTCGAGGGGGCCTACGACGTCTTCGCCCGCCTCAACGGCGGCGGCCCCAGCGGCCAGGCCGGCGCGCTGCGCCACGGCATCGCCCGTGCGCTCGCCGGGCTCGACCCCGAGAACAACCGGCCGCCGCTGAAGAAGGCCGGCTACCTCACCCGCGACGCCCGCGAGGTCGAGCGCAAGAAGGCGGGTCTGAAGAAGGCCCGTAAGGCTCCGCAGTACTCCAAGCGGTAACCATCCCGCCGGGATCCGCGCAGATCATGGTCCGCGCGGCAGGCTAGGGCCCGCCGGTCCCCCCGCTCAGGGGGTGGCCTGTGCGGGCCACAGCTGTTTCCGGGTGCGCATGGTGCGGGGCCGGGGTGGAACAACGGCCGCGGCCCCGCGGACCGCACGCGGCTTCTCAACTCGATGCTGTCCGCTTAGCTGTCTGCATATACGTAAGGGGCGAATGGTCCGTGGCTCGGCTGTTTGGTACCGACGGAGTCCGGGGGGTCGCCGGACGCGACCTCACCGCCACCCTGGCGCTCGATCTCGCCGCGGCGGCGGCGCGGGTCCTCACCCCCGAGGGGCGTGAGGAGGGGGCGCGGCCGAAGGCGGTGGTGGGCAGGGATCCCCGCGCCTCCGGGGAGTTCCTGGAGGCGGCCGTTGTGGCGGGCCTGGCGGGCGCCGGCGTCGACGTCGTCCGTCTCGGGGTGCTGCCCACCCCGGCGGTGGCGTACCTGACCGCGGAGCTGGACGCCGACTTCGGGGTCATGCTGTCGGCCAGCCACAACCCCGCGCCCGACAACGGCATCAAGATCTTCGGCCGGGGCGGGCAGAAGCTCGCCGACTCCGCCGAGGACGAGATCGAAGAGGCCATCTCGGCCGCCCATGAGGGCGCGGTGGGTGCGGCGGTCGGCCGCGTCACCGACGCCGGCGACGGCGCCGAGCGCTACATCGGCCACGTGGTGGCCTCGCTCGGCCAGTCGCTGAACGGCCTGCGCGTGGTGGTCGACTGCGCGAACGGGGCGGCGTCGTCCGTCGCCCCCGAGGCGCTGCGCCGCGCGGGGGCCGACGTCATCACCATCGGCGACGCCCCCGACGGCCTCAACATCAACAAGGGCTGCGGCTCCACCCACCTGGAGGAGCTCCAAGAGGCGGTGCGCCGGCACGGGGCCGACGCGGGGATCGCCCACGACGGCGACGCCGACCGCTGCCTGGCGGTGGCGGCCGACGGCTCGGTGGTCGACGGCGACCAGATCCTCGGCATCCTGGCGCTGGAGCTCCAGGAGGCGGGCCGCCTGGCCAAGGACACGCTGGTCGTGACCGTCATGTCCAACCTGGGCCTGAAACTGGCCATGCGCGAGGCCGGGATCACCGTGGTGGAGACCCCGGTGGGCGACCGCTACGTCCTGGAGGCCATGCGCGAGGGGTCCTTCTCCCTGGGCGGCGAGCAGTCGGGGCACGTGGTGCTGCTCGACCACGCCACGACCGGCGACGGCCTGCTCACCGGGCTGCACCTGCTGTCGGCCATGAGCCGGCGCGGCCTCGCGCTGGGCGAGCTGGCCAAGGTCATGACCCGGCTGCCGCAGGTCCTCATCAACGTCCGCGACGTCGACAAGACCCGCGCCGCCACCTCGGAGGAACTGGCCGATGCGGTCCGCGCGGCAGAGGCCGAGCTGGGCGAGTCCGGCCGCGTCCTGATCCGCCCCAGCGGCACCGAGCCCATGGTCCGCGTAATGGTAGAGGCCGCCGCTGAACCCCACGCCCACGAGGTGGCCGAACGCCTCGCGGGGGTAGTGCGCACGGCCTTGGGTTAAGGCCTGCCGCCGAGGGCTGAGCCCTATCCGCAGCGACAACGTGCGGCGCACCCTGAGGGGGACGCGCCGCACGTTCATCTTTTCGGGGGCACAGTTCTCCTACCACTGGTAGGATCAGAATCATGAGTGGTAGCAGAAAGTACTCCATCAGCCTCCCCGAAGACCTCGCTGAGGATGTACGCGCTCATGTGGGCCCCGGCGGTTTCTCCGCTTACGTGGCCGAGGCTCTGGAGCAGCGTGTGGCCATGGACAAGCTCCGCGAGATCGTCGCCGACTTCGAGACCGATAACGAGCCGATATCCCGCGAAGAGATCGAAGCGGCCCGTGCCGTGCTTCGCCACGATCAGCGTGACTCGGGCGGTGCCGCAGCCTGATGCCCGGCACGCTCTTCCTGGACTGTGAGGGCCTGTCCAGGCTCTACCTCAAGGACCGAACCGTCGTGACCCTCGTCCAGACGGCCTCGGAAGAAGGCATCCGGGTGGCCACGACGGCCATGACCACCCTTGAGGCGGATTACGAACGCATCCATCCCGCCCGCATCCGGTGGGTGCTCTCTCGGATCGACGTCCATGACGTCACCAAGAACGTCGCCGACGAAGCCGCGGCACTGTTGCGCGACCACCGCCTCAGCGGCCACAAGTACGCCATCGACGCCGTTCTCGCAGCCATCGCCCGCTCCGCGCCGGGGCCGGTCACGGTCCTCACCTCCGACACCGAGGACGTCAGCCTGCTCTGCGGCCCGGCCATCGAGGTCAGGAAAGTCTGACGCATGCAGAGCGCGTGCACACTCGCTTGCGCATGACACCACGCAAGACCCTGATGGCACACGGAAGTCGGTCACCGGAATACAACAAGAAGCCCAGGTCACATGCCATGAGACCTGGGCTTCTCGGCAGTCGACGCGGTGTGCCGGGCTACTCCGTGGCGGTGGTGTGCAGCAGGTCGTGGTTGTCGTGGATCCGCTCCCAGGAGGCGGGTTCCTTCGGGGTGGTGCGGGTGGTGATCGACGCGTCGGCGGCGGCGGTGTCGAGTGCGGGGCGGCCCGGGGTGTAGAGCCAGGTGTCGTAGAGGTCGCCGAGGTCCTGGCCGGAGACCTCCTCGGACAGGGCGATGAACTCCTCGACCGAGGCGTTGCCGTGCGCGTACTGCTCCTGCCAGGCGATGAGGAGCTCGCTGAACGCGTCGTCGCCGATCTCCTGGCGGAGGGCGTGGACCGCCAGGGCGCCGCGGTCGTAGACCGCGGAGTGGAAGACGTTCTCCGGGCCGGGGTCGCCAGGGGCGACCTCCCAGAACGGGTCGTCCTCCGGGTAGAGGTGGTAGGTGTAGTCGGCCAGCTCCTGGGCGGTGCCCTCGCCCTCGTGCTCCGACCACATCCACTCGGCGTAGCTGGCGAAGCCCTCGTTGATCCAGATGTCCTGCCAGCCGGCCACCGACACGTTGTCCCCCCACCACTGGTGGGCGAGTTCGTGGGCCACCACGTAGGGGTTGGAGCCGCGCTCGAAGAAGGCGTGGCTGTAGACCGGCCGGGTCTGGGTCTCCAGTGCGAAGCCGAGGTCGGCCGCCTGCCCGGCGACCACGCCGCCCAGCGCGTTGTAGGGGTAGGGCCCGAAGGTCTCCTCCTGGAACTCGACGATCTCCTCGCCGCGCTCGATGCTGGCCTTCGCCGGCCCCGCCAGCGACCCGAGGTCGTCGCTGTAGGCGTTGTAGACGGGCAGCCCGGAGCCGGTCTCGTCCTCGTGGGTCTCGTAGTCCCCGACGGCCAGGGTGGCGAGGTAGGTGGTCGACGGCCGGTCCTGCCGCCAGGTGTAGGTGGTCTTCCCGGCGCGGGTGGTCTCGCCGGTGAGGACGCCGTTGCTGACCGCGCTGGTGCCTTCAGGGACGGTCACCGCGACGTCGAAGGTCGCCTTGTCGCGCGGGTGGTCGTTGGCGGGGAACCACCACCAGGAGGCTTCGGGCTGGCCGAGCGCGATGGCGCCGTCGGGGGTGCGGTTCCACCCGGTGACCGAGCCGTCGCCCCACTGCACGGTCGAGGGCACGTCGGCGTATTTGACGACCACGGTGAGCTGCCCGCCCTCGGCGACCGGCCGGGCGGGGGTGATGACGAGCTTGTGCTCGCCGCTCCGCTCGAAGTCGGCCGGGGTGCCGTTGACCCGGACGGAGTCGACGTCCAGCAGGAAGTCCAGGCTGAAAGAGTCGAGGTCCTCGGTCGCCTCGGCGACGAGCGTGGCGGTGCCCGTCAGCCGGTCGGAGTCGGGGGTGTAGCCCAGCCGCAGGTCGTAGTGCTCGACGTCGTAGCCCGTGTTGCCGTACGAGGGGAAGTAGGGGTCGCCGATGCCGTCGCCGGGGGCCGCGGCCGCCGTGGTCGCGGGCGCCGCGGCCAGCAGGAGCGCTGCCAGGGCCGTGCCGCCGTGTCGGAGCCGACGTCGTGGCATGTGGGTGGTCCTTCCATGTGGATGGGCGCCGTGGGCGCCGGTGGGGGCGGCACGGATCGCGCGCCCCGTTCACTCGGACCCCGGTGGTGGGCCGCACCATCCCTGTGCCTCATGCGCCGCGCCGTGCCGGGAGATCACCATGCGATACCTCGCCGCCCGCGGAGTCAAGACCCGTGTGCCCGGCCGTGTCCGCGTGCGGGCGGCCGGATGCGGCCACCCCGCAGGTCCGCTGCCGGCCCGCTGCCGGCGGGTGGGATCGGCGTCACAGCGGGGACACGGCGAAGGGCGGGCCCGCGGATGCGGGCCCGCCCTTCGCGGGTCGGTGCTGCTGCGGCGGCCGCCTACTCCACGGTCACGCTCTTGGCGAGGTTGCGGGGCTGGTCGACGTCGTTGCCCTTGGCCAGGGCCAGCTCGCAGGCGAACACCTGCATCGGGATCGTGGCCACGAGCGGCTGGAGCAGCGTGGGGACGGCGGGGATCTCGATCAGCTCGTCGGCGAACGGGCGGACGGTCTCGTCGCCCTCCTCCGCGATCACGATGGTGCGGGCGCCGCGGGCGCGGATCTCCTGGATGTTGGAGACGATCTTGTCGTGGATCACGCCGCGGCCCTCGCGGGACGGCACCACGACCACCACCGGCAGGCCCTCCTCGATCAGCGCGATCGGGCCGTGCTTGAGCTCGCCGGCGGCGAACGCCTCGGCGTGCATGTAGGCCAGTTCCTTGAGCTTGAGCGCGCCCTCCAGGGCGACCGGGTAGCCCACGTGGCGGCCCAGGAACAGCACCGTGCCGGAGTCGGCGAGCGAGTGCGCCAGCTCGCGGACCGGGCCGACGGTCGCGAGGACCCGCTCGACCTGGGCCGGCATGTTCGCCAGCTGGGCGATGACCGCGTTGATCTCGTCGCCGAACTTGAGGCTGCGCACCTGCGCCAGGTACAGGCCCACCAGGTAGCAGGCCACCAGTTGGGTCAGGAACGTCTTGGTGGCGGCCACGCCCACCTCGGGCCCGGCGTGGGTGTAGAGCACGCCGTCGGACTCGCGCGGGATCGTGGAGCCGTTGACGTTGCAGATGGCGAGCACGCGGGCGCGCTGCTCGCGGGCGTAGCGCACGGCCATCAGGGTGTCCATGCTCTCGCCCGACTGGGAGATCGCGATGACCATGGTCTGCCGGTCCAGGATCGGGTCGCGGTAGCGGAACTCGCTGGCGACCTCGACCTCGCAGGGGATGCGGCACCAGTGCTCGATGGCGTACTTGGCGATCAGCCCCGCGTGGTACGACGTGCCGCACGCGATGATCACGATCTTCTCGATCTCGCGCAGCTCCGACGGTGCGAGCCGCATCTCGTCGAGGGTCAGCGTGCCGTCGACCCCGACCCGGCCCAGGAGGGTGTCGGCGACCGCCTGCGGCTGCTCGACGATCTCCTTGAGCATGAAGTAGTCGTAGCCGCTCTTCTCGGCGGCCGAAGCGTCCCAGTCGACGTGGAACTCGCGCACGTCGGCGGGGTTGCCGTCGTAGTCGGTCACGGTGACGGAGTCGCGGCGCAGCTCGACCACCTGGTCCTGGCCGAGCTCGATGGCGTCGCGGGTGTGGGCGATGAACGCGGCCACGTCGCTGGCGAGGAAGTTCTCGCCCTCGCCGCGCCCCACCACCAGCGGGGAGTTGCGGCGCGCGGCGACCACGAGCTCCGGGTCGTCGACCGACATGGCGACCAGGGTGAACGCGCCCTCCAGGCGGCGGCAGACCGCGCGCATGGCCGCGGCGAGGTCGGGGGTGTCGCCCTGCGCCTTGAGCTCCTGGGAGAGGAGGTGGGCGGAGACCTCGGTGTCGGTCTCGGAGGTGAACTTGCAGCCGCGCTCCTCCAGCTCCAGGCGGAGCGGGGCGAAGTTCTCGATGATGCCGTTGTGGATCACGGCGACCCGGTTGTCGCCGTCGGTGTGCGGGTGGGCATTGACGTCGTTGGGCGCGCCGTGGGTGGCCCAGCGCGTGTGCCCGATCCCGATGCCGTCGGCGGCGCGCGGCGCCTGGTCCAGGGCGGCCCGGAGGTTGGCGAGCTTGCCGGCGCGCTTCTCGGTCTCCAGCCGGCCGTCGGAGAGGACGGCGATCCCCGCGGAGTCGTATCCGCGATACTCCAACCTTGCGAGGCCGTTCACGACGACCTCTAGCGCCGGTTGCGGCCCGACGTAGCCAACGATTCCGCACATGGCCGCCAGCGTAGCCAATGATCGGCCGTTCTCCGACCTTCCACCGAACCAGACCATTCGTCGTTTTCCCAGGTAACGGTATAGACCACTGGGTGGCGGGCGGGTAGACCGCGCACGTCAGGGGGCCATCGGCGGCCCCGGGTGCGGCCCCCGCGGAGGCGTCGGCCGCCGCGAAAAAAAATCTCCCGGCGTGTCTGATTCCTCCCTCCGGGTCCGCGTCCCCGCCCGCCGCTCGCCCCGGGCCGTCCCGCGGTCCGCGTCCGCCTCCGGGGCGGTGCGAGGTCCGCTGATCGCGCTCGTCTAGTGTGGACAAACGTGGCCAATCAAGCGACGACGAAGAACGGCGTCTCATCGCCGTATGTGGAGCTGGACCGGCAGGCATGGGCCGCTCTGCGCGACTCCACCCCGCTCGCCCTGACCGAAGCCGAGCTCGAGGTCCTGCGCGGGACGACCGACCCCACGTCGCTCGATGACGTCCGCGACATCTACCTTCCGCTGTCGCGGCTGCTGAACCTCTACGTCAAGGCGACCCGGCAGCGGCACGCGGCGGTGCGGGGGTTCCTCGGCGAGGACGACCGGCCCGCCCCGTTCATCATCGGCGTCGCGGGCAGCGTCGCGGTGGGCAAGTCCACCACCGCCCGGCTGCTGCGGACGCTGCTCGCCCAGTGGCCCGACCACCCCAACGTGGAGCTGGTCAGCACCGACAACTTCCTCTACCCCAACGAGGTGCTGAAGGCCCGCGGGATCATGAACCGCAAGGGGTTCCCCGAGAGCTACGACCGGCGGGCGCTGGTGCGGTTCGTCTCGGAGGCCAAGGCCGGTGCCCCGCGGATGGACATCCCCGTCTACTCGCACCTGGCCTACGACATTCTGCCCGGCGCGGTCCAGACCGTGTACCGCCCCGACATCCTGGTCCTGGAGGGCATCAACGTGCTCCAGCCCCCGCTGCCCGGGCGGCTGGCGGTGGCCGACTTCTTCGACTTCTCCATCTACGTCGACGCCAAGGTGGAGCACATCCGCTCCTGGTACCTGGACCGGTTCCTGGAGCTGCGGCGGACCGCGTTCTCCGACCCCCGCTCCTACTTCCACGCCATCGCGACCACGGTGGAGGAGGAGCGCGCGAAGGAGTTCGCGCTGAACACGTGGCGCACCGTCAACGAGGTCAACCTCGTGGAGAACATCCTGCCGACCCGCGGCCGGGCCACGCTCGTCCTCTACAAGGGCGAGGACCACCGGATCCGCCGGGTGCGGCTGCGCAAGACCTGAGGCGCCGGTCAGCGGGCGGCGATCGGCGGGCTTCGGAGCGGCGGGGGCGCGGTCAGCGTGTGCGCAGGCGGATCAGCGGGCGGGCGTGCGTGCGGGCGCGAGGCGGCGCCGCTCGACGTGGCCGGCGGGGGTCAGGCAGGCCGCGAACGGCCCGTTGGCGGAGCAGACCCGGTCCAGGAACGGGTCGAGGTGGTCGCTGTGCCACCGGCCCGGGCCCGAGGCGCCCACGGCGGCGGTGTCGGTGAGCTCGTCGTAGGCCAGCCGCAGCGCGTGCAGCCGGCCCACCGCCTCGTGGTGCTCCCACCACACCGGGCACCAGCCGGCGGCCTCGCCGACGTAGACGGGCACCAGGAAGTCGTTCACCCAGCTCACCAGCGAGGCGAGTTCGCCGCGGTAGGTGTCGCGGGACATGTTGAAGATGAACGGGGTGGAGTCATCGGGGTCGGGCTGTGGCGGGGCGGCCGCTGCCAGGTCGGTCAGCTGCGTTTGCAGCCTGATGACGTCTGCCCCCAGCTTGTGCATGGCGTTCTGGAGGTGCGCGACACGCTTCGACAGCCCGTCGTCGGTCGCGATGCGGTCGTCCGTAGAGGTCATGCGGCGAGTCCCGTGCTGCTGTCCGTGCCTGGAATGTGGCATTCAGGCTAGTAAACCAGTGCCCGGGGGTTCGCCCGGGCGACGATGGGGGAGGGCTGCTTCGACCGTACGCCACCCGGGGTACCGCTGAGGGCCACCACGGTGGGTTCGTGCAGGTAATGGCGGCCGGGCATCTTCGGATGACGCCGCGGCCCGGGGCGCTGTGCCCGGGACTTCACGGAACGACCGATACGCAACGCCATGTGTCGCTAGCCCCGGGTCCATCGAACGCGATCGCGTGCGCAAGCCGCAGCTCTATGCCGAGGCGGGGATCCCGCACTTCTGGCGGGTCGAGGACCAGGGAGAGTCGGTCGTCCACGTCTACGAGCTGGATTCCGTCACCCGCACCTATGTCGCCACGGGTATCCACCGCAAGGAGCTGAAGCTCAGTGTGTCCTTCGATATCGAGATCGACCTGACGGCGATCGATCGGCTGTAGTGCGTTTTCGGCGGGCCGTATTCCGCCCGTCAGTGGTGTGGGGCATGCTCTCAGAAGGGGCGGGCGAAGGCCGCATCGGCCGCCACGACGCACGAGGAGGCCCGGGTGCGCCAGGCACACACGGTCGACACGGTCCGCGCCGCCGAGCAGCGGCTGATGGCGCGGCTGCCCGATGGCGCCCTGATGCGCCGCGCGGCCGGGGCGCTCACCACCGTGTGCGCCCGGATGCTCCCCCGTGTCTACGGATCCCGCGTCGTCCTCCTGGTCGGCAGCGGCGACAACGGCGGTGACGCCCTCTACGCCGGGGTGGGCCTCGCGCGCCGGGGCGCGTCGGTGCGTGCGGTGATCGCCGGGTCGCGGGTGCACGAGGCCGGGCTGGCCGCCCTGCGGGCGGCGGGCGGCCGGGCGCTGTTCGTGCGCGGCGAGGAGCCGCAGGCGGGCGCCGACGCCGAAGCCGAGATCGCCGCCGCGGACCTGATCGTCGACGGCCTGCTGGGCATCGGCGGGCGCGGCGGCCTGCGCGCGCCCCACTCCGGCCTCGCCGCCTGCGCCGAGAGTTCGCCGGCGCCCGTTGTAGCGGTGGACCTGCCCAGCGGCGTCGACGCCGACACCGGGGCCGTCGAGGGCGCGGCCGTGCGCGCCGATGCCACCGTCACCTTCGGCACCCACAAACCCGGCCTCTTCGTCGACCCCGGCGCCGAACGGGCGGGGGTCGTGGAGTTCGCCGACATCGGGCTGGGCCCGGAGCTGCCCGACCCCAGGCTGGAGGTCCCGCAGGCCGCGGACATCGCCGCCCTGCTGCCGGAACCGGGCGGTGAGGCCGACAAGTATCGCCGCGGGGTCCTGGGCATGGCCGCGGGCTCCCAGCGCTACCGCGGGGCGGCGGTCCTGGCGGTCGGCGGGGCGCTGCGCGGGGGCGTGGGCATGGTCCGCTATGCGGGCCACCGCGACGCCGTCGCCGAGGTGCTGCACCACTGGCCCGAGGCGGTGGCGTCGGAACTCGACCCGGTGGACCCGCTCTCCTCCCTTCCGGGGCGGGTGGCCGCGTGGGTGATCGGCCCTGGCCGCGGGCTGCACCCCATGGCCGTCCTGGAGCTGGAGGCCGTGCTCGACACCACGCTGCCGGTGCTCATCGACGCCGACGCGCTGACCCTGGTCGGTCGCAGCCCGGACCTGGTGCGCGCGCGGACCGCGCCCACCCTGCTCACCCCGCACTCGGGCGAGATGTCCCGGCTGCTGCGTGGGACCGACCGGGCCGACATCGAGGCGAACCGGCTGGAGCACGCCGTCCGCGCAGCGGAGGAGTACGGCTGCACCGTGCTGCTCAAGGGGTCCACGACCGTGATCGCCGAGCCGGGGCGGCCCGCTGTGGCCAACCCGACCGGGACGCCGCTGCTGGCGACCGCGGGCAGCGGCGACGTGCTCGCGGGGCTGACCGGCGCGCTGCTCTCGGGCGGGCTCGCCCCGCGCGAGGCGGCGATGTGCGGCGCCTACATCCACGGCCTGGCGGCCCGGCTGGCCTACGACGGTGCCCCGATTTCGGCGTCGGCGCTGCTGCCCGCCGTCCCCGAGGCGATCGGCACGGTGCTCGCCGCCCGGTGACGGCGCCCGTCGCGGTGCCGGTCGGGCGCGCAGTTCGCGGTCGCGGCGCAGGGCGATGCCGACGATGTCGGCGATGAAGTAGTCGCCCGGGTCGCGGTGGTCGTGCAGCAGGTGCAGGTCGCCGTCGCCGACCCACATGAACTCGGTGTGCTTGCCGGGCTCCAGCCGCGGGGCCGACAGG
This sequence comes from Nocardiopsis sediminis, assembly GCF_042650565.1. Taxonomy (NCBI): domain Bacteria; kingdom Bacillati; phylum Actinomycetota; class Actinomycetes; order Streptosporangiales; family Nocardiopsidaceae; genus Nocardiopsis; species Nocardiopsis sediminis. The sequence goes on from NZ_JBHSBH010000003.1 coordinate 146,189, forward strand.
TCGCCCTCGACCCGCACGAGGTAGTCGGCCTCGTGGCGTTCGATGCCGTCGTCGGGGGTCCACACGAGCCGGTAGACCTCGGCGAGCACCGCGGTGAGCCGCCACCCGGTCTCCTCGGCGATCTCCCGGGCGAGCGCGTCCGCCATGGTCTCGCCCGGCTCGACGTGCCCGCCGACGACGTCCCAGCAGTTGGGGAACACCCGGCGGTCGGGGGAGCGCCGCTGGGCGAAGGCCCGCCCGCTGTCGTCCACGATCACCGCTCCGGCCACCCACAGGTGCCCGTCATCGGTCGCGGGGAACTCGATGTCCTCCGCCACCCGCACGTCCGCGCCCATAGGCCGCCTCCTCGCCCCCGAAGCCCCCGCCGTGACCACACCGGTGCTCCGGCCACGTGACCACCCCGGCGTTCCGGCCGGCGCCGATGCCCCGGCCGCCGGCGCGACCGACGCTACACCCCGCCCGCCCCCGAGGAGCGCCGGGGGAGCCGCAGGGTGAGCAGCTTCGCGCGGGGGGCCAGCCGCCCCGCCAGGTCGAACACGCCCTCGGTGCGGCTGTGGTCGGCGTCGAGCACGGAGAACAGGTTCGCCCCCAGGTAGTAGGTGATCGCGCCGTAGGCGACCTCCCGTGCCGGCAGCAGCCGGGCCAGCGGCGAACCACCCAGGACCCGTTCCCAGTTCTCCTCGATCAGCGCGATCCAGGGCTCGGCGCGCGCGTTGATCTCCGCGCGCAGGTCGGGGTTGGCGACGGCGGCGGCGACCAGCTCGCAGAACTCGGCGAGGTAGCCGCCCTCCAGGTCGGTGCGGTAGATCTCCACCGCCGCCTCGACCAGCTCCTCCAGCGATGTCGCTCGGGCGGCCGTGGCGCTGTGCAGGGCCATGCGCTCCTCCGACGAGCGGTCCAGTGCCGCGAGCAGCAGCTGGTCGACGCCGCCGAAGTGGTAGAAGACCAGCGCGGAGTTGACCCCCGCCTCGGCGGCGATGGCCCGCGCCGACGCCGCGGCGTAGCCCTCCGCGCGCAGGACCTTCCCGGCCGCCGTGATGAGGCGGTCGCGGGTCTCCTCGCTGCTCCGCCTGGTGTGCGGGGCGCTCTTGGCCACGGTGTCCCCCATGCGATGTCCGAAGGGCGGGCGGCCGCCCGCCGCGGCTTCATCATATGGTTTAATCAAGCGATTAAATCGCGTGCCGAAATCGTCGGCCGCCGGGCAGGACGGAGGTCGACGCCATGGACCAGGACCTTCCCCCGGGCGGGGACCGGCCGCCCGGCACCGGCGGTACGCCGCCGGACCCCGGCGGAACCGGGCGGCCCTACGAACCCGACCGCACCGCGGGCGCCCGCGCCCGGCTGCTCCTCGCCGGGGCGCTCACGGCGCTCTTCGGCGCGCTGCTGGCTTACCGGGTGCTCAAGGCCGGTGACCTGGAGCAGACGGCGCTGTTCTACGTCGGCATCCCGGCCGTCATCGCGCTCACCGTGGTGTTCACCGCGCGCCCCCGGACGACCGCCGGCATCGCGATCGCCGTGACCACGATCGGGCTGCTGCTGGCGGGCCCGCTGCTCGACGAGGGGTTCGTCTGCCTGCTGATGGCCGCACCGCTCTTCTACCTGGTCGCGATGGTCGTCGGGTGGGCGGCCGGGCAGGCGCGGCGCGGCGGCGGCCGGTCGCGGTGGCACGCCGCGGCCCTCGGCCCCGTTCTTCTGCTGCTCTGCGCCGAAGGCGTCGCCGGGGTGAGCTACCTCCCCCGCGCCGAGGAGGGCCGGGCCGCCGTCGAGGTGCCCGCCCCGCCCGCCGCCGTCGCCGCCGCGCTGGCCGCGGAGCCCGCCTACGCCCCTCCGCGGGCGCTCCTCTTGCGCGCCGTCCCCTTCCCGCGGCCGACGGCCGCCCACGGGACGGGGCTCGACGTCGGCGACCGGCGGCGCATCGCGTTCACCCCGCGCCGCTCGCTCGGCCTGAACGCCGAGCCGACCGTGCGGGGGATGCTGCTGGAGATCACCGAGAGCCGGATCGGCGCCGACGGCGGCCGCGTCGTCTTCACCGTCGTGGACGACACCACGCTGGCCCGCTGGCTGGACCTGCGCACGGCCGAGGTGACGTGGCGGGCGTCGGGCGACGGCACCCGGATGACCTGGACACTGCACTACCACCGGACGTTCGAGCCGTCCTGGTACTGGTCGCCGATCCAACGCCACGCGATGGACCGCGCAGCGGGCTACCTCGCCGACACGTTCGCCACCGAAGCGCCCCGCCCCGGGGAGGTGCGTGCGTCGTGAACACCACCACGCTGCGACGCGGCGGCCGGCCCGGCGCGTCTCAGCTCAGCGGCTGCCCGAAGCAAGGACTCCGATGACCGCCCCGGGAGCGGTGGCGATGGCGGCCGTGGTCGCCCTGACACCGGGCGGGGTGCCGGATCTGTGGCACGACCCTGCACTCATCCGCGCGGTCGCGCTCTTCGGTCCGCTGCTGGTGGTGCTCCCCCTGGTGGCGGCGGCGCGGCCCGGTGCGCGCGAGATCGCCGCGGCGGTCGTCGCCACGGCGTGGAACGCCGCGGTCCTGGTGCCGTTCAACCTGGTCGCGCTCGACGCCGGCTGGTGGACCTTTCACGCCGAGGGTGCGGTCGCCCGCGGCGGGCTGCCCGTCGACCTGTGGCTGGGCTGGTCGCTGCTCTGGGGTGCGCTGCCGGCGCTGCTCCTGCGCGACCTCCCTGCTCCCCTCGTCGTCGGGGTGCTCACCTGGCTGGACCTCATCCTCATGCCACTGGCCGCCCCCGTTGTCCGGCTGCACGAGGGGTGGATGCTCGGCGATGCCGTCGGCATCGTCATCGGGCTCGTCCCGGCCGTCGTGCTCGCGCGCTGGACCCTGCGCGGCGAACGGCTCGGGGCGCGCGTCGCCGTGCAGGCCGTCCTGGCGGGCGCCCTCCTGCTGGCGCTGCCGCTCTACCTGGCCGGAGTGCGCCCTGCGCCGCTGCCGCCGGTCCTCATGGGGATCGGCGTCCAGGTCGCGGCGGTGCTGCTGCTCCCCGGGGCGGCCGCCGCCCGGGAATTCGCGGTCGCCGGCCGCGGCACCCCGCTGCCGTTGGAACCCCCCGTCCGGGTGGTGGACACGGGCCCCTACGCCTACGTGCGCAACCCGATGCAGCTCTGCGTCGTCCTCGGCTACCTGGCCTGCGCGCTCCTGGCCTGGGACGTGCGCCCGCTGATCGGCGCCGCGGTGGCGTTCGCGTGCGCGGCGGGCCCGGCGGCCGGGCACGAGGACGAGACGCTCCGGCGGTCGTTCGGCCCCGCCTGGGACCGCTACCGGGCCGGGGTGCGGCCGTGGCTGCCGCGCCCGCGCCCATGGCCGGGCCGCACCCCCGCGGTGCTGTACGTGGCGCGGGGGTGCGCCGTCTGCTCCCCGCTGGAGGGCTGGCTGCTGCGACGTCGGCCGACCGCGCTGACCATCGCCGCGGCCGAAACCCACCCCCGGCCGCTGCGGCGGCTCACCTACGCGTGCGCCGACGGCCTCGACGCCACCGGCATCGCGGCGTTCGGCCGGGCACTGGAGCACCTGCACCTGGGGTGGGCCCTGCTGGGCTGGGCGATCGGCCTGCCCGGGGTGGCCCGCTGCCTGGGCCTGTGCGCCGACGCATTCGGTGCGGGCCCCCGGGCGGTCCGCCGTCCGGCGCCCGGCGCCTGACCCGCGCGGACGGCGGCCGGAGCCGCAGCGGAGGGCCGGAACGGCGGCGGGTGTGAGGGGTGAGGTCCGAGAGGCTTGGTGGCGGGCCGGACGCTCGCGATAACGTAGGCGATCCGCCGGTGGTATGCGCTCCGGCGCGCACGGCACACCCCAAGCGGGCTGACACCGACCTCCCCCCGGATCCGGGCACGCGTAAGGGACCCTATGGACGAACAGGCCATGATCACCCGAGACCTCGTGTTGCGCGTCTGCGCCAACGCAACCGAGTTCGATCCGGGGTGGACCCAGGCGGACCGCAAGATCGTCGTTCCCTTCACCGCGCCACGCGACACCGCGCTCATCGCCAGGATCGTGGCCGCCGGCCAGGCCCTGGGCGTCGACCGGCTCCTGCTGTGCCGCACCCGCGCGGAGTACGCCTACGAACCCGTGACCGAGGTGCGCCCCGATGTCGCCGGTGTCGTCCAGGTCATCCGCGGCTGGGGCGACGAGCCCACCGATCTGCTGGTCGCCGCCGAGGACTTCTCGGCGGCGGTCCTGGTCACCGCCACCGACCTGACCGTCGCCGCCGGGCCCGTCGACTTCCTGCGCCCCCTCATCGGCCCCGACACCGCCGAGGCGCGTACCCGCTTCGGTGAGGAGGCCCGCGACCAGCGCGACCCCGAACTCCTGGGCGCGGCGCAGCGCTACGGCTGCCTGGAGCAGGGCGCCCGGCACGCGCGCTCCCCGCGCGGTCCCGGGGCCGACATCGCCGAGCGCTTGGCAGTGCGCGTCCGCACCGTCCGCGAGAAGCGCCCCGGCGCGGTCGCGGGCTTCCGTGCCGTGCGCGGCGCCTGGGGCTGGGCGATGCTGGCGGCCCTGCTGCTCGCCCCCGTCATGGTTCCGGGGCTCTCGCCGCTGCTGCCCGTGGTGATCGGCGTGCTCTGGCTCCTCACCCAGATGGCGTGGCTGGCGCGTTCGCGCACCGTCGGCTTCGCCACCCTCGTCCGGGTGCTGCTGCTCGGGGCGCTCATGCTCTGGCCGATCGCGCTGGCCGAAGGCGCCCTGGCCGCGCTCGTGGGGGCGGAGCCCGGCGGCTGGGTCGCCGCCACCTACATCGCGGTGCCGGTCGAGGAGATCGGCAAGCTCGTCCCCCTCGTGATCGTGCGGCTCCTGGCGCGGCGCCGCTTCCGCCGCCTGGCCGCCGTCGACTACCTGCTGCTCGCCGCCGCCTCCGGCGCGGGGTTCCAGCTCGCCGAGGAGTCGCTGCGCGCGGTCTCCGTGGCCTCCGCAGGGGCTGTCCTGCCCGCCGACTTCGGGCTGTTCACCCTGTTCCCCGGCGCGACCCAGGTGGCCGACACCGGGGTGTACTTCTCGGGGCACGGCGTGACCACCGCCCTGATCGGGGCGGCCCTGGGCCTGGCCGTGGTCGGGTGGCGCGGGTACGGGGCATGGCTGTGGCTGCTGCCCGTCGCGGCCGTGTGGGTGGCGGGCGTGGAGCACATGGTCTTCAACGCCGCCGCGGGCGGAACGGAGCCGACCGCGGTCACCGGGGTCGCCCACGCGCTGGTGGGCGGCGGTGTCGCGACCCGCTGGATCCTGCTCGTGCTGCTCGTCGCCGCCGTGCTGACGGACTACGCGCTCGCCCGCCCGGCGGCCGACGGCGCCCCGCCGCTGCCGGGGGAGCCGCCCCTCGCCGGCGCGCGCCGGTGGGCCTACGGCCGGGCCATCCGCAGCGGTGTGCGCGTCCCGGGCGACATCGCCCCGCTGTTCCGCCGGATGGCGCTCGCCTGGGTGCGGCTGCCGGTCGGCCTGGCCCAGACCTGCTCGGCGGTGCTGCACGAGTTCGCGGTGATGCTGGTGGCCGCCCGCAGCGGGTTCCCGGCGCTCGCCACCGCCTGGCGCTACCTGCGCGAACGCCGTGCCTACGCCATGGGCGCGGCGCGCGCGGGCGACAAGCCGTGGCGCCGCTTCCCCGTGCGCGACGACCTGAGCAGGACCGGCCGCGACCTGGAGTCCGCGCTCGGCATCGGCACCGCGACGGCGACCGCCGTCGCCATGGCCGCGGGATGGCTGATGGTCGCCCACCCGTGGCCGGTGCACGGCGCCGTCGACGGCACCGCCTATGCGGCGGCGGTGCTGGGCGATGTCACCCGGTGGTACGGCGGGGTGCCGGCATCGGACCGGGCCTGGGTCTGGGTGGCGCTGGTGGCGGTCGCCAGCCTGCTGGGCTCCGGGTGGGCCGTCCCCGACCGCCACCCCAGCATGGGGGAGTTCCTGCGCGAGCCCGCGCGGGGCGCCGGCCGCTTCCTGGGCGCGTTCGCGCCGGGCCAGGTGGCCTACGCGGCCGCCGGCCTCGTGGGCGCGGTGCTGCCGCGCGGCACGGCGCGCCTGCTACGCCCGCGCGCCTGAGCTCCCGGCGCCGGCTTCCCGGCGCACCGCGCCCGATCCGCGATTTGAGGGTTGACGGCGGGGCGTACCGTCATGCGCTGGGATATTTTCGTCCCAACTACCAACAAGCACTTCAATGTGACACTTGAAGGGTCGTATCTTCCGACCTCAAGGGGGCATTGACGTGGACGCCGACGACCTGAAGCGCCACATCTGCGAGACGTTCGAGGGGGTCAGCGTCGTCGAGAGCTCCGGCGACCTGTTCTTCAGCTACGACCCCGACGGCGACGTCGTCGCCTCGGAGCAGTGGACCCCGTTCGCGACGATCGTGACCGGCGACACCTATGACGGTGTCTCAGACCTGAGCCGGCCGGGGGACCACCGGCTGAACATCGGGCTGACGAAGGCCACCTACACCGCCCGGTTCGGCGCCCCGCCGCGGGAGCGGGGCGACCACGGCGTGCTGGACACCGGATTCGACTACGCGGTGCGCGACGAGGTGCTGCCGCACCCGCTCTACGCCTCGCAGTACTGGGTGTGCGTGGTGAACCCGGGCCGGGCGACGCTCGACGAGGAGGTCGCGCCCCTGCTGGCCGAGGCGTATGAGCGCGCGGTCCGTGCCCACGCCGCCCGGCGCGCCCGGCGCGCCCGGCGGGCCCGGGCCTGAGGGTCTGAAGGACTGAGGGCCTGAGGGACTGCCAGCGGGGCCGCCGCACAGCGGCGGCCCCGCGACCTGCGACCCGTTCGAGCACGGGTGGCGGTCCGGCGCATTGCGGGCGCGCCGGGCCGCGGCCGGTGGCCGCGCCTACTTCTCGCCGCCCCAGCCCTCGTAGCCGTGGCCGTGCTCACCGTGCTCGCCGTGGTGGCCGTGCTCGTCCTCGTCCTCTTCTTCGTCCTCGTCTTCCTCTTCCTCGTCCTCCGGGTCCTCGCCGTGCTCCGGGCCCGAGGCGCCGTGGCGGCCGTCCTCGCCGCCTTTCTCGCCCTCCTCGGACTCCTCGCCCTCGTGGCCGTTGCCGTGGCCGTACCCGTGGCCGTCGGGGCCCTCGTGCTCGTGCAGGCCCTCGCCCTCGTGCAGGCTCTCGCCCTCGTGCAGGCTCTCGCCCTCGTCCTCTTCTTCCTCGGCCTCGTGCCCGTGCTCCGGGCCCTCGCCGTTCACCCGGTCGGCGTGCGGCTCGTCCTCGTCCTTGCCGGGCTCCTCGTCCTCGCCCTTGCCCGGCTTCTCCTCGCCCTTGCCGGGGAAGCCGTGGCCGTGCTCCTCGCCGTGCCCGTTCTCGCCCTCGTGGGACTCCCCGTGGCCGTGGCCGTGACCGTGGCCCTCCTCGGGCTCGTCGTCCTCGCCCTTGACCTCGTCCTCGTCCTTGTCCTTGCCGGGCTTCTCCTCGCCCTTGCCGGGCTCCTCGTCCTCGTCCTTGTCCTTGAAGCCCTCGCCGCGGGGACGGCCCTCGCCCTCCTCGCCTTCCTCCTCTTCCTCTTCCTCTTCTTCGTCCTCGACGAGCTCGCCGATCCAGCCCAGGCCGAGCGACTCCAGGACCTCGAACCCGAATTCGCGGCCCTCCGTCTCCTCGCCCTCCTCGCCGTGCTCCTCGCCGTGCTCGCCGTGGTGGCCGTGCTCCTCGCCCTCCTCGTGGTTCGGGCGCTCCTCCGCGATGGCGGGTGCGGTCCCGAACAGCCCGAGAGCGGTGCCGGCCGCGGCGGCCAGAACGGCCGTGCCGAGGGTGTGCTTCACTGACACGTCAATCCCTTTCCATGAGTGATCGCAATGTGACACTGCGTGGTCACTTTAGGCATGCGTTCGGACGTTCCTCCAGCTCATCAGGGGTTTCGCGGTCATGATCGGCGCCGTTCGGCGGACCGGATCCGGGGGTTCCGGTCCTTCGGATTCCGCCACGCCGTTCCCGTGAGCGTTTCGCGCGCGGCCGCCCCGAGGGGGGTGCGCGCCCCCCGCACCGCGGAGGACGTCACGGGCGATTCCCGGCGTCTCCCGGCATCATGGGGTGATCACCCACCCGGGCGCGGATGCGCTGGTCGCAGGCCTGGAAGGGGGGGAGTGCTGGCACTACCCGCACGCGGTGTGGTGCCGTCATGGCGGCCCCGCCCGCCCGCTCCTAGATTGGTGGGTACGGACGGCGGAAGAGAGCGCACGATGACGGGGACGCTGGCGACCACGGCCACGGCCGGGCTCTCGGCCGCCCGCGCCGCGGCCCGCGCCCCGCGCTCCTGGACCGACCGGCTCGTCGGCCTGCTCCACCTGCTCACCACGCTCGCCCTGTCGGTCGTCTACCTGGCGCCCGTCGGGCTCCTGGTCTTCGTGATGCCGTGGGTCTCGGTATGGCTCGTCGGCGGGGCGTCCGGCGTCTTCCTGCCCCAGGACCGCGGCGACCCGTGGCTGCTGGCCGCCGGGCTCGTCCTGCTGCCCGCCGCGGCGACGCTGCTCGCCCGGCTGTCCTGCCGGATCCAGCGCAGCCGGCTGGAGAGCGTCTTCGGCATCGTCGAGACCCGCGCCCCCGATCCGGCCGAGCCGGAGTCCGCGCCCGTGCGCGTGCTGAACCTCCTCTACGGGCGCGACGCCTGGGCGGCCGTCCTCTACAGCACCGTCGCCGGAGTGCAGGGCGTGCTGGCCGGCGCGGTCACCGTGGTCCTGGTCGTCTACGGCGCCGCGGCCGCCATCGGGTCGGTGCTCGGCGTCGCCTACGCCCTCGCCGCGGGGGCGCCCGGCGACCTCTCCGACCCCATGGTGCTCGCCCCGTTCGTCCTCATCCTCGTCGGCCCGCTCGGCGTGGTCGCCGGGGTCCGCCTGGAGCCGGTGTTCGTCCGGCTGGAGGTCGAGGTGTCGCGGCGGATGCTGCTCGACGCGCCCGAGCAGCGCATCCGCCGCCGCCTGGCCCAGGTGCAGGACAGCAGGCTGCGGATGGTCGACGCCGCCGAGGAAGAGCGCCGCCGCATCGAGCGCGACCTCCACGACGGCGCGCAGCAGCGGCTCCTCGCCGTCACCATGACGCTGACCCGGGCGCGCGCCCGTTTCGACCGCGACCCCGAGCAGGCCCGCGACCTGCTGGATCAGGCGCGCGCGGAGGCCAAGGAGGTCATGGCCGAGCTGCGCGACGTCTCCCGCGGCCTGCACCCCCGGGTGCTGACCGACCACGGCCTGGAGGCGGCGCTGCCCGTCGCCGCCGGGCGCTGCCCGGTGCCGGTCCGGGTGGACGTCGACCTGGACGGACGCCCCTCGGCGCGCGCCGAGGGCGTGGCCTACTACGTGGCCTGCGAGGCGCTGACCAATGTCGCCAAGCACGCGGCCGCCGGGTCGGTCACGGTCCGCGCCGAGCGCGTCGCCCGCCGCCGCGGCGACCTGCTCCGGCTCACCGTGCGCGACGACGGAGCCGGCGGCGCCGACCCCGACGCCGGGACCGGCCTCTACGGGCTGTGGGACCGGGTCAACGCCGTGGACGGCACGCTCGACGTGCACAGCCCCGCGGACGAGGGGACCCTCCTCACCGCCGACATCCCCTGGAGGGCGTGAGACATGCGGATCATCATCGCCGAGGACTCGGTCCTGCTGCGCAGCGGCATGGCCCGGCTCCTCGCCGACGAGGGCGTGGAGATCCTCGCCCAGGCCGGCGACGCCGATGAGCTGATGGCGGCGGTGGACCGGCACCCCGATGCCGACCTGTGCCTGATCGACATCCGGATGCCGCCCGGCTACTCCGAGGAGGGCATCCGGGCGGCCGTCGAGATCCGGCGCACCCGCCCCGATATGGCCGTGCTGCTGCTGTCCCAGCACGTGGTGGGCCGCTACGCGGCCGACCTCCTCGGCGGCGGGTCGGCCAAGGTCGGCTACCTGCTCAAGGACCGGGTCGCCGACATCGACGAGTTCCTGGCGACCCTGCGCCGCGTCGCCGCCGGGGGCGCGGCCATCGACCCCGAGGTGGTGTCCCAACTGCTCACCCGCACCCGCGACAGTGCGCTGGACCGGCTCAGCCCGCGTGAGGGCGAGGTCCTGGGCGTCATGGCCGAGGGCCTCAACAACGCCGGGATCGCCGCCCGGCTGTTCATCACCGAGCGCGCCGTGGAGAAGCACATCCGCGCGATCTTCACCAAGCTCGGCCTCGGCCAGGCCGACCACGACCACCGCCGGGTCCTGGCCGTCCTCGAATACCTGCGCAGCACCGACCAGCACACCGGCGGCCCCGATCGCCGCACACAGGGCGCGGCCCTCGGCCGTCCCGGAGAGGCACGCACATGACGTTCACCGGCAGGGGGCTGTACGCCTCATCGAGCAAGGTCCGGCGCCCGCGGCGCAGGCTGCGGCTGGGCTGGCTGGCCATCGGGCTGGTCGTGGCGGTCGTGGTGCTGGTCGTCGGCGCGGCCAACGCCATCTCGGCCGTGCCGCTGTCCAAGGACCCGCGCAGCGACGCGTTCACCGGCGTCCACCGGATCTCCCTGGAGAACGCGACGCACGGCGACATCACGGTGGCCGCCACCGACGGCGACGAGCTGACGGTCGACCGCACCCTCGACGGAACGCCGCTCGCCGACCCCGACGACGAGATCGAACAGGAGGCGGGCGAGCTGGAGGTCGACGCGGAGTGCCACGGGCCGCCGTTCGGCGGCGACTGCCGGGTCGACTACGAGATCGGTCTCCCGGCCGGCACCGAGCTGGACATCGAGACGATCACCGGAGCCGTGGAGATCAGCGGCACCGAAGGCGATGTCTCCGTGGAGACCGCCGCCGGCCCTGTGAACGTCGAGGGGATCACCGGCAACGTCGACGTGAGCACCGTCGCCGGCGCCATCGACCTCGCCGGTGTCGAGGGCAGCGTGGACGCGGAGACCGCGACCGGGAGCTTCCGCGCCACGGGGTCGGGGGACGCGATCACCGTGCAGAGCACCATGGGCTCGGTCGACCTGGCGGGGTTCGACGCCCGCCTGGTCGCGGTCGAGACCACGGCCGGCGAGGTCGACATCGAGGGCGCGTTCACCACCGCCGAGGTCGAGTCGGCGGCCGGGGCGGTCAGTGTGCGCGCCACCGAGCGCTTCGAGCTGCTGGAGGTCGAGAGCACGGTGGGGTCGGTGGACCTGTACGTACCCGACGCCGCCTACCGGGTCATGGGCGAGTCGCTCACGGGGTCGCGCACCGTCGACGTGTCCACGGACGGCGACGCGTCGTCCGTCATCGACGCCACGACCACCGCCGGGTCGCTGACCGTGCGCCAGGCCGACTAGGCCCGGCCCAGAGGCCCCTGTGCCGGGGGCGGCCCGCATGCCCGCGGGCCGCCCCCGCAGCGGTTGCGGGCCCGGGAAGCGCCGGGCGTGCATATGCCCGCGGGACATGCCCTACAGTTCGCCTAGGTCGTCTTTCGAGCCGTTCCGGCCCTTTCGCCGGGCGGTCGCGGGGACGCCGCCGAACGCTGCCACGGCCGAGCGGAACGGAGAACGGGGCTCATGGAGGGAACTTCCCTGGCGGAGGTGTGGCAGGACGTCTTCCAGGTCCAGTCGGCGCCGCCGCAGTGGCTCGTGATCGCGATGGGCGTGGTCGCGCTGGCCGCCGTGCTGGTGCGCGGGCCCTGGCGCATCGCGCGCAACGTCGTGACGATCGCCCATGAGGGCGGGCACGCACTGGTTGCGGTGCTCAGCGGACGCACGCTGACGGGGATCCGGCTGCACTCCGACACATCGGGGGTCACGGTCTCGCGGGGGCGCCCGGACGGGATCGGGATGATCCTGACGGTCGCCGTCGGCTACATCACGCCATCGCTGGTGGGGCTGTTCGGCATCCTGCTGCTGCTCGACAACCGGATCACCGCGCTGCTGTGGCTGAGCATCGTCATCCTGGCGGCGATGCTGCTGCTGATCCGCAACGTCTACGGCGTGGTGTCGATCGTGGGCACCGGCGCGGTGGTCTTCCTGGTCTCCTGGTTCACCCCGGCCGACGTGCAGGCGGGGTTCGCCTACCTGTTCATCTGGTTCCTGCTCTTCGCCGGCGTGCGCCCGGTGTTCGAGCTCCAGGCCCAGCGGCGCCGCCAGCCCTCGCCGCAGTCCGACGCCGACCAGCTCGACCGGCTCACCGGCGTGCCGGGAACGGTGTGGGTGGTCTTCTTCGGCCTGGTGAACGTGGCCGTGGTCGTGCTCGGCGTGTGGCTGCTGCTGTTCTGAGCAGTCGGGTGCGGGCGGAGTCCGGGGGGACGGAGACGGCCGGCGCGGCGGGCCGGCCGCGGGGGTGACCGGCGCCGGGCGCCGGTGACGCGCTCACCTGCCGCTGGGGCTCCCCATGGGGGCGGCCAGCGCGGCGTCGACGGTGCCGAACACCGGAACGCGGGTGTCGATCGCGGTGACGCGCAGCACCTGGGCCACGCGGTCGATGGGCGCGGCGACGGACAGGGTGCTGTGGTGCTCCTTGGCCATGCGGTGGCCCTGGATGAGCACGCGCAGGCCGCTGGAGTCGATGAAGGTCAGGCGGGCGCAGTCGAGGACGATGCGGCCGTCGGGCCGCTTCTCGACGGCCGCGCTGAGGGCCTTGTGGAACTGCTGCTCGGTGGCCATGTCGATCTCCCCGTCGATCACGAGGACGAAGGCGTCGTCGTGGGGGCGAGGGGTGATCTTCAGCGCGGGCATGTTCGCTCCGGAGTGGTGCGCCGGTGCCGCCGCTCGTTGGGGCGGCGTGGCGCGGCGCACGCCCGCGGGCCGGGGACGGGCGCCTAACGGGCCGGACACCACGTGGGCGGGCGCACCGCCATCGCGAAAACTCTGGTTCATTGCTACCCCCATGCCGACAGCGGGAACCTGTCTGACACATGCGTGGATCGTCGTCGAGCCGGGGCACCGGCATCGGCTCAGGTGGCCGGGTCGTGGATGGCTGCGGCCGGTTCGGCCTGCTGGGCGGCCTGTAGGAAACAGGCTGCGCTCCCCCTCATTCCTAAGGTGCTTAGAACAAGCATCCGCCCCGGACCCTACCACACCGTCGTGTTCATTTCGTGACTTGGGCGGCGTGGCGCGGCGCACGCGGACGGTGTCCGCGGCGGTGGGAAACCCCGCGGGGACTGGGGTCCGGGAGGTGGCGGTGCTACCCTCAAGCAAACCAAGCAATTGCTTGTTTTCCTATCGGGAGGCGACCATGGCCATTGAATTCGGCAAAGCCACGGCGCGCATCGGCGCCTACGTCACCGGCATCGACCTCCGCCGCGACCTCTCCGGCGAGGAGGTCGCCACCGTCCACCGCGGCCTCCTGGAGCACGGGGTGCTGTTCTTCCGCGATCAGCACATCAGTGACGAAGAGCACCTGCGCTTCGCCCTCAGGTTCGGCGAGCTCAGCGTGCCCCCGATGAAGTCGGCCGCCCCCACCGGCGACCCGGTCACCGACTCCGTCCACGTGCTCAACCAGACCAGCCCCAAAGGGGAGGGCGGCGACAACTGGCACGCCGACAACACCTTCATGCCGCGGCCGCCGATGGGCTCCCTGCTGCGTGCCGTCAAGCTCCCCTCGGTCGGCGGCGACACCCTGTGGGCCAGCGCCTGCCACGCCTTCGACGACCTCTCCCCGGCGGTCCGCGAGCTCGCCGAGAAGCTCGTCGCCGTCCACGACATCACCCCCGGCGTGGTCAAGGCGATCGCCAAGGGGCACCCGCTCGACCTGGAACGCCTGCAAAAGGCGTTCCCGCCCCGCGAGCACCCCGTGGTGCGGGTCCACCCCGAGACCGGGCGCAAGCTCCTCTACGTCCACCGCAGCTCCGTGGTCCGCCTCAAGGGGCTCAGCCCGTGGGAGAACGACGCGCTGCTGCCGCTGCTGTGCGACCAGATCCGCCACCCCGAGTTCCAGGTGCGGCTGACCTGGGCCCCCGGAACGCTCGCCTTCTGGGACAACCGCGCGGTCCAGCACTACGCCGTGCCCGACTACACCGAGCGGCGCGAGATGCACCGCGTCACCGTCGACTTCCCGGTGGGGTTCGCCGACTGACGGCCGGCGCCCCGGCACCGGCCCCCGGCGCCGCTGCCGGGACCGCCGCCCCCGGCCCGTCCTGCTGGAGCGCCCACGCGCACGCCGACAGGGCCAGCGGCACCGCCACCGTCAGCGCCAGCGCCGGGATCGCGATCCCGGAGTCGTTCACCGCGAACCCCGCCAGCGCGGAGACCAGCGAGCCGGTCAGACCCGCGCGCAGCGTCGGCGCGTACTCATAGGCGCGCTGCAACGCCCCGACCTTCCAGTCGGTGGGCTTGTTGAGCACCACGAACAGGAACAGCAGCGCGCACGCCGACAGCAGCGTCAGCTGCCAGTTGCCCAGGGAGCCCAGCATCGCCCCGAGCTTGCGGTCCAGCACTGTCCACGCAGCGCCGTCGGCCAGCTGGTCGGCGAACAGCCCGAAGTGGCTCCGTTCGCTGGGCGGCCGGAGGTAGTCCAGGTAGGACAGGACCCCGATGATCAGCACCGCCAGCGCGGCGACCGCGGCCATCCACCCCGCCGTCACTCGCCGCCCGGCGATCATCAGCACGGTCACCGTCAGGCCCGGGACCAGCGCGAGCACCCCGCCGAAATCGGTGCCCAGCCCGGGCCAGCCCACAACGAACAGCGTGGCCACCCCGACCACGGGCGGCACCGCCAGCGCCCACACCCGCAGCCCCCGGCGCAGCAGCGCGTGCGCCACCCCGGCGACGGCCATCAGCATCCCGGTGGCGAACGTCGCCGAGGCGATGTTGCCCAGCCCGTAGAAGCGGCCGCCGACGATCGCGGTGTAGCCCGTGGGCGAGTTCATCTGGAGGTTGGCGCCGGTGCACGTGTCGATGAACAGCACCGCGGTGGTCACGCCTGCGACCACCGTCATGGGGCCGAGGATGTCGCGGCGCCACGGGCCCGACACCGCCACGGCCACCACCAGCACGTCGGTCAGTAACACGCAGGCCGGCAGCGCGATCTGCGGCACCGAGGAGGACCACCAGGGGATGAGGTTGGCCAGGTAGCTGGACACCGGGAACGCCGCTCCGCCCAGGGCCACGGTCCGCGTCATCGTCAGTACCGCCGCGCGCTTGTCGAGGTCGCGGGCGCCGTAGCGGTGCAGCGCGTAGGCCGCGGCGGCGTAGATCAGCAGCTGGACGGCGACGAGCAGGCTGAAGAACCCGGCCATCAGCGACTGGACGACCAGCGCCGCTGTGGTGAAGTCGGCCAGCCGATCCACCGCCGCGCCGGTGCCGGGCGGGCGCGGCTCCTCCAGCCAGGCGCGGCCCACCATGCCCGGCTGCGTGGGCAGCGCCATGGAGTGCAGCAGGGTCGTGGTGGTGTCGGTCAGGGTCACCAGGCCTTCACGGCGGGTGGACTCCGAGGTCAGGAAGCCGCCGTCGTAGTCGGTGCCGCCCGGGCCGGGGCCGTGCATCAGGGCCGCGGTCAGCTTGGACGCGCCCGCCTCCACCGAGACCCCCGCCACCAGCACCGGGGAGCCCTCGGGCAGCACCTCCAGGAGCCGGCCGACCTGCGCGTCGATCGCGGACAGGGCGTCGAGGCGGTCGTCGTCCTGGATGGGGTCGGGCTCGGGTTCGGCGGCGGGATCGGGCGGGGGCGCGCCGTCGGCGGCGCCCGAGGGCTCGGCGCCGGGGACGGCGGGTTCGTCGTCGGGGTCTTCGGGCGGGTCGAGGTAGAGGTCGGCCAGGTCGTCGAGGTCGACCACGGTGAGCCAGGCGCCCGCGAGGTCGCCCCGCTCCAGGTCGTCCACCGCCGGCAGGTAGCGGTCGACACGGCCCTCGGAGTCGGCCGCCGCCAGAGCGGCGCCGGGGCCGACGGCGAGGGTGGAGCCCCCGGCATCGCGCACCGCCTGACCGAGCAGGCCCACCCGCGCGGCATAGGAGGACGCGGCGTTGTCGGCGACGTGGTCGGCATAGTCGGGGACGACCGCGCCGCCGCCGTCGCGGTCGGGCTCGGGGGGCACCGGGAGTTCGCAGATGGAGTGGCGCTGGCGCTCGCTGGAGGCGCGTTCGCCCGCCGACACCGTCAGCCACCCGTCCACCGGGCAGGTGCGGGAGGTGACGGTGCGGATCGACATGTCGCCGATCGCACTGCGCTCGGCGAGCCCCCACAGGTGGGGGGTGGTGCGGGGCCCCATCTCCTCCCAGAGCAGCCCCGGGACCCCGACCAGCACCACCGGCCCATCGGGCCGCTGCGGAGCAGGCGCCCCGGGAGAAGCGGCCGAGGCCGGCGGAGCAGTGACGGGCGCTGCGGCGGCAGCGGGCGAAGCGGCCCCGGAAGGCGCAGCAGGCGAAGCGGCGGCAAGGGGTACCGGGGCGAGCGCCAGGGCCGCGGCCATCGCAGCACCCCCGGCCAGGACCCGGCGCGCAAGGGCACATAACGGCAGCCCCCGCAGAGCCACGGCCCCTCCCCCCTCAGCCCGCACGTTCGCACGAGACGGCCCTCACACTAACGGCCGCACCGGGCCCATCGTGGGAGGTGAGCCCACGCGCGCCAGTGGTGCCGCGGCCGGTGCCGGACCGGCAAGGACCGGCCGGCCGCTCTCGGGGTGGGGGAGAGGGCCGGCCGGTGGGGGAGGGGTCAGAAGCAGAGGTCGCGGAGGTACTGGTAGCCGACCTCGGCGGTGTTCTCGGGGGTGACGTCGGGGGTGTCGTTCTCGACGATGTACTCGCGGACCCGGTGGGCGCGGAAGATGCGGGCGAAGTCGATGATGCCGGTGCCCAGGTCGGCGGTGTCGCCGTCGGATTCGGCGCGGTCCTTCACGTGGAACAGGAGCGTCCTCTGCCGGGCCGCGCGGATGACGTCGAGGGTGAAGCCCTCGGGGTCGTCGGCGCCGTCGCCGCTCTCGATCCCGCCCGTCACCGCCCAGTAGATGTCGATCTCCAGGTGCACCAGCCGGGGGTCGAGCTCCTCGGTCAGCACGTCCCACGGGGTGCGGCCGTTGCCGAGGTCCGTCGTGAACTCGTGGGCGTGGTTGTGGTAGCCGTAGCGCAGGCCCACCGAGCGGGCGGCGGCGGCCTCGGTGTTCATCTGCTCGGCCCAGCGCTTCCAGTCGTCCTCCACCTCCGAGGCGAGGTAGGGGACGACCATCGACCACTGGCCGAGCGTGAGGGCGTTGTCGAGCTTGGTCTCCAGCGCCTCCTCGCTCTCGCTGATGGCCTCGTGGCTGGACGCGGGCTCGATGCCGAGCTCGTCGAAGAACGTCCGCAGCTCCGCGGCCGTGCGCCCGTAGTAGCCGGCCACCTCCACCCGGGGGTAGCCGATGTCGGCGATGTGGGCGAGGGTCGCGTCGAAGCCGGGCTCGCCGCCCAGCGAGTCGCGCATGGTGTAGAGCTGGATGCCGATCCGGTCGGCCGGGACGCGCCGGCCCCGGCCGATGTCGGCGGCCTCGGGCGCG
>NZ_JBHSBH010000003.1:163656-258498 GCF_042650565.1 Nocardiopsis sediminis
GGCCGGCCCGTTCACGGCGGGCCGGCCGGGCGCCCACGCGGCGCGGGTCGTCGATGTCGGTGTCAGGGAGTCGTCACGGGCTCGAGCACGGCCTCGTCGGTGCCGGTCAGCGGAGGCAGGCCGTCGCCGCCGGGGTCGGTGTAGGAGGCGACGAAGACGCCCCGGAGGTTGTCGTGCTCGGGGTCGTGGCCCTCGGGGTCGGACGTCTGGATCGTGCCGGTGCAGCCGCTCGACGTCGTCTGCGGGTGGCCGTGGTCGTCGTGTCCGAGGATGTAGGTGACGGTGACCAGGTTGCAGTCCACCTCCTGGTCGTCGGCCACCTCCACCTCGAAGGGCACGGCGTCGCCGAAGGAGAACGTGTCGCCGTCCGCCGGCCGCACCAGGGTCACCTCAGGCGCCGTGTTGCCGACCACCACGTCCACCGACGCGGACGCCGACCGGCCGCGCGGGTCGGTCACCTTGAGCGCCACGTTGTAGAAGCCGTTCTCGGTGAACGTGTGCGAGGGGTTGGGCTCGCGGGAGTCGACTTCGCCGTCGTCGTCGAAGTGCCACTCGTAGCGGAGCCGGTCGCCGTCGGGGTCCTCGGTGCCCTCGCTGGAGAAGTCCACCGCCAGCGGGGCCTGCCCGTTGGTCGCGCTCGCCTCGACCTGCGGCACGGGCGAGTGGTTGCCGTCGCTGCCGATGTAGTCGATCCGCGACAGCTGCGCGTCGGGGTTCTCCGCGAAGTAGCCGTCGCCGTACTCCAGGACGTAGAGCGCCCCGTTGGACCCGAACTCGATGTCCATCGGGTTGTCGAAGACGAACGAGGGCAGCACCGGCTCGATGCCGGCGAGGCCGCCGTCGCCGTCGAGGCGGAAGCCCTTCACGTAGTCGCGGGTGAACTCGTGGAACAGCGGGATGCCGTCGTAGTACTCGGGCCAGCCCACGGCGGTGCGGCCCCGGGTGTTGCGCACGTCGAAGTCGTAGGCGGGCCCGGCCATCGGCCCGATGCCGCCCGTGCTGAGCTCGGGGAACTCCTCCGACTCGTTCTCGCCGTACCAGACCTGCGGCTGGGCCACCGGCGGCAGCTCGGTCAGGCCGGTGTTGCGCGGGGACTCGTTGACGGGGTTCGCGCAGTCGAACGCCTCGCCCGACTCCCCGGTGGCGAAGTCGTAGTCGATGTAGGGCATGTTCGGTGTCACGCAGTAGGGCCAGCCGAAGTTGGCGGGCTCGCGCACCACGGCCCACTGGCCGTGGCCGGCCGGGCCGCGGGCGGGGTCCGCCTCGGGGGCGTCGGGCGAGTAGTCGGCGACGAACAGGTCCCCGGTATTGCGGTCCAGCTCGATCCGGAACGGGTTGCGCAGCCCCATCACGTAGATCTCCGGGCGCGTGTCCTCGGTGCCCTCGGGGAACAGGTTCCCGGAGGGGATCGTGTAGGACCCGTCGCGCTGGACGTCGATGCGCAGCACCTTGCCGCGGAGGTCGGCGGTGTTGGCCGCGGTGCGCTGGGCGTCGAAGGCGGGGTTGGAGTCCGGGCGCTCGTCGATGGGGGTGTAGCCGCCCGAGGAGAACGGGTTGGTGTCGTCCCCGGTGGACAGGTAGAGCAGGCCGTCGTCGTCGAAGACGATGTCGCCGCCGACGTGGCAGCAGATGCCGCGGTTCTGCGGCACGTCCAGGATCTGCTGCTCGCTGGACAGGTCGATCTCGCCGTCGGCGAAGCGGAACCGGGACAGCCGCACCACCCCGTCGAACGGGGCGAAGTCCTCGGGCGTGCCGGTGATGGGCGCGTCGCCCTCGTTGACGTCGGGCGTGGCGGGGTCGTCCTCGGGCGTGTCCATCGGCGGCGCGTAGTACAGGTAGACCCAGTCGGACCGGCCGCCGCGCTGCCCGAAGTCGGGGTCGAGGGCGATGCTCTGCAACCCCTCCTCGTCGTGGCTGTACACGTCGAGCTCGGCGGCCACGGTGTTCTGCCCGGTCTCGGGGTCGTGCAGCCACACCTGGCCGTCGCGCGTGGTGTGCAGCACCCGGTCGTCGGGCAGTACGGCGAGGTCGATGGGCTCGCCCGGGGTGTCGTTGAGGGTGACCTTCTGGAACAGGTCCTCGGGCGGGGCGCCGTCGGCGGGGTCCGCCAGCGCAGGGGTGGGCGATGCGAGCAGGACGAGGACGGCGGTCGCGGCCCCCGCCGCGAGGCCGGCGCGTCTGTTCATGGTGTTCCCTTCAGCGGTCGGCGCAGGGGCCGATCGTGGTTTTCCGTCACTCAGAGCCGAACGCGGAGTCGAAGGACGATTCGGGCGGGTCGAACGCGTTGGCGCGGACGAACCGGACGGCCTCGGCGGCGCCGGTGAGCCGGTCCATTCCGGCGTCCTCCCACTCGACGGAGATGGGGCCCTGGTAGTCGATGCTGTTGAGGGTGCGGAAGCAGTCCTCCCAGGGCACGTCGCCGTGGCCGGTGGACACGAAGTCCCACCCGCGGCGCGGGTCGCCCCAGGGCAGGTGGGAGCCGAGGCGGCCGTTGCGCCCGTTGCCGGTCCGGCGGCGGGTGTCCTTGCAGTCCACGTGGTAGATCCGGTCGCGGAAGTCCCACAGGAAGGCGGCCGGGTCGATGTCCTGCCACACCATGTGGCTGGGGTCCCAGTTCAGCCCGAACGCGGGACGGTGCCCGATCGCCTCGAGGGTGCGCTCGGTGGTCCAGTGGTCGTAGGCGATCTCCGAGGGGTGCACCTCGTGGGCGAAGCGCACGCCGACCTCGTCGAACACGTCGAGGATGGGGTTCCAGCGGGCGGCGAAGTCGGCGTAGCCGTCCTCGATGACCGAGGCGGGGACCGGCGGGAACATCGCCACGTACTTCCAGATCGAGGAGCCGGTGAACCCGACCACGGTCGACACCCCCAGGCGGGCGGCGGCGCGGGCGGTCAGCTTCATCTCCTCGGCGGCGCGGGAGCGCACCCCCTCGGGCTCGCCGTCGCCCCAGATGCGGGACGGCAGCATGTCCTGGTGGCGCAGGTCGATGGGGTCGTCGCAGACGGCCTGGCCGGTGAGGTGGTTGGAGATCGCCCACACCTTGAGCCCGTGCCGGTGCAGTGTCGCGAGTTTCTCCTTGACGTAGGCGTCGTCGGCGGCGGCCCGGCGGACGTCCAGGTGGTCGCCCCAGCAGGCGATCTCCAGGCCGTCGTAGCCCCAGGACGACGCCAGCCGGCACACTTCCTCGAACGGCAGGTCCGCCCACTGTCCGGTGAAGAGGGTGATCGGTCGGGCCATGGTCGTGCTACCTCCAGGGATGGGGTGGTGGTCGGTGGTCGGTGGTCGGTGGTCGGGGGAGGGGGCGGTCGGCCGGTGTCGGGGGCAGGGGCGGGGCCGGGCCGCGAGGGCCGGGCGGGTCAGGCCGGCCTCGCCGGTGCCGGCACACCGACGAGACCGAGCATCAGGTCGCGGACATCGGTGGCGGCCATGCGGTCGCGCGCCTCGGCGCGGTCGGTGCACAGCACCACGGGGCCGTCGTCGGGGTCGTCGGGCAGGCGGCCGTGGGTGCCGCGCACCCAGTCGGCCTCCAGCGGGACCACGTTCATCGCGTAGCGGAGCCCAAGCTTCTTCTTGGCCAGCCCGAGTGCGGCGCGCGCCTTCACGGCCGGGTCGGCGGGGTCGAGGAACAGCTCGGCGGGGTCGTAGCCGGGCTTGCGGTGGATCTCCACCCCGCGGGCGAAGTCGGGGGCCCGGGCGTCGTCGCGCCAGTAGTAGTAGGTGAACCACGCGCCGGGGGCGGCGACCGCCACCAGCTCCCCGGAGCGGGCGTGGTCGAGGCCGTGATCGGCCTGGGCGGCGCGGTCGAGCACCAGGTCCACACCGGGCAGGCCGGCGAGCAGCCGGGCGACGTGGGCGACGTCGGCCGGGTCGGCGACGTAGACGTGCGCGGCCTGGTGGTCGGCGACCGCGAACGCGCGCGACGCCCACGGGTCCAGGTACTCCATGCCGTGCTGGGTGTAGACCTCCAGCAGGCCGGCCTCGCGCAGCGCCCGGTTGATGTGCACGGGCCGGTGGGCGCGGGAGATCCCGTACTCGCTGAGCACCAGGACTTCGGCGCCCAGGTCGCGCGCGTCGTCCAGGAGGGGGGCCAGCGCCGCGTCGACGTCGCGCACCGCCGCCAGGGCCTGCGCGGAGTCGGGGCCGTGCCGCTGGAGGTCGTAGTCGAGGTGGGGGACGTAGCAGAGGGTCAGGTCGGCCTGGGGGAGCAGCCGCCGGGTGGCGGCCACGATCCAGGAGGTGGAGGCCAGCGACGCGGTCGGCCCCCAGTACTGGAACAGGGGGAACGGGCCCAGCTCCGCGGTCAGCTCGTCGTGCAGCGCGGGCGGGCGGGCGTAGCAGTCGGGGGACTTGCGGCCGTCGGCGTGGTAGACGGGGCGCGGGGTGACGGTCCAGTCGGTGGACGCGCCCATCGCATACCACCAGCACACGTTGGCGGCGGTGAACCCGGGCCGGTGCCGGCGGGCGGTCTCCCACACCTTCTCGCCGCCGACGAGGCGGTTGTGCTGCCGCCACAGCATGACCTCGCCGAGGTCGCGGAAGTACCACCCGTTGCCGACGATGCCGTGGTCGCGCGGCAGGGCCCCGGTGAGGAACGTCGACTGGACCGGGCAGGTGACCGCCGGGAGCACGGTGTCCAGCGGCGCCCGCCAGCCCTCGTCGGCGAGGGCGCGCAGGCGGGGGGCGTGGGCGAGCAGGCGGGGCGTCAGCCCGACGACGTCGATCACGAGCAGCCGTCGTGTCATGCGGACCTCCTGGGGAACGGCCCCCGGCCGCCACCGGGGGTGGGCGGGGGTGCGGCGGTCGCGGAGACGGACGGGGCGCGGCCCGGCCGCCAGGGGACTCGGGGCTGGGGAGCGGTCGCGGTCATAGGGCCTCCAGGCCGAGGGCGGTCAGGCGGTCCCGGGTCCAGGCGATCTCGCCGGCGATCCCGGCGATCAGGCCCTCGGGACCCTCGGGGCGCTGTGCGGGCGGGAGTACCGACCAGGTGTAGGTCTCGACCTCGACGTGGTCGGTGAGTGCGGCGGGGCCGCCGAAGACGCGGCCGAGGGTGGCGGTCAGGTGGTCGCCGGTGCCGCGCAGGGGCTCGGCCGGGGGCGCGTGCACGGGGACGTGGAAGTGCACCCGCCACGGCCCCTCGCCTGGCAGCGGGGCCTCGCCGGCGAGGGCGTCGGGCAGGTCGTCGCGCGCCGTGGCCGCGCCGCCGGCGTGCTCGCGCACCTGGTGCAGGAAGCGGTCCTCGGCGAACGCCGCGAGGGCCGCGCGGGTTGCGGGCTCATCGGGGCGGGCCGCCTCGACCGCCGCCGACGCCTGGAGCTTGACCACGGGCAGCCCGGCCGCGCCCAGCCGGTCCAGCGCGGCGCCGGGCTCCTCGAAGGCGACGGCGAGATGGCAGGTGTCCAGGCAGACGCCCAGCCGGTCGCCGGGCAGCCCGGCCAGCAGGGATGCGGCCTGCGCGGTGGTCTCCACGATGCAGCCGGGCTCGCCCTCCAGGCCCACCCGGATCGTCCGCCCCTCCGCCTCCGCCACCGCGGACAGGCCCTCGGCCAGCCGGTCGAGGTGGTCGCGGGCGGCACGGTGCCGGCCCGGCGACCACGGGGTGCGCCACGCCAGGGGGACGGTGGAGATGCTGCCGCGGACGGCGTCGTCGGGCATGATGCGCGCCAGCACCCGTGCGCAGTCCAGCGTGTAGTCCAGGCGTGCGCGCTCGGTCCAGTCGGGGTGGTAGACGTCGTGCTTCACGGTCGGCGCGTGGAAGCCGGAGTAGGGGAACGCGTTGAGCGTGACCACCTCGCATCCGGCGGCGTCGAGGGCGGCGCGCAACCGGGCGGCCCCGCGCGGGTCGCGGGCCAGGCCGGCGGCCGCGGGGGCGGGCAGCCACAGCCCCAGGCCGAGCCGGTCGGCGTCCAGAGCGGCGCGGATGCCCCCGCCGTAGGTGCGGATCTGTGCGATCAGGCCGTCGAGGTCCTCGGCGGGGTGGACGTTGGTGCAGTAGGCGAGGTGGACCACGGTCCCGTCGGGGTGGCGCAGGCGCATCGGGTCACACCTCCCCGGGGCCGGGGCGGGCGCCGCGCAGGATCGAGTTGCCCGCGTAGGTGGCGGAGAGGTCGGGGGCGGCGTCGTCGCCGTCGTCGGCGAGCAGCAGCCGCCCGCTGCGGCCGAAGAACTCCACCGGGTTGCGCCACAGCACCCGGTCGACGTCGTCCTCGCCGAACCCGGCGGCGAGCATCTCCCGGCCGGTGTGCGCGGTGCTCAGCGGGTCGCTGTGCCCCCAGTCGGCCGCGGAGTTGACCACCACGCGCTCCAGGCCGCGCTCGGCGAGGATGCGCACCATGCGGACCGGGTCCATCTTGGTGTCGGGGTAGATGGAGAAGCCCAGCGTGCAGCCGGCGTCGTCGACCATGGCGACGGTGGTCTCGTTGAGGTGGTCGACCAGGACCATCTCCGGGGGCAGGCCGGAGGCGGCGACCAGCTCCAGCGTGCGCCGGGTGCCGGCGGCCTTGTCGCGGTGCGGGGTGTGCACGAGGACCGGCAGCCCGTGGTCGGCGGCCAGGTCGAGCTGGTACCGGAACGCCTTCTCCTCCTCGGCGGTCTGGGAGTCGAAGCCCACCTCGCCGACCGCGACCACCCCGTCCTTGGCCAGGTAGCGGGGGAGCACCTCCAAGACGCCGGCGCAGCGGGGGTCGTTGGCCTCCTTGGGGTTGAGCGCGATCGCGCAGTGGTGCCGGATCCCGAACCGCGCGGCGCGGAAGCGTTCCCAGCCGACGAGCGCGTCGAAGTAGTCCACGAAGGACCCCACCCCGGTCCGCGGCTGCCCCAGCCAGAACGCGGGCTCGACGATCGCGCGCACACCTGCGGAGTGCATCCGCTGGTAGTCGTCGGTGGTGCGGGACTGCATGTGGATGTGCGGGTCGAAGATGCGCATCACGCCTCCTTCAGGGGATCGTCCGGACCGCTGTGCTCGGCGGCCGTCAAGGGGCCGGTGGCGGTGTCCGCCCTGCCGGGGGGCGGGTCGGCCGCACGGCCGGAGGGCCGGGCGGTGCTCGGCGGGCCGGCCGTGGATTCGGCGGCATCGGGGTCCTGGGTGCTGGGACCGCCGTCGCCCGGTGCGCCGAGCGGACGCGAGGCCGGCGCTGCGGGGAGCGGGCCGTCCTTCGGACGCGCGGCAGTGGCTCGGCCCAGGCGCTCGACGGCGGCCCGCGGGCCCGGGTGGGCCGCCAGGAGTGGGGTCGTGTCCGCGGGCACGATGCGGCCGGCGGCGGCCCTTTCGGCGGCGAAGTCGGCGACCATGCGGGCGAGCTCGGCGTCGGTGTCGGCGCGTTCGCGCAGCCCCCACACCCCGGAGAGGGGGACCTCGGTGAACAGGCATTTCAGGATCGCCTGCCGCCACGCGGCGGCGTCCAGCCGCGCTGCGGCCGGGGTGCCCACGGCGGCGGCGATCAGCCTCGGGTCGTTGCTGCGCAGCGCGTCGGCGAGCAGCGGGACCGCGCGGACCCCGTCACCGAGGTGCGGCAGCGCGCGCAGGACCGCCCGCTTCTCGTCGGCGTCGCCGAACCGGTAGAGGGCGTCGACCTCGTCGGCGAGCCGGCCGGGCGGCACGGCGTCGCGCAGCGCCACGAGCAGTTCCCCGCGGACGAGGTCGTCGAGCGTCGGCCCGGCGATGCCGTCGGGGTCCCCGCTGGGCCCCGGTCCCCGTGCGACCCGGCGGGCCGCAGCGGGGAACACCACGGCGATCCGCCGCGGATCGCCGCCGATCTCGCGCGCCAGCGCATCCAGCCGTCCGCGCGCTTCCCCGTCCAGCGGGGCCCGCGCGCTCTCCTCCGGCGTCATCCTGCCTCCCCCTTCCTCGCCGAGGCCCGCTCCCGGTCGCCGGCCTGGTGCAGCGCCGAGCGCAGGGCGGCCAGTGACCGGGCCGCGACCGCCGGGGCGGCGTGGCCGTGACGCGGGAGTTCGACCGACGCCAGCCCGGTGTAGCCGGTGTCCAGCAGCGCGCCCAGGACTCCGGGCAGGTCGATCTCGCCGTCGCCGAACTCCAGGTGCTCATGGACGCCCGGCCGCATGTCGTCCAGCTGAACGTTGGCGATCAGCGCCCCCGTGCGGCGGACCGCCTCGGGTGCGGGCAGCGGCTCGTTGCAGACGCAGTGCCCGATGTCGACCGTCACCCGCAGCCGGTCCGGGTCGCCCAGGCGGCGGCGCAGCTCGGCGACGTCGGCGAGGGTCGCGGCGAACATTCCGGGCTCGGGTTCGAACGCGCAGACCACGCCGGCGCGCTCCGCTTCGTCGAGGACATCCGCCACTCCGGAGGTGAGCCGGTCCCACCCCGTGGCGGGGGAGACGCCGGGCGGCAGGATGCCCGACCAGAACGAGACGGCCTCGGCGCCGAGATCGGCCCCGATCCGCACGGCCCGCCGCAGCAGCTCCACCCGCCGGTCGCGGCCGGTGCCGGAGACGAGAGTCGGTTCGTGCTTGTGCCACGGGTCCAGCAGGTAGCGGGCGCCGGTCTCGATGACCACGGCCAGGTCCAGCTCGGCCAGGCGCGCACCAATCGCGGCGGTGCGAGCGGCGGCATCGGGCGCGAAGGGGTCGAGGTGCGGGTGGTCCAGGGTCAGGGCCACGCCCTCGTAGCCGAGGTCGGCGATGATCGCGAGCGCATCGTCGAGCCGGTGGTCGCCGAACCCGTTGCTCCCGTAGCCCAGGCGCAGGGTCATGCCGCCCCCCTTCCGCGGGGATGGATCGGCGCCCCTGCGCCGCGCGGGAACACCGGGACGGCCCGGGCCTTGGCCGGGAGCGCGGTTATCAGGGTGTGGGTCGGCGGTCTCACGTCGGCGACACCACCTTCGACGCGGCCGCCGCCACGGGGGTGGCGGCGAGCAGGACGGCAGCGGGGGCCAGGGCCCCCGTTCGGGCGATGAGGGCCGCTTGGAGCGGGATCATGCCGTGGATGCCCGCCCCCGTGGCCGAGCGCACGGTGTCGGCCCGGGGGTCGCTGGCCGCCCGGGCCTGTGCAGCCCCCACCGCCGAGGCGAATCGGGTGGCGAACAGGGCGGTGGCCGCGACGGTGGGTTCGTGCACGCGGCGGCCGGCGCCGCGGTGGACGGGGGACGCCGCGAGCAGGGCCGCGGTGGCCGTGGCGGCCAGGGCGGTGCCCGCGGTGGCGCGGGAGCCGCCGTGGACCTCGCCACGGCTCAGCGTGGTCACCCCGAGGGTGTGGACGGCCATCGCGGCAGCGGGCAGGGCCGCCGCGCGCGGACGGGGCCCCGCGCCCAGGAGGACGTCGAGCGCGCGGGTGGCCGCCATCCCCGGCGGACCCAGCGGGGTCGGCTTGAGAACCAGGTCGTAGCCCCACACCGCGGCCGCCAGCGCGGTCGCCGTCCCCGCGGACCGGCGGCCGCCCGCTGCACCGGCCACCGCGACGCCCGCCGCGGTCAGGCCCGCGGCCAGGGCCAGCGCCTCGCCCGGGCGCACCCGGCCCGAGGGGATGGGGCGCTCGGGGCGCTCGACGGCGTCGAGCTCGCGGTCCGCGTAGTCGTTGAGCGCCATCCCCGCCCAGTACAGGCAGGCGGAGGCGACCGGCAGCGCGTAGGTGCGCCGGCCGAGCGGCCACCCCGCTGCCGCGGCGCCGGCGAGCGTGTCGCCGGGCACGGTGAGGGCGGCGGGAAGCCGCACGAGCTCGACGAGGTCGCGCCACCGCGGCGCGCGGCCCGTGCGCCGCCGGGACTCGGGTGCGGAGCCCTCCGTGCCACGGAGTCGCCGGGGCCCGGGGAGCCCGTCCCCCGTACCGCGGCGCGGCCGGCCGCGTTCCGTGTTCCGCCGTGCGCCTGTCACGGTGTCACCCCCGTCCCGCCCGTCGTGGAGCCCAGGCGGGCGCACCACGCGACCAGGGCGTCCCACTGCGCGGCGAGGCGGTGCTCGTCGGTGCCCGCGGGGTCCTTGAAGAAGAACCCGAGCGCCGGCAGCGGGCCCGCCTCGCCGGCCTCGTGGGCCCGCGCGACCAGCCGCGCCAGGTCCAGCACCAGTGGGGCGGCGAGTGCGGAGTCGATGCCCGCCCAAGTGAACTGGAGCGTCATCCGGGTGCCGAGGAACCCCTCGAACGAGATGTGGTCCCAGGCCGTCTTGGCGTCGCCCATGTCCGGGACGTAGTCGATGTGCAGGGGGCCGTCGACGGCGTGGCCGAGCATCTGCGGCAGGCCGTGGGCCTTGGACGCCGTCTTGCTGTCGGCGTTCGCCGGGTCGGCCAGGGTCTCTCCGTCGCCGCCGCCGAGCAGGTTGACCGACGACCAGGAGCGCACCCGCAGCGCGCGGGTCGCGAACATCGGTGCGAGTGCACTCTTCAGCAGTGTCTCGCCGGTCTTGCCGTCGGATCCCGCCCAGGGAAGGCCCCGGGTGGCGGCGAGCGCGGCGATCGCATCCGGGCGCGGCCCGGGGCTGGGGGTGAACCCGACGTAGGCGCATCCGGCGCGGAACGCCGCGTAGGCGTAGAGGCAGCTCGCGGGGAGCACGGGGACGGGGCCGTCCAGCGCGGCCTCCAGCGCGTCCGGCGACGCCGTTGCGGCGGTGGCCGCGGCGCTTAGGGGCGGCTCGGTGCTGGAGATGTCGATGACCACGACCCGGTCGAGCTCGTTGGCGGACCGGAACTCGCGAAGGTCGGCCTCGATCCGGTCGGCCGAGGCCCGCTGCGGCCCGTGGTCGGCGAGGACGCCGTGCCGGATCCGGGCGTCGACGTCCGCGAGGCCGTCGACGACGGCGGCGGGCAGGTGCGCGGGGACCACGCCGGCCTGGGCCAGCGCCTCGGCGCGCTTGGGCAGCGTGGTGGCGGTGACGTCGTGCCCGCCGAAGACCAGGTCCGAGATATCCGGCGCCCCGGCCGCATCGGGCCCGGGAAGGTCGGCGACGCACCCGGTGCGCCCGGCCGCCCCCGCGCCGATGGCAAGGGCCCCCACGACCGTCGTTGTGGCGACGGACCCCCGCGCGCCGATGAACCAAACACCGATACGGCCGTTCATGCCGAGCCTCCTTGCCGTGCTGTACCGCCCTGATCGATCGAGGCGAAGACCCCCGGGAGGATCGCCCCGTCTCGCCGCCGGTGGGGCCGCGTCCCGTCTCCGGGGCGGGTGCCCCGGCGGCGCATCCCGCCCTCGGCGGTCCGGCCGCCTCCCGAAGCCGTGGCACCGACCGGAACCGCCCGGCGCCCGGTCGAGCGCGCTGCGCCGCCGGTCGGCCGCTCAGCGTCCGGCGGACACGCATGGAGGTGCCGCGACAGCGGCAAGTCCCCTCTGGGACGCACCGATGCGGTGGCCGTTGCGGCCGCGTGGGGGACCGGATCGGAGCCCCGGGCCTGGGTGGTGGAGTCCGGGAGACAGAAGGGCGCGCGGTGCAGCGGCGCAGCGCTGCCGACCGCGGAGGCCCGGGAGAGGCGCGTGGTGAGGTGTGCTGCCTTGAGGGCGGGAGGGCCGTCACAGAGGTCGCGCCCGAGGCCGGCGACGCCTTGGAAGTGGCGGGCCGGGTGATGCTGCGCGGAGCGTGGGGGCCGGATGCGGCGGCAGAGGGCCGCCATCGTGCTCTCTTCGGCCGCGGGCGCGGTCATGCTCCCGGCGGTGTGCGGTAGCGCGCGGACGACCATCGGTGTGGGGAGGGGCGGGCGCCCGGCGAGGCCCGCTGCCAGTGCCGGGGAGGGGTGCGTGGGGGTCATGAGGTCGGCTCCTCGCGGGCGTCGGTGCCCTCGGGGGCGGAGTCGGGGATGAGGGCCTCGCTGCCCGGCTGGGCGGGCAGGAAGATGTGGACGTGGCCGTGGCCCGCCTCGACCGCGACGACGTCGAGCTGGGTCGCGGCGACCGACCAGGCGCGCACCGCCTGGGTGCGCAGGTCGCCGGCGACCTCCAGCAGGTGGTCGCGCTGGTCGCCGTCGGCGTCCTCCGCGCTCTGGTAGACCTCCACCGAGGACGCCAGCAGCTCGACCGCGCTGCGCAGACCGCCGCGGGCGACGTTGTGGCCGGTGTCGCCCGAGGGCGAGGCCTGGAAGGTCTCGGCCACGTCGTCGACCGTCGAACGCCAGCCCGCCACCTCATCACCGCCGGGGCCGTCCGCGGGGGCCGCCGCCCCGGCGGCGGGCAGTGCCGTGTCGAGCCCTTCGAGCACCGGCACCAGGTCGTCGTGGGCGGTGCGGGTCTGCTCGACCAGCTCCTCGACCTGCGCCACGTTCTGCGCGTCCTCCGACGCCTCCAGCTCGGCGACGCGTTCGGGATCGGGGCCCGGGGGCGGCTCGCGGGTCAGCACGATCGCCGCAACGACCCCGGCCGCGACGGCCAGGCACCCGAGCACGGCCGCCGCGACACGCCACGCGCCCGGCCCCCGGCCCGGCGTCGCCGTCGCGGGCGCGGCGGATCCGCCTGCGCCTGCCTTGCCGGAGCCGCCGGCCCTGCGGGATCCGGCTGCGCGGGCGGACCCGGCCGTCTTGCCGGTCCCCTCAGGCTTCGGGGACCCGCCGGTTCTGGCCGGGCGGCGGCCCGGCTTGCGTGTGGTGGGCGGTCCGCCGGCCGGGTCGGTCGGTGTCGTGCCGGTGTCCGTTGATCGAGCTCCCATGTCGCCACCCCTCTCCGTGCGGCCGGGCCGCACCACGGCCCCGCCTTGCGGCGGGTCCACCTGCCTGTCCCGTCTCCCCTGCCTGTCCGGTCTGTCCTGCCTGTCCCGTCTCCCCGTCCGGCCGGGGACCCTGAGGTCCCCGGGTGTGCCCATCGTTTTGCGTTCGCTCGGTCACGTTCTGTTGTTGCGGCCGTGTTAACGGCCGGTGCTCGTCGTCGGGATCCCTCCCGCCCGCCCCGGAGGGGCGGGCGGGAGGGCGCGGGGAGCCCGCGGCGGGCGGGCTCCCCGCCTGGCTAGAGGTCGGTCCTCAGGGCTTCGGACACGGCCAGGAGCATCGACCGGGCGGCGTCGTCGTCGACGCCCTCCGCTGTCGTGTCGAACCGGTCCAGGGCGCTGCGAGCCTGGGCCGTCCTGCCGCCTTCGGCGGAGTCCTCGGCGGTGTCCAGGTGGGCGTGCAGCCGCTCCGCCTGGGCGCGGCTGAGCAGCCCCTCCTCGCGGTAGCCGTCGATGATCTCTCCGGCCTCCTCGTAGGTCACCGTGATCTCGAAGGCCGCCGCGGCCTCCCCGGTGTTGCCCGCGGTGTCGGTGGCCTGCGCGGTGAGCGTGTGCTCACCGGGCTCCAGGCGATCGAGCGACGCGGGCGATGCGATCTCCTCTCCGTCGAGCGCGAGCGCCACCGACGCGACGCCCGATGTCTCGTCCTGTGCCGACGCCTCGACCTCGAGTGCGTCGCGCACGCTGTAGGCGCCGCCGTCGTCCACACCGGTGACGGCGACCTCGGGGGCGGAGGTGTCGACGCGCAGCTCCAGCGACCCGGTCTCCGAGGTGCCCGCGTCGTTGCCGGCGCGGTACTCCACGGTGTGCTCGCCGTCCTGGTCGACCGTGACCGGCGCGTCGTAGCCCGTCCACTCGCCGTCGTCGAGGCGGTACTCGATCCCGGCTTCGGGGTCGTCGGCCGCCAGCGTCACCGTGACCGGCGAGGTGTACCAGCCCTCGGCGCCGTCCGGCTCGCCCGGGTCGGTCGTCGCCGTGACGGCCGGGACCTCCCCTTCGGGCCCGCTGTCGAGCCGGAAGCCGGAGAACTCGGCGCGGGCCGTCTCCTCCGTGGAGTGGGCGGTCGCCGCCATGCCGATGTCGAGCTGCGCCGGTGCCGCCGCCACGGTGGCCTGCTCGACCTCCGTGAACTCCTCGCCGTCGGTGGAGTAGGACCCGGTGAAGGTCTCGCCGTCGCGCTCCAGCCGGAGCCACAGCGGACGCCCGGCGTCGGCCGCGCCGAACTGCGACGACTCCAGCTGACCGTCGCCGTCGGCGTCCCACAGCATCTCCGGCCCGTCGCCGCCGGTCGTGGTCACGGCCACGTAGCCCGGCGACTGCCCGGGCAGGGTCATGTCCTCGCGGACGACGATCCCCGCCTTGGCGCGCGGATGCGCCGCATCCAGCGCGTCCACCCGCACGGTCGCGGTGAACGCCTCGCCCGCCGCGTCCGGCTGGAAGACGGCCCCGTACTCGTCGGTGGCCTGCCACATGTCGGCGCCGTCGGCCTCGATGGTCCAGGCGTCGTCCCCGTACTGCGCGAACTCGGCCTCGCCGGTCGCGTGGGTCGTCCAGGGCGGACGCACCGCGTCGCCGCCGACGACGATCCCCGCCCGGCGCGAGTCCCGGGTGGCCCCGGTGTCGCTGGTCGCGCGGGCCCGGATCTCGTGGCGGCCGTCGGGGGCGGCCCACTCCAGCTCGTAGGGGGCCTCCGTGTCCTCGCCGATCACCGTCGACCCGGAGAGGAACTCGACCTTCTCGATGTCGTGCAGTTCGTCGGTGGCCTCGGCGGACAGCTCCACCGTGGCCCCGCTGTCATAGGCCGTCCCGTTCTCCGGCGAGGTCAGGGTGACCCGCGGCCGGCTGTCGACCGCGACGCCCCGCCCGCCGAACTCGATGAAGTTGAGGGTGAACAGGTCGGCTCCGGCCCCGTTGAACACCAGGTACAGGTCGACGGTGCGCCCGGGGTCGGTGACGTCGACGGTGACGTCGTCCCAGGTCTGCCACCCTCCGGTGGGCGCCACTTCGGCGGTGCCCAGCAGCTCTCCGTCGGGGGCGTCCGCGCGGACCTCGATGGACCCGCCCGTCCCGCCGGAGGCGACCCGGAAGGTGAGGTCGTCGATCCCGCTCAGGCTCATCGGCGCATAGGCGACGTGGTCGCCGTCGTCGATGCCCGTCAGGTGCACGCCGCCGCCCTCGATGTCGGTGGTCGGCGCCGTGCTCACCCCCTCGGCCGCGGTGTAGTGCTCGGCCTGCTTGCGCTTGGGCTGGAGCAGCGCCTCGGCGCGGCCCGTCAGCGGCGCGACCGCGCCGTCGGCCCCTCCGCTGTCGGTGTACTCCGCGGCGATCACGTAGTAGAGGTTGGCCTCGGCGCCGTGCCCGTCGTCGGCGAGCGTGGGCACCGTGGCCTCGCACCCCGTGAACTGGTCGACCAGGTGGGCGTGCTCGTCGTGGCCCAGGGACGCGGTGATGGTGACGTCGGCGCAGTCGATGCCGCCGTCCTCGGTCGACCCGTCCTCGGCGTCGGTGACGGTGACCTCGGCCTCCACGTCATCGCCGAACTCGAACAGCCCGCCGTCGGGCGGCAGCGAGATCTCCACCTCGGGCCGGGTGTTGCCGACCGAGACGGCGACGTTGGCGGTCGATGTGAGCCCCGCGGAGTCGGTGGCGGTGAGCTGGGCGGTGTAGTTGCCGGCCTCGGTGTAGGTGTGCACCGGGTTCGCTTCGGTCGACGTGGAGCCGTCACCGAAGTCCCAGCTCAGCGCGATGGTCTCCCCGGGGTCGGGGTGGTGGCTGCCTTCGGAGGAGAACCGCACCTCCAGCGGGGCGCCGCCGCTGTCGGGGTCGGCGGAGGCGACCGCGACCGGGTACTTCACCCCGCCCGTGTAGTCGATGCGGTAGAGCCCGGAGTCGCCGCCGGTGCCGAACCCGGCCCCCCATTCCAGCAGGTAGAGGGCGCCGTCCGGACCGAACTCCATGTCCATCGGCTGGTCGAACTCCATGTCGGGCAGGAACGCCGTGACGTCGAGGACACCGCCCTCGTCGTCGAGCCCGACCTCCTTGATGTAGTTGCGGCCCCACTCGTAGAAGAGGTTCTTGCCGTCGAGGTAGGCGGGGAACTTCCGGTTGGATTCGAGGTCGGGGTCGTAGCGGTAGACCGGGCCGGCCATCGGCGCCGCCGGCCCCTCGCCCAGCTCCGGCCAGTCCTCGGAGGGCCCGTAGCCGTAGTGGAAGCCCGGGGGCACCGACGGCGGCAGCTCGGTGAGGCCGGTGTTGTTGGGCGATTCGTTGACCGGCGCCTCGCAGTCGAAGGCGTCGCCGGAGGTGCCGGTCGCGAAGTCGTAGTCGCGGTAGGGCAGGTTGGGCCCGTGGCAGTAGGGCCAGCCGAAGTTGCCGGGCTCGCTGACCGACGCCCACTCCACCAGGCCCTCGGGCCCGCGTTCGGGGTCGCCGGCGTTGGCGTCGGGCCCGTAGTCGGCGACGAGCAGGTCGCCGCTGACCGGGTCGACGGTGAACCGGAAGGGGTTGCGGAAGCCCATGGCGTAGATCTCGGGCCGGGCCAGCTCCGGGTCGTAGGTGCCGCCGGGGAAGAGGTGGTCCCAGGCGCCGCCGTTGAACAGGTTGCCTTCGGGCACGGTGTAGGTGCCGTCGTCCTGCGGGGTGATGCGCAGGACCTTGCCGCGCAGGTCGGCGGTGTTGGCCGAGGTGCGCTGGGCGTCCCACGGCTCGCGGCCCGGCCGCTCGTCGATGGGGGAGTAGCCGTCGGAGGCGAAGGGGTTGGTGTCGTCGCCGACCCCGATGTAGAGGTCGCCGTCGGGGCCGAACTCCAGGTCGCCGCCCGTGTGGCCGGGCTCGTTCACGCGCAGCGCCGGGATCTCCAGCAGGACCGACTCCGACTCCGGGTCGAGCCGGGTGCCGTCGTCGGTGACGGTGAAACGCGAGACGCGGTTGACCATGTTCGCCGGGTCGGTATCGTCCCCGCTCGCCGGCGCGTAGTACAGGTACAGGTGCCCGTTCTCGGCGAAGCCCGGATCGAGCGCGACCCCCACCAGGCCGTCCTCGCCGCCGGTGTAGACGTCGAGGGTGCCGATGGTGGTGCTGAGGTTGGTGGCCGGGTCGAACACCCGCACCTGGCCCTGCCGCTGCACGTAGACCACGCGCCCGTCATCGGCGACGGCCAGCCCCATGGGGTCGTAGGTCTCGGTGTCCAGCGACACCTTCTCGTAGTTGTCCCAGACGGTGCCGCCGCAGTCGGCCTCGACCACGCCCGCCGCGCTGCGCACGCCGCCGAGCAGGTGGTCGATGAACTCCGGCTCGCTGTAGGCGGCCGTGGGGTGGCCCATCGAGGTCGCCCAGATCGGTGCGCCGTCGACGTCGCGGCACCAGGAGATGGGGTGGTCGTGGCCCATGGCGTCGGGGCCGGGGTCGTAGGTGGACTCGTCGGCGGTCACCAGGACCTGGACGTCGCCGCGCACGTTGACGTCGAAGTTGTACCACTCCTCCTCGCGCTCCCAGACGGCCGGCAGGCCCTGGGTGGAGGGGTGGACCCGGTCGGCGACCTTGGCGGTCCCGGGCAGCACCCCGGGGGAGTGGGTGGGCATGTGGGCGCCGGCGTTGACCAGGTCGTCCCACCACGGGAAGTCGTTCTCGATGCCCATGTCGGTGGCGTTGTGGACGGCCGCGATTCCGCCCCCGCCCTCGACGTAGTCCTGGATCGCCTGGCGCTGGGCGTCGTCCTCCCAGACCATGCCGGAGGTCTGGAACATGATGACGACGTCGTAGGTGGCCAGGTCGGCGTCGTTGAAGACCGCGGAGTCCTCGGTGTGCTCGATCGCGAAGTTGTTATCGGCCGCGAGCCGTTCGAACAGGGCGATGCCCGCGGGGATGGATTCGTGCCGGTAGCCCGCCGTCTTGGTGAACAGCAGGGCGCGGAATTCGGGCTCGTCGCCGGTGTCGGCGTTGGCGACGGCGGGGGCCAGGGCGAACAGGAGCAGACAGGAGATGAGTACGGCGCCGAGTGATCGCAGGCGTCGCAAGCGTGCGCTCATGGAAGAAACCTCACCGGTCGGGAAGACGTGGGAAAGGGTCATCCGTGCGGCGTGCCGGCGCCGACGGGCAGGCGGTCGCGGCGTCCTGGGGCGCCGTTCCCGCCCGGGGGGAATCCCGTGCGGATCACATGCTGGGCATCACCCGTCCTCCTGGTGGTGCAGTCGGCGCAGGAACGCGAGGCCGTCCACGGCGATCGCGTCCTGGGTGGGCGCGAGGGGGCGCCAGATGGACGCCGCCGTGGCGATGGCCGCGTTCTCCGCGGTGAAGGATTCGATCACCAGCGGGCCGGTGTACCCGCTGTCGTCCAGGGCCGCAAGGATGGCGGGCCAGTCCAGGTGGTCGGCGCCGGGCGCGCCCCGGTCGTTGGCGCACACCTGCACGTGCGCGATCCGGCCGGCGGCGCGGCGGATCGCGGCGGCGGGGTCGGTCTCCTCGATGTTCATGTGGTAGAGGTCCAGGGCCAGGCCGCAGCCCTCGGCGGGCAGCCCCGCCAGGGCGGTGAGCGCCTGGTCGACCGTGTTCAGCAGGCTGGTCTCGTAGCGGTTGAGGGGTTCCACCGCCACCCGCACCCCGGCGGCCGAGGCGTGCTCGACCACCGGGGCCAGGTTCTCGGCCAGCTCGGCATAGCAGGCGCTCCGCTGTCCGGGCGTCAGCCGCCAGGTGCGGCCAACCGACGCGTAGGCGGGCCCGGCGATGACCGGGGAGCCCACCTCGGCGGCGGCGTCGGCCACCCGGCACAGGTAGTCGCGGGTGGCCGCCGCGGTCGCGGGGTCGGTGGCCACGAGTTCGCGTCCGGCGCCCATCACCAGGGTCACCGTGGCCGACAGGCCGAGGCCGTCGAGAAGCCGGGCCGCGCGCGCGGGCGTCCAGTCGCCGATGTCCTCCACGGGGAGCTCGACGGTGTCGAACCCCCAGTCGCGGATGCGCGGGGCCAGCCGCTCCAGCCCCGTGTCGGTCAGCGGCGAGGTCCACACCCAGGTGTTGACGCCCAGCGCGCGCCGCATCAGCGGTCCTGCCAGGCTTCGGGGAACCCGGGCAGGTCCTCGCCGCCGAACTGGGCGTAGTGCAGGCTCGGCATGTCGGCGTTGCGGTCCAGGTAGTCGTCCCGCTCGGCCTCGGTGACCGGGTTCTGCGGGAGCACCCACTCCTGGGGGACCTCCTCGCCGTCGAGGATCCGGTCGGCGGCGAGGATGGGCGTGCGCCACTGGAAGTTGGAGTACACCGGGGCCAGCGCCGTGAGGTCCTCCTCCTGCCACTTGCGCATGAAGCTCAGCTCGTCCTCGCCGGAGATCACCGGGTAGGGCTGCCCGGCGTCCTCGAACGCCTCCAGGGCGGCGACGGCGCCGTCGCCGGCGTCCATCCAGATGCCGTCGACCGGGCCCCGCTGGAGGTGCTGGGTGACCAGGTCCTTGATCTGGGCGCCGTCGCCCTCGGTGAACTCATAGCCCAGGACCTCCAGCTCACTGTCGCCGAAGACCTGCTGGGCGGCGGCCCAGCGGTGCTCCAGCGAGTCCACCCCGGGCAGGATGCGCAGCGCCAGGACGGTGGAGCCCGGCTCCAGCTCGTCCACCAGGAACTCGGCGGCGTCGGCCCCGTAGGCGTAGCCGCCGATGGGGTGGATGAAGGTGACGGCGCAGTCGGTGTTGACGCCGCGGTCGAAGACGATGACCGGCGCCCCGCTCTCACAGGCCGCCTCGACAGCGGGGGTGAGGGTGGCGGTGGTGGAGGGCGAGACGATGATCGCGGCGCAGTCGCCGGCGTCGACGAACGCCTGGATGTCGGAGATCTGCTGGTTGTCGTCGTCGGCGGCGTCGGAGACCCGGAACTCGCCGATGTCCCCGCTCTCCTGCAACACCTCCACCTGCTGCTGCATGGTGATCCAGCCGGTCACGCGCCACGGGTTGGAGACCGAGGCGTTGGAGAAGCACACGGTGGGCTCCTCGGCGGCGTCGCCCTCCAGCCGGTACTCGGCGGTGTCGACCATCTCGGGCTCGATGGCCTGGAGCCACGGCTCGTCCTCGGGCCCCTCGGGTTCGATGTCGCGCTGGGCGAGCTGGGTCTCGTACTCCTCGGCGTCGAACCAGTCCTGCTCCGGGGAGGCGCTTTCCTCCGGTGCGGCGGCGTCGGTGGGGGTGTCGGTGGTGCAGGCCGTCATGAGCAGCAGGCTCACGGCGGCGCCTCCGGCAAGTGCGGCGCGGGGGATGCGCATCGTCTCGGACCTCCTAGCGGGGGCCGCCCGCGGGCGGCCCCTCGATCGGTGCGGGAATTCGTCGTGAGCGCTCGCGTGCCGCATAGGCGACAGCGGCGATGATGATCAGGCCCTGGACCGTCGGCTGGATCGTCGACGGGAGACTGAGCTGGTTGAACAGGGTGAACAGCGCCTCGACGGTGATCGCGCCGGCCATGGCGGCGACGACCGTGCCGCGCCCGCCCCCCAGCACGACCCCGCCCAGCACCACGGCGGTGATCGCCGCGAACTCCAGCCCGTCGCCGACCTGGGCGGTGACCCCGGCGAACCCGCCGATGAGGATCCCGGCGAGGGTGGCCAGCAGGCTGGAGCCGACGAAGGCCATGGTGCGCACCCGCCACACCCGCGCCCCCGAGAACGCGGCGGCGGTGTCGTTGTCGCCGGTGGCCACGAGCGTGCGCCCGAAGGGGGAGCGCATCAGCGCGACCGCGGCGGCGCCGACGGCCAGCAGGATGAGCAGCGCCCAGGGGAGCTGGCCGATGAGGGGCAGGCCCTCGATCCCGCCGCGGCCGGCCAGCCGGAACTCCTCCGACAGCGCGCCGGTGGGCGCGCCGCCGGTCCACAGGCGGATCGCCCCGTAGAGGACCAGCATGGTGCCGAGCGTCGTGATGATCGAGGGCACCTTCAGCAGGGTGGTGACCAGCCCGTTGACCAGGCCCACGGCGGCCCCGAAGGCGATCATCAGCAGGATGACCGGGACCGTCCGCGACGCCTCGCCGTCGATGAGCGCCGCCGCCAGCACCACCTGCGCGCCGACGAGGGAGCCCACCGACAGGTCGAGCTCGCCCGAGACGATCACCAGGTACTGCCCGGCGGCGAGGATCACCAGGGGGGCGGCGGCCTTGACGAAGGCGAGCAGCGACGGCGGCGCCGCGAAGGAGGGGTTGAGGGTGAAGATGACCGCGAAGATGAGGATGAGCAGCGCGAAGACCGTGCCGCTGCCGCCCCCCGCGAGCCGGCCCACCAGGTCGCGCGCCGTGGCCCCGGGGCCCGTCCGAACGGCCGTGCCCGTCATGGCCGGCCCCCTTCCCGCGCCGCTTCCAGTGGTGGCTGTTGCTCCGCGCCCGGGCCGCTGGGCGGTTGCGGGCCCGGCGGCCCTGCTGTGCTCCCGCCCCCGCCGCCGGCGAACCGGGGCCGGCTGAGCGGGCGGGCGAACTGCCGGCGGGCGTAGATGGCCACCGCGGCGATGACGATGACGCCGCGCAGGACGTCCTTGAAGAACGGGTCGACGGCCATGATGTTGAATACCGTGTCGAGCACCGCGAGGATCAGCACCCCGGCGACCGTCCCGGCCGCGCCCCCGCTCCCGCCCATCAGGTAGGTGCCGCCGAGGACGACCGCGGCGATCGACTCCAGGTCGTAGCCGGAGGAGTAGACGAGGCTGCTGCCGGTGCCGAACCGGGAGGCGATGAGCAGCCCCGCCGCCCCGGCGGCCATCGAGCACAGGACGTGCGCGATGATGACTGGCCGGTCCACCCGGATCCCCGACATCCGCGCCACGTCGGCGTCGCCGCCCACCGCGTAGATGTGGTAGCCGGTCCGCGTCCTGCGCAGGAACAGGACGGCCGCGACCGCCACCCCGAGCATCACCGCGGTCGACAGCGGCACGAAGCCGATGCGCGTGTAGCCGAACGCCTGGAACGCGGCGGGCACCTCGCCCACGGGACCGGCGAACTGCGTGTCGAGGTAGCCCTTGATGATCAGGCCCATGCCCAGGGTCGCGATGAACGCGTTCACCTTGAGC
This sequence comes from Nocardiopsis sediminis, assembly GCF_042650565.1. NCBI lineage: Bacteria > Bacillati > Actinomycetota > Actinomycetes > Streptosporangiales > Nocardiopsidaceae > Nocardiopsis > Nocardiopsis sediminis. Next base: position 185,307 of record NZ_JBHSBH010000003.1, read on the forward strand.
TTGGTGACCACCAGCCCGTTGGCCAGGCCGATCAGCCCCGATACCGCCAGGACCGCGGCGATGCCCAGCCCGATGCGCGCCGGGTCGCCGGCCATCGTCGTGGCGGCGACGATGCTGCACAGGGCCATGACGTAGCCCACCGACAGGTCCAGCGAGCGGCACAGGATGACCAGGGTCTGGCCGATCGCGACGAACCCGAGCAGGCTCGACCGGGTGAGCATGTCGACCACGTTGGCCGTGCCCAGCAGGTTGTGCCCGCGGGTCGCCGCCAGCGCGGCGCCGACGGCGACGATGAGCACCAGCGCCGCGTAGACCATGCCGGTGGTGCCGAGCCGCGGGATGCGGCGCGGCCGCGCCGTGCCGGCCGCCGTCATGAGGCCGCCCTCCTCACGCCGTTGTGGTGGCCGGTGGCCAGCGTCATGACGTCCTCCTCGCCCGCTCCGCCGGGAAGCTCCCCGGCGATGCGGCCGTCGTGGAGCACCACGATGCGGTCGGCGAGGCCGATCACCTCGGGCAGCTCCGATGAGATGAGCACGATCGCCACACCGGCCTTGGCGAGGTCGCGGATGAGCGTGTACACGGCCCGCTTCGCGCCGACGTCGATGCCGCGCGTGGGCTCGTCGAGCACCATGACCGCGGGGTCGGTGGCCAGCCACTTGGCGAGCACGACCTTCTGCTGGTTGCCGCCCGACAGGAAGCGGACCTCCTGGCCGGTGTCGCGGGCGACGAGCTCCAGCGAGCGGAAGAACCCGGGCAGGCGGCGCGCGCCGGCCCGCGCGGCCGAGGGCCGGACGGCGTCGAGCACCATCCGCCCGTTGGCCAGCACCGACTGGTTGAGGGCGAGCCCCTCGGCCTTGCGGTCCTCGGTGACCAGCGCGATGCGGGCGCGCACCGCCTGGTTGGGGGAGCGCAGCCGGACCCGCCGGCCGTCGACCCGCAGCTCCCCGCGGGTGAAGCGGTCGATGCCGAACAGGGCGTGGGCGAGTTCGGTGCGCCCGCTGCCCTGGAGGCCGGCCAGCCCGACGATCTCGCCGCCGCGCACACTCAGCCCGATCCCGTCGAGCCGGTCGTTGCCGCCGCCGGTGACCTCCAGCCGCACCGGGCCGGGGGCGGTGCCCTCGACCGGGCCGGGGAACAGGGTGCTCACCGGCCGGCCCACCATCATCCGGATGAGGTCGTCGGAGGTCGTGGCGGCGGTGTCGACGGTGTCGACCCGCCGCCCGTCCTTGAGGACCGTGATCCGGTCGCACAGGTCGAAGATCTCCTTGAGCCGGTGCGACACGTACAGCACGGCCACGCCCCGTTCGCGCAGCCGCCGGACCAGCCCGTAGAGCAGGTCGACCTCGTGGTCGGCCAGCGCGGCGGTGGGCTCGTCCATGGAGATGATGCGGGCATCGTGCGACATCGCCTTGACGACCTCGACGATCTGCTGCTCGGCCACCGACAGCGAGCGCACCCGGGCGCCGGGGGACAGCCCGCCCAGGCCGAGGTCCTCGAGCAGCCGCGCGGTGTCCTCGGCCATCCGCCGGGCGTCGACCGCCCCGCGGCGGCGCGGCTCGCGGCCCAGGTACACGTTCTCGGCGACGGTGCGCTCCGGGAGCAGGTTGAACTCCTGGAAGACGGTGGAGACCCCCGCCTGCTGGGCCTGCACCGGGTGGGCGAAGGACACCGCGGACCCCGACAGCTCGACCGTCCCGGCGTCGGCCCGGTGGACCCCGGCCAGGATCTTCATCAGGGTCGACTTGCCGGCGCCGTTCTCGCCGACCAGCGCGTGCACCTCTCCCGCCCGTACCTCCAGGTCGACGTCGCTGAGGACGCCGACCCCGAGGAACGACTTCCCGATGCCGCGCATGCGCAGCAGGGGGGCGTCGGCGGGCGCGCTGTTCACTCGGCGACCTCCACCCAGGTGTCCTCCTGCGCCGAGGCCAGCACGGCCTCGGCCACGCGCGCGGCGCGCAGGCCGTCGGCGAAGGCCGGGAGGCCGTCGGGGGTGTCGCCGGCGATGGCGTCGCGGGTATCGGCCACGAACGCGTCGAAGCAGTCCTGGTAGCCCTGTGCGTGGCCGGCCGGGACGCGGGCCAGCCGCCCGGCGGCGGGGCTGAGCGTCTCGGGGTCGCGCATGAGCAGCCGGCTGTGCTCGCGCCCGCCCTGCCAGAGGAGCTCGGGCTGCTCCTGGTCGAAGGAGAGCGTCATCTCGGTGCCGGAGACCTCCAGCAGCAGCCGGTTCTTGCGCCCGGCCGAGACCTGGCTGATCACCGCGGCGCCGACCACGCCGGCGCGGGTCGTGAACTGGAGGGTGACCAGGTCCTCGGTGTCGACGGGCCGGCCGCCGTCCGAGCCGCGGCTGCCGTTGACGGTGGAGGTCTGCGCGGCCACGCGGGCGATGCGGTCGCCGGTGACGAACTCCAGCAGGTCGCACCAGTGCGAGCCGATGTCGCCGAAGGCGCGCGTGGGGCCGCCCAGCTGCGGGTCGACCCGCCAGTTGTCGTCGCCGGGGCGCAGCAGCCAGTCCTGGAGGTAGCTGCCGTGCGCCAGGGTGATCCGCCCCACCGCGCCCGAGCGGACCTTCTCGCGGGCCTCGCGGACCATCGGGTGGAAGCGGTAGACGAAGGGGACGGTGGCGACGCTGCCGGCGTCGGCCGCCGCGGCGACCATGCGGGCGGCGGTGTCCGCGTCGGTGCTCAGCGGCTTCTCGCAGACGACGTGCTTGCCTTCGGCGAGGGCGGCCAGTGACAGCGGGGCGTGCAGGTGGTTGGGCGTGCAGACGTGCACGACATCGACGTCGTCGCTGGCGATGAGGGCGGCTGCGTCGGCGTAGGCGCGTTCGGCGCCCAGCGGGCCGAGAGCGGCCTCCGCCTTCTCGGGGGTGGACGCGGCGACCCCGACCACCCGGCCGCCGGACACCCGGATGGCCCGGGCGTGGACCCGTCCCATGAACCCGGTGCCGATGACCGCGGCGCGGTAGCCGCCCCGCTGCGCGGCACCGGGTTCCGGCGGCGCGCTCGGTTCTGTGATGTGACTCACTGCCATGGTGGGAAGGTAAATCGGACTTATGACGGACGTCAAGCAGAAGATGCGACTCTCAGTAGAAATAGCTGGTCGACGTACTCGAAATAGTTCCTGTGATTCACTGGTCACGTGACAGAAGATGCGCTGATCCCCGCCGGAGCGCTGCGCTCCACCCCAGGACAGGTCTCCCCCGGCGCCGCACCCGCCGCACCCGGCGCCGGCACACTGCTGCGGCTGCTGCGCGACGGACGGCCGCGCACCCGGTCCGAGCTCGCCGGGGTCACCGGGCTCGCGCGATCGACCGTCACCCAGCGCATCGACGCCCTGCTCGCAGGGGGTCTCATCGGCCCGGCGGGCGAGGCCGCCTCCACCGGCGGGCGCCCGCCCACGACCTTCGCGTTCGTCCCCTCGGCCCGGGTCGTCCTCGCCGCCGACCTCGGCGCCACCGCGGCGCGGCTGGCCCTCACCGACATGGCCGGCCAGGTCCTCGCCGAGACCCACGACGACCTCGACATCGCCGACGGCCCCGTGAACGGGCTGGACTGGGTGATCGACCACGGGCGGATGCTGCTGCACCGCGCCGGGCGCTCCGAGAAGGACGTCCTCGGCGTGGGCATCGGCCTGCCCGGCCCGGTCTCGTACTCCACCGGGCGCGCGGTCAACCCGCCGATCATGCCGGGCTGGGACGACTTCGACGTGCCCGGCTACATCGAACAGCGCTTCGCCGGCCCCGTCCTGGTCGACAACGACGTCAACATCATGGCGCTGGGCGAGCACTTCGCGCGCTGGCGCGACGCCAGCCACCTGATGTTCGTCAAGGTCGCCACCGGGATCGGCTGCGGCATCATCAGCGACGGCGGCGTCTACCGCGGCGCCAAGGGCGCCGCCGGGGACATGGGCCACATCCAGGTCCCCCACGGAGCGGGGCACCCCTGCCGGTGCGGCAACACCGGGTGCCTGGAGGCGGTGGCCAGCGGCGCGGCCATCGCCGCCGAGCTGGCCGGGCAGGGCATCGAGGCCCGCACCGCTCTGGACGTGGTCGAACTCGCCCGCTCCGGATCGGTGGCCGCCCTGCTCTCCCTGCGTCAGGCCGGCCGCGACATCGGCGAGGTGCTGGCGGCGTCGGTCAACATGCTCAACCCGTCGATCATCGTCATCGGCGGCTCGCTGGCCCTGGCCGGCGACCACCTGCTCGCCGGGGTGCGCGAGGTCATCTACCAGCGCTCGCTGCCCTTGGCCACCGAGGACCTGCGGATCGTGTCATCGCAGATGGGCGAGCGCGCGGGCGTCATCGGCGCCGCCGTCATGGTGATCGAGTACGGCCTCAGCCCCGAACGGATCGACGCGCTGGTCAGCGGCGGCTGACGCGCCGCCCGCTCCCGGACGCCGGTGCGTCAGTTCTGGCCGCCGGGGGCCATCGGGTCCGGGTAGTGGCGGCGGGGCTCGGGGCCGCCGGTGACCTCAGGGGCTGCGGCGCCGCCGTGGTCCAGTGCGTCGCGGCGGCCGGCGTCGTAGACCGCCCCGCCCTCGCCGGGCCGGACCTCGCCCGCCCCGCTTCCGCCCGGTCGGCCGTCGACCGGTGCACTCTCGCTGGGGACGCCGTCCCAGCCGGGCGCGTACCCGACATCGGGCAGCGCGCCCTCGGCGTGCAGCAGCGGCCGGCCGCCGTGCGCGCGGCGCATCGCGCCGGCGCCGACCCCGCCCAGCAGCGACGTGATCACCAGGCCCGTGACGGCATTGACGATGCCGGTGGCGATCTGGCCGCCCGCCGGCGCGTCCTGGGTGACCGGCCCGACCGCCGCCACCAGGGTCGCCAGCCCCACGATCCAGCCGAAGAACGTGGCCGGCCGCGGTGCGGTCAGCAGCAGCGCGTGCAGCAGCCCCGTGGCCGCCAGCGCCGCGACGGCCGCCATCAGCGCGTAGCCGCCCACCACCACGCCGCCGAGGACGCCGGCGTCGTGCGGCGCGAGGACCGCCACCCCCAGCACCCCGCGGATCAGCAACATCCCCACCAGGGCGATCAGCCCGGCGACGACCGCCGTGGCCAGCCCGCCCGACCACAGCCGGGTGGTGTCGATCCGTCGCTCACTCTCGAATCCGCCCATGCCGGTACCCCCCGATACGGCGCAGAATGCGGTCGATGCCCCCATACCCGTGATCACCAGACGCAATCACCCAATCGCGGCGAGTCATCACAAGGGGGGGTCAGACGGCCGGCCGCGAGGGACGGGCGGCAGCGGCGATGTCGGTGGCCAGGCGGGGCATGTCGGCGATGTCCAGCGCCGACACCGTCACCCGGATGCCGGGTGCGGACTCCAGCCGGAAGCGGCGGCCCGGCGCCACCGCCCACCCCCGGGCCAGCAGCGCGGCGACGGTCGCGGCCTCGTCGGCCACCGGCACCCACACGTTGACCCCGCTGCGCCCGCGGGCGGCGATCCCGAGCCCGGCCAGCCGGTCGATCAGGGCGCCGCGGCGCTCGTCGTAGTCGTGCGCGACCTCGCCCGGGACGACCCCGCCGTGCCGCCACACCTCCACGAACGCCTCCTGGAGGACCCGGCTGATCCAGCCGGCGCCCGCCTGCAAGAGCACCCGTACCCGGTCGACCGTCACGGCGTCGCCGGCCACCATCGCCAGCCGCAGGTCGGGGCCGTAGCCCTTGGCCACCGACCGCACCACGGCCCACCGCTCCGTGGCGCCGTGCACCCCGTTGAACGGCTGCGCGGTGAACCCGAACCCGTGGTCGTCCTCGACCGTCAGGACATCGGGGTGGGGCGCGAGCGCGGCGCGCAGCAGGCCCGCCCGCTCGGCGGAGAGCGCGGCCCCGGTGGGGTTCTGGGCGCGGGAGGTCAGCAGGACCGCGCGGGCGCCGGCCCGCAGCGCGGCGGTGAGCCCGCCGGGTTCCATGCCGTCGTCGTCGACCGGGACCCCCAGGCGCTTGAACCCCAGGCCGGCGACCATGTCGTAGAGGGCGGGCCAGCCGGGGTCCTCCACCGCGACGGCGTCGCCGGGGCGCAGCGAGGAGCGCAGCAGGCGCTCGATGCCGTCGAGCGCCCCCGCGGTGACCGTGAGGTGGCCGGCGGGGACCCCGTCGGCCGCGAAGACCGCGTGTGCGGTCTCCAGCAGCCCGGGGTCGGTCGGCGGGTCGCCGTAGAGCGGGTGGTGCCCGGTGCGCCGCCGGGCGACCGCGGCGAGGGCGGCGCCGAGATCGGGCAGCAGCCGGGGGTCGGGGTTGCCGTTGGCGGCGTCGCGGGTGCCCGGCGGGACGCGCCCGGCCTCGGTCTCGCGGGGCTGCCCGGCGGGCCGGCCGCGGACCCGCGTGCCCCTGCGGCCGCCGGTCTCGACGAGGCCGCGGTCGCGCAGGAGCCGGTAGGCCGCCGCCACCGTGTTGGCGTTGACCCCGAGGTCCCCGGCGAGGTCGCGGATGGGCGGCAGCGCGGTGCCGGCGTGCAGGTCCCCTCGCGCGATCTCCCGTTCGATGCTGGCGGCGATGTCCTGGGAGCCGCGTCCGCTGATGGCCATCCCCGCATTATCCAGCAGCGCCGCGCCGCGGCACACGCACAGGGCGCGCACGGGGCGGCGGGGTGCTGAGGGGGTGCGCCCGATCGGACGGGCGCCGAGTGTAGCGCGGAGATGATTCACCGGAATTTCCCCGCCGTGTCGAATAATTTCGCGGTGCGCTTTGCGCAATGGGTTGCGCCATGCGATTCGCTGATGTCTCCCGGAATTTTTCCGCGGCGTCCGCCGGGGTGTGAAGGCCGGGTTCGGGGTGGCTTCCGGCGTCGCGCCGATGATCGAATTTACGCGGTCTGACCTGCGGGGACATCGAAAACATCGAACTTCGCCCTTGAATTACACGGGGGGTCGTGCTTTTCAATATATAAGCGCGAGGTTTCACCCTCGGCGTCGTGTGTGCACAGCGAGAGGGTGTTTCGAGTGTGAGGAGTCGATCTATCAACGGGCAGGATCAGCAGCGATTCGGGGATGACCCGCTCGCCGTTCGCGACACCGACCACTACAAAGCGGAATACGTCACGGGGTTCGTCGAGAAGTGGGACGAGCTGATCGACTGGAAGCGGCGCTATGCCAGCGAGGGCCGCTTCTTCATCGAGCAGTTGAAGGCGCGGGGGGTCCGCGAGGTCCTCGACGTCGCCACCGGCACGGGGTTCCACTCCGTGCGCCTGGTCGAAGAGGGGTTCGACACCGTCAGCGCGGACGGCAGCCCCGAGATGCTGGCCAAGGCGTTCGCCAACGGCCTCGACTTCGGCGGGCACATCCTGCGCGTCGTCCACGCCGACTGGCGGTGGCTGAACCGGGACGTCCACGGCAGCTATGACGCCATCATCTGCCTGGGCAACTCGTTCACCCACCTGTTCGCCGAACGCGACCGGCGCAAGGCGCTGGCGGAGTTCTACGCGATGCTCAAGCACGACGGCGTGCTCATCCTGGACCAGCGCAACTACGACGCCCTGCTCGACGGCAAGTACGGCAACTCCCACACGTACTACTACTGCGGGGAGGAGGTGTCGGCCGAGCCCGAGCACGTCGACGAGGGCCTGGCCCGGTTCGTCTACCGGTTCCCCGACGCCTCGGAGTACCACCTCAACATGTTCCCGCTGCGCAAGAACTACATGCGGCGGCTCATGCGCGAGGTCGGCTTCCAGAAGGTCGACACCTACGGCGACTTCCAGGAGACCTACCAGGGCGACGAGCCCGACTTCTTCATCCACATCGCCGAGAAGGCCTACCACCGCGACGACCAGCGCGCGGAGTCCTACTCGGCGGCCGTGCAGACCGCGCGGGAGTACTACAACTCCAGCGACGCCGACACCTTCTACCACTCCATCTGGGGCGGCACCGACATCCACGTCGGGCTCTACCGCAGCCCCGGCGACGACATCGCCGAGGCCAGCCGGCGCACCGTGGAGCGCATGGCGGGCAAGCTGCCCCTGACCGACGGCACCGACGTGATCGACCTCGGGTCGGGGTACGGCGGATCGGCGCGCTACCTGGCGCGCACCTTCGGCTGCCGGGTCACCTGCCTGAACCTCAGCGAGGTCGAGAACGAGCGCAACCGGGAGCTGAACCGCGAGGCGGGCCTGGACCACCTCATCGAGGTGGTGGACGGCTCCTTCGAGGACATCCCCGCGCAGGACAACGGGTTCGACGTCGTGTGGTCGCAGGACGCCCTGCTCCACAGCGGCGACCGGACCCGGGTGCTCGAGGAGGTGGCGCGGGTGCTGCGCAGCGGCGGCCACTTCGTCTTCACCGACCCGATGGCCGCCGACGGCGCTCCCGCCGAGGCGCTACGGCCCATCCTGGCGCGGCTGCACCTGGACAGCATGGGCACACCCGGCTTCTACGACCGCGAGGCGGGCCGGCTGGGCCTGGCCAAGGTCGAGTTCGACGACCTCAGCGAACACCTGCCCACCCACTACGCCCGGGTCCTGGCCGAGACCGAGCAGCGCGAGCCCGCGCTGGCCGGGAGCATCAGCGAGGACTACCTGTCGCGGATGAAGACCGGGCTGCGCAACTGGGTGGAGGGCGGCAACTCCGGCGCCCTCGCCTGGGGCATCCACCACTACCGGAGCTGACCCGCCGCCGGGCGGCCGGCCCCGCCCCGGCACCGATCCCCCGGTGCCGGGGCCTTTTGCGCTGCGTGCGCCTGAAGCGGGCGCGTTCGGGTACTCATCCCCGCAACCGGAATCCGGAAGACGGGGCAGGAGGTCGCCGCGGTGAACACGACATCGGAGACCCGCTGGGTGGTCGTCGGGGTGGACGGCTCCGACTCCAGCCGCTACGCGCTCGAATGGTCGGCCAACCAGGCGACGATGGCCGGGATGGGCGTGCGCATCGTGACCGCCGTGTGGCCCCGCGACGCCGAAGGGCCCTGGCGGGAGGTCATCGAGTACGACGACCGGCCGCAGCCGCGCCACCAGGACGCCCAGGCGCTCCTGGACTACGCGCGCGACTGGATCCTGCGGATCTTCCCCGAGCTGCGGGTGGACACCGAGCTGGCCGAGTCCCGCCCCGCCGAATCCCTGCTCGCCGCCGCCTCGAAGCCCGATGCGGTGGCCGTGGTGGTGGGGTCGCGCGGGCTGGGCGGGCTGGCGAGCGCGTTCGTGGGGTCGGTCGGCGTGGAGCTGGCCGCCCATGCCCCGGTCCCCGTGGTCGTGCTGCCCAAGAAGCACGAGGAGGCGCACGGGGTGAAGGGGCGGGTCGTGGTCGGCGTGGACGGGTCGGAGCAGAGCAAGCGGGCGGTCGACTTCGCGTTCGCGCAGGCCGACACCGTCGGCAGCGACGTCATCGCCATCTGCGCCTGGCAGCCGATGGCGGCCTTCGCTTCGTCGATGGGGCCGGTGCCGCCTGAGGCGTTCGACGACGAGGCGGTGGAGGCCGCCGCCCGCCGCACCGCCGAGGCGGAGATCGCCGATGCCCGCCGGCGCCACCCCGATGTCGACGCCGACCCCCGCGCGGTGCGCGGCCACCCGGTGGTGGCGCTGCTGGAGGCGGCGACCCCGGCCGACCTCGTCGTGGTGGGCTCGCGGGGACGCGGCGGGTTCACCGGCCTGCTCCTGGGCTCGGTGAGCCAGTCGGTGCTGCACGGGGCCCACGGTCCCGTTGCGATCGTCCACTGACGGCCCCCTCCCGCGGCTGTGGAGTATCCTCTTTCCGAGAAATGATTTTCCAGGAAACTGATTCCTGGTCTCGGGCCGAGGGGAGCCCCCATGGACCACACCGCACATCCCGCATCGGCGGGCCGGGCGCCGGCGCCCGTGCTCTACTTCGGCCACGGGGCCCCGCCCCTGGCCGACGACCCGCTGTGGACCGGGCAGCTGTCCTCCTGGTCGCAGGGGCTCGGCCGGCCGCGGGCCGTGCTGATCGTGTCGGCCCATTGGGAGGCCGCGCCGGTGACCATCGGCGCCACCACGACCGCCCCGCTCACCTACGACTTCTGGGGCTTCCCCCGCCGCTACTACGAGGTCACCTACCCCGCGCCCGGCGCCCCGGAGCTCGCCGAATCGGTGCGCCGCCTCCTGAGTGGCGGCCCGGCGCCCGTGGCCGAGGCGCCTGACCGCGGACTCGACCACGGCGCCTACGTCCCGCTGAAGGAGATGTACCCCGGCGCCGACGTCCCCGTCCTCCAGATCTCCATGCCCACCCTCGACCCGCAGGAGCTCTTCGACCTGGGCCGCAGGCTCTCCCCGCTGCGCGACGAAGGCGTGCTGATCATGGGCAGCGGCTTCCTCACCCACAACCTCTCCTGCATCGACATGTCGCTGGGGACCGACGCGGCGGCGCCCTCGTGGTCGGCGGAGTTCGACGACTGGGCGGCCCGCGCCGCGGTGTCGGGCGACGTCGACGCGCTGCTCGACTGGCGCACGAAGGGCCCGGCCGCCGAGATCGCCCACCCGCGCAGCGAGCACCTGGCACCGCTGTTCGTCGCCCTCGGGGCGGCGCAGAGCAGCGGCGAGAACGCCCGCAGCGTCATCGACGGCTTCTGGTACGGCCTGGCCAAGCGCGCCTTCCAGTTCGGCTGACCGGCCGCGGGGAAGGACTCCGGGATGATCGTCATCGGACTCTCCTCGGGCACCTCGGTCGACGGCATCGACGTCGCGGTCGCCGACCTTCGGCTGGCGGGCGGCGACGTGCTGCTGACCCCCATCGCCCACCGCGACGTGCCCCATCCCCCCGCGCTGCGCGAGGACATCCTCGCCGCCCTTCCGCCCGCCCCCACGACCATGGCCGAGGTGTGCCGGCTCGACACCCTCATCGGCCAGGCGTTCGCGCAGGCCGCGCGGGACGCCATCGCCGAGCTGTGCCCCGGCCGCACCGCGGACCTCGTCGTCTCCCACGGCCAGACCGTCTTCCACTGGATCGAGGACGGCCGCGCCCGCGGCACCCTGCAACTGGGCCAGCCCGCCTGGATCGCCGAGGCGACGGGCGTGCCGGTGGTCTCGGACGTGCGCGCCCGCGACATCGCCGCCGGCGGCCAGGGCGCCCCGCTGGCCAGCACCTTCGACGTCCTCTGGCTGGCCGGGCGCGGCGCACCGGCCGCCGCCCTCAACATCGGGGGCATCGCCAACCTCACCGTCGTCGCGCCCGGCCACGACCCGCTGGCCTTCGACACCGGCCCCGGCAACGCCCTGCTCGACATCGCCGCATCGAGCATCGGCGACGGCGCCGAGCGCATGGACCGCGACGGCCGGCGGGCCCTGCGCGGGCGGGTGCACGAGGGGCTGCTCGCCCGGCTGCGCGCCGACCCCTACTACGCTCGCCCCGCGCCGAAGTCCACCGGCAAGGAGGTGTTCCACGGCGACTACCTGGACGCGGCCCTGGCCGGGTTCGACGTCGCCGGGGACGACGTGTTCGCCACCCTCGTCGAGCTCACGGCCACGACCATCGCCGACGCGTGCGCGCGCCATGGGGTGGCCGAGGTCGTCGCCTCGGGCGGCGGCCTGCGCAACCCCGCGCTCGTGGCGGCGCTGCGGTCGGCGCTGGGCCCCGCCCCCCTGCGCTTCTCCGACTCCCTCGGGATCGACCCCGATGCCAAGGAGGCCTACCTCTTCGCCCTGCTCGGCTTCCTCACCTGGAACGACATCCCCGGGACCGTGCCGTCGTGCACCGGGGCCGCCCGCCCCACCCCGGTGGGCCGGATCAGCCCGCCGGAGCGCCCGCACCCGGGGGGCTTGCGGCTGCGCCTGGGCCCGGACGCGGGCTGATCCCGCGCGCCGGGTTCCCCGGCGCGATGCGCGCCGGGGAACCCGAGCGGCGAGCCGCCGAACGAGCGGAGGCGGCGCCGCCGATCGCCGCAGGCCCGACTCGCGGGGCCGTTGGAGCCGAGTGAGAAGGCGAGCGCTCCCGGCAACCCGGGGGGGACCAAGGGACACAACGGGAAAATCAGTGCGCCGTGGCGTCGTCGATCCGCAGGGCCAGCGCCGGGCACATCTCCACGGCCTTCTCCGCGGTGTCGCGGAACTTCTCCGGCACCGCCATGACCGTCTTCTGCGGGTACCCGTTGTTGTCGAGCTGGACGAGGTCGGGCGCCAGGACCGAGCACAGGCCGTGCCCGTCGCAGCGCGACCAGTCGAGCATCATCTTCGACGCCCCGGTGGTCACGGTCGACAGCGGCAGCACCTTCTTGGTCCGGGGGTTGCAGGACCCCGCCGCCGCGTGGATCGCGATCTCGTCGGGGAACGCCGCCAGCGCCGACCGCGCGAACCGGGCGGTGCCGTCGGGGTGCGAGCACGCGCCGCGGCCCTCGCCGATCAGCGCCGCCTTCACCACCGCCTCGGGCTCGCCCTCGCCGGCGGCCAGCTCGCTGAAGGTGCGGGCCAGCTCGGGCAGCCCGCGAAAGCACGGCCCGCACTGGTTGGCGCTCTCGCCGGCCATGTAGTGGAGCACGCGCGCGGTCTCCTCCAGGGGGCAGGCGTCCTCGCTCAGCGGGGCGATGATCCCCGCACCCAGGGCGGCACCGGCCGCCTTCATCCCGGCCCGGGAGACCCGCACGGAGTCGGCGGCGTCGGCCGACAGCCACGCGCCGTGGTAGCCGCCGATGAGCACCCCGCGGCCGGGGGTCGTGCCGCACAGCTCCAGGACGTCGCGCAGCAGGACCCCGGTGGGGGTCTCGACGATGGTGGGGTCGCCGTTGCCCGGCACGCTGACGGTCAGCAGGACCGTGCCCGGCTCGGTGGGGATGCCCACGGCCGTGTACAGGTCGGCGCCGAGCATGGCGACCAGGCCCAGCTGCGCATAGGTCTCGGCGTTGGACAGCAGGGTGGGCACCCCGCCGACGCCGCTCTCGGCGGCGCGCACCTTGCGGCCCGGCGGGATGGGGACCTGGCCGTTGATCGCCCGGACCAGGGCGCCGCCCTCGCCGGAGATGAACCGCTCGGGCACCCGCACGACGTGGAAGGCGAGGTCGGAGTCGCGCTCGTCGATGGCCTCCAGCAGCGACCGCTCGCCCGGGCCGTCGGCCACGCCCACGATGACCTCGGGCGCGTTGAGCGACCAGGCCGCGAGCTCGGCGCCGTCGAGGACCAGATGCGGGGTACGTGTGAGGAGCATCTCATCCTTGCGCGCCGCGGGCTCGCCCTCTGTGGCGTTCACCACTACCCGGACCGGCGACTGCTTGCGGTGCGCGGAGCGCAGCACCGCCGCGTACTTGCGGGCGAAGGGGAAGCCGGCCCCGCCGCGCCCGCGCAGGTCGGCGACCCCGGCGAGCGCCATGAGGTCGTCGGGCGGCAGCTGCGGCGGGGTGCCGTGCACCGCCCGGTGCTCGACCATGCCCAGCCGGGTCTGGGTCTCGAGGCCGGCGGTGATCCGGGCCGGTCCGATGTTGCGGACCTCCAGGGCGTCCTCACCGGGTTCGAAGATCACGAGCTCCTGCTCCCTCCGCGGATCGTGGCCCAGAACTCCGCGTCCTCGGCCATGGCGGGCTGGGGCTCCGCCGGCGCCTCGGCCATGCCGTTGCGGACCACGGTGACCGTGCGCTCCGGCTTCTCCTCGGGCTCCGGCTCGGGCTCCGCCGAGCGCTCCGGAACGCTCACGACCATGCGCAGCACGAGCATCGTGGCGACCGCGAGCATGCACAGCGTGTACCCGAGGATCACCCACCAGGCGGGGGTCCGCCCGGCGGTGAGCCCGTGCACCATCGCCATCGGCCAGCACACGTAGGCCGAGACGTGCAGGGCGCGCCACATCCACGGGCGGGACATGCCGACGAAGCTGGACCGGAACACGCCCGTGGCGATGATGAAGAGCAGCAGGTCGGAGGCCAGGACCCCGAAGAGGACCGATGCGTCCAGGCCGATGGGCACGACCGCGTTGTAGAAGCGCGGGGCCCCGTAAGCGATTTGCAAAGTGATGTGGGCGATGAGGAAGCCCACCGCCGCGATCGCCGCCGACCGGTGGACCACCTGGAACCAGACGCGGTCGTGGATCGTCGCCATGAGCCGGTCGGTGGCGGCGAGCCCGAAGACGACCGCGCCGGTCAGCCCGACCAGGGCGAAGACCCCGGAGTACGTCCACAGGAAGTCCTGGACGATGCGGAGGAAGTTGACCTGGTTGGGGGCCGCCACCGCGATGACGCTGTTGGCGGCGATCGCTCCGAGCAGGAGCGCCGCCCATATCCATGGGCGCTGGAACGAGCGCTCTACGTCTCTCGGGGCGGCTTCCGTGGGGGTTGTAGTGGTGTTTTGTGGGGGCCGCGTTTGGCGCCTTTCGAACATGTCCGTCCTCCACCGTCGCGGTTCGAATGGGTGCCCTGTGCGGGGACACCGTTGTTCCGCTGGGGTTCATGGAATGGAAGGGCTGCGCGCTGGACGACACTAGCACCAGCTACGCCGGTTTTGTCGTTGAATCGTGTCCGTCCTCACGCGCCACAAGAGGGGCCCTTCGTCCCTTCACAAAGATGTTTCTCGGAGAACGCCCAGCTCACGAGACCCGCGTGTAACTTCTTCCGCCGGCATTGAACCGATCGCGGCGCTCTTACGTATCTCCAACCGATAACGGCCCGTCGAGGGGCCACCTACTCGAAGCCCGGAATGGAAGAGACTGTGGACGCACGCACCACGAGAACCCTGCTGCTCACCGGGGGCGCCGTCGTCATCCTCACCGCCGCGGGCTGCGGCTACGGCAACGACGCAGGGGCGACCGGCGACCCCGCTCCGGCCGGCGAGGCCGGGGACGCCCCCGCGGGAGGAGGCGGCGCAACGGAGATCAGCGTCGATCCCGAGACCTCCCTCGGATCGGTCATCACCGACGCCGAGGGCTGGACCCTCTACGTCTTCACCGAGGACTCCACCGAGCCCCCGACCTCCAACTGCGCCGACGACTGCGCCGAACAGTGGCCCCCGGTCCTGGCGGAAGGCGAGGTCACGGCCAATGGGGTCGAGCAGGCGCTGTTCGCGTCGACCCAGCGCGAGGACGGCACCGAGCAGCTCACCATCGCCGGCTGGCCGCTGTACCGCTACGCCGGCGACGCCGCCCCCGGCGACGTCAACGGACAGGCGTTCGGCGACCAGTGGTACGCCGTGACCCCCGAGGGCCAGATGGTCGAGGGGACCGGCGGAGGCGAGCCCGCCGGTGAGGCGGGAGGGGGAGGCGAGGCCGAAGGCGGTGGCGACACCACCGGTGGCGGAGACGGCTACAGCGGCGGGGGTTACTAGAGCGAGACCGCCGTGTAGTGTGCCGGACTCCGGATATCGGTGACCGCGGAAACGGTTCCGATCGGTGCCCGACCCGCACTTATCAGGCTCTGACCAGCCGATATCCCCGATCCCCCAGAGCTTCACGGAAAACCCCCCGGAAAGGAAACGGCCAGTGCGCAAGCTCCAGATCCGGTCGTTGAGGTACATCGAATTCGCGGGCGTCGTGGCGTTTCTCATCGTCTCGTCGCTGACCATTTTCATGGTCGTTCCCAACGGGGCGACCTCGGTCTCAGGAGTCTTCTGGCAGGACTGGAAGCAGACCGAATTCGGCCCCCTCGGGCCCGCCGATGTCGACGCATTGATCAAGGTCAGGCAGGCGGGTCTGTGGGAGATCCCCGTTGGCCAGCAGGCGCAGGACCGCGCGGCCAGCGACGACGTCAAGGACGTCGGAGCGCTGCTGGCCGCCGACCACATCAAGCTCGACGAGACGGTCCGCGACGTCGCCGAGCAGCTCGATGTCGTCCTGCCCAGCCTGCCCAACCCGCAGCAGCAGGTCTGGATGGACGAGCTGTCGGGGCTGTCCGGCGAGGAGTTCGACCGGGTGTTCGTGAACCGGCTCCGTGCGGCGCACGGGTCGGTCTACGAGGCGCTGGCCGAGGTCCGCGCGGGCACCCGAAACGAACTCGTCCGCAGCTTCATCCAGAGCGGCCTGCTGGTCGTCATGCGCCACATCACCCATCTGGAGAGCACCGGGCTCGTCGAATACGAGAGGTTGCCCGAACCCCTGCCGCCCGAGCGGCGCCCGGCCTGACCCTTCTTCATCACCGTGATGGAGGAGAGAGGAGAAGCGAGAGATGCGAGAACCCTGGAGAAACGACCGTAAGAGCCGGGGACCCGGATCCTGGAACGGGATCCGGGCCATGCCCGTGATCGGGGTCACCGCGGCGGCCGCGTTGGTGCTCGGCATCATCTTCATGGCACCCGTGAACGACGGCGGCTCCCTCGCGCAGAACGTCGGCTTCGGCCAGAGCGGTCACGGCGACGGCCACGACGGCAACGAAGCCGCATGGGGCGGCGACGGTACGCAGCAGGGCGGTGAAGAGGGCGGCGACGGCGGCCAGGACGGCGGAGAAGGCGGCGACGCCGGCGGGATCGGCCCCGAGGGCAACGGGCCCGTCGAAGAGGACTTCATCGACATCGCCCAGGTCGGCGCGGCCGAGCCCCCGCCCGAAGCCCAGGAGGGCGGCTCCACCGGGACGTTCGTCACCGACTGCGGGGTCAACGCCAACGGGCTGTTCAACTCCGAGAACGTGATCGTCGCCCCCGGCGTCGAGCACGGGGCCCAGCACACACACGACTACGTCGGCAACCAGAACGTCAACCAGTTCAGTGAGGACGTCGACGGCAACAACCAGCTGCTCCTCCAGGGCGAGACCAGCTGCGACAACGGCGACCAGTCCATGCACTACTGGCCGGTGCTGCGCGACACCACGCAGGAAGGCGCCGACGCCGACGTCTCCGGCGGCGGCCTGGACGGCAACGTCGGCCGGATCATCACGCCGTCGCAGGCGACCCTGGAGTTCCGCGGCAACCCCGTGTCCGAGGTCACGGAGATGCCGCAGTTCCTTCAGATCATCACCGGCAACGCGCGGGCGTTCACGACCAACGGCCAGAACGCCAACGCCAAGTGGAGCTGCACCGGGTTCGAGGATCAGGTCTCGGGTGACAAGTACCCGCTGTGCCCCGAGGGCAGCGACGTGCTGCGGACCTTCGACTTCCCGAGCTGCTGGGACGGCCAGAACATCACGAGCGAGGACAAGCGCACCCACATCGTCTTCCCCGACGAATCGGGCGCCTGCCCCGGCGGCACGCAGGCGGTGCCGCAGCTCCGCCAGACCCTCGTCTACGAAGTGCCGGAGGGCACCAACTTCGCCGTGGACGGGTTCCCTGAGGAGCAGCACAAACCCATCACCGACCACTCCGACTTCATCAACGTGATGCCGGAGGAGCTGATGGCCACCGCGGTCGAATGCATCAACAGCGGACGCGACTGCTGACGATCGCGGTAGGCGCCCGGCGGCCAACGGGGTGTTCCCGGCCGCCGGGCGCCGTCGTGTCCGGGGCCTCCTCCCGGTCGCCCGCAATAGACCATTGGTCTCTACCTCTTGTCTAGGCCAACTGGCCTGATCACGTGGGTATCACCGATGATGCGGAGCAGACCGACGAAAAGGAGCCGCTGTGTCTGTGAGTGTCCCTGGTGATGAGGCCGCCCCCACTGGCCATAGAGAGTTGATCGCGTGGGTCCGCGAGGTGGCGGACCTGACCCGGCCCGACGAAATCGTCTGGTGCGACGGGTCCGACGAGGAGTGGGAGCGCCTGACCGGTCTATTGGTCGAGCAGGGCACGTTCATCCGGCTCAACCCGGAGCTGCGGCCGAACAGCTTCTACTGCCGCTCCGACCCGGGCGACGTCGCCCGGGTCGAGGACCGCACGTTCATCTGCTCCGAGCGCGAGCAGGACGCCGGGCCGACCAACAACTGGATCGCCCCGGCCGAGATGCGGGCGACGTTCGCCGACGTCTTCGCCGGCAGCATGCGCGGCCGCACCATGTACGTGGTGCCGTTCTGCATGGGCCCGCTGGGCGGCGACATCTCCCAGCTGGGCGTCGAGATCACCGACTCGCCCTACGTTGTGGTGTCGATGCGGATCATGGCGCGGATGGGGACCGCGGCGCTGCGCCTGATCGAGGAGCGGGGCGACTACGTCAAGGCCGTCCACTCCGTCGGGGCCCCGCTGGAGCCGGGCCAGGCCGACGTGGCCTGGCCGTGCAACACCACCAAGTACATCTCGCACTTCCCGGAGACCCGCGAGATCTGGTCCTACGGATCCGGATACGGTGGCAACGCCCTGCTCGGCAAGAAGTGCTACGCGCTGCGCATCGCGTCGGTCATGGCCCGCGACGAGGGCTGGATGGCCGAGCACATGCTCATCCTCAAGGTCACCCCGCCCGAGGGCGGGCCCCGCTACATCGCGGCGGCCTTCCCGAGCGCCTGCGGCAAGACCAACCTGGCCATGCTCCAACCCACCATCCCGGGCTGGACGGTCGAGACCGTGGGCGACGACATCGCGTGGATGCGGTTCGGCGCCGACGGGCGGCTGCGCGCCATCAACCCCGAGGCCGGCTTCTTCGGCGTCGCCCCGGGGACAGGCGCCGCGACCAACGCCAACGCCATCGCCACGCTGTGGGGCAACAGCATCTTCACCAACGTCGCGCTCACCGACGACGGCGACGTGTGGTGGGAGGGGCTCACCGACGAGCCGCCCGCGCACCTGACCGACTGGCGGGGGCGCGACTGGACACCGGCGTCCGCCGAGCCCGCCGCCCACCCCAACGCCCGGTTCACCACCCCGGCCGGCCAGGCGCCGACCATCGCCGCCGAGTGGGAGGACCCCGCGGGCGTGCCGATCTCGGCGATCCTGTTCGGCGGGCGCCGCGCCACGGCGGTCCCGCTGGTCAGCGAGGCGTTCGACTGGCAGCACGGGGTCTTCCTCGGCGCCAACGTCGCCTCGGAGAAGACCGCCGCGGCCGAGGGGACGGTCGGCGAGCTGCGCCGCGACCCGTTCGCGATGCTGCCCTTCTGCGGCTACAACATGGGCGACTACTTCGCCCACTGGCTCAAGATCGGCGCCACCGGCGACGCGGACAAGCTGCCGCGCATCTTCTACGTCAACTGGTTCCGCAAGGACGACGACGGCCGCATCGTGTGGCCCGGCTTCGGCGAGAACAGCCGGGTCCTCAAGTGGATCGTGGAGCGGCTCCAGGGCACGGCGGACGCGGTCGACACCCCGATCGGCCGGCTCCCGGTCGCCGGCGGGATCGACACCGAGGGCCTGGACCTGCCGCCCGGCGATCTGGAGTTCCTGCTGTCGGTCGACCGCGACACCTGGCGGCGCGAGGCCGGGCTCATCCCGGAGTTCTTCAAGACCTTCGGCGACCAGCTGCCCGACGCGCTGTGGGACGAGTACAGCGCACTGACCGACCGCCTGGCCTGACCGGAGCACCCCCGGCCCGCCCCCGCCCGTCCTGCGGCGGGCGGGCCGGGGCGCGTCCGGCCGCAGCAGCGCGGGTGTGAAACAGGTCATCTTTTTTCCGCGCTGCGGGCGCCGTCCGCACCCGGAACGGACACCGCGCGCGGAACCGCCGATGCGGGCGCAGACCACGCAACGATCGGCCGCCGACGTGCAATGAATGCCTCTTGGGCGGGCAAGACCGCTGATCGTACCGTCGAATCGTGACGACACCCGCCGTTTCCCTGACCGGCCCTGCGGCCCAGGAGCGAACCGCCACCCCCCGGCACTACCTGATGTGCCCGCCCACCCACTTCGATGTCCGCTACGCGATCAACCCGTGGATGGACCCCGGCCGCCCGGTCGACCGGGGCCGCGCCATCGCCCAATGGGACCGCCTGCGCGACGTCTACACCCGGCTCGGCCACCGGGTGAGCCTGCTCGACCCCCGCCCCGATCTGCCCGACATGGTGTTCACCGCCAACGGCGCGGTGGTGGTCGGCGGCACCGCCTTCGCCGCGCGCTTCCGCAACCCGGAGCGCACCGCCGAGGAGGCCGCCCACCTCGCCTGGCTGCGCGGCCGCGGCCTGGACGTGCACCCCTCCGGCACCGTGCACGAGGGGGAGGGGGACTTCGCCGTCACGTCGTCGCTGATCCTGGCGGGCACGGGTTTCCGCACCGACCAGGCGGCGCACATGGAGGCCCAGGAGCTCTTCGGGGTCCCGGTCGTCGGGCTGCGGCTCGTCGACCCCCGCTTCTACCACCTCGACACCGCCCTCACGGTTCTCGACGACGGCCGCGTGTCGGGGCGCGCCGACATCGCCTACTTCCCGGGGGCGTTCTCCGGCGCCGCGCAACGGGTGCTCGGGCTGCTCTTCCCGGACGCCGTGCGCGTGGCGGAGGCAGACGCGCTCGTGTTCGGGCTCAACGCGGTCGGCGACGGCCGCAACGTCGTCCTGCCCCGCCAGGCAACGGGGTTCGCCGCCCTCCTGCGTGCGCGCGGCTACCACCCGATCGGGGTCGACACCAGCGAACTCGCCCGTGCGGGCGGCGGCCCCAAGTGCTGCACCCAGGAGATCCGGGCGGCGTGACCGCCCATTGCGGGGCGCGGTACGTGACACGATCGGGCACAGCAACGGCCGGCGGCGCCCGCCGCCGGCCAGGCGCTCACCCAGGAGAGGAACGACCGTGCCCCG
The DNA here is from genome assembly GCF_042650565.1 of Nocardiopsis sediminis. Taxonomy (NCBI): domain Bacteria; kingdom Bacillati; phylum Actinomycetota; class Actinomycetes; order Streptosporangiales; family Nocardiopsidaceae; genus Nocardiopsis; species Nocardiopsis sediminis. The sequence continues at coordinate 205,729 of NZ_JBHSBH010000003.1, forward strand.
TCACCCCGCCCCCGTGCCGCAAGCCCCCCACCGCGCCGACCGGAGGTACTGGCTGCGCCGGATCGCCGCGCTGGACCCCGAGGCCGACCACCAGGAGATCTACCGCATCTCGTCCGGGCACGAGTTCCCCTGGGACTACGTCCGGTCCCTGGAGCTCGCGCTGTTCAAGACCTACTGCGTGCCCTCGATATCGGGGCTGCTGGACGCCACGGGTGAGTTCGCGCTGCGGGCGCAGAAGCGCTACGACGACACCGCGCTGCTGATGGCCGAGATCGCCGCCCACGGATACGACTCGCCCCGGGGCCGGGAGGCCCTGCGCTCCGTCAACCGCATGCACGGCCGGTTCGCGATCTCCAACGACGACATGCGGTACGTGCTGTCGACGTTCGTCTACGAACCGGTGGACTGGATCGACCGGTACGGCTGGCGGCGGCTGACCCGCCACGAGCGGCTGGCGGCCTTCCACTACTACAGCGAGGTGGGGCGGCGGATGGGCATCCGGGACATCCCGCCGTCGTTCGAGGCGTTCGCGGCGTTCAAGGACGCCTACGAGCGCGAGCACTTCCGGTTCGCGGAGTCCAACGCCCGCGTGGGCGGGGCGACGGTGGACCTGTTCGCCTCGTGGTTCCCCGAACCGGTGCGCCCCCTGGCAGGGGTGGCGGTGCGGGCGCTCCTGGACGACCGCTCCCGGGAGGCGTTCGGGTTCGCCCCGGCCCCGGCCTGGGTCGTCCGCGCCGTCCAACGGGCGCTCGTGGTGAGAGGCCGCCTGGAGACCCAGCTCCCCCCGCGCCGGGTCTCGCGCCTGGCCGCCGACCCCAAGAACCGCACCTACCCCGGCTACCCCCAGGGCTACGCGGTCGCCGACCTGGGCGCCGGGCCGCCGGCCGGCGTCGATCCCGCCCGGCTCCGCGAGAAGGCCGGCGCGGACGCCGACTGACGCAGGCGGCACCGAGGCGGGTTCACGGCTACCAGGTGACCGGGAGCCGCTGCGGACCGCGGATGAAGTTCTCCCGCCACTCGATCGCCTCTTCTGCGACGGTGAGGGCCAGGTGCGGGAACCGCCGGGTCAGGGTGCCCACGGCCACCTGCAACTCCATCCGGGCCAGCGCGGCGCCCACGCAGTGGTGGATGCCGTGGCCGAAGCCGAGGTGCCCCGCCGCCGGCCGCTCCAGATCCAGGACCTCGGGGTCGTCGAAGACCCCGGGATCGCGGTTGGCGGCGGACAGCTCCACGAGGACGGACTCACCCGCGCGGATCAGCACCCCTCCCACCTCCACGTCGGTGAGCGCGTAGCGCGGCAGCGATCCCAGCGGGGACAGCGGCACGTAGCGCAGCAGCTCCTCGACCGCATTCGGGATCAGCGAGGCATCGGCGGCCAGCCTCGTGTAGCCGTCCCCCCGCAGCAGCAGGAGCACGAAGTTGGCGATCTGCAAGGACGAGGTCTCGTAGCCGCCGACCAGCAGGCCCCGCACCAGGCCCAGCACCTCCTCGGCGGTGACCGGCCCGCCCTCGTCGTGCACCTGGGTCAGGGCCCCGATCAGGTCGTCGGTGGGGTGCGCGGTGCGCTGGGCGATCAGCCCGCTGAGGTACCCGTTCAGCAGGGACAGGCTGTGCAGCGCGTCCTCCACCGTCAGCCCGCTGGTGCTGAGGAACGCGTCGCTCCACGCGGCGAAGCGGGCACGGTCCTGGTGGGGCACGCCCAGCAGTTCGCAGATCACCTCCAACGGGATCGGCAGGGCGAACCGGTCGAGCAGATCCGCCGGAGGGCCGTCCGCGATCAGGTCGTCGGCCAGCCGGTCGGCGATCCCCTGGGCGCGGGGGCGCAGCCCCTCGACGCGGCGCGGCGTGAAGACGCGCCCGATCAGCCGGCGCACCCGGGTGTGGTCGGGCGGATCCATGGCCAGGATGGAACCGCTGATGGGGTCCACGGGGGTGATCCGGGGGACGTCGTCATCGGGGATCCCTGCACGGGCGGCGTCGCGTCCGAAGTCGGGGCTGGCGAGGACCGTCCTGGCGTCCTCGTGGTCGGTGACCAGCCAGGCGGGCCGCCCGTACGGGGGCCGCACGCGAATGGGTGCGCCGGCGGTGCGTGCCCTGCCGAGGGCACGCGGAACGCTGAGCGGGTCGGCGTTGGGAAAAGGGAAGGCGGAGGGTTCGGGGTCGGCCGTCATGGGCTGGGTCCTGTCGTCCGGGACCCCGCGCGGCGCGCGCCATCATGCCCGGCCGCGCACGATCACGGGTGAGGGGGAAGCGAAAGAGGGAGCCCGGAATCCGGCATCGGAATCCGGGCTGTGAAAACAGGTGCGTCCCGTTCACCATAATTCGCCGTAGTTCGGTCGTCATCTCCCTTGCCGGTTATAACGGGATTGCTCGTATAAAAAAGTTGATCGACCCATCGCGGTCGGAATGAGTCACGAGGGAAATTGCTTTCAGTGGATCACTTGGGATAATTATATAGAGAAGCGATCGTTTTCCGGATATTCCGCGACCTTCCGTGGCCTTCCGAGACCCTGACGTCCGCGCGGAGGGGCAGCACATCGGCCCGTTCCCGAGGGGAGGGGCCGCGGCCGGAACGGGAGGGACGGAACGGCGGAAGGGGCTCAGCTCCGCAGCAGCATGTGCATGCGCACCACGGTCCGCCCGTCCGACGACGCCATGTGCACCCGGTCGCACAGCTGACGCACCAGCCACAGCCCGCGCCCCCGCTGGTCCAGCGGCGGCGGCGACCCCTCGAACGGTGCCAGCGGCCCGTGCACGGTGTCGTCGGTGACCTCGCAGATCAGCTCGTCCTCCTCGGTCCAGAACCACACGTTGCCGTACCCCGCGCCGTGCAGGATGACGTTGGTGGTCACCTCGTTGACGGCGAACACCAGGTCGCGCGCCCGCGCACCCGGCACGTACAGGCGCCGCGCGTACGACATCGCCTCGTCGCGCACCCCCGCCAGGTCGACCGCGTCGAACCGGCCGCCCATGGGGTTGGCGGGGACGAGCAGCGACTCCGGCTCCGGGCCCTTCGCGGTGAACACCGTGGGGTGCACGTATTCGCCGCTCGCCATGGTGCGCTCGCCCACCAGGATCTCGGGGTGGGTGCGCTGCGCGTCGGCGATGATGGGCTCCGGCACCACCCGGGAGTCGTAGGGGCAGACGACCTGGATGTCGCGGCCGCCGAAGAGGACGTTGAGGGTGGACTCCAGGCAGGTCCATGCCGTGACCTCGCGCCGCGACCGCCCCCGCCAGATGGGCTCGGCGATGATCCGCACGCGGCCCCCGGTGCGCGGCGCGTGCCGGCGCCAGTAGCGGTCGACCGCGGTCAGGCGCTCGGGCGGGCGGCGGCCGAACGCCAGGGAGTCGATGTAGTCGATGCGCCCCGCCCGCGTGCCCAGCGCGCGGCGCAGCAGCTCGACGTTGGCCGTGGTGGTCGCGGCGAGCACCGGGTCGTCGGCGGCCAGGCCGTTGTCGATGAACGGCAGCGCCATCGACAGGAACTCCTCGTCCGAGCCGTAGACGCAGGTCTGGTGCACGAGCCGACGGTGGGTGGACTGGTCAAACATGGTGGTGCCGGCCGCCGGAGGATGGGGCGCGGGCGCCGGTCCGCGGCGACGGCCGCCCCCGGGGGCCCGGCGCGCAGGGGCGCAGCGCGCGGCGCGTCGTCGGCCGCCTCCCGCCTGAGGAAGCCGACTCGGGCGTCTGTGCCGCCATGCTGGACGCCTCCTCAACGGCGTCTGGGGTGTTCATGGACGAGTTGTGTCCCGGCCCTGGCACCACGGTCCGGGGAGGCCGCCCGGAGCGGGAACAGAGCCGTCAAGATACCGATTCCGCCCGGCCCCCCGGTTGGAAATTCGAAAATTCATCGTCCGTCGCACTCCGGACTCCGGCTTATGGGCATGTGCGCCCGCCGAATTGCGCGGCCACCTGGCGTCCAGGTCGTCGGGGTGCCCGCGACGAGCGGCGTCGTGCGACCGGGGCGGGAGGTTCTCCTGTGATGAAAATCGCCGTGTGCCCGGAATCGGGAATGCAGGCCGTCCGCCGACGTCAGCGGAAAACGGCGTGTTCGCTTATCGGGATCAATGGCCGACCGAATTCACCGGGTCCGGGCCGCGCGCTCCGCGGGATGCCGGAAGTGCCGGAAGAGGGCCGGATCGGCGTGGTAGGGGGAAAACGGGCGCTTCCGCAGGTCGGCCGCAGGGCCGGGGCCGGCGGCACCGGTGCCCCTTGATGTCCTTCCGACGTTCCTCGACCCCATGGGAGAACGATGACCCTCAGCCTCCTCCTCGTCTTCTTCGTCCTGGTGCTCCTGCTCATCGCGGGGGTGGTGGTCGCCCGCAAGGTGGGGATCTCGACCGCCGACTCCGACGGTGCCATCGGCATCCTGATCGCCCCGTGCGTGCTGTCCATCTTCCTCGTCGCCATGGCCATGGGCCTGGTCATCGGCTGGGAGGGCAACCAGAGCGCGACCGACATCGCCGTCGACGAAGCCGCGGCGGCCACGGCCCTCTACTGGAGTACCGCCGCCCTGCCGGCCGAGGACGGCGAACGGATCCGCTCCGACCTGCGCGACTACGTCGAGACCACGATCGCGAGCGACTGGCCGCGGATGCGCCACCGCGACCTCAGCCCTGACGGAGACGCCGCACTGGACCGGTTGCGCGCCGCGGTCAACGCCGTGCCGACCGACGACCCCATCGTGGCCCTGGACCGCTTCACCGCGCGCGAGGAAGCCGGCCGGCTCGCGGAGATGCGGGTCCAGCGCGGCGACGCCGCCGCGAGTGAGATCCCCCGGATCATCACCATCGCGGCCACCATCAGCGCCCTCGCGGTGGTGGTCCTGCCGTTCGGCATGGGCGTGCGGGGGTCGCGCGCCCGGATCTTCTGGTCGGTGCTCAACCTCGTGTTCGTCGCGGCGACCGTGGTCCTGCTGCTCTACCTCGACAACCCGTATGCGGGGGCGCTCGCCATCGGGCCGGAGTCCATGGAGGACGCGCTCGCCGGGTTCGACCGGATCGACGCCTCGATGCCCGGAGCGTGAGCGGCGCCCGGCCGGCGCAGGCGGCGGGAGCCGCGCGTGAACGGCGCGGGCAGGGCCCCGGCGGCGGCGCCTGCCCGCGCAGCGGTCAGCGGCGTGCGCGCGAGGCGCCAACGGCGGCGGCCACGGCGATCAGCACCACGAACACCATGATCTGCAACGGGTTGAACCCGTCGAGCGAGCTGCGCTCGCGGAGGTCGGGCAGGGGGACGGGCGGCACGACGAGGACGGGTTCGGGCTCCGGGCCGGGTCCGTCGGCCTCCGGCGCCGGCCCGGGCTGCGCGGGGGCGTCGGGGACCTCCTCCGGCAGCGGCGGGGCCTCCGTCGAATCGGGCGGCGCGTCCGGGCCGGGTTCGGCGGAGGGTTCCGGCTCAGGGGGCGGTTCGGGTTCGGGCCCGGGATCGGCCGGGGGCTCCGGCCCGGGGGGCAGGGGCGGCTCCGGCGGCTCGGGTGGCTCGGGAGGTTCAGGGGGTTCAGGGGGTTCGGGCGGCTCGGGTGGCTCGGGAGGTTCAGGGGGTTCGGGCTGTTCTGGGGGTTCCGGCGGTTCTGGAGGGTGCGGCGGTCCCGGAGGCCCCGGAGGATCGGGGGGTACCGGCCGGTGCGGCGGGTGGTGCGGATCGTCCGGTTCGGGCGGTACCGGCGGCCGCGGCGGAACGGGCGGGCACGGTGGGCGCCGGGGTCCGGACGGGGGCGCCCCGGGCGCGGCCGCCTCGACGGCGCTTCCGGTTCCGGCGGCGCTTCCGTCGCCGGTGACGGCGTCGGCACCGTCCCGGACCCCGGCGTGCGCGGGCCCGGCGATGAGGGCCGCCGGAAGCAGGCAGCAGGCGGCGACGAGGACGGCGCCGGTCCTCGGACGGTGGCGGGATGCGGGGCGATCGTGCGGCATGGAGAGCGCGGCTCCTCAGTGCGGCCGGTTTCACTCGGTTCCCACCTTGTAACACGCCGCGGTCGTGCGGCGGGCGACGATGCCGGGATCGGTACCGCATCGCACCGCCGCTTTCCCGCCTTTTCCTCCCGTGACGCACGGTGCACCCGATGTGCACGTGCCCCGCGCCGAGCGTCCGACCCGGACACCAGGTCGGCCGCGTGACTTTCGGGCACGCGACCCGGCCCGGTCAGCCGCCCGCGACCGATGGGAGGACGCGGACCTCGGCACCCGGGCGGACCGGGGTGTCGAGGCCGTCGACCGCGCGGCACTCGTCGTCGTCGACGAACACGTTGACGTAGCGCCGCAGCGCGCCCTTCTCGTCGCGCAGCCGGCCCCGCAGGCGCGGGTGCAGCCGGGTGAGCTCGTCGAGCACCTCGCGCAGCGGGACGTCCTGCACGCCGCCCGCGGCGGGCCCTTCGTCGGGGAAGACGGTGATACGCGCGGCGCCGTCGCACTCCGGGCGCAGCGTTTCGGGGATGAAGACCAGGACGCTCATGGCGCTACACCTCCACGGCCCGCACGCACAGCACATCGGGCAGGTGCTCGGCGACCGGGGTCCATGTGCCGGTGTCGTCGGTGGTGACGAAGACGTCGCCGCTGCGGGTACCGAAGTAGAAGCCCGGGACCCGCGCGCCGTCGGTGCAGGAGGCGTCGCGCAGCACGATGCCGTAGTAGGGGCCCGTGGGCAGGCCCTCCTCGTGGGCCTTCCACGTGGCACCGGAGTCGCGGGTGCGCAGCACGCGCAGGCGGTTGTCGGGCGGCAGGTGCACCATCTGGCTGACGACCGGGAAGTTCCAGACGTCACCGGGCACGTGCGGGTGGGCGACCAGCGTGAAGCCGAAATCACTCGGCAGGCCCTCGGCGATGGAGGTCCAGCCCTGCGCGGGATCGGCGGAGCGGTACACGCCGTGATGGTTCTGGGTGAAGAAGACGCCGTCGGCGTCGGTGACGACCTTGTGCACGCACTGGCCGTACTCCGGGTACGGGTCGGGCAGGAAATCGGCGCTGATGCCCTTGTTGGCGGGCTCCCACGAGGCGCCGTCGTCGGTGGTGCGGTAGACGCCGCCGGTGGACATGGCGATGGTCATGGAGTGGGGGTCGGTGGAGTCGGCGCGCACCGTGCCGGGCAGGACGGTGTGCACGGCCGCGCCGCCCGCCCCGGGGAACCAGTCGGCGTGGTGGGGGTGGTCCCACAGGGGGCGGTTCAGCTCGTAGGTCAGGCCGCCGTCGGTCGAGCGGAACAGCGCGGTGGGCTCGACCCCCGCGTAGACGGTGCCGGGCTCGGCGCCGAAGGCGAACTGCCAGACGCGGGTGAATGCGGCGTCGACGTCGTCGGGGAAGGCGATGGGGGCGGTCTCGGGCTCGTGCCAGGTCTCGCCGAGGTCGTTGCTGTGCCAGACGCTGGGGCCGAAGTGGGAGCTCTCGGCGCCCACGAGGATCCGCCGGGTGTGCGGGTCGATGCCGATGGCGTAGACGCCCGACATGTTCGCGTAGTCCTCGGTGTCGAGCCGGTGCGGCTCGCTGACACGCCACGTGCGCCGGTCGTCGCTGGTCGCGGTGAACAGGCCCTTCCGGGTCCCGATGAGCAGGAGAAATGCCATGACGGCCTCCGGGAGTCGAGTTGTCGCCCCCACTCTCGCACGCCTGTGCGACATTTCACCGTCCATCTGCACCGATGCGCACGGCACCCATGCACCGCAGGCGCTGCGGCGGGGCGCGGCATGTCGCGGGCCCGAGACCGGGCCCGTGGACGGAGCGGAGCCGTGGACGGAGGGGGCCGCGGTGGTCGCCTCACCCCGGTAGAGCGCGCGACCGGGCACGACGCGTCATCGACGTGGGCCTGAGCAGGAGGGCAGGAACCCGCCCGGACCCGCTGAAGCGGCGCCCGGCCTCGCCCATCGCGGGGGCCCGCAGGCCATCGTGGCGGCCGCTTCCGCATCGCTCTTCCGGGTCCGCTTTCGGGTGGCGGCGGCCGGTCGGTGGTTCAGGGGGTGGCCTTTTCGACGGCGGCTTCGGGGGTGAGCCCGGTGCCGGTCGTGAAGGCCGTGGTGAAGGCGGGGGCGCCCAGGGCTGTGCGGGCCCGTGTGGTGGTGCGGTCGACGTCGCCGCGTTCGGCGGGTGGCAGCGGGGCGCCGACGGATGCGCGGGCCGCGGCCGCCGCACCCAGGAGGACGGCGGCGTGCCGGGGGTGCCCGGCCAGCGCCCGCGCACCGGCCAGCCCCTCCAGAGCGAGCGCCTCGGCCCGCGGGTCGCCCAGGCCGCGCGCGGCTGCCAGCCCGTCCAGGTGCAGCCTCCAGGCCGCCGCGGCGTCGCCGCGCTGCTCGGCGATGAACCCCAGTTCGGCCAGTACCAGCGTGCCGCCCGGCCCGAAGTCGACCGCGCGGAACCAGTCGAGCAGCCCGCGCATCCGCGCCTCGGCGGCGTCGAGGCGCCCGTCCCGCCGGTCGCCGAGGCCGAGACCGATCTCCGCGTTCACCTCCCCGGACCGGAAGTTCTGCTCCGCGGCCAAACCGCGGGCCCGCTCGTGCAGCGCCCGCGCACGATCGTGATCGCCGGTCAGCAGCGCGATCCGGCCCAGCCCGCACAGCTGCTTGACCGCATCGGTCCACAGGCCGAGCTCCTCGGACAGGCGCAGCCCTTCACGGTGCAGCCGGGCGGCCTCCGCATGGTCGCCGGTGATCTCGGCCAGCGTCGCCAGCGGGAACACCGTCTGCACCTGCCCCCAGCGGTCGCCGAGCCCGCCGAAGAGCCGTGCGCTGTCCTCCCCGTCGCGGCGCGCCGACGGCAGGTCGCTGCGGGCCAGCGCGTGCCGTGCGCGCAGGCTCAGCGCCGCAGCGGTGCCCCAGTCGTCGCCGAGCGCGCGGAAGTCCGCAAGGGCCCGGTCGACCAGGCGTTCGCCGCCCTCCAGGTCGACGCCCATCTGCGCGAAGCCGAGGAACCACAGGGCGGCGGCGCGCCCGGCCGGGGTTCCGGCCCGCTCGTAGAGGGCGGCGACCTCGTGGGCGCGGTCGGCGCCGGCGGCGCGGTCGCCCTCCAGGTAGGTGAACCCGGCCCGCCACGCCATCGCGGCCGCGCGCTCCGCGGGGTCGCCGCCCTCCAGGGCCATGGCCGACTCCGCCGACCTGCGCGCCTCGGCGAGCCGGCCGCGCAGCACCCAGTACCACGCGAGCGCGTTCACCAGCCGCAATGCGGGCTCGGCCGCCCCCTCGTGGACGGCGTGCTCCAGCGCCCGGCGCAGGTTGGCGCTCTCGTCGTCCAGGCGCTCCAGCCAGGCGCGCTGGTCATGGCCGCGCAGGTGCGGCAGGGCGCGTTCGGCGAGCTCGATGTAGTGGTCGCGGTGCCGCTCGCGCACGGCCGACAGCTCCCCGGATTCGCGCAGCCGCTCGGCGCAGTACTCCTGCACCGACTCCAGCAGCCGGTAGCGGGGGCCGGACGCACGGTCGGTGAGGGTGACCAGCGACCGGTCCACCAGCCGTCCCACCAGCTCGAGCACGTCGCCGGTCCGCACCCCGCCGCCCGCGCAGACGGCTTCGGCCCCTTCGAGGGAGCAGCCGTCGGCGTGCACCGCGAGCCTGCGCAGGACGGTGCGCTCCGCCGCCGTCAGCAGCTCCCAGCTCCAGTCGATGACCGCCCTCAGGGTCCGCTGACGTTCCGGGGCGTCGCGGTAGCCGTCGACCAGGAGCCCGAACCGGTCGTCCAGCCGGGCCGTCAGCCCGTGGATGCCCAGCGTCCGGACCCGGGAGGCCGCCAGCTCCAGGGCCAGCGGGATCCCGTCCAGGCGCCGGCACAGGTCGGCGACGGCTGCGGCGTTGCCGCTGTCGAGCGTGAAGCCGGACGCGGCGGCGGCCCGCGCCAGGAAGAGGCGGACGGCGCCGGAGGCGCGCAGCGCCGCCGGGTCGTTGCCGGCGTCCGGTGGTGGCGTGTCCAGGGGCGGGACGGCGCGCACCAGCTCTCCGCTGAGCCCGAGCGGTTCCCGGCCGGTCGCGAGGATCCGCAGGTCCGGGGCGCCGCGCAGCAGCCGCTCCGCCAGCCGCGCGACGGGGGCGACGACGTGTTCGCAGTTGTCGAGGACGAGCAGTAGCCGCCGGCCGCGCAGTGCGTTCGCCAGCCGGTCGGCCATGGCGCGCGGCCCGTTCTCGTGCGACGGGCCGGACCCGGTCTCGCGGATCCCGAGGATGGCCAGCACCGTCTCGGCAACGGTGCACAGCACCTGCGCCTCGTCGGAGGGGCCGATCCCCGCCAGTTCGACCAGCCACACCCCATCGGGGAAGCGGTCCAGCAGCTGCGACGCCGCCTCCACCGCCAAGCGGGTCTTGCCGACCCCGCCGGGGCCGGTGAAGGTGACCAGCCGGCCCGACGCCAGCAGCTCCCGCGTGCCGGCGAGGTCGGCGTCCCTGCCTATCAGGTCGGTGACCGGCGCGGGCAGGTTCGTCCGGTGGCGCCCGGGGGCGGCGGCCAGATCGGGGTCCTGGCGCAGGATCGCCTCGTGCAGGGCGGCGATGTCGGCGCCGGGGTCGGCGCCCAGCTCCTCGGCGAGGCGATGGCGCAGGTCGGCGTAGGCGGCGAGCGCGTCGCCCTGGCGCCCCGCACGGTAGAGGGCGCGCATGTGCGCGGCGCGGAGCCGTTCCCGGCGGGGGTGGCGGGCCACCAGGTCCCCGAGCTCGGCGGCCAGCGGACCGTGTTCGCCCAGTTCCAGCCGGGCTTCGGCGAGATCCTCCAACGCGAGGAGCCGGTCCTCCTCCAGACGGGCGGTGGCCGGGAGGGCGAACGGTTCGTCGGCGAAGTCGGCGAAGGCGGGGCCGCGCCACAGCTCCAGCGCCTCGGTGAGCAGCGCCGCCCGGGCCGCGGGATCGCCCGCTGCGCGGGCGCGCGTGGCCAGGTCGGTGAACCGGGAGGCGTCGACGTCATCGGGGCCGGTCCGCAGCAGGTAGCCCCCGGCCTGCGCCACCACGCGCTTTCCAGCGCCGGGCTCGGCGTCGTCCAGCGCCCGCCGCAGCCGCGCGACCTTGCCCTGGAGCGCGTTGCCCGGATGGCGCGGCATGTGGTCGGTGCCCCACAGGTCGTCGATCAGCCGGCTCGCCGCAAGGGGGCGACCGGAGGCCGCCAGCAGGGCGGCCAGCAGCGCCCGCACCTTCAGCTGGGGGACCGGGACGGGCGAGCCGGCGGCCGTCCGCACGTCGAGCGGGCCGAGCACGCCGAATCGCATGTCGTGAGCATATGCGCCGCGACGTGTTCTCTTGGTCACGCTCGCCTTCTCGCTCCGCTCCAACGGCCCCGCGAGTGGGCCTTCGGCCGGGGGCGGCGCCGCCTGCGCTCGCTCGTCGGCTCGCCGTGACGTGTGCCCCTCGCGCGCCGCCGCGGCACGGCCGCCTTCCCGTCCGGCAGCGGACCGGCAGCAGGCCGACAGCGTGGCCCGGCAGAGTCGGGTCCGTCGTGAGCGGCGGGTATGGGACCGGCCGCCGGGAACGGAAGGACCACGATGGGTACGGATACAACGGCGAAGGCGGCCGTCACCGTCCTCGGCCTCGGGAACCTGGGGCGGGCGGTGGCCGCGGGCCTGCTCCGTGACGGCCACCCCACCACCGTGTGGAACCGGACGCCGGGCAGGGCCGATGCCCTGGCGGCCGAAGGTGCGGCCGTCGCCGCCACCGTCGCCGAGGCGGTCGCGGCGAGCGACCTGGTGATCGCGGTCGTGGTCGACCACCCCGCGCTGGACGCCGTCCTCGACGCCGCCGACGGCGCGTTCGCCGGCCGTGTGCTGGTCAACGTCACATCGGGCTCGCCGGACCTCGCGCGCAAGGCGGCGGCCCGGATCGCCGGGCAGGGCGGCACCTACATCGACGCCGCGGTCCTGGCGGTGCCCGAGACGCTCGGCACCCCCGACGCGACGATCCTGTTCAGCGGCGACCCCGAGGCCTACGCGGCCCACCGCGACAGCCTCGACCTGCTGGGCCCCGGCCGGCACGTCGGCGCCGCCCCGGAGACCGCATCGGTGTACGACGTCGCGGTGCTCGCCGGGATGTACGGCATGTTCGGCGGCTTCTTCCAGAGCGTCGCCCTCGCCGAGTCCTCGGGGATCGCGGCGGCCGAGATCACCGACGTCCTCGTCACGTGGCTGGCGGGGGCCGCCGCGGTCCTGCCGCAGTTCGCCCGGGAGATCGACGCCGGCGACTACGACACCGACGTGTCGACCCTCAACATCAACCAGTGGGGGATCGCCGCCATCCTCGCCGCCGGAAAGGCGCAGGGGGTCGCGTTCGACAGCCTCACCCCGCTCAAGGACATCATCGACCGGCAGGTGGCCGAGGGCCACGGCGGCGCGAGTCTCTCGCGCGCGATCGAGTCGATCCGGGCGGAGGCGCAGTGAGCGGGGCGGGCCGGTACGCGGGCAGGAACGCCGTCGTCATCGGCGGGACGCACGGCATGGGGCTGGGCGTGGTCGACGCGCTCCTCGATGGTGGCGCCCGGGTGCTGCTCACGGGGTACAACGAGCGCAACATCGAGGCGGTGCGCAGCACGCGCGGCACAGCGGTGCACGCCGTCCGCTCCGACATCGCGAGCCCGGCCGACATCGATGCGCTGGGCGCCACGGTGGAGCAGGGGCTCGGCACGGTCGACCTCCTGCTCGTCAACGCCGGCGTGGCGAGCATCGAGACGCTGGAGGAGGTGACCGAGGAGAGCTACGACCGGACATTCGACGTCAACACCAAGGGCGCCTTCTTCACCGTGCAGCGCCTGGCCCCGCTGGTCGCCGACGGCGGGGCGATCGTCTTCAGCACCTCGGTGGCGAGCTCGATGGGCTACCCCGGGATGTCGGCGTACTCCGGGGCGAAGGCCGCCGTCGCCTCGTTCGCCCGGTCCTTCGCCGCGGAGCTGCTGCCCCGCGGTGTCCGGGTGTACGCGGTCAGCGGCGGCTACATCGACACCCCGACCATGGCCGTCGCGTCCTGGACCGACGCAGAGCGGGCCGCCTTCAAGAAGGAGGGCGACGCGACCACCCCGATGCGGCGGCACGGCACCGTCGGGGAGTTCGCCGCGGCGGTCCTGTTCCTGGCGTTCGACGCGACGTTCACCACCGGCATCGAGTTCCCCGTCGACGGCGGCCTCGCCCAGGGCATCGTCGCCGGGGCCTGATCCCCCGGGGCCACGCTGACCCCGGCGGGGGCCGGGGTCAGCGCGAGCCGAGGGGGGCGGGGTGCCGCAGGGCCAGGACGTGGGCCGCGGCGGCGTCGGCGCCTGCGAGCAGGGGCGAGGGGACGCCGGGTGTGGCGCCGATGGCCGATCCCGGCTGGACGCCCTCCGCGGGGATGCCCAGCACCACGATCCGCTCGTCGGCGGCGCCGTCGGCGTCGACCGGGTGGAACCCCTCCGGGGTGACGTCGATGCTGGCGTCGTGGGTGCGGGTGCCGTCGGCGTTGGGCCGCGAGTGCAGCCGCGCCCGCCCGCTGTCCAGGAGCGACCGCAGCAGCGGGTCGGCGGTCACCGACACCTTGCCCTTGGACATGCGCGTCTCGATGAACGCCCGCGCCCGCACCGGGGGCCGGCGCACCGCCGAGCGCCCGGTGAAGGCGGGCCCGGCGGCGCCCGCCGGCTCCCCCGGCACACCGGGGTCGAACTCGATGGCGGAGTCCTCGCCGAGGAACGCCAGCAGGCCGGCGTCGACCAGGGAGAGGACCTGGGCGGTGCGGCCGGGCGGCGGCCCCGATGCCAGCGCCAGGCCCAGCGGCATGAACCACCCTTCGACGTCGCGGACCACGCTGCGGCCCTCGATGGCGCCGGAGCGCACGAGGCGCGCCACGTGGCCGCGCAGCACCGCCATGGCGCGGTTCACGGCGTTGCGCGGGTGCTCCAGCGGGCGGTGGATGGTGTCGAGCTCGCGGTCGACGTAGTGGGCGACCCACCGGTCCCAGTCCTCGGCGGAGAGGGGGCCGGCCGGGTCGGGCCGGTCCAGCCGTTCCACGGCGAGGTGCCAGCGGGGGTCGGTGACCGTGTCGGCGACGATGCGGTCGATGTCGCCGGCCGGTGCGGCGGCCAGCCGGTCGCGCAGCGGGCCGGCCGCGGTGCCCGGCCGCAGCGCCTCCGGGTGGTGGGCCAGCAGGGTGGACAGGTGCGCCCACGCGAACTCCTGCGCCAGCCGCGGCCACACGGCGGTGCGGAAGTCCTGCAACGGGGTGCGGGCCACCTCGGCGAACCACTCCGGGGTGGCGATCTCGGGCCGGTAGCGCGGCGGGAAGCCGTCGGGGTAGACGGCCTTGCTCCGGTAGGGCAGGCCGCGCCGCGACCCGGCCACCAGCAGCGGTTCCCGGCCACTGGGCAGGTAGCGCAGCCGCGCCGGGCGCCCGGGGTCGCCGGCGGGCTCGAACCGGCCGCCGCGGCCCTCGGTCAGCAGCGCCACCACGTCGAAGAAGTTCGCGCCCAGGCCGGCGACGAGCACGGTCTCGCCCGCGGGCACGGCGTCCCAGTCGCGTTCGGCGGGCATCCCCGGCTCGACGTAGACCAGCCCCTCGGCGCGCGCCGCCTCGACCAGGGCGGTGGTCCGCGCCGAGCGGGCCCCCTGCACCATGCCCTGGGCCAGGACGACGACGGTGCCGGTGACCTCGCGGCCGTCGGCCAGCCGCACGGTGCGCCGGTCGCCGCCGGCGGCCGCGGTGACATCGGTGGCGGTGCCGAGGATGCCGGTCACCCGCACCCGCCCGCCCGATGCGGCGCGGGCGAGCTGTTCGCGGTAGTAGACGCCCTGGAGCCGCCGCGAGGGGTAGGACCACGGCTCGATGGCGGCGGCCTCCTCGGCCACCCACGCCGGGCGGCCGAGCGGGGCGTGCGGGTCGCGCGCCCACTCCACCAGGTCGGGGCCGGGAACCACGGGCCCCGACATCGGGGTGGAGGGGTCGGTGAAGATCGTGGTGTGCGCGCTGTAGGTGTTGTTCAGCAGCAGCGGGGACTGGTCGGTGCGCCAAGTGGCGCCCGCGCCGATCTCCACCGCGTCGATCAGCGCCACCCGCACCGGCGGGTCGCCGTCGGGTACGCGGGCGGCGAGCCGTTCGACCAGCGCGACGCCGCGCGGGCCCGCGCCGACGGCCACGACGTCGAAGCCGTCCGCCGCCGCGGGGTCCTCGGGGCCGCGCGTGCCCGTGCCCGCGCCCGCGTCCGCTGTACCGGCCGTCCCGGTCACGCCCCTCCTCCCTGCGGCGCCACCGCCGCCGTGTCGCCCAGCACCGCCGGCCGGACCTCCACGTCGGCGCCCCTGCGCTCGACGCGGACCTCCAGCCCGTAGACCTCCCCCAGGACGTCGGCGTCGAACGCCTCGGCCGGGGGCCCGTCGGCGACGATCCGGCCCCCGCTGAGCAGGACCGCCTGGTCGCAGAAGTGCGCCGCGTGGTTGAGGTCGTGGATGGCGATGAGGGCGGTGACGCCCTGCTCGCGGGTCACCGACCGCACGATCTGCAACGTCTCGATCTGGTAGCGCAGGTCGAGGGCCGATGTCGGCTCGTCGAGCAGCAGCACCCGCGGCTCCTGGGCCAGCGCCCGGGCGATCAGCACCCGCTGCGCCTGCCCGCCGGACAGCTCCGACAGCCGCCGCTCCCCGAGCTCGGCCAGGCCCAGGCGTCCGATGGCGCCGTCGACCGCCGCCTGGTCGTGTGCGGTCGGCCGCAGCCCCATGTGCGGGGTGCGGCCGAGCATCACGGCCTCCTGGACGGTCAGCTCGAACGGCGCCTCGCTCGACTGCGGCACATAGGACACGACCTTGGCGTGCTCGCGCCGCGGCGTGCGCAGCAGGTCGCGGCCGTCGAACGACACCTTCCCCGCCTGCGGGGCCAGGATCCGCGCGATGATCTTGGTCAGGGTCGACTTGCCGGAGCCGTTGGGGCCGAGCAGCGCGCAGAACGTGCCCTCGGCCACCGTCAGGCCCACCCCGTCGAGCACGCGGTGGCGCCGGTAGCCGAACTCCACCGCCGAGACTTCCAGGCCGCTCACGCCGCCGCCCTCCGGGTCAGGATGAGGTTGATGAAGATCGGGGCGCCGATGAACGCCACCACGATGCCGACCGGCATGACCGACGGCGCGAGCACCGTGCGGCCGATCGTGTCCGCCACCAGGAGCAGCAGCCCGCCGGTGAGGAAGGAGAACGGCAGCAGGTAGCGGTGGTCGGCGCCGATCGCCAGGCGCGCGATGTGCGGGCCGACGAGCCCGACGAAGCCGATGACCCCGCAGAAGGACACCACGACCGCGGCGAGCACGACCGACAGCGCGATCAGGCCGATGCGCAGCGCGGTCACGTTCACGCCCAGGCTCTTGGCCGCGTCGTCGCCCGCGAACGCCACGGCGTTGAGGTCCTTGGCGAACCACAGCAGGACGGGCAGCGCGAGCAGCGCGACCGCGCCGACGATCTGCACCTCGGTCCACGTGGCGTCGTTGACCGACCCGAACGTCCAGCGCACGATCGCCTGGAGGGTGTTCTCGTCGGCGACGAACTGGAGCGCCGCCGTCATGGCCTCGAACAGCTGTGTCAGCGCGATGCCGAGCAGCAGCAGGGTCGCGGTGGCCAGCGACTTCGCCGATGCCAGGCCCAGCACCAGGGCCGACACCAGCAGCGCCGTCCCCAGCGCGCTGAGGATCACCAGCCACGACGCCGACCCGGATGCGCCGCCGGTGAGCAGGATGGCCAGTGAGGCGCCGAACGCCGCCGCCGGGGACACCCCCAGGGTGAACGGGCTGACCAGCGGGTTGCGCAGCAGGCCCTGCATGACCGCGCCGGCCACCGACAGGGCGGCGCCGGCGGCGAAGGCCAGCAGCGCCCGGGGCAGGCGCAGCTCGGTGATGATGGAGTAGGACCGCTCGAAGTCGGCGGCGAGCGTGCCGCCGAAGAGCGACAGCCGCACCGCGCTCGCCACATCGACGGCGGTGATCCCGGCGGTGCCGATGGTCACGCACCATGCGACCGCCAGGACCGAGGCCGCCGCCCCCGCGGCCAGGACGGCGCCGCGCAGCGCGCCCCGGCGCCTCGGGGCGCGTGCGCCGCCGGCCGTTGCATCCTCCGGCTCCGCCGCTTTCGGTGGAGTCGTGGTCGCCATACCGGTCACCCGACCTTCCGGATGTATTCGTCGGCGCCGGCGAACTCGGTCTGCTGGTAGTCCTCGACCCAGCGGCGCAGGTACTCCTCGGGGTCGATGTCGGCGAACTCGTCGGGGTGCAGCCAGGTCGCCAGGTAGAGGGCGCCGATGGCCTTGGACAGGCCGCTGGTGGCCCACCCGTTGCTCACGTAGACCTCGCCGTCTTGGACGGCGGCGATGTCCTGCCAGCCGGGGCGGCCCAGCAGGTCGTCGCCGAGGTCGTCGAAGCGGCCGGAGCCGGTCGGCTCCGCGGCCGGGTCGAACTCGTGGATGATCAGGGCGGGGTCGCGCTCGGCCACGGCGGCGGGGTCGACCGTCGTCTCCGACTGCACGTCGCCGCCGGTCTCGACGTCGCCGAAGACGTTCTCGCCGCCGGCCGCGGTGATGATCTGGTCGAAGCCGGAACCGGGCAGCACGGTCAGGTAGGGCTGGACGGTCTCCCAGTACACGGGGACGGGCTCGGTGCCCTCGACCCGCTCGTCGATCACGCCGAAGATCTCGTCGTAGAACCCGGCGACCTCGGCGGCCTGGTCCGGGCGGTCGAAGACCTCGCCGAGGAGGTCCATCGTCTCGTGGAAGACGTCGAAGTCCCAGGCGGTGGCCACGACCACCGGGATCCCGAAGGACTCCAGCTGGGCGGCGGCCTCCTCCCAGGCTCCGTTGCGGGGGAGGATGAACACGTCGGGGTCGAGCTCGGCGACCGCCTCGAAGTTGATCTCCGACAGGTCCTCGCTGACGACCTCGTCCTCGCCGAACCCCATGTAGGGGAGGCGTTCGGCGGAGACCTTGTCGACGCCCACGATCGTGTCGCCCGCGCCGATCGCGCGCACGAACTCGTTGCCGTAGCTGTTGAGGACCACCGCGCGCTCGACCGGGCCCTCGATGGTGACCTCGCGGTCGGCGTCGTCGACCACGGTGATGGACTCGGCGGCGGCGCCGTCGGATTCGGGGACGACCTCGCCGCAGCCCGCGATGAGGGTCGCGAGCACGCCCGCGGCGGCGAGGGCGGTGAATGGTCGGGTGCGGCGGCGTATCTGTGGCATGGGGTGCCTCTTCCGGGTGTGGTGCGGGGTGGGACGACCGGCGCGGGGGCAGGGGGCGCGGCGGGGTCGGGCCGGGTCAGGCCGGGCCGGCGGCGGGCTCGGTGCCCGGCCGGAACGGTTCGCCGAGGGTGAGCATCAGCCGGTTCGCCCAGGCGAAGAACGCGACCGACCCCACCAGGTCCACCAGTTCGACGTCGGTGATCCCGTGCGATCGCAGGTCGGCCAGGTGCGCTTCGGTGGCCGACGCCGGGGTGGTCGACAGCGCCGCGGCGAAGGCGACGACGGCGGACCAGCGGGCGTCCTGGCCGTCCCACAGCGGGGACAGGTCCAGCGCCTTCCAGTCGTGGTCGCGGGGGAGCGAGGCGTCCAGCACGCGCTGGACGTCGGCGGTCCGCTTGGACATCTGCGACGCCTTGCGCGAGTGGACCGATGCGCAGTACACGCAGTCGTTGACCTTGCTGGCGGCGGCCGCGGCGAGCTCGCGCTCGGCGCGCGGGAGGCCGTCGCGGGTGTAGAAGACGGCGTAGTCCACCGCGGTGCGCGCCCGCAGCAGGGCGGGTGCGCGCGACAGCAGCCGGAAGTAGGCGTCGTTGGTCTTGCCGGCGAACGCCTCCTTCTGCTCGTCGGTGAGGTCGCCGGGCTCCACGGGCGGGACCCACGGGGTCCACGACAGCAGCTCCTGGGTGTAGGCGACCGGGCGCTCGGCGCCGTTGGCCGCCGTGGTGGCGGTGCTCTTGGTCCGGCCGCGCGCCGGCGTCGGGCGCTCCAGCGGGGCGTCCGTGGCCTGGGCGGCGCCGTCGACCAGGCGCAGGCCGTGCACGAGCCGCACCAGGAACGCGGTGAACGCGGCGACCTGGGAGATCACGATGATCTCGTCGGGGGTCCAGCCCGCTGCCGCGAGCCGGTCGGTGTCCTCGCGCCGCACCAGGGCGGGGGAGGTGGTCAGCAGGTCGACGTGCTCGGCCGCGGCCCGCAGCGCGGGGTCGGCCGGCGGTTCGTCGGCGTAGAGGGCGGGGTCGGCGCCGAGGCCGGCGTGGTGGGCGACGATGTCGGCCGCTCCGTGCCGGCGGGCCGCGAGGGCGGCGAGGCCCCGGCGCACCGGGGCTGCCACGGGGCCCGCAACGGTGAACAGGGCGTCATAGGCCGCCTGGACCTCGCGGGGGAACTCGGGCTTGGCGTTGCGGGCCGCCTCGACGGCTGTGCTGAGGCGGGCCAGGCCGCCCACGGTGTCGGGGGCGGCGGCGTCGCCCGCCGCGGCATCGGTGCTGTGCGCGCTGCTCACTGTCTCCGCTCTCTCATCGTGCCGGAGGCGGGAGGGAGGGCAGGAGCCGGGCGGGGGCTGCGGACCGGACGGTCCGGGGTGCCCCGATCGTGCACGCATGCCGCGTTCCCGCAGCCGGGTCGTAACTCCGGAGGCACCCCGCCGTGCAGGAGGTTGCCGGCCAGCAAGCCGGATCTTCGCGCTGGCACTCTTGACCTGCGACGAACGTAAACGATCTCGCCAAACGCGCACAAGCCGGTTGAAGGTGACAAATGCGACACATTTGGTAGGAATTGCGACCGTTGACCGGTTCCAGGGGTGTGGGAGCGCGTCCAGCCGCCGGCCGACGCCGCCTTGGGCGGCGCAGTCACCGCGGTCCGCGGCGTCCGCCGACCGCAGCGGGAACGCCTTCGCAGGGCGGTCCCGGCCGCCCCTCAGCCGCCGGTTCCGACCTGGGTGGGGCTCGCGGTGCCCAGTTCCGTGTGCAGGTCGCCCAGGAGCGCGCGCAGAAGGCGGTCGAGTGCGTCCCGGTCGCCGGGGGCGAGCCCGGCCACCAGCTCGGATTCGCGGCCGAGGACCCGGTCCACCAGGCGCTCGACGGTGTCGTGCCCGGCCGGGGTGAGGGTGACGTCGACCGCGCGCGAGCCGTCGCCGCGCGGGCTGCGCTCGACCAGGCCGTCGCGCTCGGCGCGCGTGATGCGCTGGGAGATCGCCCCGGGGGTCACCATGGTGCGCTCGGCGAGGTCGCGGGTGGTCAGCCGGTAGGGCGGCCCGCTCCGCCGCAGGACGCTGAGCAGGTCCAGGGTGGCGGGGTCGGCCCCCGCTGCGGCGAGGACGCGTCTTCGCTCCTCGCCCAGGAGCTTGGCGGCGTGCCAGATCCGGGTGACGATCCCGATGCTCGTGACGGGGGTCTCCGGGCGTTCGCGCAGCCACGCCAGGGAGATGGCGTCGATCGGGTCGTCGGGGTCCAGGCGGTCGTTCGGCATGCAAGGCCTACGTTCAGATCTAAATGATATATTTCGTTTAGGTCTGAACCCTACCTTGAGGAGGGGCCAAATGGCACGAACCGTCATCGTCACCGGAGGCGGAACGGGAATCGGCCGGGCCATCACCGCGGCGTTCGCACGATCCGGCGACTCCGTCATCATCACCGGCCGCCGTCGCGGCCCGATCGAGGCCGCGGCAAAGGAGGAGGGCGGCAGCGTCAGCGCCGCCGTCTGCGACGGCACCGACCCCGAGCAGGTCGGCGCGTTCGCCGATGACCTCCCCGGCCGGGTCGACGTCCTGGTCAACTGCGCCGGCGGCAACACCGACTTCGACCGGGAGCCGGCGCGCGACCTCGCGACCCTCGCGGGGAACTGGCGCGCCAACATGGACGCCAACCTGCTCACCGCCGTGCTCATGACCGAGGCCGTGCGCGACCGGCTCGCCGACGGCGGGTCCGTGATCAGCATCGGCTCCATCGCCGCCGACAAGGGCTCCGGCCCCTACGGCGTGGCCAAGGCGGCCCTCGCATCCTGGAACGTCTACGAATCCGGCCGGCTCGGGCCGCGCGGGGTCACCGCGAACGTGGTCGCGCCCGGCCTCATCGACGACACCGAGTTCTTCCGCGGCAGCCTGTCCGAGGAGCGCCGCAAACAGCTCATCGCCATGACCCGGACCGGCCGCGTCGGGACCCCCGATGAAGTGGCGGAGACCGTCCACTTCCTCGCCTCCGGCTCCGCCCGCCAGATCACCGCCCAGGTCCTCGCGGTCAACGGCGGCGCCCACCCCACCCGCTGAACGCCCCTCGATCCTCTGCGCCCTCCGGCCCGGCGCGCGCCCGCGCCGGGCCGGTCACGAGGCCAGCCACCCGGGGGCGGCGCGGGCCCACGCGATGGTGCGGGCGATCCCCTCGTCGAGGGGTGTCTCGGCGCGCCAGCCCAGGATGCGCAGCGCCTTGGCGGTGTCGGGCACGCGCCGGTCGATGTCCTGGTAGCCGTCGCCCAGGGCCGTCGCGGTCACCAGGGTCCGCGGCGGGTGGTCCGCGCCGGCGAGGCGGGTGACCAGGCCGACGGCCTCGGCCATCGTGGTCTCGCGGTGGCCCCCGATGTTGAAGCACTCACCGGCCGCCCCGGGCTCGGCCGCCACGCGCAGTGTGCCCTCGACGGCGTCGTCGATGAACGTGAAGCAGCGGGTCTGGTGCCCGCTGTCGTAGACCTCCGCCGGCAGCCCGTTGAGCACCCGGTGGATGCTGCGGCTGACCACATAGGCCGGCCGCTGCCGCGGCCCGTAGACGTTGAAGTAGCGGACGACGGATGCGCGCAGCCCGTGGCCGCGGGCCAGGGCGAAGGCCATGTGCTCGGCCAGGGCCTTGCTGGAGGAGTAGGTCCAGCGCTCGGCCGAGGTGGGGCCCACGACGCGGTCGTCGTCCTCCGCCCACGGCACGGCGGGGTTCTTGCCGTAGACCTCGCTGGTGCTGGCCATGATCACCCGGGCGCCGGTGTCCAGGGCCCGCCGCAGGACGTTGCGGGTCCCCAGGATGTTGACGTCGAGGACGTCGAGCGGCCGGCTCAGGTAGCGGTCCACCCCCACCACGGCCGACATGTGGAAGACGGTGTCGACATCGGGCGTGATCACCCGGGCCACGGCGGCCTCGTCGGTGATGTCCCCCTTGACATAGGCGACCGCCCCACTGTTCAGCGCCTCCGGGGGCGGCGGCGCCACGTCGAAGACCACGACCTCGGCGCCCTCGCGGGCGAGGCGTTCGGCGAGGTGGCCCCCGATGAACCCGGAGCCGCCCGTGACAACGGCCCTGCGGATCGAACCCACCGCCCTCACCGCCCGACGCCGCGGTAGGTGAAGCCCAGCTCGCGCAGGCGGGCGATGGTCTCGGGCGGGTAGTATGCGCGCCCGTCGTAGACCAGGCAGGGGTCGGCCACCCGCTCCTTGAGGGCGGCGAAGTCCAGCCGCCGGAAGGGGGTGTGCCCGGCGAGCACCGCGACGCAGTCGGCGCCCGCGACGGCGTCCGTCCACGCGGTCTCGGCGGGCAGGCCGAACACCGAGCGGATCTCGGCGGGGTCGGCCAGCGGGTCGAAGACGCGCACCCGCGCCCCGGCGGCGCGCAGCCGCTCCACCACGCCGGCGGCCGGGGTCGCGCGCAGGTCGCCGGTGTCGTTCTTGAACGCCGCCCCCAGCACGGCGACCACCGCCCCGCTCGGCTCCCTGCCGAGCTTGATGAGCTGGTCGGTGATGGTCCGGGCGGCGTACTCCGGCATTTCGTCGTTGACGCGCCGGGCGGTCTCGACCGTCTGCAGCCGCGCGCCGCGGTCGCGCGCCGAGCGCGCGGCCATCCACGGGTCCTTGGTGAGGCAGGCCCCGCCGACGCCCACGCTGGGCAGCAGGATGTTGACGTTGCCGTTGCCCTTGGGCAGCGAGTTGGCCCCCGCGATGACGTCGAGGACGTCCACGCCGTAGCCGTCGCACAGGCGGGCGAGGTCGTTGGCCATGGCGATGTTGTGGTCGATCCACCAGTTGTCGGCCAGCTTGACGAGCTCGGCGATCTCGGGGACCGGGTACACGCGGGTGGGCACCTGGAGCGCCCCCTGCCAGAACGCGTCGGCCGCCTCCGCGCTCGCCGGGCCGCACCCGCCGATGACGATGGGCAGCTGCCGGATCTGGGCGAGGGCGGTGCCCTCGGAGAGGCGCTCGGGGCAGAACGCCAGGTGGAAGTCGGTCCCGTGGCGGCCGCCGCCGGATTCCAGCATCGGCAGCACCGCGTTGCGGGTGTAGCCGGGCGGAACGGTGCTCTTGACGATCACGAGCTGGCCGGAGCGCAGCAGGGGCGCGAGCGACCGGCAGACGGCCTCCAGCGGGCCGGGCACCAGGCCGCCCGCGTCGTCGACCGGGGTGTCGACCGTGATGAGGACGACGTCGGCCGACGCCGCGGCCGCGTACCCGGTGGCGAAGGCGAGCCGGTCCGACCCGTGCAGCCGGGTGACCGCCTCGGCCAGGCCGGGTTCGGGAACGGGGCACTCCCCGCGGGCGAACGCCTCGACCGTCGCGGCGTCGCGGTCGATTCCGGTCACCCGCATCCCGAGGTCCGCCAGGGTCACGCCGATACAGGAGCCGATGTATCCGAAGCCGATGACCGCGACCCGCGGCACGGAGTCATCGCGGGGAAAGGGCATGCGAACTCCATTGTTCCGGCGATGGGGACAGAATCACCGCCACTGTTGCACGCGGGCCGTTTTCAGGACAGCCCCTATACGCCCCTGCCGCCCCCAGAATGCGGGGGCCGTGGGAAATGCCGGCGGGCACCGGGAGCGCGTCCATGAGAAGGGACGATGATAGGGGCCGCAGGAGTGTGGGCGGATAGGGGTTGCGCGCACGGAAAAAACCGCGCTTAGCTCACGGTGGATCGGTGGTTCGGGAATCACCCGGGCGGGTGCGAAAACGCAGCAGGAATCGAAGGGGAATTGCCTCGTGGCGATAACGGTGTGGGACTATACCGCCGAATACGCGGCGGAGCGCGCGGACATCCTCGCGGCGGTCGACGAGGTCTTCAGCTCGGGGCGGCTCGTCCTCGGGCCGAGCGCGACGCGGTTCGAGAGCGCGTTCGCCGCGCGCCACGGGGCGGTCCACTGCGTCGGCCTGGACAACGGCACCAACGCGGTCAAGCTGGGGCTGGAAGCGCTGGGCGTCGGTCGCGGCGACGAGGTCATCACCGTCTCCAACACCGCCGCCGCCACCGTGCTCGCCATCGACGCGGTGGGGGCCACACCGGTGTTCGTCGACGTCCACGCGGACACCTGCCTCATGGACACCGGAGCGGTGGAGGCCGCGGTCACCCCGCGCACGCGCTGCCTGCTGCCCGTGCACCTGTACGGCCAGTGCGTGGAGATGGCCCCGCTCGAACGGATCGCGCGCCGCCACGGCCTCGCCGTCCTGGAGGACTGCGCCCAGGCGCACGGCGCCCGCCACCGCGGACGCACAGCGGGCGGGATGGGCGACGCCGCCGCGTTCTCCTTCTACCCGACCAAGGTGCTGGGCGCCTACGGCGACGGCGGCGCCGCGCTCACCTCGCGCGACGACATCGCGCACACCCTGCGCCGGCTACGCCACTACGGGATGGAGGAGGACCGCAACCACGTCGTGCGCACCCCCGGCCACAACAGCCGGCTCGACGAGGTCCAGGCCGAGATCCTGTACCGGAAACTGGGCCGGCTCGACTCCTACATCGCGGCGCGGCGCGCGGTGGCCGGGCGCTACGCGCAGGGCCTCGGCGGGACCGGGCTCACGCTGCCGACGGTCGCCGAGGGCAACGAGCACGTCTACTACCTCTACGTGGTGCGCCACCCCGAGCGCGACCGGATCCTCGCCGAGCTGCGGTCCCGCGGCATCGAGCTCAACATCAGCTACCCGTGGCCCGTGCACACGGCGGCCGGCTTCCGCCACCTGGGCTACGGGCCGGGGTCGCTGCCCGTCACCGAGCGCCTCGCCGGGGAGATCTTCTCGCTGCCGATGTACCCCTCGCTGGCGGCCGGGACCCAGCAGCGGGTCATCGACGCGCTGCGCGAGGTGCTGGCCGACGTCGGCTGAGCCGGAAGGGGACGCCGCGCGCGGGCGCGGCGGGTCGCGTCCCCGCCGGCCGTCACACGATGTGCACGTCGGGGACGTAGAGGATCCACTTCCCGCCGGCGTCGCGGAACCCGCGCTCCTTGGCCATGATCTCCTCGGCGTGGTTCCACGCGAACAGCAGCGCGTAGTCGGGGTAGGGCCGGGAGAAGGCCTCCGGAGGGCGCACGGGGATGTGCGAGCCGGGGGTGAGCGTGCCCTGCTTGGCCGGGGTGGAGTCGCAGATGAACGGGACCAGGTCGGGGCCGATGCCGCAGTAGTTGGTGACGGTGGCGCTCTTGGCGGTGGCGCCGTAGCCGACCACGCTGCGCCCGGCGGCGCGCAGGTCCCGGAGCAGGGCGGTGAGGTTGCCGCAGGTGGCCCGGGCCCGCGCGCCGAACGCCCGGTACACGTCGGGGTCGGACAGGTTGCGCTCGCGCTCCCTGGCGAGGAACTCGCCGACCGAGGCGCGGGGCCGGCGCTCGCCGCTGCGGGCGACGGTGTAGCGGATGGATCCGCCGTGGACGGGCAGGTGCTCGGCGTCGATCAGGTCGAAGCCGAAGCGCGCCGCCATGGCCTGCACGGAGCGCACCGCGAAGAGGTAGAAGTGCGCGTCGTAGATCTGGTCGAAGTAGGTGTTCTCGACGATGTCGCTCACGTAGCGGTCTTCGAACACGAAGACCCCGCCGGGGGCGAGCAGCGCCCGGACACCGTCGAAGATGCTCTCGATGCCGGGGATGTGGCTGATGGTGTTGGCGGAGTACACGACGTTCGCGGGCCCGTCCGCGGCGCGGATCTCCAGGGCGGTGGGCTCGGCGAACAGGCCGACGCGGACGCGGACCCCCTCGGCCGCGGCGAGCTCCGCGGCGTCCTTCGCGGGGTCGACCCCCAGGTGGCGGATCCCCGCCTCTTTGACGGTCCGCAGCATGATGCCGTCGTTGCTGCCGATCTCGACGATGAAGGGGTCGGAGCCGGTCAGCTCCGTGGCGATGAGGGTCTTGGCGGCCTCGGTGAAGTGCCGGCGCGAGCCGGCGGACTCCGACGAGCGGTACGGGTAGTCCGCGGGGAACACGCGGTCGCGCGGCGCCTCTTCGAGCTGCTGGGCCATGGTGCAGCCGGTGCAGAACCCCGCGGCGAGCCGGAAGGCGAACTCCCGGCCGCCCGCGGCCGCATCCGCGAAGGAATTCGAGAGCGGCTGGCGTGCGAAGTCGAAGAATTCGACAATGCTTTTTTCACCGCATATGCGACATGCATTCATGGTGAATACGGTAGTGATCGCTCGATGATTGCGGCAACCCTTAAGGGGTGGAGGTGGGGGTGGTGGACCGTGCGTATCGCCGGTTTTGCGGACCGGGTTCCGTGGATCGGCGTCCCGCCGTCGAACGGTTTTTCCCGAAGGAACGGCGATCCGATTCGCGTTCATCCGCCGTGTGCTTTCGGTGGAAAGTGCGACGATTGCGCAGGCGTGGGTACCCATGAGGCGAGGGTGTGTGTGATGTGCGTCACACTTCATCGATCGGCAGGACGGGTGCCGGGCGGGTGTCGCCCCTGCTGATCAGGGTGGTCGCGCCAAACGCAATCACTCCCACGTGGAAACGAACCCAAACAAACTCATCTCGCGCTTAAGGGGCTCGGGTATGAAGCAGGGATGATCGCCGGTCCGTCGTCCCAGTGTACGCGCGTATGTCGGCCGAAACCGGTCAGAACGTCCCAAAATATGACTAGTCGCCTTTATGGTTGTCAACGTAAGGTGACTCGTGCCGTAGAGGTCCAGTCCTGATCAAGGGGGCCCTGAGATTGAATCCGATTGAACGATCGTCCCAGGCCGACTTTGTCGGCGACTTACTGAAAAAGTGCCGAAGCGGCCACGGGGGCGCCGTTTTGGTGACGGGAGCAGAAGGGCAGGGAAAAACCGAATTCCTGAATCACGTCGCGGCTTTCGGGGAGGAATACGGCGCGCTCACCCTTGCCGCGAGCTGTTCGCGGCTGGAACGCGGAATCCCCCTCGGCGCCCTCGGCCAGCTGCTGTCGTGGACCCGGCTGCCCGCGGACCTGCGCGACGACGCCACCGCCCTCATCCGGGCCGGGCGCGACGCGGCGCAGTGCCCGCCCGTCGGCTCGCTCGAACCCGTGGACGTGCCTCCGGAACTGCTGGAGGGGTTCCAGCGGATCCTGGCCCGCCTGACCGAGCACACGCCCGTGATCGTGAAGGTCGACGACGTCCACGACATCGACCGGGTCTCGCTCCAGTTCCTCGTCTACGCCATGCGCCGCCTGCACTCGGTGCCGCTGCTCATGCTGCTGGCCGAACGCGAGAACGCGCCGCCCGCCCCCTCGATCTGGAGCGCCGAACCCCTCCGCCAAGGGCACCTGCACCGCCTCCGCCTCACCCCTCTGAGCCGCGCCGGGGTCGAGCAGCTGCTGCTGCGCGCCGACCCGCGGCTGGACCCCGGCCTGTCGGCCGATATCCACCGGGTGAGCGGCGGCAACCCCCTCCTCGTCCACGCACTCATCGCCGACCAGCACGCGGCGCCGGGCCGGGTCGACGGGGCCGTCACCGTCGGCCCCCACTACCAGGAGGCCGTGACCACGCTGCTGCACCGGGTGGAGCCCGCGCTGACCCGCACCGTCCAAGGGCTGGCGCTGCTGCCGAGCCTGGCGAGCGCGACCCTGCTGGACCGGCTGCTCGAGGTCCCGGCGGGGACCTCCGCCCAGGCGCTGACCACCCTGCACGAGGTCGGGCTCGTGCACGCGGGGGAGTTCCGGCACCCCCAGATCCGCGCGGCGCTCCTCGCCGACCTGGCCGGCCAGGGGTTCCCGCCGAAGACCCGCACCGCCCACCCGGGCTGGGACGGCGCCGAGGCCGGCCTCGGATCGGCCCCCTATGACGGCGGCCCCGGGCAGGACGGCTCCCCAGGCCGCGCCGGCGCCGTCGACACCGCATGCGGGGTGGGGGCGCTCAGCGACGCCGAACGGCGCGTCGCCGAGCTCGCCGCGCGCGGCCACACCAACCGCGAGATCTCCCGCAAGCTCTTCATCACCGTCAGCACGGTCGAGCAGCACCTGACCCGTGCCTACCGCAAGCTCGGTGTGACCGACCGCAGAGGCCTGCCCGACGACCTGGAGGGCGACGAGCTGATGGCCCTGTGACGCAGGTGCCGTCCGGCACCGAGGCGGGCGGGCCGTGCCCCGGCGGCCCGCGGCGGTCCGGGCGGAGTCCCGCACGCGGTCACCCCAGCGAGCGGGCGACATCGATCACGTAGCGCCCGTAGGCGGAGTTCCCCATGCGCGCGCCCAGCTCCGCGCACTCCTGCGCGCCGATGAAGCCCATCCGCAGCGCGATCTCCTCGATGCAGGCGATGCGCACCCCCTGCCGGCGCTCCAGGATCTGCACGTACTGGCCGGCCTCCAGCAGCGACTCCTGCGTCCCGGCGTCCAGCCAGGTGAACCCGCGCCCCAGCTCGACCAGGGCGGCCCGCCCCTCGTCCAGGTAGGCCCGGTTGACGTCGGTGATCTCCAGCTCGCCGCGCGGCGAGGGCCGCAGCTCCCGGGCGATGCCGGCCACGCGGTCGTCGTAGAGGTACAGCCCCGTGATGGCGCAGTCGGAACGCGGATCGGCCGGCTTCTCCGTGATCGACACGAGCTTGCCGCCGGCGTCGAGTTCGGCGACCCCGTAGCGGTGCGGATCGGTGACCGGGTAGCCGAACAGCACACAGCCGTCCAGCTCCGCCCGGCTGCGGGCGAGCGTCGCGTAGAAGTTCACCCCGTGGAACAGGTTGTCGCCGAGGATCAGCGCGCACGGCCCGCCCCGGATGTGGTCCTCGCCGATGAGGAACGCCTCGGCGATCCCGGCGGGCTCGCGCTGCTCGGCGTAGGTGAGGTCGAGCCCCAGGTGCGCGCCGTCGCCGAGCAGGGTACGGAACGCGGGCACCGAGGCCGGCGTGGAGATGATGAGGATCTCGCGGATCCCCGCCAGCATCAGGACCGACAACGGATAATAGATCATCGGCTTGTCATAAATGGGGATCAGCTGTTTCGACGTCGCGAAAGTGATCGGGTGCAGCCGGGTCCCGCTTCCGCCCGCGAGGATGATCCCCTTCATCGCACAACTCCTGGGAATGGGAACAAGGCCGCCCCGCCAAGGGATGGCGTGCGCGCTCGTGCAGTCGCCGCGTCCGGGCGTGGACACGGACCCCGAATGCGGATATCGAGGAAATTACTGCCGCCGAATCGCCGTGTCAGCCCCTAGTGGCCCCTGCTCCGCAGGTGAGGAGGGGTGGCTAGGGGTTGGAGCCGTGCGGAAGCCGCCATTATCGTGCCGATGATCCGGTTTCCCCATCCGCCGCCGACGATCGAGAGGCAGCTCCGTGCGCGTCGTATTCGCCACATTCTCGGAGAGAACGCATTTCTACAGCATGGTGCCGCTGGCATGGGCGATGCGCACGGCCGGCCACGAGGTCCGGATCGCGAGCCAGCCCGAACTGACGCCGACGGTCGTCCAGGCCGGCCTGACCGCCGTTCCGGTGGGCACCGACCACACCCTCTACGACGACATGGCGGACTTCCGCGACGACGTCGCCGCGGCCGAGTGGTTCGAGCTCGACGAGGACCGCCCGGAGAAGCTGACCTGGGAGTACCTGAAGTGGGGCTACGGCACCCAGCTGGTCCCCGACTGGTGGCGGATCATCAACGACACGATGACCGACGACCTCACCGCCTTCTGCCGCGAGTGGGGCCCCGACCTCGTCGTCTGGGAGCCGATGACGTATGCGGGCGCCGTCGCGGCCGAGGCGTCCGGCGCCGTGCACGCCCGGCTGCTGTGGGGGCTCGACCTCTTCGGCCGGATGCGCGCCCATTACCTGCGGGTCATGGCGCAGCAGCCGCCCGGGCAGCGCGAGGACCCGCTCGCCCAGTGGCTCGCCGAGGCCGGCAAGCCCCACGGCGTGGGGTTCACCGAGGCCATGGCCAGCGGGCACTTCACCGTCCACCAGCACCCCGCCTCCCTGGCGCTCGACGTCGACCTCGACTACCTGCCCATGCGCTACGTGCCCTACAACGGCCCCGCCCGGGTGCCCGATTGGCTCCGGGAGCCGCCGGAGCGCCCCCGCGTGTGCGTCACCCTGGGCACCTCGGCGACCGACCGGCTCGGCGGCTACGAGGTTCCCGTCCACGAGGTCGTCGACGCGCTCGCCGACGTCGATGCCGAGATCGTGGTGACCCTCGCCGCCGACCAGCAGGAGGGGCTGGCCCGCGTGCCCGCCAACACCCGGATCGTGGAGTTCGTGCCGCTGCACGCCCTGCTGCCCTCGTGCTCGGCCATCGTTCACCACGGGGGCTCGGGGACCCACCTCACCGCCGCGCTCAACGGGGTCCCCCAGCTCGTGCTGCCGTGGCTGCTGGACGCGCCGGCCAAGGGCCGCCGCCTCGCGGAACTGGGGGCCGGGCTGTGCCTGGAAGGCGAGGAGATCACCGGGAGCGGTATCCGCGCGGGCGTCGTCCGGCTGCTGGCGGACCCGTCGTTCCGCGACCGCAGCGCGCGGCTGAGGCGGGAGATCCTCGCCCAGCCCAGCCCCAACGACGTCGTCACGCAGATCGAACGCCGCGTGGCCCGGCTCGCCGCCGCGCGCGCGTGACCCCACGACACCGGAAGGGACGCCACCAGTGGGCTACGACGCCGAACTCGCCGAGGTCTACGACGCCGTCTACGAGGGCCGCGGCCGCGGCTACACCGCCGAGGCCGCCGAGGTCGCCGCACTGATCCGCGAGCGCCGCCCCGGCGCCGGCTCGCTGCTGGACGTCGCCTGCGGCACCGGCGCCCACCTGCGCTGCTTCGCGCGCGAGTTCACCACCGTCGCCGGGGTGGACCTGTCCGGCGACATGCTCGCCCTGGCCCGGCGGCGGCTGCCCGATGTGCCGCTGCACCGCGCCGACATGCGCGATTTCGAGCTGGACGCCCGATTCGACGCGGTCACCTGCATGTTCAGCTCCATCGGCCACATGGCCGACGACGCCGAGCTCGCCGCCGCCGTCGCCCGGATGGCCGCGCACACCGTGCCGGGCGGGGTGGTCGTGGTGGAGCCCTGGTGGTTCCCCGAGACCTTCCTGCCCGGATACGTGGGCAGCGACCTGCTCACCGTGGGCGGCCGCACGCTGGCCCGGGTATCGCACTCGACCCGGCGGGGCGACACCACCCACATGGAGGTGCACTACATCGTCGCCGATCCGCAGTCGGGCGCCCGCCACCTCAAGGACACCCACACCATCACGCTGTTCACGCGCGAGCGCTACGAAGCGGCGTTCGCGGCCGCCGGCTGCCCGGCCGACTACATCGAGGGCGGGCCCTCGGGGCGCGGCCTGTTCGTCGCCGTGACCGGCTGAGCCGCGGCGCCGGGCGGGCTCACGGCGCCCGGCCCGGCTCGGGCGGCGGCGACGGTGCGGCCGCCGTCGCCGCCCGGACCGCGTCCACGACGGCGCTCACCTGGCCGCCGGACAGGTGCGGCCCGATCGGCAGGCTCAGCAGCTCGGCGGCCAGGCCCTCGGCCAGCGGCAGGGACCCCGCGGGCCACCCCGCGCCGGCGTAGGCCCCGCTCAGATGGACCGGAACGGGGTAGTGCACCTGGGTCTCCACCCCCCGCTCGGCCAGGAGCACGCGCAGCGCATCGCGCCGCGCATGGCGCACCGGGAACAGGTGCCACACGGGCCGCGCCCACGGCGCGACCCGCGGCAGGCCCAGCCCCGGGACATCGGCCAGCTCCATTAGGTAGCGGCGGGCGACCGCCGAGCGCCGCGCGTTCCAGTCGTCCAGGAGCGGGAGCTTCGCGCGCAGCACCGCCGCCTGGAACTCGTCCAGGCGGGAGTTGGTGCCGCGGACCGCGTGCTCGTACTTGGCGCGCGCGCCGTAGTTGCGGAGCGCGCGCAGGCGATCTGCGAGTTCGCCGTCGGAGGTCACGACGGCGCCGCCGTCGCCCAGGGCGCCCAGGTTCTTGCCCGGGTAGAAGCTGACCGCGGCCGCGTGCGGCCCCGAGCCGATCCGCCGGCCCCGGTAGCGCGCGCCGTGCGCCTGGGCGGCGTCCTCCACCACCGCCAGCCCGTGGCGCTCCGCGACGTCGGTCACCGCGTCGATGTCGGCCGGGTGCCCGTTCAGGTGCACCGGGACGATGGCCCGGGTCCGGGGGGTGACCGCAGCGTCGATCCGGCCGGGGTCGGCGACCGCCAGCGCGGGGTCGCCGGGCTCGGCCGGCACCGGGACGGCCCCGGTCGCCGACACCGCCAGCCAGGTGGCGATGAACGTGTGCGAGGGCACGACGACCTCGTCCCCGGGCCCGATGTGCAGGGCGCGCAGGGCGAGTTCGAGGGCGGCGCCGCCACTGCCCACGGTGACGCAGTGGGCGGCCCCGCAGTAGGCCGCGAACTCCGCCTCGAAGGCCTCGGTCTCGGGCCCCAGCAGGAACCGCCCGGAGTCCAGGACGCGCCGGTACCCGGCGTCGACCGCGGAGCGCACCTCGGCGGTCGCGGCCCGCAGGTCTAGGAAGGGGACAGCGGGCCGGGTCACCGGAGCCCCGCCGCCGCGCGCCGGAACTCGTCATAGGACCGCAGGTACTCGGCCTCGTCGTAGGGCTCGGAGACCAGGAACAGCACCACCGTTCCCGGCGCGAAGTCCACGTAGTCGCGCCAGACCATGGGGCCGATGTAGAGTCCGGCGGCCGGGTCCTCCAGCCGGTACCGGCACCGCCGCAGCCCGTCGTCGAGCAGGATGTCGCACCCCCCGCTGACGGCGACCACCACCTGCTCCAGCCGCCGGTGGCCGTGGGCGCCCCGGGCGGCGCCCGCTGGTGTGGCGTGCTGCCAGTAGGCGCGCGCGATGCCGAAGGGGACCTCCCGCCCGGTCTCGGCGATGGACAGCCGGCCCCGGTCGTCGGCGTGCTCGGACAGCCGCACGGGGCGGCAGGGGCGGATCCGGCCGATCCGCCCGACGTCGTGCACGGCGGCCGGCTCCGGTGCCGGAGCAGACGGGGCCGCCGGGTCGCCGCCGGTCACCAGGCGACCGGAAGGGACAGCGGGGACTTGGCCGGGGAGTCGTCCTCCCACGGCAGGTCGCCGGGGCCGGCGGCGAGCGTCAGTTCCGGGAAGCGGTCCAGCAGCGCCTCCAGGGCGATCTCCAGCTCGGCCCGCGCCAGGTGGGATCCGACGCAGTTGTGCGTGCCCCGCCCGAACGCGAGGTGCGGGTTGGGGTCCCGGCCGAGCACGAGGTCGTCGGCGTCGGGGAACACCTCGGGGTCCCGGTTGGCCGAGGCGATGGCGGGGAGCACGGCCTCGCCGGCGCGGACCGGCCGCCCGGCGACCTCGATGTCCTCGGTCGCCAGGAGCAGCACGTTGGCGTTCATCACCGGCAGGAACCGCAGGAGCTCCTCCACTGCGGAGGGCAGCAGCGAGCGGTCGGCGCGCAGGGCCGCCAGGCGGTCGGGGCGGGTGAGCAGGGCCAGAGCCGCATCGGCGATGAACATCGTGCTCGTGCGGTAGCCGGCGACCAGGACGGACAGGCCGAAGCAGATCACGTCCTCCTCGGTCAGCTCGCCGGTGTCGCAGCGGCGGACGAGGTCGGTGAGCACGTCGTCGGCGGGCTCGCGCCGCTTGCGGCCGATCAGCTCGCTCAGGTAGCCGCGGAGCACGCCGGTCGCCTCCCGGCCCTGCTCCAGGGTCATCATGGCGCCCAGCGCGGAGTCGGCCGGCTCCAGGAACCGGTCGGCCTCGTCGTAGGGGATGCCGGTGAGGTCGCAGGCGACCAGCAGCGGGAACGGCTCGGCGAACCCGGTGACCAGGTCGCCGGGGCTGCCGCCCTGCTCGAAGGCGTCGAGGACCCCGTCGGCCAGCCGGCGCATCCGCGGGCGCCGGGCCCGGATGGAGCGCGCGCTGAAGGGTTCGGCGATGGCCTTGCGCAGGGCCGTGTGGCGCTCGCCCTCCAGCTCCATCATCGTGGCCAGCCCGGGGCCGTCCCAGGGGGCCTGCCCGGGGCGGACGGGCCATTCGGTGATCTCGGGCCGGGTCAGCCGGTCGTCGGCCAGCAGCGCGCGCACGTCGTCGTAGCGGGTGACGAACCACCCGTCGGCGTCGACGGGCAGCCGGACGCGGGCGACAGGGCACTCGCGCCGCAGCCGGCCGTATTCGGCGGGCGGGCCCATGGTCCCCGGGGCGGGCAGGGGCACCTCCATCGCCGCCGGCGCAGGCGGCGGGGCGGAGGGGGGTGCGGGGTCGGGCTGCGGGTGCATCGCGGCGCTCCTGTTCGCTGGGGCACGGACGGGGTGGGGCAGCGGGGTCACCAGCGCACCGGCAGCGCCAGCGGGGAGGAGAACTTGCGCCCACTGGGCCAGGGGATCTCGTCCTCGCCGACGGCCAGGCGCAGCTCCGGGAAGCGCTCCAGCAGCCGGCCCAGCCCGATGGCGAACTTGGTCCGGGTCAGGTGGGCGCCCAGGCAGTTGTGGGTGCCGCGGCCGAAGGCGAGGTGCGGGTTGTCGATGCGCGACAGGTCCAGGCGGCCGGGGTCGGGGAACACCGAGGGGTCGCGGTTGGCGGCGGCGATGACCGGGATGACGAGCTCCCCGGCGCGGATCGCCTGCCCGCCGACCTCGATGTCCTCGGTCGCCAGTTGCAGCACGTTGCCGTTGAGCACGGGCAGGTGGCGCAGCAGCTCCTCGACGGCGCCCGGCATCAGGCCGGGGTCGGCGCGCAGGGCCGAGGCCGTGTCGGGGCGGGTGAGCAGCGCCAGCGCGGCGTTGCCCAGGAACATGGTGCTGGGCAGGAAACCGGCGATGATCATGGACCGGCCGAACCGGACCACGTCCTCCTCGGTCAGCTCGCCGGCGTCGCAGCGCCCGATGAGGTCGGTGAGGACGTCGTCGCCGGGCTCGCGCCGCCGCAGGGCGATCCACTCCAGCACGAGGTCGCGCATCACCTGGGTGATGTCGTCGTCGTCATCGTCGAGGTCGACGCTGAACAGCAGGTGCTTGGACAGCCGCGTGAACGTCTCGTGGCCGGCGTAGGGGATGCCGGTGATCTCGCACATGACCCGGATCGGGAACGGCTCGGTGAACCCGGCGACGAGGTCGGCCGGCCCGCCGCCCTCCTCCAGCGCGTCCAGCAGCTCGTCGGCGATGCCGCGGATGCGCTCGGCGTGCCCGCGGACCGCGCGGACGCTGAACGCATCGGCGACCGCCCGGCGCAGGGCCGCGTGCTCCTCGCCCTCCAGCTCCATGAGGGTGACCATGTCGGGCTCGATCCGCGGCCAGTCGTCGGGGGTGACCGGCCAGTCGTTGACGTCGGGCCGGATCAGCCGGGGATCGGCGAGCAGGTCGCGCACGTCGTCGTAGCGGGTGACGAACCAGCCGGTGGTGTCCAGGCCGGGCACGTCGTGGATGGCCCGGACCCGGGCCACCGGGCAGCCCTGCTGGAGCTCGGCGTACTCGGCAGGCGGCCCCATGCCGCCGGGCGGCGGCAGCGGGAAGGCGCGGGCCGGGTGCGCGGCCGCCGGTTCCGCCTCCTGCGCCGCGGGGCCGCCCGTGCGGGCTTCGGTGTTCACGTTGTTCCTCCGTGGTGCGACGGGCCGCCCTCAGGGGCGGCGGGATCGGCGGTCAGGCGCAGCCGGGCCAGGTAGCCGCCGCGCGCCTCCTCCTGCGGGTACACGATGTCCTCGACGCGCCAGGCGGTGCCGCCGACCGCGCCCGCCAGGTCCTCCGGCCCCATATAGGGCTCGCCCCCGGACCACGCGCTCCAGCCCGAGCGGCGGCCGTCGCGCTCGATGCACACCCGCAGCCGGGACGGCTCCTGCGCGGTGTCGACCGCCACATCGGAGGCGAGCAGCCGGGCGCCGGGGTTGGCGACGGCGGCCAGCGCCGCCAGGCCGGCGCGCAGGCGGGGGTAGGTGGTCAGCAGCGCGAGACTCGCACCGAGCAGCAGCAGCGTGTCGAAGGTCCCGATGCCGCCCGGCGGGTCCAGGAGGCTGCCGAGGCGCGCGTCCACGCCGCGGCGCCGGGCCACGGCCACCGCGTCCGCCGACACGTCCAGCCCGACCACCTCGTGCCCGGCGGCCGCGATGGCCAGGGCGTGGCGGCCCGGCCCGCAGCCGATGTCCAGCACCCGGCCGGCGGCCTCGCGGCAGGCGATCACATCGGGCGGGAACCACCCTTCGGGGCCGGCGAAGTACTCCGCGGCGTCCTCGCTGTAGGTCGCGCCGGACTCCATCTCATAGACCAGCCGGGTCCGGCCCGGCCGCTCGCCGTCCGCCTCGACCAGCAGGTAGGCCTTTCCGTAGACCTCGGCCATCGTCGGCGGCGGGCCTGCGGGCGTCGGGCCTCCGGGCGGTGTGGCGCTCACGGATGCGCTCCTCAATGGGGGACGGGCGGGTCAGCCGGTGAAGTCCAGGCGGGCGACGTAGCCGGGGACGTCCGGTGGCTCGGCGTGGACGACCTCGGCGATCTTCCACGGGGTGCCGTCGACGAGGGCGCCGAGGCGGTCGGCGGGCAGCAGGACCGTGGCGCCCCACTCGCTCCACCCGGTCCGCTCGCCGCCGTGCTCCACCCGCAGCCGGTAGTCCCAGGAGTGCTCCGGCTCCTCCGGTCCCTCGGGCTCCGGCGGCGCCGGGCAGGTGCCGACCAGCCGAGCGCCGGGGCCGGCCAGTTCCGCCAGCCGGAGCAGCGCGGTGCGGCCGTGCTCGGGCAGGTAGAGCAGGTGCAGGCCGCCCCCGGCGAGCATCAGGGTGTCGAAGGTGCCGATACCGCCGGGCGGCTCCAGCATGCTGCCCACGCGGGCGTCGACCCCCCGCTGGCGGGCGACGGCCACCGCGTCGACGGACGGCTCGACGCCCACCACCTCGTGCCCCGCCGCGGCCAGGGCCAGCGCGTGCCGCCCGGCGCCGCAGCCGATGTCCAGCACCCGCCCGGCGGCCATGCCGCAGGCCAGGACGTCGGTCGACCACCACTCGCCGGCTTCGGCGAAGTACTCCGCCACGTCCTGGACGTGGGTGAAGCCGTCCCTGTGCTGATAGGTCAGCAGGGTGGCGCCCGCGTTCGCGCCGGTCTCGTAGGCGCGGCGGTAGGCGTGGCCGTACATCTCGGCGAGCGAGGGCCGCGCGGCCCCGGCCGGGGCGCCGCCGGGCGGATCGGGCTCGCCGGGGGAGGGGGCGGCTCCGGGTGCGCTCATGGAGCGGGTCCTTTCCTGTCGCAGTGGGGCGGGCGCGCTCACCGCCGGGCGGCGGGCGCGGCCTCCGGCCGGGTGAGGTAGCCGATGCCGAAGAAGTACTCCAGGTACCGGTCGAGCAGAGCGGCGTCGACCGGCGGGCAGTCCAGCCCGCTGTCGGCGAGGGCGCGCTCGACATTGGAGCGGCCGATCGCGGGGAAGTGCTCCTCGAAGTACATCTCCTTGACCGAGATCTCCGACTTGTTGCTCCGGTCCACGCACAGGGAGACGAAAGGCGCGGTAGGGCTCGTGGGATTGCCCGCGACGTGGCGGACCAGTTCGGCCACCCAGTCGGCGTAGGGCAGCGTGGCGATCTCGCACCCGGCGGCGCGCATGCGGTCCAGCATGTCGGCGAAGCGGGCGGGCTCGGGGTTGGTCAGGTGGTAGACGGAGTTCCCGGCGCGGCTGCTGGTGGCGATGTGCACCACGGCGGCGGCGAGGTGGTCGACGGGGACGAAGTCCATGGGCAGGGCGATGTCGGGTGCCAGGCCGGTGTCGGCCACCGTCTTGAAGAGCGAGCAGATCGCCGTCTCGGTGTTGCACGCGCCGTTGCGGGCGTCGCCGGTGATCTCGTAGGGGCGGTAGACGGCGACGGGCAGCCCCTGGTCCGCGGCGTCGAGGAGCACCCGTTCGGCCACCCACTTGCTCTCCGCGTAGCCCATGGTGAGGTGGTCGGCGTGGTCCAGGGGCAGGTCCTCGGGCACGTGGCGCACCCCCGCTGTGCCGAACCCGGCGATGACCGCGATGGTGGACAGGAAGTGCACGGGGACCCGGCGCGGCGCCGCGAGGCGGACGATCTCGCGGACCGAATCGACGTTGGCCGGGCGCAGCGCGCGGTAGGGGTAGAGGAAGTTGACGTGGGCCGCCGCGTGCACCACGAGGTCGAGGGTGTCCGACAGCTCCGCCCAGTGGTGTTCGGCCAGGCCCAGGCCGGGGGCGGCGATGTCGCCGGGGAAGCACACGACGCGGTCGCCGGCGATCGCCGGGTCCAGGCCGTACCGTTCGAGGTTGGCGCGCACGCGGCGCCGGGCGTGTGCGGCGTCGCGCGCCCGCACGGGGCAGTGCACGCGCGCATCGGTGCCGGCGAGCAGCCGGTCGAGGAGGAAGGCGCCGACGAACCCGCTGGCGCCGGTCAGCAGCACGTCGCGCGGCCGGTCCCACCGCGCCCCGGGTCCGCTCCGCTGCGCGGGCAGGGCGAACCCGAGACGCGCCTCGTCCGCCCAGTCCACCGCGGCCTCCTCGTCGCCGGACCCGGTGGTGCGCACGCGCTCGACGGCCTCGGCGTATCCGGCGAGGGTGGGGCTGTCGAGCAGGCAGCGGACGAGTTCGGTCCCGTGCCGGGCGTCGATGCCCTCGGCGGCCAGCGTCCGGGTGACGACCTCGGCCGCCAGGAGCGAGTCGCCGCCGATGGCGAAGAAGTCGTCGCCGGGGGCAGGGCGCCGGTGCAGCACCGTCTCCCACAGGGCGGCGATGCGCCCGGCGGGGCCGCCCGCGGCGGCGGTGCCGGGCGGCGGGGCCTCGGCGGGCGACTGGGCGTGCGCCCGGGCGGCGAGTTCGGCCCGGTCCACCTTGCCGGCCCGGCCCACCGGGAAGTGCGGCATCTCGACGAACCGGGAGGGGACCGCCTGCGCGGGCAGCCACCCGGCGAGGTCCGCGCGCAGCGCGTCGACCGGCACGGCGCGGCCGGGAACGGCGGGGGTCAGGTAGGCGATGAGCGTGTCGGCGCGGCCGGCCTCGCGCACCAGGTCGACCGCTGCTTCGCCCACGCCGGGGTGGGCGCGCAGCCGCGCCTCGACCTCGTCGAGCTCGATCCGGTGGCCCCGCAGTTTGACCTGGCGGTCCGTCCGGCCGCGGAAGTCGAGTTCGCCGTCGGCGCGCCAGGCGGCGCGGTCCCCCGTGCGGTAGAGGCGGCGGCCGGGGCGTCTGGGGTCCTCGATGAACCGCTCGGCGGTCAGCCGGGGGTCGCCCGGGTAGCCCAGGGCCAGGCCGTCGCCGCCCACCAGCAGGTCGCCCTCTTCACCCGGGCTGGCCGGGGTGCCGTCGGCGCGCCAGACCTGGCAGGTGGAGTTCGCGATGGGGCGGCCGATGGGCAGGGCCGTGGCGCCGGGCGGGACGTCCTCGACGATGTGGGCGGTGGAGACGACGGTGTTCTCCGTGGGGCCGTAGAAGTTGACGACCATCGCGCCGGGGCAGGCGTCGCGCACGGCGCGGGCGAGCCCGGGGTCCAGGGCCTCGCCGCCCGCCGAGACGAAGCGCAGCCCGCTCAGCGCCGCGGGCCGCGCCTTGGCGACCTGGTGGAAGACGCTGGTGGTGAGGTAGGCGACGGTGACCGCGTGCTCGCACAGCCGGGCCTCCAGCGCAGCGGGCGAGAGCAGGTCCTCGCGGTCGATCAGCACCAGGCGGGCTCCGCCGAGCAGGCCGGACCAGATCTCGATCGTGGATGCGTCGGAGGACAGGCCATAGGCGTGCAGCACCCGGTCGCCGGGGCCCGGCGGCCGGAGCCGGGGGTCGGAGACCGCCAGCCGGACCACCCCGCGGTGCGGGATCGCGACGGGCTTGGGGCGCCCGCTGGTCCCGGAGGTGAACATGGTGTAGGCGCATTCGCCGGCGGTGACCCCGGTGCCGGGGCGGGGCGCGCCCGTGGGCCGAAGGGGCACCGCGGCGAGGTCGATGCGGGTGCGCAGCCGCCGGATCCGGCAGGTGTGCCCGGGAAGGACCACCGCCACCTGCACACCGGCGTCCTCGGCCATGGCCTGGAGCCGGGCGGGCGGTGAGGTCGCGTCGAGCGGGACATAGGCCGCGCCGGCCTTGAGGATGCCGAGGAACGCGACCAGCGCGTCGAGGGACCGGGTGCCGAAGACCCCGACGCACTCGCCCCTGTGGACCCCGGCCCCGGCCAGCCGCTCCGCGAGGGCGTCCGACCGCATCCGCAGGTCGTCGTAGGTCATGCGGCGTCCGCCGTGGACGGCGGCGACGGCCTCGGGCCGGGCGCGGGCCTGCGCGTCGAAGAGGTCGTGCAGGCAGGACTCGCGAGGGTAGGGGGTGGCGGTGGCGCCGGCGCCGGCGACGGGAGGCGGCGACTGAGCCGGGGGGTCGTCAGGGTAGGGCATGTCAGGGTTCCTTCTGCTCCGGAGCCGGGACGGCCGCTAGCTGAATTCCTTGGCGAACGCGTTGAAGTCGGCGGTCCGCCAGCGCTCGGGGCGCATCCGCACGGTGACGTCGCCCTCCAGCTGGTGGCTGTTGGCCTCCAGGTAGGCGGGGGCGGTCACGGGGTCGAGGTAGCGGTGCGCCATGGCCGCGCGCTCGCCGGGGTCGACCCGGTCCTCGATGACGGCCGGCCCCTCCACGCTGACGTAGCGGTAGGGGGCGGTCTCGTCCTGCACGCACAGGCTGATCCGGCCGGCCGCGCGCACGAGGTCCGCCTTGACGGATTCGCGGCCGGTGAAGACGGTGATCCCGCCGCCGGGCTCGTAGGCGTACCAGACGGGGACGAGCAGCGGGGCTCGGTCGCCGCGGGGGTCGGCCACGCCGAAGACGCCCACGTGCACATCGGCCAGGAACGCTTCGCGCTCGTCCCTCGACATCGCCAGGTCCATCGCAATCCTCCAGCCGGTGCGGCGGAAAGCAATCGCCGCGCATAAACGTCCGCAGATAATGGCGCACGGGAACACGAATGCCCGCGCCACGCAGTCACGGGGGTGACACTAGGAGACGGTCACCCCTAATGAAAGCCCCTATATACCCCAGTCTCCGGATTCTCGGTTCCAGTGAGGGGTTTAATTCAGTATCCTGGCCGAATTGCAATCCGGGGATGGGATATGAATGCGCATTTTATTCGCCACGATTTCCGTTAAGTCGCACTTCTACGGAATGGTGCCGTTGGCGTGGGCGTTCCGGGCGGCGGGCCACGAGGTCCGCGTCGCCAGCCAGCCGGAGCTGGCGGAGACGATCGCGCACACGGGGCTGCCGGCCGTGGCCGTCGGCGGCGACATCGAGGTCGACGACATCGGCGAGGCGTCGGCGGCGGAGGACGACGAGCCGGTCAACATCTTCGACGCCGACCCCGCGACCCTGGGCTGGGCGCAGATCCGCGAGGGCTACGACGTCATGACCAACATGGGGGTCCGCCAGATCAACGAGCCCATGCTGGACGGGCTCGTGGAGTTCGCCCGCGCGTGGCGGCCCGACCTGGTCATCTGGGAGCCGCTCACCTACGCCGGGGCGGTGGCCGCGCGGGCCTGCGGCGCGGCACACGCCCGCATGCTGTGGGGCCTGGACATCTGGGCCCCGGTGCGCGAACGCTTCCGCGAACTGCGCGGCCGGCAGCCCGCCGGACAGCGCTCGGACGCGTTCACCGACTGGCTGACACAGGCGCTCCGGCGCCACGGGTGCTCGTTCGACGAGGAGGCCGTCACCGGCCAGTGGACGATCGACCCGCTGCCCGCCCCGGTCCGCACACGCTCCGGCTCCCGCACCGTCCCCGTGCGCTACGTCCCGTTCAACGGGCCGGCCGCGGTACCGGACTGGCTGACCGCGCCGCCCGAGCGGCCGCGCGTGTGCCTGACCATGGGGCTGAGCGGCCGCGAGTACGACGGCTACTTCTCGGGCCCCTCCACCGCGGCGATCGCCGACGTGCTGCGCACCGTCGGCGCGCTGGACGTCGAGCTGGTGGCCACCCTCTCCGCCGACCAGGTGCGGGCGGTCGGCGAGATCCCCGACGGCGTCCGGGTGGTCGATTTCGTCCCGCTGGACGCGCTGCTGCCGACCTGTTCGGCGGTCATCCACCACGGCGGCGCGGGCTCCTTCTCCACGGCGCTCGTCAACGGGGTCCCGCAGCTGCTGTTCACGAAGATGTTCGACACCCGGCTGAAGGGGGACCGCATCACCGCCCTGGGGGCGGGGGCCGCGCTGCCCTCGGCGGGCTTCGCCGCCGCCGACGTGGGCGCGGCGGTCACGCGGATGCTGGAGGACCCGTCGTTCGCCGAGGGCGCGGGCCGCCTGCGCGACGAGATGCTGGCCTACCCGTCGCCGGCGGAACTGGTCCCGATCCTGGAGAAGCTCACCCGGGACGGCCGCTGCGGCGGGTAGCGGCGGATGGCGGCGGGTCAAGCGGCGGCGACCCGTACGGGTCCCCTGAATCCCCGTGGCGTCCGATTCAGGGGACGGTGGACGACCCGCGCGCTCAGACGGCCCGCAGGGTGAACGTGTCGCGCTCGTGCAGCCCGAAGAGGTCGGCGGCGCTGCCGAGGTTGACCGCGAGGGCCAGGCGGTCGGCGGAGTCGATGTGGACGAGCGCCTCGCCCTCGCCCACGCTGCCGAACGTCTCGACGAACGGCAGCTCGCGGCTCCCGCGGGCGGTCGCGACCGCGACCGTGTGGCCGATCCCGACCCCTCCCTCGCGCAGGAACGCGGAGTCGAGCGAGGTCTGGAGGTTGCCGAACCGGTCCTCGATCAGCACCTCGCCCCGGAAGACACCGGAGTCCACCGACCGGACGGGGTCGGGGAGGCGGACGAGGCCGGCGGGGTCGATGGGCGGCCCCATGGCGGACGGGGCGACGCCGGCCGCCAGGTGCGCGGCGGCGGGCGAGAAGATGTCGCGGCCGTGGAAGGTCGTGGAGATGTCGCTCAGGCGGTAGCGGGGATCGGCCAGCTCGTAGGCGGCGTCGACACCGCCCAGCTCGTCGGCGGCGCGCAGGAGCATGCCGTTGTCGGGGCCGACGATGAGGTGGTCGCCGGCGACGAGGACCACGGGCTTGCGCCCGGTGCCCACGCCCGGGTCGACGACGGCGAGGTGCACCCCGACGGGGAGGTAGGGGACGGCCTGGCGGAAGACCTCGGCGCCGTGGGGGACATCGCCCCGCGGGACCAGGTGCGTGATGTCGAGGACCCGCGCCGCGGGGGCGATCCGGGCGATGACGCCGTGGCACACCCCGATGAACTTGTTCTCCAGGCCGTAGTCGGTGAGGAAGGTGATCCACGTGCTATCGGGCAATCCCGATCTCCTCCCGGGTGATCACGGGGCGGCGCCCGGAAAAGGCGCTCAGCGAAGGCTCTTCAGGTTACCGGAGACCGATCGGACGGCCTTCCTGCCGCCGTGCAGGGCAAGGCCGAGGTACCCGGCGGAGCCGGCGGCCAGCCGCTCTTTGTACTCGCCGTAGTTGCGGCTCAGGCGGGCGGCATCGTTGAAGTCGACGACGAACAGGCCGGCCTCGCGCGCCTTCGCCCGCAGGGACGGCATCTGTTCGCGGGCGGCGGCGAGGACCGGCAGCGGGGTGTCGCCGATGCCCGGGTGGAGGATGCCGTCGGCGTCCGGGAGTTCCGGCCCGAGCCCGATCAGCCCGTGCGCGCCGAGCGCGACGCCCAGGACGGCCGCGGTGTTCGCCGACAGCCAGCGAGGCAGGGCGTCGTCGACGATCAGTACGCAGGCGGCGGGGTCCGCTTCGGCGGCGGTGCCCGGTGCCGGTGCGGGTCGGCCTTCGTCCACAGGTGGCTCCATGGGTGGTCGGGGAGGTCGCGAGGGCCGGCGTGTGTCGGGACACCGGCCCTCGCGGTGGCGGCGCGGACGGCGGTCACCGGCCGCACGCCCAGGCTGGCAGTTCCCGGCGCCGTACCGTAAGCGGATCGAAGGATATTCGCCCGGGTCGCCGAAGGGCGGATCATTCTCCAATGATCGCCGGAGAATCCCGCGGATGCCGCGAATGATATTCGGCGGCGCCCGGGGTCGCCGTGATCCGTTGATTCACCGCCGAAGAGCGATATTCCACCCGATGTGGCGTTCTGTCACCGGTAAATCGCACACGTGCCATTCTGATGCGGAGGATTACGGAGAGGCCGAGTGCCCCGCCCGGTGCATATGGGGATGGAGTCCCGGTTCATTCGCCCGATGGCCTTGACGCGTCTGTTGACACGCGGTGGGGGATACGCGGAGTATGTGAATCACCGCACCGCGGTGGGCGCGCATTAGCCCTTCCGCCGTCGAGGAACAACGAAAACCGCCTTCCGGTCCCTTTCTTTTCCGGTGCCCTCCCGCCGGTCCCGCACTGCGCAGGAACACCGGGTTTTCCGCATGGCGCGCGCACCGATCGCGCGCGTTTCACCTCCGTCCGCGAATGTGTGATCTCCATGCTCAACGTCACATTGGTCCAGCAGGGTGTCTGGCACATGTCGAAAGAGTCCATGCCGCTCGCGAGCGGATACATGGCGGCCGCGGTCCAGGCCAATGAGCGCCTGAACCGGGACTGCCGGGTGTCGATCGAGAACTTCCCGGGCGATGCCACCCCCTGGGAGATGGCGGTGCGCCTGCTGGAAAGCGGGGCTCCCGACGTGGTGGGGTTCTCCGTCCTGGGCTGGAACGTCCGGCAGTTCTCCGCGGTGGCCGAGGCGGTCAAGCGGGCCAACCCCCGCGCCGTGGTCGTCTTCGGCGGGAACCACGTCGCCAACCAGGCCGAACGGGTGTTCCGCACCTGCCCGCAGGTCGACATCGTCGTCAACGGCGAGGGCGAGTTCACGATCCAGGAGATCATCGGCGCCGTGCTCGACGGCACGGGCTTCGAGGCCATCGCCGGGATCTCCCTCCCGCGGCCCGGCGGCGCGGTCGCCACCACCCCGCAGCGTGCGCGGATCGACGACCTCGATTCGATCCCGTCGCCCATCCTCACCGGCGTGCTCCCGCTGCTCGATGACGGCGGGCGGTTCCGCTACGACGTCGCGCTGATGGAGACCAACCGGGGCTGCCCCTACCACTGCTCGTTCTGCTACTGGGGCGGCGCCGTGGGCCAGCGGGTGCGGTGCTTCTCCCGCGAGCGGCTG
This sequence comes from Nocardiopsis sediminis, assembly GCF_042650565.1. Lineage (NCBI taxonomy): Bacteria > Bacillati > Actinomycetota > Actinomycetes > Streptosporangiales > Nocardiopsidaceae > Nocardiopsis > Nocardiopsis sediminis. Next base: position 250,727 of record NZ_JBHSBH010000003.1, read on the forward strand.
CGCGCCGAGCTCGTCGAGCTGGCCAAGGCGCGGGCCGAGACCGTCGTCCTGTGCGACGCCAACTTCGGGATGCTCCCCCAGGACATGGCGTTCGTCGAGACCCTGATCGAGGTCAGGGAGCGCTACGGGTACCCGCTCGCGCTGGAGACCTCGTGGGCCAAGAACAAGAACGCGCTGTTCTTCCGCATCGTGCGGCTCATGCGCGACGCCGGCCTCCAGAGCTCGTTCACGCTCGCGTTGCAGACCCTCGACGACGAGGCGCTCGACGGCATGAACCGCCGCAACATGAAGATCAACCGGTGGAAGGAGCTGGCCGAATGGCTGGCGGACGAAGGGGTCGACGCCTACGCCGAGCTCATCTGGGGTGCACCTGGCGAGACCCCGGAGTCCTTCCTGGCGGGCTACGACGAGCTCTCCCGGTACGTGTCGCGCATCGCCGCCTACCCGCTGCTGCTCCTGCCCAACACCGACTACACCGAGCGCCGTGACCTCTACGGGTTCGTGACCGTGCGCGGCGAGCGCGACGACTTCGAGTACGTGCTCGCCCACAAGGGGATGAGCCTGGCCGACAACCTCCGCATGCAGCGTTTCCTGTTCTGGGCGCGGCTGCTGGGGGAGAACCTGGTGCTGCGCAACCTGTTCCCGGTCGTCCGCGAGGTCTGCGGCATGCGCCAGTCCGAGGCCATCCTCTCGCTGGCCGGCTTCGCCGAGGTCCAGGACCTGCCGGGGGCGCGGCTGCTCACGCAGTCGGCGGAGAACTGCACCGCCGACCCCGATTCGCTGGCGCCGGCCCTGGAGTACTGCTTCACCTCCGCGGAGTTCGACCGCACGGTCCTGCGCTGGTGCGAGGAGGCGCTGGCGGGGCGGGTCCCCGGCCCGTGGCGCGAGGCGGTCGCCGAGGTGGCCCGCTTCGACCTGGAGACGCGCCCGCTGCCGGAGCCCGCCGGCCGCGGGTTCACCGACGCCCGGCTGCGCGACATCGACGGCGTGGCCCACTGGGTCGTGCACCGGGACTACCGCTACGACGTCCCGGGCCTGGTGCGGGCCGCGTCGGCGGGCGCGCTCGCCGACAAGCCCCCGGAGCGCGCGGACACCCGGTTCCGGTTCGCGTTCCGCCACGGGTTCGCCGAGCTGGCGGCGTCGACCAACCACGAGGAGACCGCGCACTACATCGCGAAGGTCCGGGCGGTGAGCTGACCGCCCTCACCCGAACTCCGAGGTCAGCGCCATCCAGATGCCCAGGGGCGCGAGCGCCGACCCGGCGCCGACATCGATGATCGCGCGCGCCCGCGGCCGGGCGAACAGCGCGCTCATGCGGGTGACCGCGGTGACGTAGACGCTCCACCACAGGGCGGCGCAGGCGACCACCATGGCACCGAGCATCAGGGTCTGCGCGAGAGCGGAGCCGTTCGGGCTGACGAACTGCGGCATGAACGTGACGTAGAAGACCAGCGCCTTGGGGTTGAGGATGTTGTTCAGGAAGCCCTGGGCGATCGGCGCCCGCGGGGTGGTGCCCTCGATCGGGGGCGGCGTGCCCCCGCGGGCGCGGATCAGCGCGCCGACGGCGAGGAAGCCGCCCAGCAGCGCCAGGTACGCGCCGCCGATGATCCGCAGGGCGGTGAGCAGCGACGCGTTCGCCGCGATCGCCGCCGCGGCGCCCGTTCCGGCGAGGACGGTCAGGAAGGCCAGGCCGCAGCATATTCCGATAAGGGTCAGATATCCCTGAGATCTCCCGCCGGAAAGTGAATTCCGCGTGACGATAACGAAATCCGGTCCGGGCACGACGAGCATGATCAGCGTGACCGAAATGAAAAGCGCGACGTTGCTGGGCAAAGATCACTCCATGGGCGGACCGATACCTTGTCGGCGGGTGCGGCCCAGTATGGTCGGCTCCGTTGCCGGTTCGGTGCGATGCCGCATATTCTTCGGGGCATGTCCCAGCCGATTGAACTCGATTCGGTGGATAGGAAGATCCTACGCGCGCTCCAGAAGAATGCCCGCGTGACGAACAAGGAACTCGCGGAGATCTCCGGGGTCGCCGCGTCGACGTGCCTCTCACGCGTGAAACGGCTGCGCGAGACCGGCGTGATCCAGGGGTTCTCCGCCGTTGTCGACGAGGAGAAACTAGGCCGCCCGGTCGAGGCGTTCCTCGCCGTCCGGATGAACCCCCACCGCCAGGCGCTCGTGGAGCCGTTCATCCGCCATACGCTGATGCGCCCCGAGGTCCGCGAGATCTGCCACCTCACGGGGCCCGACGATTTCCTGGTGCGCGTGTCGGCCGAGAGCGTGGGCGCACTCCAGACCCTCGTCCTGGAGCATTTCGCCGCCCGCAACGAGGTCGCGTTCGTGCACACCAACCTCATATTCCAGAAGTGGCGCGGCGGCCCGGCCGACCCGGCGGCCCCCGGCGCGTGAGCGCCCGCGCCCGGGAGAGAGCACCCCCGGGCGGCCGCCAGAGCGACCCAACGCAGGCGGCCCCGGCTGCGCCATCGCGCGATCCCGGCCCATTTTGCCTGGTCAAGTAGTGTGGCCCCAGCAGGATTCGAACCTGCGGCACCCGCTTTAGGAGAGCGGTGCTCTGTCCCCTGAGCTATGAGGCCCTGTCCGGGCTACCAGGGTAGCGGAGGATCGCCGGGGGTGCGGGGTCGGAACGCCTGAGGCCCGTGGGGACAGGGGAACCCGTGCGAAGCGAGCGAGGGCGCACATATTTGAGTACCCTTCATGGTGCCGGGGTTGCCATAACGTATGGGTGACTCTGGTCACATGCGGGTGGTACGGGTGGTTTGTCGCCCGTAAGTGGGAATCTGCAGTGGCCGCCTGGTGAGCAGCGGCTCCATGGGCGGCGGGTGATCGGCCGCTACCTGGGACGCATGCCGCGTCCGAGATGCATCACGCGAGCGCGACCAGTCCAACACGTCCGGTTGTGGACATGTAGTACCTTGCGATGCGGCCACGCGAACGACCGAAACAGGCAGCCGGAGGACATCTCGTGCCGTTCATTCTCGATTCGACGCGGCAAGGATCCCGCGTGCCGAGAAGCGGGATCGCGTGCTTCCTGGCGCTGCCGCCGGCCGCACGGCGGCGGAGCGCGCAGGCGGTGATCTTCACGGTTCTCGGGGCACTGCTACTGGTCCCCGGCGCCGACATCGCCATGTCGCCCGCGACCTCGCCGGCCGCGGCGGACAACGACCTCGACAGCCTCAGCGAGCAGGCCGAGGCGGCGAAGGAAGAACTCGAAGCCGCGACCAACGACTACACCGAGCGCGAAGAGGCCCTTGAGGCCGCCCAGGACGAGCTGATCGGCACGCTGCACGACCTCCAGCAGACCGAGCTCGAACTCGCCGACATGCGCGAACCGCTGGCCCAGCTCGCCAGCACCCTCTACCAGCAGCCCGACAGCGGCACCCTCGCACTGGTGACCTCGGGCTCGCTCAACGAGGACCTCGCGGTGGAATCGCACGTCGTCAAGCTCTCCGACGACAAGGAAGCCCTCTTGGAGGAGGCCAACGCCCTGCGCGAGGAGCAGGGCGACCTCACCGCCGATGCGCAGAACCTCCAGGCGCAGACTCAGCTGGAGCGCGTGGAGCTCAAGGGCGAGCTCGACGCCCTGCGGGAGCAGTCGGAGGAGAGCACCAACGCGCTGATGCAGGAGCTGGAGGACCGCGGCCTCGACCCCGACGCCTACATGGCCGGCGTGGAGTGCGACCCCGAGGCGGGCTCGGCGGCGTCGGGCTACCCCAACGGCCTGCTGCCTACGGAGGCCCTGTGTGAGCTGCACGAGCCCGGGCACTTCCTGCGTGCCGACGCCGCCGTGGAGTTCCTGGCGATGAACCAGGCGTTCACCGAGAACTTCGGCAAGCCGATCTGCGTGACCAGCTCCTACCGCGACCTGCCCAACCAGCAGCGGGTCTACGCCGAGCAGCCGCCGGGCAACGCGGCCGTGCCCGGCACCAGCAACCACGGCCTGGGACAGGCGGTCGACCTGTGCGGCGGCGTGCAGAACCAGGGGAGCCCGGAGTTCAACTGGCTGGAGAGCAATTCCCAGCAGTGGGGCTGGTTCCATCCGTCATGGGCGTACTCCAGCCCGTTCGAGCCCTGGCACTGGGAGTACGGGACCGAGCAGTAGTGCCGTGAGCCCCCGGCGGTGCCGGCGGCCCCATCCGCGGGGCCGCCGGCACCGCCGTCCGGGTTCAGGAACCGGCCGGGGCTTTGGCGGTGTCGTCGGTGGCGGCAGAGGCCACGGGGGCCGCGGGGGTCTCCGCGGCGACCTCGGAGGTGCAGAACGCGCACCGGGTGGCGGCCTTGTTGATCTCGCTGTGGCAGTACGGGCACGGCCGCGTGGTGGCCTCCTCCTCCGAGGCGAAGCGCTCCATCAGCTTGGTCATGGGCAGCACCACGAAGAAGTAGACGATCGCGGCGGTCAGCACGAAGCCGACCAGGGCGTCGATGAACTGGCCGTAGAGGAAGCGGCTGCCGTTGACCTCGAAGTAGAGGTCGCCGAAGGTCGGCACGCCGCCGAAGACGCCGATCAGCGGGGTGATGAACCCCGCGGCGAACGCGGTGACGAGTTCGGAGAACAGTGCGCCGATGACCACCGCCACCGCCAACTGGACCATGTTCCCCTGCAACAGGAACTTCTTGAATCCGCTCATGGATGCCCCTCCTCGGGTCGTGCGTGCCGCGTCCGCCGGTGCGGGGGCGGCGGCGCGGTCCGCGGTCCGGCGCCGACCCACGAAGGGTCGCCGGTCAACCGCGAATGGTTATGGACAATGATCCCGCAACCGCATACCCCGCGAGGTCGCGGGCCTCGCGCGGGGTGACGGCCACGACCAGGAGACCCCCGGTATCGGCCCCGGAGCCGCCCGCCTCGACCCCGGAGCCGCCAGGACCGGTTCCCGAGCCGCCGCGGCCGGGGACGGCGATCACCGGGCGGTCGGCGGCGACGGTTTCGGCCGGCCGGGCCGGTCCGCCGCCGAGGTCGGCGGAGAGCGGATCGGACGCGGCGGCGAGGATGTCGACCCTGCTCCCGGGGTGCAGCAGCGCCACCACGCCGGGATCGGCGACGCGGACCGGGGCCGCCACCATCCCGGGCCCGTGCGCGGCGGCGGGCGGATCGGCCAGGCGGGTGCGGGTGAGGACCTCACCGCGGGACATGGGCCCGGCCAGGGAGCGCCCTGAGGGATCGGACCCGGCGGGCACGGCACGATCGGGGACCGCGGCGGCGGGCAGCGACCGCGCGACGAGGTCGCCGGAGGCGATCGGCGCCACCCCGTTGAGGTCGCGCGCCGCGACGAGAACGTCGGTGGTGGCCGCCGGAGGCGGCCGGATCAGCAGCACCGCACCAACCGCGGCCAGCACGGCACACACCGCCCCGGCGGTACGTCGGTAGCGGGCCAGCACCCGCGCAGCCCTGTGCGGGGCGGTGCCGCGGTCGGTGGGCAGGACGCGAGGACGCGAGAAGGGCATGCCCCCACGCTAGGAGTCCGGCCCGGCGGGTGCGCGGGTTGTCCACAGCCGCCGTGCGGCGGCGCCGGGGGTCAGGCGGAGGCGGCCTTGGCCGTGCTGCCGGTCGATCCGCTGGTGCTCGACGAGGAGCCGGAGTCGGCGGAGCCGGACGACGAGCTGCTGGAGGCGGAGTCGCCCGAGGACGAGGAGGAGTCGGAGCCCGAGCCGGAGTCGCTCTTCGCGCCGTTCTTGGCGGATCCCGCCGGCGCCGAGCCGGAGGAGCCGCTGTCGGTGCGGTAGAAGCCCGAGCCCTTGAAGACGATGCCCACGGCCGAGTACACCTTGCGCAGCCGGCCCTGGCACTCGGGGCAGACCGTCAGGGCGTCATCGGTGAAGCTCTGCACGACCTCCATCTGGGCGCCGCACTCGGTGCATGCGTACTGGTACGTGGGCACGGGGGTCCTCCTCATTGGCACTCTCACCCGCCGACTGCCAAATAGTACGCGCTTCGGCGGCACGGCCGCGACATCGGGGGCGGAGCGCCGTTGCTGGTGGCGCCGCCGGATGCGTGTAACGCGCTCCGCGGCGCCGGTGTTCCCCGCGTCACGCCCGGTGGCGCCGGTCAGAACAGGTGTACGCCGCGGCCGGGGGTGACGACCCCGTGCACGGGGCGGTCGTGGGGCTCGGTGGGAACCGTGTCCAGCAACTCTGTGTCGTAAATCACGGCGAGGACGAGGGTGTGCGGGCCGACCCGCGTGAGGGCGCGGTCGTAGTAGCCCGCCCCCCGGCCCAGCCGCACCCCGGTCCGGTCCACCGCCAGCGCGGGGCAGATGACGGCCGCCGCGCGCCGGATGGCGCCGGGGCCGTACCGGTGCCCCGTGGGCTCCAGCAGGCCGCGGCCCGCGGGGGCGAGGGAGTCCGGGCCGTCGTAGGCCGCCCAGTCCAGGTCGCCGTCCGGCAGGGCCACCGGCAGCAGGACATAGGTCCCCTGCTTCCACAGCGTGGCGATCAGCTTGCGCGTATCGGGCTCGGTGCCCACGGAGACGTGGACGGCCACCGTGCCCCCGGTGGTGAGCAGCGGCTCGGCCGCGAGGGCGTCGCGGATCGCGGGCCCGGCCGCCGCCCGCTCGGCTTCGGGCATCGCCCGCCGGGCGGCGAGGATCCGGGCGCGCGTCTCGCGCTTCGTCGGCGTGTCCATGCCCACGAGTGTCCCAGCACCCGCCGCACCGGGTGATCACCGGCGGAAAGGCGGATGAATCTCTCGTGCCCTGCACGCCCCTGACCGGCTGATTCGCACCGCACCACAGGTCGGTGGCGCGTGCCGGGGCGGGATCACGGGAGCACTGTCCTAAAGTGCCGACATGACAGATTCGCAACGCGCCCTCGTCACCAAGGCCGTCGTGCCGGCGGCGGGTCTGGGCACCCGCTTCCTGCCCGCCACCAAGGCGACGCCCAAGGAGATGCTGCCGATCGTCGACAAGCCGGCGATCCAGTACGTGGTGGAGGAGGCGGTCGCCGCCGGCCTCGACGACGTCCTCATGGTCACCGGGCGCAGCAAGCGCTCCATCGAGGACCACTTCGACCGTGCCTACGAACTCGAGGAGGCGCTGCGGGCGAAGAACGACACCCAGCGCCTGCACTCCGTCCGCGAGTCGAGCGAGCTCGCCCAGATCCACTACGTCCGCCAGGGGGAGCCGCGCGGCCTGGGCCACGCCGTGCTCTGCGCCGCCGCGCACGTCGGCGACGACCCGTTCGCGGTGCTCCTCGGCGACGACATCATCGGCGACAGCGGAGCGCTCCTCAAGCGGATGACCGAGGTGCGGGCCGCCTACGGCGGCAGCGTCGTGGCGCTCATGGAGGTCGAGCCCGAGCAGGTCTCGCTCTACGGCTGCGCGGCGATCGAGCCCACCGGGGACGACGACGTCGTCGTGGTCACCGACCTGGTCGAGAAGCCCCCCGCCGACCAGGCGCCCAGCCGCTGGGCCATCATCGGCCGCTACATCTGCGACCCGGCGGTGTTCGGCGTGCTGCGGGAGACCCCGCCCGGCCGCGGCGGCGAGATCCAGCTGACCGACGCGCTGCGCGAGCTGGCCCGGAGCAAGCCCGACGACGGCGGGCCCGTGCACGGCGTCCTGTTCCGGGGCCAGCGCTATGACACCGGAAACAAGGTGGACTACCTCCGCACTGTGGTGGAATTCGCATGTGCCCGTCCCGACCTCGCCGCGGAGTTCCTGCCGTGGCTGCGCGAGTTCGTGGCGGAGCAGGGGGCACCGGGGGCCTGACCCGCGGTGGTGGCGGGGTGCGGGACGGCGGGGGAGACGCGGCCT